>JAHBXN010000002.1 GCA_019636475.1 Phycisphaerae bacterium
GCTGGGTGTCCACTAACAGTGGGGAAGCTCAGAGCAGCGTCTTGACGCTCACGCGTCAGTTTAGATTGTCGCCGCCCGGCGTCCGGGTCGGCACGCGGGATTATAAGCGAGCGGCGCGGTTGTGAAGATGCCGTGAATTCTTCTGCGGAGGGCTCGCCGTCGGAGGCGTAGGTGGATACGCTTTGTCCAGCAGATCAATCGACCTGCCTCCGATTGAACAACCATCGAAAGGAGGACACGATGAATCTTGCGGCACTTCTCGCCATCGCTTCCTGTCTATTTGCCTGTCCTCCGAACGACGCCGGGACCATCGTTGTCGTTGACGGCAACTTGAAACTGATCGAATTCAACGTGCCAGGCAGCGTCGATTATCGACTGACGTATGACACGTCGCGGCTCGCATTGTTCTTCGACGCGGGTGCGACGCAGCCCGCGCCGCCCAACACGACCTTTCAATCGCCTCCGGCTGCCATCGAGCATGGCGACATGAACCTTGACGGCACGGTGGACGGCGGCGATATGCAGATATTCGTCGATGTGATGTTGGGTAACAACACGAATCCCATCCTGATCGCCCAGGCGGATTTCGACGAGAACGGCATCCTCAATTCCAACGACACGTCGCTATTCGTCACGGCGTTGCTCTCCGGCATTAGCGCTACCAGCACCGTGACACTGTTCGCGCAAGGGCTTTCGGCGAGCGCCGCCCTTTGCGATACGCCGGTCGATATTCTCACCGACGAGGACATGAACGGCACCTTCGTACTCGCGGGAACCGTCGAGATAACGGTTGTTAATCTGGCGGCGAGTCCAATCATGGGGCCACTTGGCACGGCGGTAACCCTAACCATAAACCCTGCGATTTCACCGCTTGTCTTCGACACGGCGACGACAGCATCCTGGACCGGTGTTTACGACCCAGTTGTTGGTCCAACCTCAACTTCATTTACAGTTCAATATTCAACCTCGGAGTTTCGAGAATCGTCATCGTCCAGTGCCACCGTCATCGTGGGCGATGGAACCAGTCCGCCGCCCGTACCCGTTGGCGGCGTATCTCCCGGGACCCTGTTGGGAACACTCACGATCAATCTGCAAGGGCTTGAGGTCGCTAAGCCCTTCAATTTTCAGGTGCCCAGTTCCGCGGTAGATTGGTTTGGTCTCGTTTATCCGGAGGATTCAGCCGGATTCCTCCCTGACCCGCCATCGCTAGCGAATTCGGCGCTCAACGAGTTGCCGATTTATGAAATTCCCGCGGAAGGAACGACCCCGGAAAACCTGAGCGCCGCCTATTTCTTTCACACGATCTGTGTATTCAGGATCGCGGAGAATGCGACCACGCTTGCGGAATCGCCTGCTACCATAACGGTAGACATCGTTACGCTGGACGCGAGCGGCAATGAGGTTGATCGGGTTTCCGATGTCGTGTTGACCAAGAATGCGAGCGACGGCGATCCGCAGCATATCACCTATCAGTCCGATTTCTCACGACCCTTCGTGTTTGTCGAGGGCACGATTGATCCGATGGAGTTTCCGGATCAAATCGTTATTGTCGCGGAAGAAGACGGGACCGCCATCGCGGTGGAGGCAACGCCATGACCAGATGCCGCGCGCTGAATCGCACGTTGCTGTTCGCCTTCACGCTGGCACTCGTCACAGGATGCAAAGACCAGCCGCCCAAGCCGACTAAGAAGCCGCCGGGGCCAATCCAGATCAATCTTCGCGTCGCAATGCTGGTTGAGACGGGTGCAGATCTTAATAATCCTCCGGCCAGTACCGGCGGGACTCGGCTTACGCGCGATCAAGTCTTGCAGCTTGTGCTCGAACTCGTCCAATTCGGAAACAACGCCGCGCCAGGATTGAAATTCAACTGGGACCAAAACATCGAGGCGTTGGAATCCGATTGCATGGACGTTCTACCTCCGCCGTTCCAGCCGTGTTTTTCTCAGTGCAGCCTGACAGGAGTGCCGAATAACAATCCCCGGCAGATCAACCTGAACTGGTTCATCGCGAATATCGTGAATCAAGGCCCTGGCGGTGGCGGCGGACTCGTCAATGGTGACAACTACATCAACGATACTTGCACGATAAACATTTATTTCACTGGCAACGTGGTTGACAATCAGAATCAACTCTTGGCAGGGGCGACGATACCACCGAACCAGATGGGCATTCCGGATTTTGTCTTTATCAATGATCTTGCCCTGACGAGCTGCACGAACCCGACCGATCCGAACCAGATTCGGGATCGCAAGACGGTTCTTCATGAAGCTGTCTGTCACTGGTTGCAACGGTTGGGGGACGCCGCCCACCCGGCCCCAACTCCTGCAAACCCATGCCCGCAAAACCTCTGTATCGGAGGCGACATTCTTCTCTCTGGCCCCTGCCAGGGCGTCTATAATGGAAAGAGACCGGCACAGGTGCCAACCGCTGTGCAACAGCAGATACTCAACCTAAATCAGGGGCGCCCACCGCCATGACAACCGAAACAATCCATCCACGGTTCCGAGTCTGTCTCGCTCTTCTTCTTGCAGCGGCGACCATGTCCCAACCTCAAACTGCGCTTGGCGACGAGCGTCCGGACCCAAAGGCGGACCTAGCCAGCATTAATTCAAGCTTGGACCGCGTGAAGTCGGGCACGGATAGCATTGCCGTGCTCGACGGATTGCAGGCTATCGCTTCACGCGACGGAGGTGACCCCTCAGTAGGGGTCATCGCCCTTCGGGCTATTGTTCATCTCGCTAAGGACGATGCGCTGATGCAGGATTATCTTCTGCGCGTGATCCGAACCGCCGCGAATGACACGGTCGTCAATGAAGCCTGCGTTCTGATTGTCTATGTTGCGGACCTGGAAGGCCGGAAGGCGCTTCTTCATGAAATCACTGACGCATGGAAAGCCGAGCGACTGCATCCGGCGATGGAGTCCTTGGCGACTCTCGGTGATCAGGCGTTCGCCGAGTGGATAGATCGCACCGTCAAGACATTGAAAGAGGATGATCCGCGAGCTCGATTCTTGAAGACGCTTGCCGAGAAGATTCAGCTTCAAAAGCCGCCAGCCAAGCTGGTCGCATACCTGAAAACGGGCGAGAAGACAATTGATCGCGCGTGGGTTATTCGTCAAGCCACTCGGCATGGAATACCGCGAACCGAAATCCGATCCGCAGTGCTGACAGCTATCGAAGCCGAGAACAAGCAGGACGCGCTCAAGTCCAATCTCGACCTTCTCATGGCATGCGAAGAATGCGGTGTGTTCACCGCTGATGACGCGTCAAAGATTCCTGTGGTCAATGATGCCAAGGGTTTTCGGGAGTTGATGACACATGAGGGTCCGTCTCCGACTTGGGCTACGCTGCCGCAGACGCTCAGAGCAAGATTTTATCGGATAGATGCGTCAATGGTTCGTAATTGAAGGGTCAGGTTAACCGTGACGTGTACGGTGCGTTTTGATGTTCTTCTGATATTCCCTTGCATCCTTTTGAATGCCAGCGCCTTCGCTGATTCGCCGACACTCGGCGACGCTCTGAAAACGCTACACAGCCCGAAGGCGGACAACCGCCTGTCCGCCGTATATGTCGAGGCAATCGGCGTCGTCGGGAAACAGGCAAAGTCTGGCGACGCCGAGGCATTCAACAGTTTGCTCGGATGCGTCAAAGCGGAGGAACTGGCGTCACCTGTGCGCGCCGAAGCGCTGCGCGTCGCAATCAGCCTTGCCGACGAAAAACAGTTCGCCACACTTTCGGCCGCTATGGCAGGCATCGCCAAGGGAATTCCAAGCCCGGGAACCGATAGCATTGCCAAGCCTGAATACTATGCTGGTTCCTCTTTGCTTGGGATCTTTCTTGACGCGTTGCCGCGTGCCACTTCGGAGCCGGCAGCGTTGCTCGCCTCACTTCGGGATTGGGCGATTGCGGACGTTACTCGCTGGGAGTTCGGTTGGGTGTATGATAAGGCAGTGACAGCCATTGCCGCCGCAACAGCGAGCGAATCCGACCGGCGAAGACACCTGATCGATATCATCGAAGCAGCTCCGAAGTATCAACCGCTTCCAGACAACGCGGTAATGTTGCTGGCCGACGCCACTAGCCGTGATGTTCTTCGCGGGCTGATTACGAAGCACGCGAAGCACCAATTCAATTTCGCGGCGGCGTCGGTGCTTGCACATCTTGGCGACGCGACCATTGTTGATGCGATCAACACTCAACGGCAGAAAGAGCCCGCCGGATTCTCGCAAGGCGTCCTCGACTTCTACCTACGGCAGATCGAGGTTCAGAATCCGCCCGCCAAGCTGTTGGAGTTCATCGGCTCGGCCGATCATCCGTCAGTCCAGGCGACGACGTGGGCACTTGAGCGGGCGTCACAACTCGGACTCGACAAGGCAGCGATCCGCGCAGCATTGGTTAGCCATTGCAAGCAGTACAATGACCCGTCGGACAAGGCTTGGATGACGAAGCGTCCGCAAGTGGTTGCTGTCGCGACGGGAACAGGCATCCTTTCCCAGGATGACCGTGCTATTCCACCCGCCAATCCAGTACCACCGTCGCCGTACGGTCAGTTCTCGCAAGCGGACAAGCACTGACCCTGATTCGACGGAATTATCTCAATCAAATTCTCCACCGCCGCCGTTCTGGTTTCCAAACAAGCTACCATCGCGAAGATGCATAGCGGCGTCAAGTTCGTATCATCCTACGTGCGAGCGCACTGGCCACGATCCGTCAATTTCCGGACCTCTCGGAAAATCGAAGCGGACGTAGCGAGCGGCTCCGTCGCGTTTCCGCGCCATGTTCGATAACCCCCAGCCTTCTGCAGACCGATGAAGCGCTGGAGGTCTGCCGATGTGGCCCTGCCGTGGCATTGCCGAACACGCATACTGTCCGCGACTGTTCTATTACATGACGGTCGAGGGCGTCTTTCTACCCAGCGCCGACACTGAGCAAGGCGCAGGCGTGCATCGCCGTGTCGATTCTCCGAGCGAAGCGCCACCATCGCCGCGCAAGTCCGAGGCCAAGCGGAGCAACGGGCGCAACAAGACAGAAAAACTGGAGGAGACAGAAAACGACCCCGACCGCCCACGAGCAGTGCGAAGTCTCGCGCTTACCAGCGAAAAACTCGGTCTGACAGGCACGCTTGATCTTACGGAGATAGAAGGTGCAAGAGCCGTTCCGGTCGAATATCGGAAGGGTCGCGCACGCCGCAACGGCCACGGCCAGAGCGAACCGGTTGATGATATGCTGGAGGAACCGCGCTTGTTGCCAGGTCCCGAGCCGTGGCCGGCGGACCGCATCCAACTTGGGCTACAGGTCTTATTGCTTGAGGAGGCTGGGTATTCGGTTCCCGAAGCCTTTCTCTATTACGCCGCAGAAAAACTGCGGCTGCGAGTGCCGGTCGATGATAAGCTGCGGGAGAATGCGCTCGCCGAACTCGAATCTGCGAAGCGAACCGCCGAAGGCCAACGACCGCCGCCTCTCGTCAACGATCCGCGCTGTCCGCGATGCTCGCTCCAACCGATTTGCCTGCCTGACGAAATCAACCATCAGAAATTGACCGCATTGACTGTCGAAGGCCAGCCAATCGATGAACAAATCACACCACGACGACTTTGGCCGCCGCGTGATGATGGCATCCACGTCGTGCTTCAACGCGAAGGCGTGCGAGTCGGCGTTCGTGGACAATCGGTTCGCGTCACGGACAAAGACGGCGAAGTCGTGCGCGAGTTCCCGCTTGCGAATGTCGAATCGCTCGCGGTGCTCGGCGGAGTCCAACTTTCGACGCAAGCGCTCACCGTTTTCGCCGAGCAGGAAGTTCCCGTCGCGTTTCTCTCATCAGCAGGAAGACTTGCGGCCATCATGGACCCGCTCGGGCCGACAAGCGCCGCCGTGCGCGCGGCACAGGTCCGCGCGTTGGACCGGCCAGAAAAGGCGCTCGAACTAGCCCGTGCTGTTACCATTGCAAAAATCTCGAATCAACGAACCCTTCTCATGCGCAATCACGTTGGTTTGTCCGCACGGGTCGCTTCCGATTTGCAGGAGGCGCTGACCGCGGCGCAACGAGCACTGACGATTGATGAACTTCGCGGTCACGAAGGCAATGCTGCCGCAATCTACTTCCGGCACTTTGCGGGAATGTTCAAGCAGGGTCTCGTTGAAATCGCCAACCGGTTCGACGTAAACGGGCGGCAACGCCGTCCACCGCCTGATCCGATCAATGCTGTATTGTCGTTTGCATACTCCATGCTCACGAATGAATGCGCGGCGGCATGTCGTTTGGCCAGTCTTGAGCCGACGCTGGGGGCATTGCACTCGACGCGGCCGGGTAGACCAGCCCTTGCCCTTGACCTCCTTGAGCCGTTCCGTCCTATCGTGGCCGACTCGGTCGCGGTTTCCGCCTTCAACCGTGGAGAGCTAACCGAAGGTCATTTCATGAACGCAGCGTCCGGCTGCGCCCTAACGGACGCCGGTCGCAAGGCGTTCTTTTCTGCTTACGGGCGACGCATGGATACCGAAGTGTCACATCCCGTATTCGAGTACCGGCTTTCGTACCGCCGCATGTTGATGCTTCATGCCCGACTGATCGCGGCATGGATGCTCGGCGAGATGCCGTCGCTTTCGTTCCTGACGACGCGGTAGCGTTGATGAGCTGTTCGGAGATATCGACATGCGACGATGCTATCTCGTCTGCTACGACATACGCGAGCCAAAGCGGCTTCGCCGAACGCACAAGACGATGAAAGCCTACGGCGAGGCATGGCAGTATTCGGTTTTCTATTGCACGCTCAAAGACATCGACCGCGTCCGCATGGAGAACGCCCTCCGCGAGGTCGTGAACCTCCGAGAAGATCAAATCCTGATCGTGGACCTGGGCAGCAACGAAGAAGCCGCCCGCGAATCGGCCATCGTCCTTGGCCAATCGCTGCCTGAACAAGATAGTGGCATGGTCGTGATCTAGCGGGTTTTTGATATCATGATTACATGGCCAAGAAACCAAAGACGACAACCCGGTCATACACCCTCGGGCTGTTGTCCCCGTCGGACGCGAGCGACTGGCTGCCGCTCTGGAACCGGCTCTTCCAGACCCATCACGCCGTCTGCCGCGGGGCTCGTGAGTATGGCGAGTTCTACCTGAATCTTCGCGGCGGGCTTGCCGCGTCGCTTGCCGACTGCGCAGACGAACCGGACGCGGAGCGTCGCCGCCTATTACAGCGCGGAGCGCGGCGGATGCTCTCGCTGGGATGGCTATCCGTCGAGAGCGCGCGCGGCGCGGAAAACCACCCGCATCGCGTCCGCGAACGGGTTTGCGAAGCGTGCGGCGGTTTTCCTCAGCCCAGTTGCGAGCGAGGTCACCCGGACAAGATTGGGGAACTCAAGTCCGGCCAGTCGCTGCTGAGGGAGTTGGCGCAGCGGCTGCTTCTGGAAATCCTCTCGACACACAAAGGTGTCCGCGATGAGACCGAGATCGCCGAGTGGAGCGACGACTGCGTACTGGCACTGACCGCGCGCATCCGCCCTGATGCTGTCATCGTCAACCGCGCTGCGGCGTTCGCGGAGTGGCAGCAGAGCGTCGGCGAGTCCGGCGCGGAGATGCCCGAGCAGGCCCGCCGCATCTTGTTCGCGATGTGCGGCGACGGCTTCGCGTCGCTGACGCTCCCTGAGGAGGAGGCTGTCAAACAGGAAGCCGAGCAGGCAGAGACGGACCCGTCGGGCGAGGATGATTCTGAGGACGAGGATGCAAAGAAGTCCAAGTCTGAAACCGAAGAGGCAGTCGAGCCAAGCAACGCTTCTCGCGGAGTCTATTGCGACCTCTTCGGTGGCGATCCAGGTCCGAAGATCAAGCGAGAAGGAGAGAAGATTCGCTTTGCCGCGATGCTCCATGAGTTCTTGTCGCCATTTGCCACGGCAAATCAGGTCTGCGTGTTCCTTGACCGGACCAATCTCTCGCTTGGCGAGATGCCACGACGCTGCGATCCTGCGCGTCCACTCTCGGACCAACTCCGAGAGTGGCGAACGCTCCGCGGCTGGGATCGGAAAAATGCTGATCTGCTTCCACGTGAAGCAAGCCCGGACAACAAGAAGAACAAGATTGCGGTGCCTTACCGGAAGCTCTTGGTAGCCGCCGGACTCTGGCCAAAGTCGAATGACGAAGGCGGTGCAACCACACCTCAGCATGAAAAGGCTGGCAATCGCGTTCAGAAGAAGCTGAAGGAAGTGGCGATTACAACAGGCGAATCGCCTAGCATTCTTGGACTCGTCAACGGGATACTAAACGCATGCGCCAAACGAGCAACCGCTGAAGATTTGCGAGTGTTCAAGCCTGAGTGGGCCAAGGGCATCCAGGATAGCTTTGAGCGCGCGGCACGAGTAGGGACTATCAAGGGAGCGCCCGAGTTTCGTTACTTGATGTTTGCCCTGGCCGCGCGCCGGATCAGTCAAACGCAGACATGGACGAAACGCAACGAGGCCGAGCGGCACAAGGCCGCCGTCAAGGAAGACGCGGCGAAGAAGGCGCTAGAAGGGCTTGATCCCACCGAGGCGGCGCGGAAGTGGTTTGCCGCATACGAAGAGAAGCGGGGCGAAGAATCGGAAGCGTTGTCCGATTTTCAGATCACCCGGCGGATGATCGGCGAGTGCGACGCGGTTTTCAAAGCATGGCGAGGAACTGAAACCGCCGACGAGCGGGAGAAGGCAACCGCTTCGGTCCAGTCCAAAGTCGAGAAGTTCGGCGATGCCCGGTTCTATGCCGATCTGTCCGAAGACCCTGCCGCGGCAGTCATCTGGCAACATGAGCAAGGCCCGGAACTCCTCAAGCAGTGGATCAAACTGCGGCAAGCCCAGCACGACCAGCGGCGTTTCAAGATCCCCCGCTTCTGCCACCCCGATCCATTTCATCATCCGACGTGGTGCGAGTTCGGCGGCTCGTCGAAGCCCAAGGTGTGGTACGCGTGGAAACCGGACAGCAGGCCGCAGAGCCCGGAGCCTGGTGGTGACGCCGATGGCTCGCGTCGCCTGTGGATGCTGCTCCCCGACTTTGCTGTGCGGCAGGCGAAGCCGGTACCGATGCGGTGGCGCAGCAAGCGACTCTCCCAAGACCTTGGCGGCGTTCGCGAGCACGTTGAAGTTCCGATCACTCGCGCCGATCGTCTGAGCGTTGCCGCGGCAAAGCTGCCGTTGCTAGATGCAAACAGGGACCCCATCCGCTATCGTCCCGCGCACCCCTTCACCAAGGACGCCAAAGGCTGGAATGCTCGCTTGCAGCTCGACCGCGACACGCTGGAACGCCTTGAGAGGCACTGGGATGAAGAGCAACGTACATGGCGGGATGATGGCAAGGCCCTTCGGCAGGCTCGATGGTTCGTCACGTTTGCTCCATCGCTCGCGGCGTCCGATGGACCCGGCCGCAGCATCCACCCAAAACTCGGCTGGAAAGCAAGCCCACACTCCGAACTGAACAAGAAGCAGAAACGCGAAGGCCACGCCAAGCTCATCCTCTCCCGCCTCCCCGGCCTGCGGGTGCTCTCGGTGGACCTCGGCCACCGCTACGCCGCGGCGTGCGCGGTGTGGGAGACACCGGACGCCGCGACGTTCGACATCCGGAAGGTCATCGCCGACACCAAGGCCAAAGGATGGAAAGTGGACGGCTCGGCGGAAGGCCTGTTCGTTCATATCCACGAGCCGACGGACAAGATCGCCAAGAACGGCCGCAACAAAGACAAGCCTGTCATCGAGACGACCATTTACCGCCGCGTCGGCGAGGACTTCCTGCGCGACCCGAAGACCGGCACGCCGACGACGACACCGCACCCCGCCCCGTGGGCGCGGCTCGATCGCCAGTTCCTCATCAAGCTCCAGGGCGAGGAGAAACCGGCGCGGGAGGCGTCGAACGCGGAACTGTGGCTCGTCCACCAGATCGAACGCGACATGGGGCTGGCAACGCCGCTGATCGATCGGCTTGTCCAGAACGGATGGGGACTCAAGGGCGACGAGTCGACGGGAGAGCGGCAGCCGTTGCGGATCGCCGCGCTGCGCGCGCTCGGTTGGGTTCCACAACCTGCGAGCCGGGCGGTTCTCAACGGCGGGCCGTCGGGCGGCATGCGCCGACCGTCGCTGCGCGTGGATGAACTCATGTCGGAGACGGTCCGCAATACCCGTCTCGCGCTGTACAACCACGGCGATGCCGCGAAGATCGCCTTCGGCCTGACGAGCGAGTACAAGCCTCTTCCGGGAGATCGGAAATACTGGTTCAACAAGAGCCAAGACAACGACAGCGAACCGGCAAAGGACGCGGAGAAGAAGGCACGCGAGCGAGCGGAAAGGCACACACAGCATCTGCAGGACATGCTTGTGCTTTGGCACGATCTGGCGGTCTCCACGAAGTGGCGGAATGATGATGCGCTCGCGTGGTGGAATGACGAGCACGCCGGCATCCTGCCGCTTCTCAAGCAGGCTTCGTTCACGCCACCGCCGCTAAGCACCGAAGATCAGAAGGACAAGAAGAAGGCGGCCAGCCATGAGGCCAAGGCCAAGCGATGGAAGGAACTCTGGGAGCAACTGCAAGACGGGCCGCTGAAACGGCGAACTGAACAGGCGGAAGAGGATGCGGATCGCGCCGAGCGCAAGGCCGATCGCGAGGCCATCCGATCTCTGCTCGCCCCTGTCGCAGAAACGCTTCGAGACAATCCTGCATTGCGGCAGGCATTCAGCGCGAAATGGGTCGAACGATGGAAGGTGTCTGACGGCGCGCACGCGCTGGTACCGAAAGTGGAAAAGGGCCAGAGGGGGCCGTCAGAGGCGAAAAAGACTGCCGCGGCAACGGGCTGGCACGCCCGCCTTCGGGCTCTCACGGACTGGATCATGGGCCGGCGTCTGCCGGGCGAGAACTCCAGGTTGTGGAGCCGCAACGTCGGCGGCCTCTCGCTCACGCGCATCGCCACCATGCGGTCGCTCTACCAGTTGCACAAGGCGTTCGCCATGCGTTCTACGCACGACAATCCACGTGGAGCGCCGGAGAAGGGTGAGAGCAACATCGGCGTCGCCCAGGGCATCCTCGTCGCGATGGAACGGATGCGCGAGCAGCGCGTGAAGCAACTCGCCAGCCGGATCGCGGCCTCCGCCCTTGGCCTCGGCGGACATTGGAAGCAGGTCGAGCGCCGTGATCACAAGGGAAATACTCTACTCGACGAAAATGGCAAGCCGCGGATGAAGCGCGTTTGGGTCGAGGAGCCGAACGCGAAATATTCGCCCTGCCACGCAGTCGTTATCGAGAATCTCCGCAATTACCGCTTCGTTGAAACCCAGCCTCGTCGTGAGAACAAGGCGCTCATGAGTTGGTCCGCCGGAAAGGTCCGCAAGTATCTCGAAGAGGCCTGCCAACTCCACGGCCTGCATCTACGCGAAGTAATGCCCAACTACACCAGCCGCCAGTGCAGCCGTACCGCACTCCCCGGCGCGCGCTGTGTGGACGTACCCGTTGATTTAGAAACAGGTGAGCCAAAAGCGTATTGGTGGAAGAAATCGCTCAACGCTGCCAAGAAGAAGACCGACGACGGCAATCACAAAGAGAAAAGGGGTGATGCCGAATCTCGTTTCATCACCGATCTCGCCGAGTACCTCGCCAAACTCAAAGGACCGAAAAAGCCGCTGCCCAAAACGGTTCGCGTGCCGCGTAAAGGCGGTGACATTTTCGTCGCCGCGCCGCCGTGGCCCTGCGGCGGCGAAGGCCATCAACCTTGCCCGCTGTGTGACATGAAGCGCGCCTCTCAAGCCGACCTGAACGCGGCAGCCAACATCGGCCTGCGCGCCTTGTTCGACCCGGATTTCATCGGCAGGTGGTGGTACGTTCCTGCATGTATGGAAGATGGTTGGCGGGTGCCTGCTTCGAGGAGTTGCACAGGCGCTGCCTGCCTCGATGGCTGGAAGGTAGCGCCGAAGGACGGCTATTACAGCGCAGACGCGCCGCCTCTCGCGGTGGCTGATGACGAAACCGTCAAGAAAGCTCAAGAGGCCGTAGATACGGCGAAGCGAGATTTGGACGCTGCGAAAATGGCAGCAAGGAAAAGGGGCGCGGATCAATCGCCCCTCAAGGCCGCAGTGGAGCATCACAAGAAAGCAAAGAACTCGTTGAAAGATGCCAATACGGCTGCATCACAGAAGAAAATCATGAATATCTGGCAGGACTCCGCGGCCAAACGAATGTCAGCAGCCGACGGCCGATGGTATGAAACAACCGCTTATTGGAACATTGTCCGGTCCCGCGTCATCGATCTTCTCCGAGCCGCCAACGGACTCGCCCCAGTTCCATCAGGTTGTTGACGCCTACGCCGCTTGTTATCATCAAGGCAATGCCCATGGGGCAGGAAAACTCCGAGAACGTGTCTTCCCCTTCGATGCGGCTTGGCACTCGGCATCAATCAAGCTCGCGTTGGCGCTTTCTGATTTACGTCAGCCGAGCGAGGCTCTTTGACAAGTCGGTTGACGCGGCCCGTCGCCGCAGCCCCGCGAGAGCGACGGTGGTGCGTAGGGGTACAGGGTACGCTCGCGGCACCGCAACGGCTGTCGGTTCAGCGTGTTATGACCGACCGTAAGGGACGACAGTGCCTTCAGCAGACACAAAAACTGATTTCGTTCGCCAGCACGTCTCTAAGTGCTGGAGTTTGAGTGGTTTGCGAGGGCGGCAGCCGCGTCGGCCGACGCGGGCCTGATTGATGGACACCGTCCTGAAGCGTCGGACTTCCGCCAGACGGGACCGCCGCGTCGGCCGACGCGGGCCTGATTGATGGACACACGAAATTAAACAGGGCGCCGGCCCGTTCGCGCCGCCGCGTCGGCCGACGCGGGCCTGATTGATGGACACCGCTGCGCGCTGCTATCCGGCGCGGCGGTCGGTCGCCGCGTCGGCCGACGCGGGCCCGATTGAAGTGCCTTCCCATTCGCCGCTGACATCACCCACGAGCGCACGCCGGAGGGTTGAGCGGCTCATCGGCCTTCGTCAAGAACGCCAGGGCCAAGCTAATGAGACCGACCGTCGGTCACAGGAGATCGCTACCTATCTGGCGGTTGCAGAGAAAGTAACGGACGCACTCGAATTGCTGAGCCAGAGACTGTTCAAGGAATTGCTCGGTATCGTCGAGGCAAAAACGTCTATTGCCCTTCAGGAGATTCTTGACCAGCCGATTCGCCTCCGCGCCGACGCAGAATTCAAGCGAGGTTCCGCAACCGTCGAGTTCTGGATCGACAACGAGGGTAATCGCGAGGACGTGTACCGCGGACAGGGAGGATCAGTGGCCAACATCTTAAGTGTCGGCCTCCGAATGTTTGCTCTCACAACGCTTGACCCGGCGAAACACCGACGTTTTCTCGTGCTCGACGAGCAAGATTGTTGGCTTCGCCCGGATTTGGTGCCAAAGCTCGTCAAGATCGTGCAAGAAGCAGGGCGGGCGTTGGGATTCCAGGTAATCATGATAAGCCATCATGACTTGGCTGTTTTCGAGCGGTTCGCGGACAAGATTTACCAGTTCACGCCGCTCTTGGGAGGCGTCGTCGAAGTCCGGCAAGTGATGAAGCCCGCGACCGTTCCTGACGCAATTGGATGATTAACCAAAGAGACTTGCTGTCTCAGATTGATGGCAACCATCTATCAACTCCGGCCACCGCTCGACAAACGTCGATGCTGAAATACGGCCGAGTTCGCTTGGCTCGATCTTGTGCAGGCCACCGCCATAAACGCGGCCCTCTCCGCGAAATTGGTGCCCTGTAACTTGTCCAAGAATGTCGTACACGTCCCCCAAGCGGGAGGGATAATGTTTCAACAACGTGGCGAGGCCCCGATGAGGATAGACCATGAGATATAGGTTCGTTCCGATAGCGCGCGACCGGTTCCAGATAAAGCGAAATGGTCGCTTCTCATCGGAACCGCGTCCCATGTAGGTGCAAAGAAAAGGAGCTGGTTCTCGTTGTTCTTGGCGATACCAAGGCGTCCGCTTGCCGACGAGATATCCTTCCCTGATTCCTAATTTCTCAGCATCCAAGAGGTAATTCCACAGCGAGGGGTAACGCTCAGACAGCACTGGCTCTGGCAAGTCGCAATCAATAAGACAGAGTTGCTGATCGAGAACGGGATAGCCGTTTTCGTCGCCGTCGATGACGGTCGCTTTCAGTTGCCTCGGGCTTGGAAGGATCGGGCGCAAATACAGATTCGGAAGCTGGCGACGGTGTGCCTCTCCCCGTTCCAGAATAAAGAACTTATTGCTTCCCGTCGCAATTCCGCGCCGAATGCGAAAGAAATCGCCGAGCGTCGGCCCATCGTCCCTGATCGAATCGTAGCCGTTATTGGTCGCATGACTTGGATAGATGGTCCATTTTCGCGCCTCCCGCAATTCTTCAAGCGCGACCGAGGCTTTTGCTTCGGGTTCGCGAAGCGTCCCGCCGAAACTGAATGCAACGCGATGCCCATCCGGCGGCATTGACTTCCGGAAGACGACTATGGCGGACGACACGAGAGCGTCGCCGAATTGCACATTGTCTGGATTGAACCGGTGAATTCGATTGAGCGTCACACGCTCAGTCAGAAATCTCTTTACGGCAACACCGTAATTGACATCCATGAATTCAGAAGGAATCAGCCACGCGGCATATCCATCTTCCTCCAGCCAGGCCGTCGCCAACAGCAGAAAATACACGTACAGGCCCGCAAGGCCGTTAACATCGATCCCCACAAGCTTGCGTGTCAAAGACTGGAGTCGTTCCTTTTCTGTGCGATCAAGATGATGATGCCGAACATAGGGTAGATTCGCCAGGATCAGGTTCGGAGAAGGTGGCCGTAAGCCATTCTCAAGGAGTTGCGTAAAGTCCCCACGGACAATCTCAAGACCCTCAGCGCCCCAGAGTTCGCGCGCCGCTCCGCAAAATGCAGAATCGATTTCGACGCCAACTGCGCTTTGAATTCGCGCCCGCCCGAATACCGACATCGCCGCCGAGAAGAAACTCCCGGTCCCGATGGAAGGATCGGCGAATCGTATCCGCTTCAGCTTCGATCCAGAAGCGGCTTCCATATATGTTGCAATCTCCAACGCGAGAGGCTGCGGCGTTGCGAATTGACCGAGACGATTGCGCTCGGCCGCCGTCCGCCCTGCATCGAGTTCAGCTTGGACAGCTTGGCGGCGGGCTTCAATCGCGTGTTCTGTGGTCATCATCGTGCTGCCTATAGCCCAAGCTTGGCAAGATCGTCGATTCGGTGTTCCCACACCCAGTCTATGCCTTCGGCGGCCTCGTAGCCCAAATAATCACTTCCGAAATAACCGCAGAGAAAGAGCACGTATGTCACGCCAGTGCCATACGTAGCCTGCAACTGATGCACCTTCGTCGCTTCTTCTTTGCGGCGCTTGTTCGTATTGGTGAAATCGCCAGCCGATTTCGCTTCGATGAGGATCGGAAGCCCGCCCCGCTTCGGCTTCTTGGACTGAATCACAACGTCAATGGGGATATTGACCTTCAACGCCTTCCCAACCGGCACGTTCATGCGGAAAGCGTAGGTTCCAGCCTGCATTTCGTTCAATGTCTTGCTCGTTGCGTGCGCCTGTTTCCGATAGCCACGGGCATCGAGGAAATCGCCGATCATCGCAAGCTGCCGTTGCTCCTGCGCGTTGCGGACGATGGGATTCGCCACCGCGCTGCACAGCCGGTCGGCCACAATTGTAGAGGCCCGATCCCGTTCGTGTTCGGACGGACCCTTCCCAGTGCCAAGCCACGGGAAAATGTCCCGGTCGAGCAATTCCGTCAACACGCGGCAGACCGAGCCAAGGCGTTGTAGGAGAATCTCGTCCTTCATGCGCTTGGCGAGTTTTCCATCTTCCATGTTCCCGATGAGCCGATCCACTGCAAGCGGTGGTGCCGTGCACATGCGGAGAGTCGGCAGCGCGCCCGGATTGGCCTTCAGGGTCTTGGGATTTAGGTTGCTGAGGTCGTTCGTCGCCAGCAGAGCGGCCTTGACATGCTCCGTCGTCTTGACGCGGGTTGAACGGAAGGCTTCGGGGGCGAACTTCATGAACCAGCGGTTAAACTGGTCGACCAACGCGGCGATGTCGGCCTTCCACAGGTGCGGTTTGTCGGCGTTGATCTTGGCAGGCGGCAATCCGTTGCTCCCCATCCGTTCATGGCTTCACACTACACCATGCAATCCGAACCGTCTAGCTGAACGATGCGGACGAGTCGGTTGTCGGATCGGCTTCGGAGCGGGCATAATAGCAACCTATTCGATCCGCCGTCCGCCCGCTTGGTCGAACCAAGCCCGCTTTGCGGGGTCAAAAACGCGGATTCCGGCTACGAAAAGTTCGACTGGTGTCCAGTCACCCCGAGTGGGTTTGCCCGCGGCCGTGTCCTACGGGGCGGTCGTTTTGTTTCCGGAGCGCTGTCGCGGCGCGCTGGCGGTCGTCCTGTGCGCTACCATCCGCAACGCGTTTCCATAGCGACGCGAACGCTGAGCGCGCCCGCAGGGCGAAACTGCGTTGGAGGTTCGCGCCGATCGTAGCGGCTGCTAGGTGCAGGCCCGCATTTCTGCCATGAAGAACTCAACTGGCGTCCTGTCACCCCGCCTTCTCTCACGGTCTCACGGCAAGCTGGCGCTGGTTCGCGCCGATTGCTGAAGGACTCGTCGAAAGGCCGGCGCTCGGAACCCTGCCGGGCCCCGACATCCCCTTTACGCTGCCGGCAGCGTGTGATGTGACGGCCAAGCCCCCCCGCACGGTACGAATGGCTGATTGGAGAGACTAACTCGCGGACGAACAGACTACGCGGCCACGTCTTCATCAGCTTCGCCTCGGACGACCGGGCCTTCGCGCGCTGGCTCACCCTCCGGTTGGCCGACGGGCTCGATCGGCCCGCAAACCGAGAATACACTGCCCGACAAAGGAGGAACCCCATGGACCTCATCTCTCTCTGGCTCCCGATCCTCATCTCCGCCGCGGCCGTCTGGATCGTCGCCGCCATCGTCTGGATGGCCCTGCCCCATCACAAGAAGGATTTCATCGCCCTGCCCGACGAAGACGCCTTCATGGATGACCTCCGCAAGCGCGGCATCCCGCCCGGCAACTACGTCTTCCCCGATTTCCGCGGTCGCGACGCGATGAAGTCACCGAACGTGTGCAAGGCACTCGAGGAGGGCCCGGTCGGCCACCTCAGCATCTGGCGGCCGCCGCTCGGCATGGGGGGCAAGATGTTCGGAACGTTTGTCGTCTATCTCGTCGTGAGCACGCTCATCGCCTACCTCGCCTCTGTCACACTTCCCAAGCCCGCCGACTTTGCAAGAGTCTTCCATGTTGTCGGCACCGCCGGCATCCTCGCGTACTCGTTCTCTCACATTCCCAACGCCATCTGGTTCGGCGCCTACAGGCGAACGATCGTCGCGAGCATCATCGATGGCATCGTCTTCGGTTGCATCACCGGGGCCATCTTCGCCTGGCGCTGGCCGCATTAAGCGGCGCGCCGCAAACGGCAAAGACCGGTGCCACCTGTCTGTGAGGTGTGTTCAGCATCGCCGTGAAGGATGACGTTTAATTCAGCTGACCTCTCGCTCTAACACCGCGTCCGCATCGACTCCATCGAACGTCCATGGGCGGCAGGATTTTCGAAACCCCTGGATTTCGCACGCGCCCAGGTCTTCTCGATGTATTCCACGGCGTCGGCCGTCTTGCAGTCGGTGTCCCCATGATCGATGTCGACCTTACCGATTCGTTTTGCGGCGGCCAAAGCCGACTTGCGAAGGGAAGCGTTACGGCCACCTATGGAAATGAGCGCCTGATTCATGTGATAGCGATGCGCGTTCGGCGCGAAATGAATGTCCTTCTCAATCTCGGCGAGCCGCTGTACGAACCACGAGTCCGCGATTGACTCATCAAGCATCGCCAGCGCAGCGACCAGGCACCACGCGGTAGATCGCGTGACCTCGTCCGAGGCAGCAAGCCATTTTTCCACTTTGGCGCGGCCGTGCGGACTCTCCGCAGTGAGGTGTCCGACATAAGCCCCGCACATGGGGGCGGTTGGCGATGCGGCCCAGCGGTCGAGTTCCCGCGAAGATATGGTCGCGGGGTCGGCAATCTTCACTGCGAGGTTGCGCGCGTCGAAGTTTCCCGTGCTCCAAAGCGCCTCCGCCAACTTCTGATCAACGCCTATCCGCTTATAGAGCGTCTTCAGGGTCGCAAAGCTGACACCGAACATCGGCTCTAGTGCGCCGTGTCGGGCATAAGTTTTCCGTGTCTGGGCGGAGCCGAACTTTTCCAATGCCTTCATCGTCTCCTGGAGGCTCATGCGCGCGGCTGGAGCTTTCGCAGTTTTTTTTGTCGTGATCTTCGATTTCGCCATGGTGTCTCCTCCGGGTACGCGGTCTCCGCATCCCGAACGCGCCGTGTCCTTCATATATCCACCACTGCAGAACGGGACGTGCTCGATCCACCGCTTCGATGTCCTTCACTCTCGTGACGACCCGCGGTCGACCGATTCCGACAGTCAAGACTACAGTCTGATTGCGGCGAAGTCGACGCGCTCTCAGCTGAATGAGAATGGTGGGTCGAGTACGATCGAATGCCATGTAGACATAAGTCATTTTTCTGAGCGAGCTTACAAAGACTGGCGCATAGCGGGACCTCCGGATTTAAGGGTGTTATTCAGATGGCACCGATTGCAACAGGAGGTCTGCGATGGGCAGTATGTTGGGCGGAGCCCGGAAGCTCAAGCGGTTGATTGCAGCTACGTTCGGTTTGTGTGGATTGGAAGCGCGGTGGATCGAGGAGGCGGTGGCGGTGTCCTGCCATCGCCGGCGACGGTGCTACTGAGTGCCGGTGATGACCATCATGACGTTTCTCCGACAGATCCTGCTGGGCAATCGCTCCTGCCGTTCGGCGTTCGCGCGGCAGCCGTCGGCCAGAACGGTCAGCACCCGATTTCCGCCGCCCGATTCTGCCATTCGGGCGATTTCTTTCAATCAAAGAGCGTGTCGCCAAAATCCACCTTGGCATAGCCCATGAGCGTCCCGGTTGCGAAAGCAAGATCAACGAGCGTGATCTGATAGGCGACGATCGCGCTGACTTCGCGAGACTGCGCATCGCCTAACTGGGCCAGCGCTTCGAATACCTCGCGCATCGTCCGAAAGCCTTCGTCAAACTGATTCAACTCTGCCTCATAGTTGATGCCCGACACGATCGCACTTTGCCTGGCGGCCAGAATACGCTGCCAACTCTGATTGACCATATCCAGCGCATCATACACTTCCTGTCGAATGGCCAGATCACGGGCGGCACGCGTCGCAAGCCGCTGCGTGCGTGTCAGGACCGCGCGTCGCAATTGAGCTTCGCGCAGCTGGTTCGTGACGGGAATCTCGCCCTTGATTCCAATTCCGAACTGGGTGTTGTCGAAGTCCCACGCGCCCTGCCAGGCGGTCCCGAACGAACCGGCCCGATCGATGATGCCATACTCAAAATCCAGCGAAATCATGGGCAGCGTCTGGTTCTTCGCGAAGTCGATCCGAATACTGTCTGCTGCAAGCGCCAATTCCAGCTCCAGCATTTCCATTCGATTGTTCAGAGCGCTGGCGATCAGCGACCCTGGCTCCAGTTGATATTGCAGGAGCCGCGGCGGGGTGTCTGTCAGCAGGCGAGTCGGCGAGTCCAATCCGATCCCGTCCATGTTGAGAATGCGCTTGAGTTCGCGCTCCTTCATGCGCTCGTTTGTCTCCGCAACGATAAGCGATTCCAGTTGCATCGCGACACCGACTTCCGCGCGAGTGACCTCGATCGATGCAACCAGTCCCTGCTCCGAGCGCTTCCTGACAATCTCGAGGTTCTTGTTCGCAAGCTCATTCAACCGCTGCCGGATTTCCAACTGGCAGCGTGCACCATATAGCATCCAATACGCCTTCTCCGCCGCCGCCAACAGACGAATGGCATACAGCTTTGTATTGGCGCGGGTCGCCCTGGTGTTCAATCGCGCGATCCGAATCGATGCCAGATTCGCATCGGTGCCGGCATTTCTCAGCAGCGGCTGGCTCAAGGAGAATCCGGTCGACGACGTGCCTTGTTCAGATGCAAACGGCGAAAGCTTGTTCACCTTGTCGAAGGATTGACCGATGCGAAACTGAGCCCCGGTCGGCAGCGGAACCAGCAGTCCGGCACTCAGGCCGATCTCCTCCTTCTGCTGCTCGATATCGTTGAGGGTCACGAACGTCCCATCGAGACTGGACTTTCCTTTTGAGGATTTCCCGCCATCCAGCAGGCCCGACTCGAAGGATTTGATTGCCTTGCTGAGCGCCGAGCTCTTCTCGTCCAGGCTGAAGATATCGCCATCCCTTTGCGGCAGATTCTTCTTCTTGTAGGACGCGCCAACCTGGAAGGTCGCATCAAACCTGGCCTCCTCTTCGCTGATCCGCGTTCTGGCGATCTCCGGCTCCAGCGTGTAGATGCGCAGATCAAGATTGTTCTCAAGCACAAATTGACGAGCCTGGTCAATCGACAGATCGATCGATGCCGGCGCGCTGGTCGGCGCTGCGGTCGTCATGCCAGCCTTGATCGCCGCGAGACCCTCTTCGACAGTCTTCGCACGACCGTTTGACTGGCTTTCGAGATTCGTCGTTGAGATGCGATGGATTCGTTCATCGACTCGCTTCGCAAAATCAGGGTCAAGATCACCCCGCCACATCGAACAGCCGCCGGCTGCAAGCAGAACAGCGCCGAGTATGCAATGCGGCAAGGGTGCAATGGGCACGGCATTGGATCCATGCGCAACACGCCCCGGCCGGTTGCCGCAATTTGCAATACGCCCGAAGCTCATTTGCCCGACCCGCCCTTGGCGGAACCAGGAGCGGGCTGCGCCGGTGTCAGCACCGGAGGAAAGCCGTTCCACTGCCGCCAGATTTCATAGCCCAGAGTCACCCGATTGAGGAGAACCCAGCCTTTGGCTCGCACGCCCTGACGCAGGTACCGCACATCCGGCCACTCAGGCTCTGACGGATCGGGCGTCACGAGCACTCTGAACATGCCCTGACCGTTATCCGTCGAATCAATGAGCGCCACACGTCCGCCGAATGTGCCCACCGCGACCGACGGCCAACCCACAAACTGCACGGCCGGCCATCCTTCGAACTGGAGTCGCACCGGCGCACCTTCGCTCACCAGCGGTGCGTCGTTCCCGTCAATCCAAAGCTCCACCGACCGATCCACCGAACTGGGAACCAGCATCAGCAGTGAATCACCCGCTTTTACGAATTCACCGGTCTGGCCGCCCACCACGCGAAACACGATGCCGTCTCTCGGAGCGGTCACATACTGCGACTGCTGGCGGGATAAATCCACTTCCAACTTCGCCAGACTGGCGAGTGCCTCCTGAACCTGCCCCCGAGCCTCGTTGTAAGTCGCGCGGGCGGAGTCGATCTTCGAATTCGATTCCGCACGAACCCGGTTGAGTTCGGCTTCAACAGCCTGCTCTTCATTGATCGACGCCTTCAGCGACGCCGCCGCGCTGTCCACCGAAGTACGCGCCATCTCGAAATCGCGCTCGGCAACTTCGAACTCTCTTTGAGAAACCAGTCCGTCGGCCAGCAGGTTCCGATTGCGGATCAACTGCGCATCGGCCGCCTTCAACGAGGCTTTCGCCGCATCGAGCGACGCAGTGGCCGACTTCACTTTTTCTCGAGCCATGTCGAGCCGGAACGAAGCAGCTGCCACCGCCAGATCCCGCGTCGTTTCGAGATTGGCGACCTGCTGTTCATACGCAATCGATTTGTCCATGCTTGCTTCATATTTACCTTGCAGCGCGCTGCGCTGCTGATTCAGTCGATCGATCAGGTTCGGATCGATATCCGATATTTCAACAAGCGGATCTCCGGCGGATACGGATGATCCCTCCTGCACCCACCATTTCACCACACGGCCCGCAATCGGAGCGTCGATCGGCTGTGGACGCTCCAGCGGTGCAAAGGCGATCACGCGCCCCACACCCTTGAAATTCTGCTGCCACGGCACGAAGAGCAGCGCCACGGGCAGCGCAAGAAACACAACAACGCCGACGCGCGCGGCGACTCCAACCCAATGCGGCCTGCCAACGATTTCCAGAGCGGAAAAGGAGGCTGAGCCGGTCTGAAGCGGAATGTGGCTGTCTGTCTGATGCATGGTTTCTGCTGTCTCGCTCCGATCAGCCGGGACTGCCGGCAAGTTGACCTTGGACAGAAGGCGGATTTGCCTTGTCGAGAAAAACGACACGTTCCACGCCAAGACTGGTGAAATCATGGCGTCCCAGAATGATGACCGCCCATTTTCGTTCAGGCCGAACCACTGCCGCCAGAACGCTATCCCGCGCATCCGGATCGAGATCATCCAATACATCGTCGAGGATCAGCACCTTGGGCCGTCCGACCATCGCACGCGCAACCATCAGCCGCTTCGTCTGCCCGGACGAAAGCGGCTTGCCGGTGGATGTCAGCAGCGTCAGCAGGCCGTCGGGCAGTGCCCGAATTTCATCAAGCAGTCCGACTTCGTTCAGAGCATCGCGGATGTCCTCCGCCGTCACACCCTCTCTGCCCATGCGTACATTGTCTTCAACGGTTCCCTCGATGGTCTCAACATCCCGCACGAGCGCCACATGCTCGCGCAGGATCTTCAGACTGAGTTCGCGCACGTCAAAGCCGTTGAGCTCGATTCGACCCTTCGTCGGACGGCGAAGGCCGAACAGCAGATCCGCCAGGACGCTCTTACCGGATCCATGACGGCCGACAACGCAGATTCTATCGCTTGGCCCCACGTCAAGATTGAAATTAGTGAAGACCGGCTTCTGCTCCTCGAAGGCAAAGGACGCGCCGATGATCCTCAACCCCGGTGCGTCCGTACGGCTCTGTTCTGCCATCCCATCGGCACGCTCCAGCGGAAGGTCCATCAGGTGTCCGAGCTTGTCGACCGCCGCCAGCAGGTCATACACGTTTTCAAGCTGCTTGCCGAGCTTGGAAAAAGTCGCCAGGATGCTGGTCACGATCAGTTCAGCCGCGACCAGTTGGCCGAGGGTGAGTTGGCCCTCGAGTACGAGACCGCCGCCAATGGAAAGCAACGCCGTGGCCGCAATCACCTGCAACGTCGTGAAGCCGATAGTCTGCCGCAATACGACTGAAAAATGACTGCTGCGGGTCTGAACATAGTGCACCGCCAATGCGTCGGCCCGCCTCCTCGCAAAATCCGCGGCGCCGGCGAGTTTGAAAACAAGCGGATAACGCGCCAGCTCCTCGAGCGCTGCGGCGACGGCATACTTCGCCCGAGATTCCTGAATCGATGTACGGATCGCACCGCGCCCGAGCACAAACACCACGAATCCGATCGAAAGCACAAGAACCACGTCAAATGCGAGCAGAAACGGATGGTAAAAGGCGAGCACCAGCAATCCGACAAACGCCTGAAGCAGCACGGTCGCTCCATCAAGAAGGAGCATCGCCGCCACTTTCTGCACCGTGACGACGTCAAAAAAACGATTGACCAGTTCCGGACCGTTTTGCCGGTCGTAACACTCGGCCGTCACCCTCGGAAGACGGTCCGCCAGATCCGCGACGACTCGAACAAACAGACGCCTTTGAAGGATTTCGATGACGTAGGCCTGGATCGTGCGAATCGCGCCGGCCAGCGCCAGAAACCCGAAAAGAAGAATGCCGAGCACCACGAGCGGCTGAAGTAGTCCGCCAAATGAAACGAAATTGACGAGCGCCTGAACCGTCACCGGCGTCGCCAGCATGAGGATGCCGACGGCTATCGAAAACACGATGACGAGAACGATGTCGCCGCGATCTGATGCGAAAAGCACAAGCAGCCTTCGAATCGGCCCGACGGATGCATGCGCGTGCGAATCGGATGTAGTCGCAGTCGCTGTCACCACTGAACTCATTTCAAAACACCTCTGGGATCAATCTTCGAACAGACCGGAATCAGTCGCGGTGTCGGTGCTCCAGTTCCCTGCGCAATCCGCGCTCCAGTCGATCGGCCGCTCGGGCGACCGCCGAGTCAACCTTGCTGTCGAACACCTCGGCAACGATCTGCCCCGAAGGTTGAAGCCATGCGCGAATCCGACATCGCTTGTCGAGTCCCATTCGGGGACCACTGGAATCGTCGAGGCGGACCGAGACGCGAGCGATGCGATTTTCGAACCGCGCAATCGCGAATGCGACGCGGCGCTTCACGAATTCGCGCGTAGCTGCGGGCACATTCCCGCTCATGCCGGTGATCCGCAGTTGCATGACGATGACCTCACCAGGCGCCAACCGCTTTCATGGCGTTACTTTAGAATCCGGCATTTGATAGGACAAATAGAAACTTTGAAGTTGAAACATTGGATTTTTGGAACTATTGTTCAGACATGGACTGGCTCAATTATCATCACCTGCTGTATTTCTGGACGGTTGCCAAAGAAGGCTCGCTCGCGGCCGCGGCCAAACAGCTTCACCTCGCACAACCCACCCTTTCCACCCAGATTCACACGCTTGAACGTTCGCTCGGCGTCGAGTTGTTCGAGCGGATCGGCCGTCGTCTGCAACTCACCGAGATCGGGCGAATCGTCTTCCAGTATGCCGACGATATCTTCACGATCGGAAAGGAAATGATGGACACGGTGCGCGGCCGCCCGATCGGCGCGCCACTTCGATTACAGGTGGGAATTGTCGATGTCGTCCCCAAGCTGATCGCCCATCGGCTTCTAGTGCCGGCGCTGTCCGTCGATGCGATTCGTCTGATATGCTACGAAGGAAAGCTCGACCATCTGCTGGCGCAGCTCACACTCCACGAACTCGACATCGTAATTTCCGACGCGCCGATTCCCACAAGCATCAGCATCAAGGGATTCAATCACCTTCTCGGCGAATGCGGCGTGACGGTCTTTGCAGCCAAAGGCCTGGCGCGAAAGCTGCGCCGTTCGTTTCCAACGTCCCTCGACGGAGCACCCTGGCTGCTGCCCACGCCCAACAACAGCCTCCGCCGCGCGCTCGATCGCTGGTTCGAAACCAGTCGAATCCGCCCGATCATCGCCGGCGAGTTCGAAGACAGCGCACTAACCAAGGTCTTCGGCCAGCAGGGACTCGGTTGCTTCGCGGGCCCCACCGCCATCGAACGCGAAATCTGCAAGCAGTATGAAGTCGGTGTGATCGGCCGCATCGAGGCCATTCGCGAACAGTTTTTTGCCATCACGATGAAGCGAAAAATCGATCACCCGGCTGTCATCGCACTGGCGAAATCCGCACGGCAGGTTCTGCTCGAGTTCAACTAGGCGATTTCGGTGTGATGCATGACGAGCCGACGGATCCGTGCGCCGCACGCAGTTCATCTCCACGATCCCGCGGAGCCGCGTGCCCGGCGAATCAAATCTCGTCGAATCGGGCCGTAAAGTGGCGAAGCACCGGCGGCTCATGGATCATTCGCAGTCCACGCAGTTCATTTCGGCGCGATGCCAACTCCGCGGCAGCCTCGATCACGTAGTCGATGTGGCTCTGAGTATATACCCGCCGCGGCATCGCCAATCGAACCAGTTCAAGACGTGGCTTCGCGTTTGCAGATGATATGGCCGAACCGCCGGGCGTCGCGGCCCCGAACATGACCGATCCGATCTCCACGGATCGGATGCCCCCGATGCGGTATAATCCGCAAACCACAGCCTGACCCGGAAACTGCGACGCGGGAATGTGCGGACACAACTCGGCCGCATCGATGTAGATTGCGTGACCGCCCGGAGGCTGCATGATCGGAATGCCGGCCGCCATGAGTTTCTCACCCAGGTACTCCACGCTACGGATTCGATATGCGAGATAGTCTTCATGGACGACCTCCTCGAATCCCTGCGCCATGGCCTCCAGATCGCGCCCCGCCAGCCCGCCGTACGTGATGAAGCCTTCCGTGAGAATCAACAGGTTGCTCGCCTTGTACAGCAGCGCCTCGTCACGCAGCAACAAGAGACCGCCGATGTTCACAAGACCATCCTTTTTGGCACTGATCGTTGCACCGTCGGCCAGTTCGAAGGTCTCTCGAACGATTTCCAGGATCGATCGATCAGCCATCGCCGGCTCGCGTCGCTTGATGAGGTAGGCATTTTCCGCAAAGCGGCAGGCATCAAGGAAGAGCGGCAGTTTATGCCGATCGCAAACCGCGCGGACGGCGCGCAGGTTCTCCATGCTGACGGGCTGCCCCCCGCCGCTGTTGTTCGTGATGGTCACCATCACGATCGGGATATTCTCTACACCAACTTCGCCGATCAGCTTCTCAAGCGCCTCGATGTTCATGTTGCCCTTGAAAGGGTGCCGATTCGATGGGTCGGCCGCCTCCGGAATCGGCAAGTCGATCGCTCTTGCGCCGGAATGCTCGACATTCGCGCGTGTCGTGTCGAAATGCGCGTTGTTCGGCACAATCTTGCCGGGGCCGCCGACCAATTCAAATAGAATGCGCTCGCTCGCGCGGCCCTGGTGCGTGGGCAGCACATGCTGAAATCCGGTCAGTTCACTGATGCGATCCTGAAATCGATAGAAGCTCGAAGCGCCGGCATACGATTCGTCACCTCGCATGATCCCAGCCCACTGCTCGGACGACATCGCTCCCGTGCCGCTGTCAGTCAACAAATCGATGATGACATCCTCGGCCCGCACCAGAAACAGATTGAACGCGGCTTCTCGCAGAATCCGCTCGCGCTTTTCCCGCGTGGTCATACGAATCGGCTCGACCGACTTGATCCGGAACGGCTCGATGATGGTTTTCATGGTTCGTTTTCCGTGGTTTGATTGCAGGGATACACCGCTTCGCACTCCGATGAACAGTTCCCTCGCTCGCGCGATGCCGCGCACAAACGGCGCGGCCCCGACCGTACTGAATTCATCCGGCCGACCGCGACTGGCAGAAACGCATTCCCAGCAAGTCCCATGCCTTTTAGCCTGTCGCATCAATCCGATTCGAGGCGATTACTGCACTGTTCCAGAATCGATTCAGCCACCTGCCTTGGATTGTAACCCGCGGGCAGCCGGACCAGGGGCTTTTCGTATTTCTTGCATGAGATTTCAACATCGGCATAACTATGCCGCGACCAACGGATCGCCAGAATGACCACGGCGACATCCGGCCGCGACACGTCGGGATCGAAGTCAACGCGCGTATTGTGCTCCCGCGTCTTCATCCAGATCAGCTCCCGCAGTCCAAACGCCGTTTCGATCGCCTGTTTGGAGTGAGGCCGCATCTCACCTCCGATCAGCAGGATCGATTTGCCGGATAGAAGGCTTGCCACGCGCATGATCGCTTCCGTCGGTGGTTCGCGCTGGACCACCTCCCCGCTTGGTCGCCGCGAAGCGATGTATCGGTCGATCTCCGTCAGCACGCGCTGCATGGCCGGATGCTCGGCGACCGCGTCCGGCATGGTGTCGACAAATGGCAGGAGCAGATCGCGAAGTTCGACACTGCTTGCAGCTAATCCATCGTTCACCATGCGATCGACTGTTTCGGAGATTGTCTTCCAGTCGTTATCGTGGTCTTGATCGCTGCGTTGCTCGACCTGCTTGAGGTGATATCGAATCTTGTTGAAGTCCTCGCGTCGCGACTTTTGCCGCTCGCGGCGCCGGGTCAGTTCCTCGTCAGCTGTGCGCAAACGTTCCCTCAAATCGTTCAACGAAGTCGGGTCCGCAGTATCATCCAGCCGCATGTATCGATTGATCAGTATCCGTGCTTTCCATGCCTTAAGGCGAAGCCAGTTGAACATTTTCAACTGGTCCGAATCGCGTTGGAAAATTGATTCCTGAAGCATCCCACGCAGCATGGACTGCGCTTCCGCGGCGAGATCCATCGCCTTCTCAAGATCACCCTCGCTTTCGTCGGAACCGTTCTCAACCATCCGCAACAGCGCCGCCGCATCGCCCACCAGGTCGAAGCAGTCAGCAAGATCATCGTAATGCGCAGGGTCTTCGGGCATCGCCGCATTCGGGTTGCACATCCACAGATAGCAATCAGGCACTTCTCTTGCACGCTGGATAATCTCATCGTCAAGCGGCAGTATTTCAGTCTGAAAATTCGCGCCCTGCCCGAGCAGCCGCGTGCGCTTCACCTGCCAACGGCAACCCTGAGCCTTTATACGGCAACGCTTCTCGATCAGATTCAGATCAGGCAGAACTTCGCCGGCTCCCGGCGATCGGGTGTCCTGGCGAGGCGTCGCGGCGGCCAGATTCGTCGCGGACCCGAACGTGATCGGCGGCAATTCCGCCAGCGCTGAATTACGCTCGGCTCGAGACGACCAATCGTCCGACTCGTCGCCGATGTCCCACGCAGGCGCCTCCGCGCGCACAGCCGTTCTGTTGTCATCCGCGCCGGAGCGCCCCTCGCTCTCGACTTGCGATGTTGCCGACCGAGCCGCAGCCGCGACATGAATAAGCCCCCGGCCCAGTTCATCGAGCAGTTCGGCCAATCGCGAATCCGTTCGCGCAAGGCCGATCAGGTGCTCAATCACCGATCCGAATAACACCGAAATTCGGCCAGCGGTGGATTCTTCCTGCGGTTGTTCCATGTGCCTTTCCTTTCAAGATTGACGAGTCATCACCTCGACCCGTTCCCGCTCAACGCGCGGCCGCTCCCGCCATCGGCCTGGCGAAAGATTTCCCAGCCCGAGTATTCCTCAGGATGGAACGAGAAAGCTCAGATGCAATTCGGCGTGTCGCAGGTTGAGTTGAATGCGCTCGTCCATCGTCAACGGACCGATGACAACGCTTTGATACCTCGCCTCTTCTCCAGCCTTCAGACGAACAAGGGCCATCTTAAGTCGTTCCGCCCCAACCGACGTCTCCAGCTCCTCCATGCCGTATGTCCCACCCTTCACGCCAGGAATGTGAACTCCGACCGGCAATCCACGCCGGGCAAAGCGCCGCGCAACGATTGGTACCAGCCACCTGACCACAATCGGCGGCTTCCTCATTGGCGGATAACCTGTCCAGCCGTACTCGATCCAGGATGCCAGATGGCCGAACGCCTGCCCTGGTGACCAATTCCCAAGTTTTCGAAGTGTGCCACGCGAATCGGCAACGACGATTCGATCGATTTCCGCGATGCAATCGTCGACCGTCTCAAACCTGAGCCGTCGCCGGTCCTTCACGCGCCGTGTGCGAACCATCTGGTTGCCCTCCGTTGTTGACCCACATTTCCAGCGTCCGCCCCGCCATTTTGGCAATTGAACCCGCATGGATGACTTACGAGAGGCCGGTCCGAATAGCCCGCTATAATTTTCTTATGGGAAGGCCTCGATTCAGGTAATATAAGGGCATCAGGCAAATTGCACTCGCCGATGCGCAACAAAACAGGTAACCCCTGAGCGACAGTATCCCGACATTCAAAGAATCCGGACTCCTCAAAATGACGCCGTCCGCTGACTCCGAAGCTGCCGTGAGCCGTTCCGACGCCATCGTATACGTTGTCGATGATGATCCGGCCGTTCGATCGTCGATCTGCTGGCTACTCGAGTCCGTGTCGTTGCCGTTCGCCGCATTCGGAAGCGGACAGGCATTCCTTGAGGCCTATCAACCCGATCGTCCGTCGTGCCTGGTGCTCGACGTGCGAATGCCCGGACTCAGCGGTATTGAATTGCAGGAGCGCCTGAATTCTGAGGGAATCTGCCTACCCATCGTCTTTATCAGCGGACACGGGGACGTCCCCATCGCGGTCCGGGCGATGCGCCATGGCGCGATCGATTTCATTGAGAAGCCGTTTGATGACAAATTACTTCTCGAACGAATTGAGTCCTCGCTCGAGTCGTCGCGTGCTTTCATTGACGCCGAGCGAACGCGGAGCGTCATCCGGGAACGAATGCACCGGCTGTCACCCCGTGAGAATGACGTGATGTGGCTTGTCGCGGCGGGACTCGCAAACAAGGCGATCGCTGCAAGACTGGGCCTGAGTCCGAAGACTGTTGAGGTTCATCGTGCCCGCGTGATGGACAAAATGGAGGCGAACTCACTCGCGGATCTTGTCCGGATGTGCCTGTCCAACGACCTCCGCGCGATGCCTCAGCCCATGCCGAGGCCATCCGGCGTTGGCGATCGCACTGCATGGAACCGGCCCGGCGGTTGACTGAAAAACTGCACGGGAACCCTGGCGACGCCGACGGCCACCACGTCAACGCACCCCACCCGAAAAGATCTCATCTTTGGACCGTGTATGTTCACGGAAATCGGCGATGAGCTGCTTCGTGATTGGACCCGGCTTCCCGTCGCCGACCGGGCGCTTATCGATTTCGGTGACGGGGCACACTTCGGCACCCGTGCCGGTGATGAACATCTCGTCCGCGTAGTAGAGGTCCTGCCTCGTCAGCGTCGTCTCATCCGTACACAGCCCGCGCTTCTTGGCGAAGTGCAGAATCAGCCGCCGGGTGACGCCTTCCAGAAGTCCGCAGTGAGCCGCGGGCGTCCGAACAACCCCGCGCTTCACGATGAACAGATTGTCGCCCGTGCATTCGGCGACGTAGCCCTCATGATTCAACATGACGGCCTCGAGCACATTGGCGTCGATCGCTTCAAACTTCGCCATGATGTTGTTCAGGTAATTCAAGCTCTTGATGCGGGGAGACAGCGCATTGGGGTGGTTGCGAATCGTGGAGGCAGTCACAATCTTCATGCCGACTTCGTACATCGCGGGATCGAACATCTGAATCTTCCCAACGATGATGAACACATTGGCGGGCCCCACGCGCAGCGGGTGAATCCCAAGTGTGCCGACGCCGCGCGCGGCCACAAGCCGGATATATCCGTCGGTCGCGTTGTTCACCTTGATGGTCTCGAGCATCGCGTCGATGATCTGCTGGCGCGTGTACGGAATCTCAAGGCGAATGGCCTTGAGGCAATCCATGAAACGATCCATGTGCGCGGTGCACTCAAAGATGCGTCCGTTGTAAACGCGAATGCCCTCAAACACGCCGTCACCATAGAGCAGACCGTGGCTGAACACGTTGATGTTCGCCTCGGCTGTCGGCACAAGCTTGCCATCGAGCCAGATCTTCAAGTTCGGGTCCGGCAAATATTCATTTGTCGCCATGGCTTGATCTCCTCTTCTGGTGGCTGTAGCCCATTGTCAGGCATGGCCGCGGCTTTCGACAAGTGCCGCAGCGCGGATAAATAACTTTCCCGCCATACGCGGCCCGGCCGCTCTTTCCGTATCGCTTCTGAAGCAAACGGGGTTCGCGCCGGAGTGACTCACCGCGACAGATTCGCGGACCAACGCGAAATTCACGATTCGAGCCGACCGTCAACGAGGTGGACCGTGCGATCCGCCTCGGTCGCCAGTTCCCGGTCGTGCGTGACCATGACGATCGTCTGGCCGGCTCGATTTAACTCTTTCAGCAGGTTAAAGATATCTCGCCCCGTGCGGCTGTCAAGATTGCCAGTCGGTTCGTCGGCAAAGAGCATCGCCGGCTGATTCACAAGCGCCCGCGCAATCGCAACGCGCTGCCGCTCGCCGCCTGACAGTTCATTCGGGCGATGACGCATCCGATCGCTCAGTCCGACACGCGCCAGAAGATCCTTCGCACGCTGCCCCAGCGAAGCGCGACCACCGAGCCATTGGCCCGCCGAACGGCCGACCATTGCGGGCAGCAAGACATTTTCGAGCACGTCGAATTCCGGAAGCAGGTGATAGAACTGAAAAACGAACCCAAACGATTCGTTTCGCATCCGGTTTCGCCGGCTCTCGATCATGCGATAGTCTGACGCACCGGAAATGGATTTCAGGCCTGATCCTCCTGTGGATCCGGCTCTCCGTTCTCCCTGCCGACGTGCCGGAGCAACCGAAGCGCCACCGACGGATAGAGCCGCCTCGACAAACGTGCCCTCGCGCCCTTCGGGTATTCGTCGAGCGCCTTCCGGCTCGAACAATTCGACACCTTCGAAATACACCTGCCCACGCTGCGGCACGTCCAGGCCGCTCATCACATGAAGCAGCGTGCTCTTGCCGCCACCGCTCGCGCCGGTGATGGAGACGAACTCGCCACGCTGTATCTCAACCGATACACCGCGAAGCACCGGCAGGAGCGATCTGCCGAGGATGTAGGTTTTGTGAATGCCCTCAGCGCGAAGCATATTTCACCATCCAGACACCCCCCTGAGAACCGATGCAACACGTGTCGGCCTCGAATCAAATCTCTACTCGTATCGCAGCGCTTCCACGGGCCACGTGCGCCCTGCCCGCATCGCGGGGAAGGCCGCGCCAAGCACCGACGCGCCGATCGCCAATGCACTGATGGCCAGCACCTCATCCCATTTCCAGTGGCTCGGAATCTTGTCAAATGAGTAAGTCTCAGGACTCCATACGCGCCAGGCCGGATTAATCCTCGCGAGCCAGTCCTGAACCTCGTTGATATTTTCAACAAACGTCGTGCCCAACAGTGATCCGAGTATTGCACCCACGAGCCCGATGGCAGCGCCATACACCAGGAAGACCGCCACCACGCCCTCCGTGCTCGCGCCGACGCTCTTGATGATGCCGACGTCGCGCGTTTTTTCCTGAACGATCATGTAGAAGATGCAGAGTATCAGCAGCACGGCAACGATGCTGATCACACCAAACATGATCAGCACCAGAAACTTTTCTTTCTCGATCGCTGCGATGAAGCTTGCCTGCATTTCCTCCCATGTCGAGATACCCGTATTGCGAACCATGCGCGCTTCGAACGGGTCCATCGGTGTGTTCGCGGTGACACGCGTCCAACACTGTGCGACCTGCCGCTTCTTCTCCAGCAGTTCCGATCGAGGCTTGGCAAACTGTTCCTTTAGCTTGACTTGAACCTGGGTGCATCGCGGACTGGTGAAGCCGCCCTCCTCCCGCTCCTGGGGGCCCATCTTCAATAAAGCCTGTAGGCGGTCGAAATCCACGTATACATTTTTGGAGTCTATGTCGTGAATTCCCGTCTTCGAATCGTCCACATATCGAAATGCCGGCTGAGGCGGCGCCTGCTGAACGATCTGGCCGCCACGCGTCATCGGAATGACCGTCAGCAGACACGGCTCCCCCCTTGGATAATTTGACAGACGCTCGTAATCGCCGGATGGAAACCGCTTGAACAGAATATCTCGACCAATGATTGCACCCGGATAAGGCGAGCCTTCGTACCCGGGTTTCAGATTCTCACTCGATGACACATCGAACACACCCGGTCCGATCAGCCGGCCTCCATCGCGAGGGTAAAGCAGTTGCTCTTCCGCTCGCTTTTCCGGCGAAAGCGAAGGCAACCACTTCTCGCGATACCAGCGATCCATATCACCCGGCAGCGCAACGCGGCGCTGTTCGTCAAACCCCCACATCGGCTGCCCCTGCTCAATGTCCAGCCGCGTATCGCCATAACGGTTGTTATAAAAAAGGTCTTTGCCGAAATCGTTGACCTTGACAAACTCAGGAAGGCGAATGCCGAGAATCTGAACGGCCTTGGTGAATTTCGTCGCAGGAAACTGAAGAATTCCGTATGAGATGATGAGCGGCGTCGCTTCTTCGACGATCAACTCGCCGGACTTCGGATCCCGCAGCTTCTTGGCTTCTTCGATGAACTCCGCGTAATACGGAAATCCCTGTAGCCCGCCGTCCATCACGAGGTCGCCCAGAAGTCCGTCCGCGCGGTCGCGGATGCTGTCAACGAATCCGCCCATGACGCTGATGACGATGATCATCATCGCAACGCAGAGCGTCACCGCACCCACAGAGAAAAACGCGATGCGCTTGCGCTGCAGCAGTCTCGACGCCAGAAACGCAACGTAGTATCGCGGCCATCCGAGAAATGGACTGATGCGCCACGCCGTCCACCAGATGAACGCCACAATACCGAGAATCACGAGCCACACGCCCGCGTTGAACAGATACCACTCCGGCTGCGCCCATTCGAAGTGGTCGTACCCAAGCCACGCAAGCGGGCTGGCCAGCCACGACACACCGGTCAATTCGGGAACGTTTTTCCAGAGTGAATTGCCGACAGCAAGCGGAACCCACGCGGCAAGCCCATAAATCGCAACAAACGCCCCGACCACGCGGATCAGATACATTCCGATCGGAAACCACCGAAACTTCGCGACGGCGTGCATTCCCGGCCAGCGAATCAGCAGCATCCACACCAGCAGCAGCGGACCCAGCATGAGCACGCTGTGATCCAGACCATCTGTCGAAAGCTCCTTCGGTACGAAATACCACGGAAGGCCGGCGACCTTTCGCATCAAGGTCTGTGAGGGCAGCCGATGGAAAGAAACCTCATCGTCGCGCATGGCCGAGACGAAATAATCCCAGTCACCGCTCAACGCCTCACGATTTGCATCGATTTCTGAAATGATCAGGCGTCGACGCTCCTGCATCGATTCGGGCAACTCGCCGAGCGTGAGGCCCCTGCGAATGGCATCGACGAATTGTCGCCGCGTTTCGTTCGAGATGCCTTGGCCGATCCAGGCCATCGACATCGCCGCATTGAGGCACGCCATCGACGACCAGAATGCGACAAGCACCCACACGAGTCCGAAAGCCATCGATGGAACGCGTGAAGTCAGCCCTGACTGCCAATTACCGATCGCGCCAAGGCAGCGACTGGCCCCACGCACCAGCGCGAGCAAAAAATGGCCCGCCGCGGCTACGGGCGCCAGCGCGAGCACCACGGGTGACAGGACCAACGCAAGCCACGGCGAAACGGTGATCGGCCGGCCAAGAATTCTGGCGACAGTCGCTTCGACGACGATGTAGTAGGCGGCGCCGACGAGGTTGGAACCCGCGAGGAAGAGCACATAAGCCGGCACCGACAGCGGTGCGAGCAGCGTAAAGAGCAACATGCGAATCCGCGGACTCAAGAACCAGCTCCGTGACACGACTTTTCATTCCGCGGCCTGCCCTGATACCCCCGGGGCCACATCCCGTCGTTCGAGCGATGGTAAGGAACTTACGCCCTGCTGCCAACTGACGTTCAGCCGAGGTCGAGAATCCTGAGCACTGCTGACGCCGAACTCGAAAGGCATGGAAAGCCGAAGGCATAAATTGGCAGGGGTTGAGACGATCCCGCAATACATAAATGCCGGACGCGCAAAACATGCAGTGTTATTGCTGTCGACCCGTTCGAAAGCGGATCCGAATCAGCCGGCTTGATTCCGAAGTGAGGACGGCATCCCCCAATGCCGATCGCATCGCGGGAACAAACTCATGGTGGTTTTTCCCGGATTGACTCGATGGCACCGCGATCGAGTCAACGCCGCCGGGACGTTCGAAAGTGCAGCAGCGCGCCCGCGACAACCAACAGCGCGATCGCCCCAGGCTCCGGTACCCATGCCATGCGAAACCCGACCGTGTCAAGCGTATTCCCAGGGCCCAATCCATTTCGCCACGCCGCCTGCATGATGGGACCATCGGACCAATATGACCCGCCGCGAATTCCCCTAAGTGGGCCGACCTGCGGATGCTGATAAACCGATTCGTTCCATTCGGCCACATTACCCCCCTGGTCGAATGTGCCGTACGCACTGCCCGAGTTCTCGAATTCGCCCACTTCGGAACGGTAGTACGGGCTACCAAGAGTAAATCCACCCGATGCTCCGTTAAAGTAGTTCGCGCTGTTGCCTGTGTCGGGACTGAACAGTCCGTTGCCAGGCATCGTGTTCGACCGCGTCGGATAATCCCAGAAATCACCCGTAACGCCGTTGTTCGCGTGATATGCCGCTTTGTACCACTCGTCCTCAGACGGAATCACGAATTTCGCACCCGGGCGCCGCGTTACGGCCATGGCGATGGCGAAACCATCGATGCCGTTGACACCGGTCAGGTCATAGGACCCATCCTCGGTCGTCTCTGCGCTCGGAAGTCCGGAAGGCTGACCATTCGTGAGCCAGTTGGCGAATCGTGCCGCATTCAACCACGAAACGAAGACGACGGGCCGATTCGCATAATCTGGCGCGACCGAATAGGAAAAGCTCCCCGGAACGCCACTTCGGATGATTCGCGGAGATCTGCTTCCTCCGAGGCTCCCCATGTTTTCGACGTAGAGACCGTATGCACTCGTGGACGCGACCGCGTTCAGAAACTCGGTGTACTGCGCGGCCGTCACTTCAAATGTACCCATTCGGAATTCGTAATCCACGCCGCCGACCACCGCGTCCGAACCGGAGCCCCCCGCGCCGGCCCCGGAGAGCCTGCTCGGATTACCCGCGTGACCGACATGCACGAATTCCACGCTCGTCAGACCAGGCGGCATGTTCAGCACGTCCGCGGTTGTTTTGTCCGCGGCAAGGCACAGCAGCAAGGCAGCGAAAAGCGAGCGTTCCAGGTACAAACCTCTCCGCCCGTGCCCGTTCATCGCCACATGCGCCACGTCCATGAGAGGATCCATTTCAGCTCAACGCGCGACTTCGCCCGCGCCAGAGTCAATCTCCACGCGATTGTCCAACGCGCCCAGACCGTCAAACTCCATGCGTACGACGTCGCCCGGCCTGAGGAACTTCTTCAGTTCCGCGCCGCAGCCGCCCCCTACCGTGCCGCTCCCTAGAATATCGCCGGGGAACAGCGTCCTCGACGCGCTGGCGAACGCAACCATCGACTCGAAGCGGTGCTTCACAGTGCCGTATCGGCCGTCGGTCCATTGCTCGCCATTCACGTACGCACGCATGCCGACTGCGTCGAGGTCCTTGATCTCGTCCTTCGTCACCAGGTAAGGCCCCAGCGCGCTGGCAAAGTCCTTGCCTGGCGCAGGCCCCATGTTGATCGGCATCGCCTTGGTCTGCCTTCCCCGCGCGGACAGGTCGTTGAGAATCGTGTAACCCACAATTGCGTCACGAGCCGACTCGATCGTCGCATTGCGAATCGATCGGCCGATGACGCACGCCATCTCACATTCGAAGTCCATTCGCTCTTCGCCATGCGGGAAGTAAGCAGTCATGCCGTGGCCGATAAAGCTTGTCGCGTTGGAATTGTAATAAGCCGGAATCTCGTACCACTCGGGCACAATGAAATCCAGCCCCCGCTGCTTGCGCATCGTCATGACGTGCTGTTCGAAGGCATAAAAGTCCAGATACTGCGACGGGCGGAGTACGCAAGGACCAAAGAACACCGCCGCCGGATCGACCCCGCCCTCGGCGTTCATCATGGCGATGTCTTTGCGGAATGCCGCCCACTCCGGCAGCCCGGCGACAGCAGCCGTGAGAACCCCGGCAAACTGCGGATCGTGGATATCGTGGTGTTTTCGCGCCCGATCCGTCACATCGACAATCCGATCGCCGATCAGCACACCCAGCCGGGCATGCACGGGCACGCGCTGCCGCAAGTCCGCCGCACGTTCGGATTCTGAGTGGTAAAACTGGCAGAATTTCATGCTGTGTCCTGCTTTTCTTACATCAATGCCGGAGCGTCCCAACCGACCGCGCATCCCGTGTCCGGCAGTCTGCGGACCTGCTTTCGCACCCTTCCGGAGCGAAGCCGAATGCAACAATCCCCAATTCGAACCTGATCAATAACTCAGCTTATCACGATTGCGAACGGCCCACAAGAAATAGGCATGATCGGGCGATTCGAAAAATCCACACTTCAAATCAAAGGAGCCTTCCGGGCCGAGGAAGGCATTAAGTGTGATCCCCAGTCGCCGGATGCGCGGGAGCAATCGCATCGAGAGCTTCGCTCGCTTGGGACAAATCGGTTAAACGAACGGAGAACTCTGTTCGGAACACCCGAAGTACCGGGAATCCACTTCGTGTCCGCTGATGCGATTCCGAACCCGATCACGGCAGGAGGCGGAGCAAGTCCTGATCAGTCATCCCGAAACAGCTCGATGGCGCAGGGTCGGTCCGACCACGACCCACCCATCCGCGCTAATCACTCATTCCGCGAGAGTAGTCAGACAGCCGCTTCAATTCGACACGGTCAGCGCATGCTCAGAGAACCCGTCTGCATCACCAACATCACGCCGGCGATGCCCGCAATGCGCTCTGTGTCCGTTCAGTCCTTCGGTTTCATCGCGGACAGAATCGCCCGCACCATCTCAGGTGGAATCTCATCGCACGGCTCGGTCATCGCCGCGCGGCCCATGCGAACCGACTCCTCGTAGGTCTTCAGGTACACGACGCAAGGCGGGCATTGCGAAATGTGCTCCTCGAAGCGACGGCGAGTCGGCGCATCGAGTTCGCCGGACAGATAGTCCGAGAGGAACTCAGTCATTTCTCGACACGACATCATGCCTCGTTTCCTCGAAAGCGCTCATCCAGAAGCGTACGCAACGCCAGACGCGCCCGATGCAGTCGCACCTTGAGAGCGCTCTCTTCAATTCCCAGCATTTCCGCGGCCTCGCGCGTTGACAATTCTTCGATGTCCCGGAGCATCAAAACGATACGGTAGTTTTCCGGCAATTTGGATATGCAGTCACGCACGATCGCCCGAGTCTCACGGCTACGAGCGACATCCTCCGCCGTCTGAGTCCATTCCGCAACCGGCGCCGATCGGTGTCCATCGTCCTGATAAGCCGGCAGGAGAGATTCAATCGACACCTCACCCTGTCGCCGCCGGGTGCGCAGTTTCATCAATGACGAGTTCACAGCGATGCGATGCAGCCAGGTGGACAGACGCGAGGCCCCGGCAAATCCACCGATCGACCGAAAAGCCGAAACGAGGGCCTCCTGCACCGCATCTCGTGCATCATCCTCGTTGTTCAACAGCCGTCGCGCCACAGCCAGCATGCGTCCGCCATGCAGTCGAATCATGGATTCGAAGGCGCCGGCGTCGTTGGCGCGAAGCCGTTCGAGCAGTTCTTGCTCAGCCGCTTGCTCCGCTGCCGAGATCGATGCACTGTCATTGAAAAGCGAATCAGGCATGACTTGCATAGCATAGTCAGCGCGGGCTCGCATTGCGAGATCCATCCTTTAAGCCGCACTTAGCAGCGTCGCCGAAAGCGAACCCGACTCAGCAACATCAGCGGAAGCAGCATACCGGATGCTGCCATCGTCCCACCGCCGCACACTGGCGCGAAACTCAGCCCGCCACCCGGATTCAGCCCAGGGGCTGGGGAACCGGCCGGCCCGCCCGGCGGGAAGGGTTCCGCCGTCGCCTCCGAAACGCCGATTGCAAACTCTCCCGCACGGTCAACCACCACCCACGCCATGCGAACGTCCGCACCGAGCGACAACACGGACTGGACTCCGCCTCGACCGACATCCCCCGCCATCGGACGGGGTGGATAAGGACCCGCCTCCGGCGCGCCATCCACCGCCGGTCGCCATTTCCCGGCGCCGCCGTCCCACTGATGAACCCGAACGATTGCATCCGCGGATGCGAGTTCCTTCAGATCAAAGAGCATCCCCACAACCATCACAAAGTCCCCGCGCCTGGACGTGGAATCGATTGTCAGCCGCCGATCGATCGATGCATCGCTCAGAAGTCCCGAGCGATCGGCCGATCCGCCGGCATCCCTCAGACTGCCGGCAAATCCCTCTCCAGGCGCCGCTCCCGCCACACGCACCTCCGCGGCCTCGTGGGCTTCCGCGATTCGCAGAGACATGAAAACGCGTCCATCCATGTTGACCTGCATCGCACGCGATGCCGCAATCGCCTCAATCGCGACCACGTCACTTGATGCGCATCCGCCAACCGGATCCGTTCCCGTCACCTGCAGCGCGTAACTGCCGACGTCTCCCGGCGTGAATACCGGGTGTGCCAGGGTCGGGTCACTAAACTGGCTGGCATCGAGCGACGGACCGGCCAGCACGCGCCATTCGTAGCGGATCGCCGCCCCACCCGATGTCGCGGACGCCGGACCCAGTGGCTTCGATGGAGAAAATGCCGGGGTGACAAAATCACCGCCGGCGTCGACGCTCAATTTCGTAGCCCGCACGGCCAGAACGCCGGATGTCGAACACGCGGGCGATGCCGAATCCGTCGCGGTCAGTCGAAGCGTGTATGACCCCGCCTCTTCGGGGATGAACAGCCACGACGGATCGAAGGCGTTCTCATCAGCGAACCGGGCGGTCATCGTTCCGGGGGAATCCGATTCGACCGTCCAGTTGTAGTAAACGGGCGCATTCCCGCCGACAAGCGTCGGACGCGGCAGCCTGACGCCCCCGGAACCAATGCAAGTCGTCACCTCCGCCGGCAGTGCCAGATTCATCGCACCGGCCGACACCCGGATGACCCGGCTGACCTCGGACACCGGCGTGCTGGAGTCGCGTACTGTCACGCGAAGCGAATACTCGCCCGCCGACGCGGGAGTGAATGTCGGACGAGACGACAAGGGACCATCCCCGCCGAACTGGCTCTGCGACACGTTCGGACTGCCGGATTCGACCTGCCATGCGTATGAATAAGGCGGCACGCCCGGCGACGTGATGGACACCGCCAGCGGCGCGGACACGCCGGCCACACACATCGAGAAGTCAGCGGGCACACCGAGGGTCATCAGCACCGAATCAACGGTGACCGTATCCGAAACCGAACAGGCCGCCGTCGTGTTCGAGTCCATCGCAGTCACGCGCAGCACATACCGTCCCGGCAGCGCCGGCGTAAATGTCGGCGATGACGCCGTCGCGCCGCCGCCCGTGAACTGCGCCGGCGAAAGGCTTGGCGCGCCGGGCTCTACCTGCCATTGATATGTCACCGTGCCAACCGCCCCACCCACGCTCGGCGTCAAAGGCGCTGTCGATCCGCCGAAACCGATCGACCGATCCGGTCCCGCATCGACCGACATGCCGTACACCGTCACGATCGTGGTATCGCTCTTGACGCAGGGCGGCTGGGTCGAGTCGCGCACAGTCACCCGAACTTCATAGACTCCCGTTTGCGAAGCCTGAAACGTCGGCCGCATCGCGGTCGGCGAAATCAGCGACGCGCCGCCGGGGCCCGACACAATCTGCCATTGGTAGGTGTAAGGCGGTGTCGAGCCGCTGGCGACAATCGCCCCGCCGAGTTGAACGGTCGCCTGCCCGGCGCAAACCTGCATCGCCGGTCCGGCGCTCACCATATAGGGCGGATCGCACTCATCAGGAATGCCATTGCGATTGCAGTCTTCGCTGGTTCCATTGGCGATGTCACACACATCGGGGATGCCATTCTGGTTACAGTCCGGCATGCCGCCACCATCGGTCTCGCATTCATCCGGAATGCCATTCGCATTGCAATCGGCGCTCATTCCCGCCGCGATGTCACACGAATCCGGCAATCCGTTCCCGTTGCAGTCGGAAGTGCAGCCGACGGTACAATGGAAGGGTCCGCCCGGCGCGCCGGAACCCGCTGGAATTTCGCACTCATCCGGAACGCCGTTTGAGTTGCAGTCCGCGCTCACGCCATTCGCAATATCAATTCCGTCGTCCACGCCGTTGGCATTGCAGTCGCATGCGTTGCTCGTGAGAGTAAGGTGCGCCTCGCGCGTCGTCAGGGGCTGGCCACATTGGCCGATGATGACGCAGTGATACCGCCCGGCCTGCTGTGCCGATACGCCGGTGAGAACCAGGATCGATGATTGCGCGCCGCTCACATTCGGACCATTCTGAAGACTCTGGAACGCCGCGCCCGTATGGGCCTGCCATTGATAGCTGAGATTCGACCCGCTTGCGACCGCTTCAAACACCGCCATGCCGCCGGGGCAGGCCGATGCGTCTGACGGCAGATCGAAATTGTCATTCGTCGTCCACCCCGGAACATGCAGCAAGGTCGGGCTGGTCGCCAGAGCCGCGCCGCACTCGCCGGTCACCACGCAGCGATAGGCGCCTGCGTGAACGGACGCCGCTTGGGGTATGGTCAGCGTCTCACCATTGACACCCGGCAACCCGCTTTGGGGGTCGATGTCCGCGAATCCGGAGCCGCCGTCAAACTGCCATTGAAACATCAACCCGACGCCGGTGGCCGTGGCCGTCAAGGACACCCCCTGACCGGGGCACGCCGTAACCTGGCTCGGACCGTCAAACACGCGCGTCGCCGGCCGGACCGCCAGTTGAATCGATGAGGACTGCGCCGTCATTCCGCAGCCTCCCGTGACGAGACATCGATACGCGCCGGCGTGAGAGGCCGACACATTGGCGATCGTTAATGTCGGCGTACTGACACCCGATACCCCCGCCTCGGTCGGAAGCAGCGCGCGCCATGTGCCGTTCCCGTTGAACCACCATTCATAAAGCAGATCACTGCCTGTTGCAGTGACGCCGCCTGTAAAGGTCTGGCCCTCACAAAGTGTCTCGTCCGTCGTCTGATTCACGATCGCCGCGGGAACACGCACTGTCAGATGAGTTTCACCACTCGTCGCGCCGGCCCCGCAGGCGCCCGACACCACGCACCGATATCGGCCCGACCGGATCGGCTGAACGCCGGCCAGCGTCAGTATGGCAGTCTGCGCGCCGCCAACTCCCGTATCGGCCGAGTCCGTCAGATCGGCGAACTCCTGATCAGACGCATACTGCCACTGATACCCGTTATCGACGCCCGCCGCTTCCACGAAAAGCGTCACGGTTTCGCCGATGCATGCGGCCCTTTGCGGGCTCGGATCCGTCACGATCGACGTATCGCCGCGAATCGAGAGCACAGCCGCCCGGCTCACCGCGGATCCGCAGGGAAGTGTCACGACGCAGTCAAAGAAACCCACATGGCCCGACTCGACTGACGGAATAAGCAGTTCGTGAGTCGCCGCGCCAACGAATGCGGCGCCATCCAAAGCGACTCCGTTCCGTCTCCATTGAAATGTGGCGCTCCCCAAATCGAGCGATTCATCCGGCAGCACGGTGAACCGCACTTCGTCACCGAGGCAGGCCGCGACGTCCTCCGGCTCGCCCGAGATGATCCGCGTGAACGAGGCGGTCACGGTCTTCGGAAAATCAGCGATAACGGCCGTCGCCGTCGCCGCCGGATCGATCGGCTGCGCGCCCGTGTCCACCGTCCAGCCGGCGAAGCAGAAACCCGATGCAGCCGAGGCCGTGATGGATACCGGTTCACAAACGGTGTACTGCCCTCCGGCGCTTGGATGCACCGCCCCGCCGCCCTCCGGCACACGCTGCATCGTTAACGCAATTGGCCCCTCGCAGTCATCGGGAATCTCATTCGCATTGCAGTCCGCGCTGGTCTCGGACGCGATGTCGCAGCTGTCCGGCACGCCGTTGCCGTTGCAGTCTGTCGCGACGCCGGCCGCAATGTCGCACAGGTCCCGAACGCCATTGCCGTCACAGTCCGCTGCCGATTCGCACTCATCCGGAATGCCGTTGCTGTTGCAGTCCGTCACGCCGCTTTCAGCCTCATAATCAAGACGAATCTGTGCCGACGACGGCGGATCGCACAAATTGGCGTCCACGGCCGACGATGCCGTCAGGAGAATCGTGGCTGATCCGCCCGCCGCGCCAAGTGACGCATTGAATGCCGCACTTGTGACACTTATGCTCGCCGTGACCGGCGCCGCAGGACAGTCCAGTCCGCCGTTCTCAAACACCCGGCCGATCCACGTTCCATTCAGTCGAACATCGAGATATTCTGATTCGGCGCTGAAGTCCCCCCGGGCAGTCACTTCAAGGGTCACGGACCCGACCGCCGCGGGCAGTCTGGCCAAAAGAAAGCTTCCAGGCGCGCCGGCGCCGATCGGCCCCTGAGCCGACGACGTTACAACATGTCGCGTCCGCACATCGCAGGCGTCGGGCATGCCATTCTCATTGCAATCCGCGTCGCAACCGGAAACGCAGTAATAAGGCCCGCCGGGCGCGAGGCTTGCCGACTCGATCTCGCAGACATCGGGAGTGCCGTTTCCGTTGCAGTCCGTCGCCGGAATGATTCGCCCCAGCAGGAACGCGCCGCCCCCGCTCGGCAGGCTTGCCGTGCTCCCTGACACCGTCTTGGCAATCGGATCGCGATGCGTCGTGATCGCAGACGCCGTACCGGTCGCCGTATTGAACCAGAAAAGCTCAAGCCCCGAATCATCTCGAAATCCGCCCTCATGCAGTGCGGCATCCGAGTAGCTGACTGTCAACGTCGCGGCACTTCCCGCGGGAATCACCGCAGTCGACGCAAGCTGAAAACCGAAGCCGGCATATCTGAGGGCAAGTCCTCCAAACGGCGCCAGATCAAATCCGCATCGCGCGCCCGTCCCGATCGATGTGACGCTCGTCAGCCCGGTCGTCGTCACTTCGGAATATTCAACGGAAATCCCGACACACGCCGCGCAGCCGTCCGTCAAAGGTCCGACCGATACGCTCATTCCCTTCGGGGTGTAATTCGAGTCCGACCCGAGCCACGCGACGAGGTTCCGCAGAAACGTGCGATGTCCCGCTCCATCATCGAACAGATCCGCAAATATCGACGAATCGCAAACCAGACCCGCGCGGCCGCCACCGCTCGACGCATCCAGCACTGCGGCAAAAGCGCCGGGTCCCGCAGCCTCGGTGTACAGCGCAGTCGCCGGAACATTCGCCCCCTGAAGATTCATCAGTCCGAAGGTCGCATTCGTCGCTGCAACGAGACCAACGGACCCGAACGGACCATTTGCAAGTGCATGCCCGCCGCCCGTAAACACCGGTCCGGTTGTGGAATAAGTGCCGTCGAGCTTGCTGATGCCGAATGCCGACAGAAACGAATCGTCGCCGCTGTTATAGATGCCGGCGTCGCCAACCCACAGAATGCGCCCGCCTCCGTCAAAAAACGCGCGGAGTGCATCGCGCTCCGCCGCAGTGTAAACAGCGTCCGTCTCCAGCAGTGGCAGCCAGAGAATGCGAATGCCGCCAAGGGATGCCGCATCAATGGCATTGACCTGCGTCACGAGATGACCGTCCGCGACCAGCGCATTCCGCGCCGCGCTCATTGCAGGATCAAGCAGGCTCAGGTTGGGATATTGCCGGGCGTCCGACAGGCGAAGGACGCCGATCGTCGCGCCTTCGATCCGCGCGGCATTGCCTGCCAGGCAGACAGCCAATCCGATCAGAGCAGTCTGCGCCCCACTGGGAATCCGATTTGTGTTCATGCCCTTGAAATCGGCATAAACGGAGTCGGCAGGAAAGGTTACGACGACAAAAGCACAGCGGATCTGCCTCGCGCCCACACGCCGGCGCTGTCCGGCCGCGGCTCGAATCACACCGGTCGCCGACGGGCGAATTCACACTGACATAAATCGCTTAAACAACGCCGCTTCTGACAAAGCGAGGCAGCTCCCCTGCCGGAACAAACCCATGCCGCTCGAGCAACTCGCGCCCGGCCAGATCGCCCGCCTCCACGCACGCCACAATGCACCGCGGCGAAAGTCGCCGAGCCGTCTGCAGGAAGTGCGCGACCAGCACATCGCCCACCTCGCCCCCCCGAAACGCCGCAGCAACATCAAGATCCACGAGTCGAGCGATATCTCCCACTTCCAGGTAGGCAATTCGCCCCGCCGCAATCCCGTCCACCTGAGCGATGGTGGCGTCATAATTCGAATCATCCAGGCGCTCAATGCCGGTCTCGACTGCCGCCTCGACCGCTTCCGATCGCCCGGCCGCCTCCAGCTCCATTGCAGACGCCTCAAGCAGCGAACGATAGGCGCGGCGCATCGCACGAGCGGGCAAGACGCGAATCGTCGAATCAGTGATCGATGCCGGCGCGGAATGCGCATCACGGCCCGGAAGTCCCATCGCAAGCACGTCGCGCCGCCGCCAGCCGCGAGCCGTCAGCAGTTCCGACACTGGGCCGATGTCCTGGCCCGATGCCGGCGTCCAGACACCGCACGTCAGCCCGCGGGCACCGAAGAACGACTCGCACCGGTCATACACCTCGTCAGGCCGAGCGTCCGCAATCCATGCGTCACGAAGTTGATTGCCGTCGGAGAATCTCGGAAAACGCGGCGTCATGTACGCGACGCCAAAATCAAGCGATTCCGATTCGCACACCTGCTCATACCACGCCCGATCCGATCGCCGAGCGGCCGTCATGACATCACTGACGTTCATGGAGCTACATGCCTTCCTCGCATGAATCGGCGATCACACGAAGCGGATGGCCGGTCCCTGCACACCGCGGACGCTCGGATTGTCTTTCCCATCAAATCCCGCGTTCCACGAGCTTGAGGAAAATCAGGCTTCTGCCTTCATCGCCGTTCGTTCCGCTCGCTTGCGCTCATTCGGATCAAGAAATCGCTTCCGCATCCGGCAATTCTCGGGCGTCACCTCCACCCACTCGTCATCCTCGATGTACTCAAGCATCGCCTCCAGCGACAATTCGCGATGCGGCTTCAGAACGACCGTCTTGTCGGCGCCGGCGGCCCGCATGTTCGTCAGCTTCTTCTCCCGCGCGACATTGACCTCGATGTCATCGTCCTTGCAGTGCTCGCCGACGACCTGGCCCTTGTACACCTCGTCGCCGGGTTTCACGAACATCATCCCCCGATCCACAAGGTTCAACACCGCATAAGCCGTCACGCGCCCCGTCTCAATTGAAACCATCGCACCGTTGTTCCGGCCCGGAATCGATCCGCGAAAATGTTCGTATTCGTAGAAAGTATGATGCATCACGGCCTCACCGCGCGTCGCATTCAACATGCGGGTCCGTAGGCCGATCAATCCTCGAGCGGGAATCTTGAATTCCATGTGCGTCATGTTATCCCGGGAGTCCATCTTCACCATTTCGCCGCGCCGACTGCCCACCAGCTCGATCACGGACCCGGAACTCGACGACGGACAATCAACCACAAGATACTCGATGGGCTCGCATTTCTTTCCGCCGATCTCCCGGAAGATCACCTTCGGCTTACCCACCATGAGTTCGTAGCCTTCCCGTCGCATCGTCTCGATCAGAACGCCCAGATGCAATAAACCGCGCCCCGATACACGAAACGTGTCCTTCGATGGCATATCCTCAACTCGCAGTGCCACGTTCGATCGCAGTTCCTTCATCAGTCGATCGCGAATATGGCGCGTCGTCAGGAACTTCCCCTCGCGGCCCACAAACGGCGATGTATTAATGCTGAATTCCATCGTCAACGTCGGCTCGTCCACCGCGATGATCGGCATCGGCATCGGGTTCTCCGGACAGGCCACGGTATCCCCGATTCCGATCTCCGCGATACCCGTGATCGCGACGATGTCCCCCGCCGTGGCTTCCTTAACCTTCTTCTGACGCAGACCGTCAAATGTGAACAGCCCGTCGATCGATTCATCCCGCCGATGTCCGTCCCGAGAGATCACCGTCACACGCTGAGACTCGCAGATCGTGCCCTCGAAGATCCGTCCAACGCCGATGCGACCGACATAATCGCTGTAGTCAAGAGACGTCACCAGCATCTGCAGCGGCGATGCGTCGCTGCCGCTCGGCGGCGGGACCGATTCCAGGATCAGATCCAACAGCGGCGCCACGCCGGTGTTCGCGTCCGCCAGTTCACGGCGAGCGAATCCTTCCTTCGCACTGGAATAAATCACCGGAAAATCCAGCGTCTTGTCGTCGGCGCCCAGTTCCATGAACAGCTCGAATACTTCATCGAGAACTTCATGCGCCCGCGCATCAGGTCGATCGACCTTGTTGATGACCACGATCGGCCGCAGGTGATAGCCGAACGCCTTCTGAAGCACATAGCGGGTCTGAGGCATCGGCCCCTCGAAGGCATCGACAAGCAGCAGACAACTGTCCGCCATCTTCAGGACGCGCTCAACCTCGCCCCCGAAGTCGGCGTGGCCGGGCGTGTCGATCAGATTGATCTTGACGTCTTTCCAGACAATCGAGCAGTTCTTGGCGAAAATGGTGATGCCTCGCTCGCGCTCCTGCGGGTTGGAGTCCATGATGAGATGCTGCGACGTGATGTTCTCCCGGAACATCCCCGATTGGCGAAGCATGCAATCGACGAGTGAAGTCTTTCCGTGATCGACGTGGGCGATGATGGCGACATTGCGAATATTCATGAACGCTGCTGGTTCCTCTACTTCTGCCAAACGCTGACTGCGTTCGCAATCCGCGCACGCAGGGTCTCATGGACCGCCGCGGTCCGTCCGCGGCGCGCTCGGCAGAGCCCCGTAATATAGCACAATCGACCGATTTCGTCCTGCCCCCGTCGGTCGCTTAATCAGCAGGTCCTTTCCCTGACCAACGCCGTCCGCCTGCATTCCTCGATCCGCGGGTCGCCGCGTTTCATGCTATCATCCGACCGGGAAATCCCCGACCCAGTACGGAGAAACCAAATCATGAACATCGCTCTGACCGGCGCAACCGGCTTCCTCGGACGCTATATCACCAGACGCCTCGCCAAGGCCGGCCACCGCCTCCGCTGCTGGCATCGGCCCGATTCGGACCTCACCGGCTTCGGCGAGGCCGAAAAGTCCATCGACTGGGTCATCGGCTCGCTCGAAGCTCCCAGGGCATTCGGTGATTTCTGCTGCAAAACGGACGCGGTGATACACTGCGCTCTGTTTCGACCTGCCGGACTCGGCTTCCGGGCCGCAGGGCAGCAGGCATTCGACGAATTTGTCCGCGTGAATCTGCTCGGCACCTTGTCACTTTTTCAGGCGGCTCGCGAATACAACGTTCCACGGTTCATTTTCATTTCCACCTGCGCCGTACACGAAGTCATCCTGTCCGACCGGAAGCTCGACGAAAATCATCCCACCAGGGCCCGAAACCATTACGGCGCGCACAAGGCAGCCCTCGAGCAGTTCGTCCACAGCTTCGGATTCGGCGACCAATGGCCCATTTGCGCGCTGCGCCCTTCCGGAATCTACGGAATGGCGCATCCGCCCAAGAGAAGCCGCTGGTATGACATCATACAAACAGTCAAGAGTGGCCGGCCCTTCAACAGCGATGCAGGCGGAAAAGAGGTGCATGCCGCGGACGTGGCACGCGCGACGGAACTGCTCCTCTCAGCCGATCCTCAGGCCGTACAGGGACAGGCGTTCAACTGCTGCGACATGTACGTCTCGGAAAGACACGTTGCCGAAATCGCCCGCGAGTTGTCCGGAAGCAGATCCGAAATCGGCGGCGCCAATGCCGGACCGAAGAATCAGATCGATACAGGCAGGATTCGTTCCCTCGGCATGACCTTCGGCGGAGAAAGCCTGCTGCGGAGCACCATTGGCGAGTTGCTCAACGGCTAGCAAACCGTCAGCGCCGCTGCCGACCCCACGATGAGCGATCGCGCGAACTCTGTTTCAGCATGGTCCGAATCGTGTCGCCGACCGCCTTCTTCGCTTCCATCCGCTGCCGCGCGCGAAGCGAGCCGAACAGATCAGGCAGCCCCGCCTGGCCAATGCCAAAATCACCGTCACGAATCGATCGGACCCCCTGCGACGGCAGACTGAACGGATTCGTGCCGAAAAGGTTCTTGCGCCCGTCCTGACCCGTCACCGTCGGCCCGCCGAATATCTCTGCGGCCGTGCCGTTGAACGGCAGGAGGAATCCAAAACCACGATCGTTCAGCATCGTGAACAACCGATCGTTCCCGACAAGTCCGAACACATCGTTGATATTGATATCGCGATCGAACGTCATGCTGTCAATCGCCTGCGCCATGCGCTGTGTAACCTGCTGGCCCGGCGTGACGAGTCGTGACTTCATGCCGATCACGTCGCCTCGGTTGCTGTAGCGAAGCTGAACCGCCTGCAACATGCCGCGACCCTGATCCGATAGCGACATACGGAATCGGCCGTTCACATATTCGAGACGGAAAATATCCGTGCCGCGCTTGCTCAACACAGCCTGCGGAGATGCAATCTCCATGTCACTGCGAACCTGCCCTTCCGCAACTCCCGCGCGTACGGCACCATATCCTAGGCCAAGACGGGAGACCGCTGCCCCATTGCGAATCGCAAGGTCCTCAATCGCCACCATCGACCCGGGTTCAACCAGAATCACCGTCGGTGGATCCGCTGGCCGCGCGACCATCTTCACCTTCGCTCGCGCCGGCGCATGAATCTGCTGTCCACGGCCGAGCGCCTCCCCGACTTGAATCGGACGCCACTGGGCGTAGTCCTTCAGGATGTTCGTCCCGATCGGACCGACGAGCGGCTTGCCAGCGATCTCGACGACTTCATAAACCAGCGATTCCTCGCCCGGCTGCGGCTGGGAACTCGTGGCGGCCGGTGCGGTTGCGGTAGTGGATGTCGCGCCTGATGCCGCCGCATTGGACGGTGAATTCAAGTCCTGCGCTGATAGCCCGAGCGGCGCGCCAAGGATAATGGCCAGTCCCCCGACAAGCACTCTGGACATGTTCATTCTCAATTTCATCTGACATCCTCCTCGACACCAAAGCGGCCGGCGTCAGGTGGGCGAGGCATCATTGATTATATGCCCCGACCAGCGTGAATCGTCGTGTGAGCGTTGCGGTTGGATTGACCCGATCCGGCCGTCTCCAGCTTGCGACCGAAGATCAGAATCACGAACCCGGTTGTGTCGTCGGACGATGCACGGGCGGCACGATCAGGTTGCCCCGGGAGTCACGGTCTGTCTCGTCGCTCAGGTCCACGCCCGATTTCTCATACAGACCCTTCTCCTCCATTAGGACGTCCGCATTGCGAAACAATGCAAAGAACGCCCCGCCGGTCATGTACTGATAGTCCACCGCATCGTCCAGCATCTCGCGGTAAACCAGCTCCCGCAGGGCGTATCGCCGGTCACCCAGTCCCGCGCGGCCGAACAATCGCATGTTTACGCCGCCATCGATGTTGCAGATCCGGCAGACCATATAGGCCGCCGAACCGGCGTCGATCACGTTTTCTGGTTGCAAGCCCCATTCCGCTTTGGCGATTCCCCGGGATTCCAGCTTCTGTCGACGCTGTTCAAAATTTTCGGATGTATCCTCGCCGTCAGCCAGAATCAGCATGGCGCGATACGCTTCATCGACCGTAACAAGTTCCACTTCCGCGAGATACGCCGGAAAAATTGCATCAGGAAGCGACGCCCCATCGATCTCCGGCTGGCTGGGACGCGGACCGGCACAGCCCCAGAGCGACGCGACCCAACCAATCAGAAAAAGCAGGACCAGCCCGAAACGGACTTTCGGTACACCCCGATTTACCCGATTGGGGTACGGAATGCCGGGCAATTTTGCCCAATGTCCGGTCTGATGTGTTAGAACGACCATGTGATACCTGTCAGCAAAAAGGTCCGCGTGGTCTGATCCGAAAACGATCGACCGGGAAAGAACGAACCGAATCGAACCGTCCACGCGAGGTCGTTGGTGAGGCGCCAGTTCGCGTAGTAGTCCATCTCCCAGCCGAGATAGCCGCTCTGAACGTCGGCCAGTGTATCGCTGATCGCCGCATCGGCATGGTGCTTGTAAAAGACGTAGAAGTCATTGCCCAGTTCCAGATCGCGCGTGAACCGCGATTCCGGGAACGGCCGAAACGAACCGCCCGCGCGCCACACATGAATGTTCGACAGACGCGGAGCCAGTGCCAATCCCGTGTCACGAAACCCGAAACCCACGAAGCTGTTGTCAACGTGATCGCCGCGGTTCCCGCCCTTGGCGTTCGTCGGACTGCCGAGCCGGTCGGCGTCGCCGCTGGCGAACATCCATTGAGCGGAGATCACCGGCTTCATTCTGTGTCGGAAGTAGTAGTCCAGACGCTGATCAAAACCCCATGCCTTGATCTCCGATCGCTTCATGAAGCGCTGGTCGTTATAGCTCTTGCCGCGCTCCAGGACCCATTCCGAACTGTAGCGGAGGTTCTCGATCAACTCGCCCGTCGAACCCCACCCGATGTACCGGGAGTCGTACCGGTATTGCTGAAGCAGGTCCGGTGGATCCTCGGACGTGTGGTCGTCCTGCCAGGCCACATAGACAAATGGCTCGTGCTGACTCCAGCCCTTGTATCGCGTCTCGATGATGTGGAAAACCCGGTTGCTGTGGTCGGCCACCGGTCGGCTGCGATCAATATTCTCAGTACTCGCCGGGGTGCGCCCCGCAATGTAGGTCGTTTCGAAATGCAGAACTTCACCCTGGATCATCACATGATCCAGCGGAAGATCGATCGCAAAACCGGTGCCCGCATAGACAAGGTCGCGACCAATCTTGAACTTCAGCTCAACCGGAAGATCGAAACGCTCATCCCGCCGAAGCGCCTTGGCGACATCGAACACATACCAGCCACGCTCCAGGTTCGGGCCGTCCAGATCGTCGTGATTCGGAAAAAAATTGTCGCCGTGATTCCAGTCGTTGTAGGTGGCCCGCATGCGAGCGTAACCTTCATGAATGCCCTCGTCGGCGCTGAAAGACAGCCACAGCCGGCCCTCATACTGCCGAAGCGTGCGGCTGCTCTCGATTCCGTCATCGAACATGTAGAAGTAAGTGTTGAACCAGCCGCCGTAGTCCACGCGGAACTTTTGCGCTGCCGGCAGCGATTCCTGCAATCGACGCTGATTCTCTCGCTCCAGTGCGCGCTGCCGCTCCAGAAACGCGCTGCCAAGATCTGAGCGTGGAGCCGGCTGGTTCAGCCCCAGCTGAGCCCATGTCACCGAGGGCGCTGCGAGAATTGCAAAAATCAACCCAACGACACCCGGCCACGTGCGTTGACGAAGGCGCCAAAAGGCTGCGACATGACCACTCGAAGCCAGCAAAAGCCTGCATTCCTCCGAACAAGTCGGCGCCAAAAAGGCCTCGCCGGCGCGCGCACACGACGAGCCATCACCCACCTGCGACAGCAGTGGAATCGGCGGCAGTCAAAAGCCGATATCGCAACGACTTGCAAGCGGCGAACATGCTCATGTTGCACAAAGGCCGACTGACCGGGCCACACGCTTCAGTGCATGCGACCACCGGACCCAGATTCGGCATGGTTGCCCGGAATGGAACAATTTGCAAGGGGGCCGCATCTGACGATTTCACTGCGGCAACGTAGAGGAATGGATGGCGAGGAACCTTCCCGCCCGGGCCTTCGCACCCCTCACCCGCGCGAATCATCAGCTGCGTTTATTCGAATAATCATCTGACCGCGCAAGAATCGCCTGCGTGAGCCGGATCCCACCGGGAAAGCGAACGCAAATTCGGTCCGATCGCGCCTCAGCCGCCTCTCGGCCCACGGCCGCGCGGACCGCCTCCGCCGTTATCACGCCTACCGCGACCATCGTCTTCCGGCTTGGGTGGCGGCGGGCCGGCCGCGGTGCCATCGACGCCCGGCGGCGAAAGTTTGATCACCATGCCCACCTTCGTGCTGAAAACGATTGATGCTTCGATCTTCTGCCCGACCTCGAACCCACTGAGACTCGCTTCTTCAGCTTCCGCGTCCAGCAGCTTGCTTACATCCTCAACAAGCTTGAGCTTGATCTTGAGTTGTCGAACCGGCTTGGGCTTCGGCGGAGCGGTTGCCTTGGTGGAAGCTTTGCTATCATCCTCCAACGCCGCCAGGTGTGGCCAGTTTTGACCGTTCTTGGGCACGGCGCGAATGGTAACGGTATCATCCTCGACGCTCAGAATTTTGCCGCTCACTTCAAGCTGAGTGAATTCCAGCGTGCGCAATTCCTTCACCTTGACTTTCGCGCTTTCATCCTTGAAACCCCAGCCGGCCGTGCAGTAAAGGCCCTTCCAGAACAACTGGGAGTAATCCTCGACTTCAAATTTGTGGTCTCCCACCTTCACGGAAACACTCGGCTGGCCTTCTTCGTTCTCCTTGAAGACCGTCAATTTCACCAGCTTTGCCTTTTTCTCAAACGGGCGGACTGTCAGATAGCCGGCAATTCCCTTTTCCGCTTCAGCTTCCGTCGCGGGCTTGTAGCTCACGATCGTTCCGGTCTGCATTCCCGGCGTTTCGATGGGCTTTTCTGTCGGCTTCGTCGGCTGCTTCGGCCCCTCTTTCGGCCCGGCGCCCGGCCTGCCGGCGCGGCCACGGCCGCCGCCAGCCTGCGCAAACGCCGTATCACAAACAGCCAGAGCCATTATCAACATGACAACCGCTGAAATTCTCCGCACCAAACACCCCATTTTCGGACCGGGAATCAACATTTGCGCTCCTCGCGTCAACCAGGCGGGACTTAATTCGGCGTGCCACGATGATTAAGACACACAGTCTATCCAATCGTAAGCGCTTGCTCAATGAATTGCAGAATCGTAACAATTTTGGATCCGATATTCGGACATTCACATCGCGATTTTGTGGGTTTTCATCGCTTCTGCGCAGCTTCCGCAGACTTCTTGCTTCCATCATTCGCTGTAAACGTTTATACTGCACAGAATTAGGTGTCCATCGGGCGAACAGGCAATTTTGGCCGATGTCAACCTGAGGGGGCGGACGGCAAGGAGGCCGTTCCCGGCGTAATTCGCACGCGCAGGAGGCGCTCGACAACGAATGATTCTAAAAAAACTCACCGCGACGGGCTTCAAAAGCTTTGCTGACAAGACCGAATTCGAGTTCGACAAGGGCATCACCTGCATCGTCGGACCCAACGGCTGTGGCAAGAGCAACGTCGTCGACGCCATCAAGTGGGTGCTGGGCGAACAGTCCGCCAAGAGTCTTCGCGGCAAGAACATGCTCGACGTCATTTTCAATGGATCCGGAACGCGCAAATCCAGCGGTCTGGCCCAGGTCGATCTGACGTTTGACAACTCCGACGGGACCCTTCCCGCCGATCAGACCGACGTGGTCATCTCGCGCCGGCTCTATCGCAGCGGCGAGAGCGAATACCTCATCAACAAAGCGCCGGCCCGCCTGAAAGACATCCGCGAACTGTTTCTCGACACGGGCATCGGCGTGGACGCATACAGCGTCATCGAGCAGGGCCGCGTCGATCTGATGCTTCAGGCCAATCCGCAGGAACGCCGAGCAATTTTTGAGGAAGCGGCGGGCATCAACAAATACAAGCACCAGAAGAAGGAGGCATTCCGCCGGCTCGAGCGAGTGAATCAGAACCTCCAGCGCGTTCAGGACGTGGTCGAGGAAATTGAAAAACGACTCAGAAGCGTCAAGCTCGCGGCGGGCAAGGCGCGAAACTATGAATCGTACATGTCCCGGCTGCGCGAACTTCGAAGCCGACATGCCCTCAGCGAATACCACCGGCTGCGCATCGCGTTGGATGAACTGACGCGCGTCGCGAACGAACTCCACGACCGCGTCACGGCCCTTCGCACCGAGCTGTCATCGAATGAAGCCCGGACGAGCGAGACGAATGTGCGCATTGTCGACCTGGAACGCGAAACGCAGGAAGTCGAATCCCGGCTTCATGAGGTTCAGTCCCGGATGACGGCCATGCAGGAGCGAATCGCCGCGAGTGAACGACGGATCGTCGATCAGCAAGGCCTGCTTGACCGATCGCGCGAGCGTCTGTCGCAGTTCGACGAGCAGGTTGCGGCGTTGAACTCGAAAATCTCCGCTCAGCGCGAAGCGGCCGAGGGGATTGAAAACGAACTGGCCGCAGTCGCTGATGACCAGCGTCAATGCCAGAGCGAAGACACCGCCTGCGCCCACGAGCTGAACGAACGAAAAGTCGCAATCGAGGAAGCGAAGGAGAGCATTTTTGAAATGGCTCGGCGGACGAGTCAGCTCAATAACGAACTCCAGGGACACGGCATTCAGCGAGAGTCGATCCATGTTCAGAAATCGAAGCTCGACACCCGCGCACAGGAGATCGCCGCCGCCATCGATGCAGCCGAGACCGCACAACGGGAACGCATCGATCGCCGTTCCCAGATCGACGCGGTCATCGCGGAAAAAACAACGAGCCTCGATCACACACGCTCTCGAATCGCCGAAGCGGCCCAGCAGCGGGCGGCATTGCACGAGCAGATCGCGGCCGCGAAGGAACATCGCAGCGGACTTGATAGTCGCCGCCAATTGCTCGAAGAGATGGATCGCAAGCACGAGGGCCTTCTCGCAGGCGCCCGGGAGATTCTCGAGCGTCGCGACACCGACAGCACCGGGGCGGCATTCGCCTATGTCCGCGGCGCGGTCGGAGAAATCTTCGAGACCGATGTCGCCCATGCGCGACTCGTGGAGGCCGTTCTCGGTTCGCTGGAAACCTACCTGGTCGCGACGAACCGAATCGCCCTGCTTTCTGATCTGGATTCGTTCGGCGAATTGTCGGGCCGCATTCAATCGTTCTGCCTTGATTCGATCCCGCCGCACATTGGCGGGCCGGACCTGTCGGCCCAGGATGGATTTGTCGCCAGAATTCTTGACTGGGTACGGGTGCCAGAAGATTGTCAACACCTGGCACGGCACCTGCTTGGTCGTACTTATGTCGTCCGCGATCTCAATGCAGCCGCCGCCATGGCGCGGCTCGACTCCGGCGCGCGGTTCGTGACGCCGGACGGCGTTGTACTTGAGTGCGACGGCCGTGTCAGCATCGGTTCACTGGCCAGCGATACCGGGCTAATCAGCCGGCGAAGCGAGCTTCGTGAGCTGACTCGCGAACTGGCTGAAGTTGCCAATCGCATCGCCACGATGTCCGGCGAATTGCAGACCCGCGATTCCGAGGTCAGCCACCTCGAACAGATGCAGTCGGACCTGCGCACCGCCTTGTACGAAGCGAACACCGAGCGTGTCGAGGTGCAGGCCACTTTGAATAACCTTGAGAACACAATGCGCCGGCTGGCGCAGGAAGGCCCGCTCGTCGCTTCTGAGATTGCGGTGCTTGACCGCCGACTGGGCGAGATTGACGCCCGGGAGACCGAAGCCCGACAGGCGCTGACGATCGTCGAACAGCGTTACTACGATGCCGAACAGCTCTCCGGCCGCCTTCAGGGCGAAATTGATGAGTTGCTCGTCCGGCGGCAGGCCATCTCCGAGCGCATGACGTCCGCACGCGTTCGTGTCGGCGAGTTGTCACAGCGGCGCAGCGCCGTCGCCGAGTCGATTCGGGAATTCGAGGCAGCGGCGATTCAGCTCGATGCTGACCGACGCCGAGCCGAGAGCGACGTCATCGAAGCGCAGGAGCGGATCGAGCAATCACAACGCCAGATCGACGAAGCCCGAGCCACGCTTGACCAGCTTTCCGAAGAAAACACGACGCTGGTCCATCGCAGCATGACGTTGCGTCAGGAGCGCGACAACCTGCGCGAAGCCTGTGAACAGCTTGCCCGTGACGCACGGCGGCTTCGCGGCGAACTGGAAGCGGTCGAATCCGACCTGCACGAGCGGGAGATCAAACTTCAGGAGATTCGTGTACGCATTGAAGACCTGACATCCCGCATCGCCGAGGAATTGTCGGTCGATCTGGCGGCGCAGTATGAGTCCTATGTGCCCGATCAGACAGAGGACTGGCCCGCGATCGAGGCCGAGATGAGCGACCTGCGCCAGAAGATCGAACGCCTCGGCAACGTGAATCTCGACGCCATCCGGGAGCAGGAAGAACTCGAACAGCGACTCGAATTTCTCGTCAAGCAGCTTGAGGACCTTCGGTTGAGCGAACGACAGCTCGGGTCGCTCATCGAACGCCTGAACGAGGAGTCGCAGCAGCGATTTGTCGAGACCTTCAACGCCGTGTCCGAGCACTTCACCAAGCTGTTCAAGAAGCTCTTCGGCGGCGGCAAAGCCGAGGTCGTGCTGCTCGATCCCAACGACGTCCTCGAGTGCGGCATCGAGATCACCGCACGGCCGCCGGGCAAAGAGCCGAGAAACATCAGTCAGCTATCGGGCGGTGAGAAAACGATGACCGCTATCGCGCTGCTGATGGCGGTGTTCCGGAGCCGGCCGTCACCCTTCGTGCTGCTGGACGAAGTCGATGCGGCGCTCGACGAGGCGAATAACATCCGGTTCAGCAATGTCGTGAAAGAGTTTGTCGAACTCTCGCAGTTCATCGTCATCACGCACTCCAAACGCACCATGGCGATCGCAGACGTGATGTACGGCGTGACGATGCAGGAAGCCGGCGTCTCCAAACGCGTCAGCGTTCGGTTTGATGACGAACGCAAGACGAACGCGGCGGTGGCATAGAAGAGTCCGCTGTACTCCTGCCACAATGAAATGGAAAAAAAGTGCCGTGCTGTTGTTTCACGTCTCAACAGCACGGCAAACTGGATCCACCAAACGAACGAGGATTTAAAGGGGTGTGAGTGTTCCGCTCAGGACCTCTTCGATTTCATCAGAAACAATCACTCCAATCTGAGTACCAGAGCCAACTTGTCGCAGTGGAACAACTCCCGTCAATGTTCCATCCTCGGTGGAATGGAGCGTGTAAACGTCGTTGTCCACGCGAACAGCCGCGGACTTCGGTATCTTCGGAAACTGGTGCGGCGCGAACGCAGTTTGGTAGTCGACCGGAATGTGCGTCACAACGTCGACTTGCAGTGTGCTCGCCATTGAATCCCACTTGGCGCGCACTTCGATTCCAACGTCCTCCGCCCACCAGCGCATTTCGGCTGGCGAGAGGAGGCTCGATGACAAGTCTGCCGGCTTGGATGCGCCAGCGGGGCCATCCGAGAGTGCGATCGAGAGAAAGCTCCCACTTACCAGAAAAACCGCAACTAGAGCTAACACATTTCGATTCATGGTTATTTCTCCATATTAGGATTCAATAGAGCCTCGTCGAGTCTCGGTACGTGGTTCCGTTCTGGAGTTTAATTATGACCTGCCCTTTCACCGGGCTCTCATGACCACCTACTTCTACGTTGATTTCTCCAATATCAAGCTCGGAAGTTCCATCCGGATCCTCTACTTCCCGCTCGTGAACGATTTCAGTCGGATCGGGCTTCCCGTTCCCATCTCGATCCACGAATACCGTTATCGTTCCTTTGGTAATCTTAGGGCCTCCGTCCAGCACTGTCGCCTTTACGCCGGTCGCAGAGATATTGATCGGCACGGTTCCGCCGCCTGTCACCGAAACTTTGATCGCGACCACCTGGAATTTCTTCGTTCGCATGAGTGTTGCGTTTCCACTACCCCCTGTTCCCGAGCAACCGCTCACACACCAGCCCGGGAAGATGAACAAACCAACCATGACTGCGAAGCAGTGCGCCTTCACTTTGCCATTCAGTTGTCCCACATTCATTCCTCCATGATCTTATTCTGATCCAAATCTCCTCATTTTCCATCCAGTTACCTGCTTAACCCGGTTGCGCACCCGAGTGACACTGACCCGAACATTCTGTAAATCACGTGAACCCGATATGGGGAATATATCCCCCCCCCACACACTAAAAAAGCAAGAAAATGTCCAAGTTTTTCGCTATTTTTTGAATTCATGAGTCTCAAGCGTCACGGATCCGCAAGAGACGAGGACATGTCACCTCACCAACTCGCCATCAGCAGCGCGATGGCGGTCATGGTCTTCTCGCCGATTGCCGACATGATGTATGACGTGACGATGCAGGAGGCCGGCGTCTCCAAACGCGTCAGCGTCCGGTTTGATGACGAACGCAAGTCGAACGTGGCGGTGGCATGAACTCGGATTTGGCAACAAACGCCACGCACGCACGACCGGCGACTCCACTTCGCTTCGTGCGTTCAGGATGATGATCACGGGCCGACAGCGGAGCCGGGCCGTCGTCAGGCCGGGTGAATCCTTCCGAGCGACCGATGAAAGATATGTTTCCCGTCATTGTCCGCATAAAAGTCCGGCAGCGTTGCGACAATCTCGTAGCCGCACTTTTCGTAGAACCGCCGTGTCGGCGTATAGAGATCCCGCGTTGATGTTTCGATGTAGATTCGTTTTCCGCCCTGCTTCGCGACCGACGCCTCCACCCGCCGCATCAGCTCGATGCCGATGCCTCGGCCGCGACACGCATCGTCAACAACAATCCAGTACAGATCGTAGCTGGTCAGTGTGCAGGGAATGAGACCAAAGCACGCGTAGCCCACCGGCTCGCCGTCTGCTTCGGCGAAAATGAACGAATAGCCCGACGCATCCTCTTTTTCGAGCGTCTCTGTCACCAGTTCAACCGCAACCGGCACTTCATCAGGGCGAAAGAACCCGGACGACGAAACCATTCGCCGGACATGTTCCCTGTCCGGCGGTTCGACATGCGTACGAAATGTCAGTTGCATTTGTCGGTCGATCATCTGGAGTTTCCTTCATGGCGGGCGGCGTGATTCCGGTCGTTCGCACGGTTCGATCCCGTCATCGTTGCAGCCGGCGCGGAGGCGAACGCGGCGGCCTTCAGTCCGCTGAAGTATGAACGCGCGTTGATCCCGCCCCCCGCCTTCTGACTGGTCGCGGCCGCAACATTCGCAATGAATCAGCGGGCGTCTTCGACGATTCTCGTCACGACGGCCTGATTGCTCAACCCTGCGTTCGCCGCGGCCGCCATGAAGCCCGCGTCGGGCGCCAGGCACGGATTGGCATTTACCTCCAGAATGAATGGACATCCCGCCGCATCAACACGAAAATCGACGCGGGCATAACCGCGAAGTCCGAACACCGTCCAGCATCGGCGGGCAAGGTCGGAAAGCGTGTCCAACAGTGGTCGATCCGCCGTGGCAAAGTCGAACGTTCTGGTTGTATTGACATACTCAAACGCGCTTTCATCCCACTTCGCCGCATAGGTGACGATTCGCGGCTTGTCCGCCGGGTAACCGACAAACTTGATTTCGGCCGGCGGCAGCACTTCGCATCCGCCGAGCCCCTCTGTCAGCAATGAGAGATTGAATTCCCGGCCATCCACGTAGACCTCGGCGAAGGCGTCGCCGCCCAATTGTTGGCGACGAATTTTGATCTCGGACTCCAGCGTTTCGGCCGCCGCGGCAAGTATGACCGACGAGTCATCGATGCCGATGGACGCCTCCTCCCACACGGACTTGACGAGATACTTCGCCGGGAACACCGCGCCGCCATGTGCCATGAGCCGTCCACGATTGATCTCGGCCCATGCCGGTGTCGGCATGTTGCCGCGCGCGAGCCAGCGTTTGGCCAGCAGTTTGTTCGAGGTCAGAAACATGGCTTCCGTCCCCGCGCCGGTGTAGGGCACCGCCATCGCGTCCAGCAGCGCGGGCGCCAGATGGATCAGGCGGCCCGCGCCTCCAACCGATTCAACCAGATTGAACACCAGATCGGGCGCCGCCGCGGCGATACGCTTTCGCATGGCGGACAGATCGGCTGTAAACGCCATGCGTGACGATTCGATGCCGCATTGCGACAGAACCTTGCCGATGAATTCGGCCTGCACCACGGCATCGACTGCGTCGGGGGGCGCATCGGTTGGGATGTCGTCGTGCAGAAAGAGAATCCGCATGTTTTATCATCCGCGAGCAACGCACCGCCTAACGGCTTTTGCGGCTGTCGACATCAGGCCTGCGCGACGAGTTGTCGAATCCCCGCCGCAGACGATCGGGCTGCCGCTGATTCGACGATCTGCCGAATGAGTTCCTGAAAAGGGATGCCATGCAGCGTGCAGATGATCGGTAGATCGGAATGTTCGGGGTGAAGCCCGGCGAGCGGGTTGATTTCGAGGAATCGAATCTCGCCTTGCGCATCGGCGCGGACATCCACGCGACCGGCGTCACGACAGCCCAGCACGCGATAGGCGGCCAAGGAGACCGACTCTGCACGCCGTGCCAGGGAATCACTTGCGCGATGATACCGCACCCGTTCTTCGCAGTGCTCCTTGTTGGTGTAGGTGTAGATCTCCGGATCGGCACTGGCCAGCAGCTCTATTTCCATCGTGCCGATCACCCGGGCGGCCGGTCCGGTTCCGACGATGCCGACAGTGAATTCACGGCCCGGCAGGAATGTCTCCACGAGGACCGGCTGCCGATACGCTGCCAGCAGCCTCGCGCAAGCCGCATCTAGTTCCTCCCGCGATCGGATCTTGGAGCGTCCGTCGATGCCCTTTGCGGTTCCCTCGGCAATCGGCTTGGCAAACACCGGGAACGGCAGTGCCGCAGTGGCGACATCCTCCATTCGCTCAACCACGAAGAAATCGGCGGTGGGAATCCCGGCATCGCGGACGACGCGTTTGGCCAGCGCCTTGTGCAGCGTCAGCGCGTTAACGAGCGGATCGGAGAAGGTGTACGGAATCTCATAGGCATCGAGAAGCGCCGGCACCTGCGACTCGCGCCCGATGCCATGAAGCCCTTCCGCGATATTAAAGACAAGATCCCAGCGATCTCCCGCGGCAACCCGCTGCACCAGTTGGCGAAAATGGCCGATCCGGTCCGTCTCGAACCTCAGTCCTCGCAGCGCGGACTCGATCGCAATGATCGTGTCGGGCCGGTCGAACTCAGCCGTTTCCAGTTCGGTGAAACCCTCTGCGAGATAGTCCGACCGCAGATCGTAGGTCAGACCGATCCGCATTCCCTTGTTCATGTTCATGGCGTGGCCACCTTCGTGCGACAGAAAAGACCGGCATCACGCCCGCGGATCACACACCGGATCGTGGTAGCGATATTGCTTGCCTTCGTAGTTTCGCAGCACCACGTCATCGCCGTCGCGTCCGATCAGGTAATCCGGCACCAGCGGAATCTTGCCGCCGCCGCCCGGCGCATCGATCACGAAAGTCGGCACGGCATATCCGGTTGTATGCCCGCGGAGCCCTTCGATGATCTCCAATCCCTTTTCAACCGGCGTGCGGAAGTGCTTGCTGCCGCTGATCGGATCGCACTGATAAAGGTAATATGGCCGAACGCGAATCTTCAGCAATCGATGCACGAGCGACTTCATTGTTTCGACATCGTCATTCACGCCTGCGCTCAGAACGGTCTGGCTGCCGAGGGGAATGCCGGCATCGGCCAATCGACCGCACGCCTGTGCGACTTCCGGCGTGACTTCAACCGGGTGCATGAAGTGAATGCTCATCCAGATTGGGTGAAACTTTCGGAGCATCTTCACCAGCGCGGGCGTGATGCGCTGCGGCAGCACCGCGGGAACCTTGGTGCCGATACGAATAAACTCCAGGTGAGGAATGGCGCGCAATCGGGACAGCAGCCACTCGAGCCGCTCGTCGTTCATGCTGAGCGGGTCGCCGCCTGACAGCAGAACATCTCGAATTTGCGGATTTGCCGCGATGTAGTCGATGGCAGCCTGATGCTGAGCCTGATTGAAATGGTATTCGCCGGTCTGACCGACCATTCGGGCGCGCGTGCAGTATCGGCAGTAGGTCGCGCAGAAGTTCGTCACCAGGAACAAAACGCGGTCCGGATAGCGGTGCACCAGACCGGGGACGGGCATATGGCCATCCTCGGCGAGCGGATCGTCAGCCTCTCCGGGGGATGTCACGAATTCGTCCGTGACGGGAATCATCTGTTTTCGGGTGGGATCGAGGGGATTGGAAGGGTCGATGAGCGATGCATAGTACGGCGTGATTCCAACGGGCAGGTGCCCGCCAATTCGCTGCATCGATTGGCTTTCGTCAAAGGAAAGCCGGACGACCCGACCAAGCGATTTCAGATCGCGGATTCGCATGCGGAGTTGCCACCGCCAGTCGTTCCACTCGGCATCGGTCGCGGCCGGGAATACCCGGCGGCGAAACTCCGCAGCCTGTTCGCCCACGACGAAGTCCGACCGGCGCGATCGCTTGCGCGCCGGTCGAGTGGGCGCGTAGTCGTCCTTCTCGTGACGACGACGAGTCAGCGGAGGATCGAAGTTGTCGAGGGAATCAATCTGCGGATCGAGAACCTGCAAGGAAAGCGTGCGTCCGCCCGGACCGGGAGGCTCCGAATCGGAGCCGGTGAGTTGTTCGATCATGTTCCATCAGGAGTATAGGCGAGCCCAAGCCGCGTTGATCCGAATACGCACGGAAACACCGCACTGATTATTCACGCAGCCGCTTCACCTTCATCCTCTCATCGAGAGAAAAGTATATCACGTTTTAAGAAAGTCAAGAAAATTGCGATCGAATCATCTCAAATTTCCGATAGCCATCCGCTGCTTGCCGGGGCGCTTCGTCGTCGAAGCTTCGAGTCTATCGATCCGCGACAGCGGACGATGCCCGGCCCCACCCGGACTTGCCTTCGAGGTGGGACGCAGCCAGCTTGCCCTTGGACTGGGTGACGCCATGTCCCTGGCGAATGACGATCAACTGATCCACCGCGATCTCATCACCAGTCAGCCCGGTTCCAAATGTCTCCCGGTCGCCACCCGGCCACTGAACCGTCAGCCGATCGATCCGCCTGGTCCCACCCAGCCCGAAAGTCGCCGGCAACTCCACCTGCGAGGCATAGCTGCGCGTCGGGCCGATCTGCCGTCTCTGAACAAACCCGCCCGCTTCCAATTCAATGACGGCTCCCACCGCGTCGCGGTTTGACCGCTCGCCAATCAACTTGACCCGGAGCCAATGATGCCCCAAGGCCTGATCATTGCGAACCAGCAACGGCCGACCGCGGGCCTGCGTCAGCAGCACGTCCAAATCGCCGTCGCCGTCAATATCGGCGTATACGGCCCCTCGGCCGACGATCGGCCTGGCCAGATCTCCCATCGAATCGCCTGGAATCTCAGAGAAACAAGCCTTGGCCTCCGGCCCGGCGTTCCAGAAAAGCTGCGCGGGTTGCTCGTAGTGCTGGCTGGGCTGGACCTTATTGATCTCTTCTTCAAGATGACCGTTGCATTGCAGCAGATCCAGGCGACCGTCCAGATCGTAATCAAAGAAGAACAATCCGAATGACAACGCCGCACGTGTCGGTCCGCCGACGCCCTCAGCCACCGCCATGTCGGTAAACGCCAGCGGATCCTCGCCCGCGACATAAAAAGAGGTCATCTCATTGGCAAAATTCCCGATTCCGACCGCCAGCTTGTTGTCGCACCGGACATCTGCCGCGTCGATACCCATCGCACCGGTAGAATTTCCCATCGCGTCGAAAGCCAGCCCCGTCTCCGCGCCGATTTCCTGGAATCGATTTCCGCCCAGATTGCGGAATACGAAATTCTGAACGGTGTCATTCGCGACGATGACATCCATCAAACCATCGTGATCCAGGTCGACGAAACAGAGCCCAAGCGCCTTGCCGACCGGCACGCCCGTCGCCCGATTCGTAATCTGAAGCCCCCCCGCCTCGGATCGGTCAACAAACGTTCCGTCGCCATTATTCGCATACAGATAGGAATGCGCGCCCTCGAAGTTCATCGGCACGCCGTAGGCACGTCCAATGCCCGTCAGGCGATAGTCCACTGCAAAATCGATCTCGCGATTCCACTTCACATAGTGACTTACCCACAGGTCCAGATCGCCATCGTTATCCGAATCGAAGAACCCGGCGGCGACGCTCCAACCGTCCGCCGGGCCGCCAACACCCGCCGTGGAGGTAATGTCAATGAACCTGCCGCCGTCGTTTCGGAAAAGCCGATTTCCACCAACACACGTGACAAAAACGTCGGGATCACCATCGTTGTCGTAATCACCGACAGCGACGCCCATCCCCATCATCGCCGCGTCCAGACCCGAGCCGGTCGTGACATTCTCGAAGTGCCCGGTGCCATCGTTTCGATAGAGCCCACTGGTGGTCGCCGGCTTGTCCGCGGAATCCGCCCACGGCCACTGTGTCCCGTTAACCAGCAGGATGTCCTGATCGCCGTCGCCGTCATAATCGAAGAATGCCGCTCCACCGCCCATCGTTTCAGGCAGAAGCTTGTCACCGGCCGCGCCATTCTCCCGAATGAAGTCAATTCCGGCGGTCTGTGTGATATCCGTAAAGATGACTCGCGGCGCTTCGGACGCCTTCACCACGCGCTGCGGAGCGACAAAGACGTTTTCCTTGGTCGCGGCCGGCGGCGGTTGTCTTCGGATTTGCCAGACGGTCAGCCCGACTGCCGCGCCGATGGCGATGAAAACCACCAGCGACCAGCGAAACGCCCTTCCGATGATCGCATCATCCTCGGGAACCCACTCTTCCTGATCGACGGGTTGGGCGGAATTGTTCGACAGCGCGGCCCCTGAGGAATCCGTCTTCATATCATCGACTGTCACGATCGGCTCCCTTGGTTTCCGGCTGGACCCCATTTGTTCCGTTCTTCACCCGGGAGGCCTCGTCCGGGCTGCGTCGATCTTCACGATGAATCGCCGCGCCGACGACGTCACCCTCGGGCCACGCTGCCGGCAGTTCGTATGCGCCCACCCGCTGCAAATCGTACAGGACGATGGCTTCGGCGGCGTGATTGGCAGCCGGGTATCGGATTCTCGCGGCGGCGATGGCGCGGTCCATGGCATTATCGTCCGTCTTGTAGCGTGCGTGCTCGGCCCGATGGTGGCGCGCCTTTTCGGCGTCTCCGAGATCCGCGTAGATCAATCCCAGGTTGTAATGGGCCGTCATGTTTTCCGGGTCGAACGTCAGCGACTTTTGAAAGAGTGAGCGAGCCTCGTTAAGGAAAGCGAGTTTTGCCTCGCGCCGGGCCGGGCCACGCTCCTGCAAACCTCGTTCAAAAAGCGTTTGCGCATACTCGTTGAGAACCGTGTAGTCCTGCGAGAAATCAAAACCCCGCTTTCGACATTCCTCGGTGTCCTTCATCTCGACGACGTTTCGGAAGTTCGCGATCGCATCATCCAGGTGGCCGTTCTGTTTGTTCACAAGCCCGGTGAACCACTCGACCGACCACGGCGGCGCCGGAGGCTGATGAGCGGCGGCCTCTCGCAGCGCGACGACGGCGTCATCCAGCCGGCCTTCCTTGATGTATACACGGGCCCGATTCAAGGCGCCATCCGGCCGCCCAAGCATCCCGACCTGCGCGAACGCACTTTCGGCCTGACGTAGTTCACCCTTGTTGGACCCCACTTCGCCCTTCCGAAAGAGCGCAATGCCGTAGTCATTCCATCGCTGCCAAGGCTCGATCTTCGATGGCGGGTTCTCGATTTGGGTCATGACGCCCTCGACCGGGAAGATCATCGTGTCCGCCGCGAGGGTGAGGATCGGCAAGTCGTTCCGGACAAACTTCCTGCCCTGAAACTGCTTCGTATAGAGCGTATCGAACTTGCGGTACTGAAGCTTCACGTCAACCGCGACCGGAGCACTGACGTCCTCCGGCACTTTCAGCAGGTAGTGCACCACATCGGCCGCACCCGGCGGAATCTGATGGCTGTAGAGCGGCAGGAAGATATCCTCGGCGTTGCGACGGTCGATGCGATATCCGTTGCGGTCTATCACAAACGCATTCACGAAGTGCGACCACGGATCCACCTCTCCGTCAGCCGCCATGCCGCCACTTCGCCCGATGACAACATCCCCGCTCTTCACGGTGATATCAAGCCAGACTTCGTTGGAGTCCGCCGTTCCCTGGGTAAAAATGTGGCCCATCTTGACGGTGCGGATGATGGTTTCGATCAGATAGGACTGGCCGCGCTTCAAAGTCGGCACCTGCGGGCGCAGCGGGGCGTACAATTCGCCGTCGATCGTGCCGCCCTCCTTCACGCCGAAGATGTCCACGCGCATCACACCTTCGTTGAACTTCCGGTGCTTTTCGTTGACCCACGGTTCCATGCCGGTGAGGTAGGGAATGGCTGTGTTGGCCGAGGGAAACTGATGATCGTGCACCTTCATAACGCCGTCGCGATCAAAGTCCTTCGCGCCGAAATCCGCCGATGCCATGGTGGGCATGTGACATTCGTTGCAATTGTCCACGGCCTTGGGCGGGTAATAGAAGCTGACGATGCCGTGCCCGGATACGCCGCTGAGGTGATAGGCGTCATAGTGATTCTGCCCGCGCAACCACTTGTAGGCGTTCAACTCAGGCGGCAGGTGCACCTTATGACACGAGCCGCAGAACTCCGGCGACTTGTGGAGCGGCTTGAGGAAGGTCTTCTTGTGGAATTCCGGCTTGGCCCGCACGAGTTGCCGATTGACCCACTGCAGGACGGAATTGTCGCTGAACGCAAACGGGTAGTGCAGCGGTTCTTCGATTGTGTAGTCGCCGTTTCCGCGCGGGCTGTTGATGTTCGTGATGGCATGGCACACCGTGCAGGTGATGCCGGCCTGCGCCGACGGGTCGTTGGCGAGGTCGTAATTCGGATCGTCGAAATGCGGTTTGTCGAATTCGCCGCTGAAAAACGGCACGGGGTCGTGACACGTTGCGCAGAAACGGGAACCTTTGACGTTTCCGTCGCGAGCGAACATGGCCTTTCGCGTGTTCAAAACGGAGAATAGGTATGCCGGATTGTTGAAAGAACTGAGGCGATGGACGCTCGCCGTCCAGGTCTTGTGGATGTCTGCATGGCACTGGAGGCAGTATTGATCATTGGTCATGGCCTCCTTCGGGATGAATTTGCCGGTTGCGGTTCTGGAGAGCGCCGGCAGGAAGTACTCCGTGCCGGTTTTTGGTCCGACCTCGTTCCATTTTCGCGGATCCTGTGCGTGGAGAAAGAGCATGACCATCGCGAAGCCGCCGGCGACTCCCGCCCAGCTGATGCCGACTTTCCACTTGATCTTGCGACCCGCCAGCCGGTGCAGGATAAACAGCCAGACGACAATGAGCGGCGAGATCACATGCAGCCAGTAGGCGGTTGACCGAATGGTCGGATTGCGAACATCGATCAGGTTTTCGATTCGCGTCAGGACAATACCCGAACCCAGCAGGAGCAGAGTGACGGCAAAAAGTGCATAGCCTGCGCGGACCGCGCGCCGATTCGGTCGATTGTGGGCGTTGTAGATATGGGCAATCCCGAAAATCACAACCGGCAGCACGATGAGAAATCCGAGTATGAGATGCCCAAGGAACATGAACTGATAGAAGTAGTCCTGGTAGGTGACCCCCGTAGCCCACTCGACCAGGGTCACGCTGCCGAGATAGACCGAGTTGACGCCGATCAGCGCAACCAGAGCAAAGATACCTGTCAACAGCAGCTTCAACCTCGGACCGACTGCGGGGAGGTATTTCTTCTTTTTCGCAGGTGTGCGGAGCGGCGAGCCGGATTGGGCAGACATGTGAAAACACTCCATTCCCGTGGGCAATTGACATGGTCAATCACGCCGCCGACAGATGCCGGATGTGGAGAGCGGGTTTGTGACTGACAATCTCAGAACAAAGGCGCAATAGTGGATTCTACCACAGTGTTCGAATGACTTTCCACCCTTGGTGGCCGTCGGAACCGCTCCTGACATATGAGAAGACGTTGCGCGGCGGCCGACCGGTTGCCGCACTACCAAGATTCACCGTAGAATCCGGCCAGCGTAAGGACTTAGGCCCTCAAGGAACCTCTCAGTAATGGCAAACCAACGTGTCGCGATGATCGGTGGCGGGCTGGCTGGACTGGCCGGCGCGATGAAACTGGCCGAACTCGGAATCGGCGTCGACCTCGTCAGCATGGTACCCGTCAAGCGGTCCCATAGCGTGTGCGCTCAGGGCGGTATCAACAGCGTAAACGCCACGACCCGCTCACAGGGAGACAGCGAGCAACTCCACCTGGACGATACCGTCTATGGCGGAGACTTTCTGAACAATCAGCCGCCGGTCAAGGAAATGGCGGACTGGGGCCCGAAAGTCATCGATCTTCTTGACCGACTCGGCGTGCCGTTCAACCGAACGTCGGAGGGCCATCTGGACCGACGGCGATTCGGCGGCACGCTCTTCAAGCGAACGGCATTCGCCGGGGCGACAACCGGCCAGCAACTGCTCTACGCACTCGATGAGCAGTGCCGGCGCTGGGAGGCCGAAGGCCTCATCAACCTGTACGAGTTTCACGAGTTTCTGGGCAGCATTGTCGACGACAACGGAGTTTGTCGCGGCTGTGTCGTTCAGGACATGTTCTCCATGGAGATCAAGGCGCTGCGTGCGGACGCCGTCGTAATGGCGACGGGCGGCTGCGGACTGATCTTCGGCAAGAGCACGATGTCGATGATCTGCACTGGTGGAGCCAACGCCCGCGTCTATCGCGAAGGCGCCAAGTACGCCAACGGTGAATTCATCCAGGTTCACCCCACGGCGATCCCCGGCGCCGACAAGCTTAGACTGATGAGCGAGAGCGCCCGCGGAGAAGGCGGCCGCGTCTGGGTACCGCGCACCCCTCAGGACCCGCGCGACCCGAATTCGATCCCCGAAAATGAGCGGTATTACTTCCTCGAAGAGCGATACCCGACCTACGGCAACCTCGTGCCGCGCGACATCGCCACACGCGAGATCTTCGATGTCTGCGCCAACCACGGCCTCAGTGTCGAGAAAGGACAGTTCTGCGTATATCTCGACCTCACGATGCTGCCAGCATCAACCCACCATAAGCTCGAGGGCATCCTCGCCATCTACGAGAAGTTCGGCGGCGGAAACCCGCGCACCACGCCGATGAAGATCTTCCCGGCGGTTCACTATTCCATGGGCGGAATCTGGGTTGACTACGAGAAGAACAATCAGACCGGCGGGCTCGTCATCGGTTCTCCGCGGAATCAATCAACCAACATACCCGGCCTCTACGCAATCGGAGAGGCGGACTATCAGTATCATGGAGCGAACCGGCTCGGAGCCAATTCGCTCCTGTCGTGCATCTTCGCGGGGCTGATCCTGGGCCCGTCGCTGCAGAATTACCTCAAATCACTGAAACAGTCCTCCGCCGACCTGCCGGCCGGTCTCTTCGATCGCGCAGTCCGAAAGCACCAGGACCAGATGGACCAGTTGATCGCCCGCGACGGCAAGGAGAATGCATACCGGTTGCATGATGAACTGGGCAACACGATGACTGCGAACTGTACGGTTGTTCGCCACAACGAAAAGATCAGACAGACGATCAGCAGGATCGACGAGTTGACCGAACGGTATCAGCGGGCGCCACTCGCTGATTCGGGTCGCTGGACCAACCAGAATCTCTCTTTCACCCGGGCGCTGGGAGACATGCTCGTCCTGGCGAAGGTGATCGCGATGGGCGCGATGCGCCGCGACGAATGCCGCGGCGCGCACTACAAACCGGAATTCGAAATCGCCGGACTCGATCCCAATTCCAAAGAAGATCTGACCACCCAGGCACGCCGCTGGTGCGAAGTTTTCAGGCAGCGGAACGAAAAGTGGCTCAAGACCACGATCGCATCGCACACTGCCGAGGGTCCCCGATTGACCGACGAACCCGTCGACACATCCCTGATCCCACCGCGACCACGAACCTACGGACTGAAAGGCGCGGAAGAAATCATGCGCATCTGGAAGACGGAATTTTCCGCCCCGGCGGCGGCCCGCGCATAAGGTACCGGCGATGGATGCTTGTCGGCCGGGGTCGAAGTCGCCGGTCACTCGGCACGAGGGATCGGTTGCGCGCAGCGCAATCAGACCCCCGGCTTCGCTGCGAGGCGGCGATTGAGGACCATCGACGCCAGTAGCATGAATCCGCTTGAAATGCCGAACAGGACTGCCAGCGGCAGGGCAATGCCCTGAAAGCCTTCGCCGCGAATAAGTGCCATGATTCCGTCATAGGCCCACCCATTGATCGTCAGAAGGCCCAGCTTCTGCATGAAGAGCGGCATGACGAATCGCGGCACCATGCTACCGCCGATCGCGCTCATCGCCAGAATCACGATCGACCCCAGCGCGTCGAGCTGCTCTCCCGTTCGACAGACCGACGCCATCAACATTCCCAGCGCGGTCGCGGAAAAACACGTTGCGAGCGTGATCGCGAACAGACCGGCCGTCACGTCCCAGATTGCGACGCCAAAGACCAGCCATGCGTAGAGATACATCGCATAGCATTGGGCCATTGAAACGACCAGGCAGGTCAGAAGCTGGCCCGAAACGATCTGATAAGGCCGGGCGGGCGAGGCAAGCAGGCGACGAATCTCGCCACGGCGCAACGACTCCAGCATCCCCCGCGCCGCACCCGCCGCACCGAAGAGAATGAACATCGGAACGATCGCCGCAAGGAATGAATTCTTCGCGGCATTGGGCATGCTACTCTTCACAACGCCGATGGGGTGAACCGCGATCAACCGCTTCGGCTTCGATCCGCCCCCCGCATCGTCGCTGCGGTCCATGCCGCCCAGTCCCATCGCGCCGCCCAGCCGCTCAAACAATGCCCGACCGGCCGCCATTTGCACCATTCCCGCGACGATCTCGGCCTCCATCGGCTGCGATTCGTCAAAAATCAGATCGACGCCATGATGATTCGCGCCATCAAGGATCGTCGGCGATTCGTGATAATCCCGCGGAATCACCAGCGCGACGCGGAACAAACCCTCGTGAAGGATCGCATTCCGCGCCGTCGTTTCAGTCAAAAGCGGGCGACTCTCGTCTTCACCTTCGTTCAATATCACCTTCACGCTATTCGCCCGCAGCATCTCGATCAGCCGCGTACTGGCCGCTGACTGGTCGAGATCAATCACTGCCACGCGAAACGGCCGGCCCGCCGCGTCGGAGAAAATCGACGTGAAAATCGTGTAAAGCGTGATGCCGGGAATCAACATGAAAATCGCCGTCGCGCGACTGCGCAGCAGCACGCGAAGCTGTGTTGAACTGAGTAGATAAATGATCTTCATGCTTTGCATTGCCGTCTCGGCCATCGGCCCGGGCGGCCGGATCCGCCATCACTCCGCTAGTCTCTCAGGGCGTGTCCCGTCAGCTCAAGAAAAACCGTTTCCAGGTTCGGTTCCTTCACGCCGATGTTTTTAACCCGCAGGCCCAGATCATTCGCCGCATGCACGATGTCGATCAATCCAAATCGGCCATCCACCAGCGTCAACCGAACAACCGCATCATGACCATTCCACGAGACAGGCCCCAGCCGATCAGACAGGCGCTTCGCGACATCGGCCGACAGGGACTCCACCTCCATCACCACCTCGCGTCTGGCCTTGGCGTGGGAGATCAGTTCAGCCGGCGAACCCACCGCGATGATCTTGCCGCGGTCAATAATGGCCGTTCGGCGGCAAAGCCGTTGGGCCTCTTCCATGTAGTGTGTGGTGTAGAGAACGGCTCGCCCCTCTTCCGCCAGTCTCTCCACGATATCAAAAATGTAAGCCCTCGCATGCGGGTCGACGCCGACCGTCGGCTCGTCCATCAACACCACTGCCGGCTTGTGAACCAGCGCGCACGCGATATTAAGCCTCCGCTTCATGCCCCCCGAGAAACCTGCGACGGGTTCGTCGCTCCGATCACCCAGGCCAACGGCCTCCACCGTCTCAATGACCCGCCGGGAAAGCTCTCCGCCCGACAGGCCATACAGCCTGCCGACGAACGCAAGATTCTCAAGGGCGGTCAATTGCTCATTCAGTGCGATCTCCTGCGGGACATACCCGATTCGGTACTTGTACTCCCTGTGACGGGAAGCAATGCCGCCCAACAGAATGATCTCGCCCTCATCCGGCTGCAGAATCGTTGCGATCATGTCGATCGTCGTCGACTTGCCGGCGCCATTCGGCCCGAGCAGGCCGAATATCTCGCCCGCCTCAATCTCAAGACTGATGCCGTCGACGGCCTTCAGCCCGTCATACGATTTGCAGAGACTTCGAAGTTCCAGAACGGCCAAGCGATCGCTCCTCGCGAATGCGAAAGCGAGGATTCTAACATCAGCCCCCGAAATCGGCAGTCAGGAAATATGGGTCCTCCGCTTCAGTCAGTGCCGACACGGCCGTACCTGCGCCACCCAGCCCCCACAGCCATATCTCCTTCCGGCGTGTCTTTGCGCGACTGACAGGGCACGGTCTCGGCAATTTCTTCGACTGCCGCTAGCATTCCTGTTCATGCCGACCGATGCGATTGCCAGTGAACTGAACAGCGTTCGCACCCGATTTGATGCCGCAGGGCGAGCCCGTCGTCGCGAGTTGATTCAACACGCAGCCGGAGTGAAATCGGCCGATCCACAGGCCCTGGCGGCCTACCACGACGTGCTGCTCTTCATGGCCGCCCATCCAGACGATCGCGCCATGCTGAATCACATCGAAGCGGAGTTGGCCCGCATCGGCGCTCAGATCGACGATCTGTCTCCCACAGCGCGGCGCAAATTGAATGACACCGGGATGGTCGGAACGCTGACCACGCATGCCTTCTCAATGGACCTGGCACGCTGGCTGTGCGACCGCTGCGGCAATGATGTCGATATCGATATGAAGAACGCCGAGGCCATGGAACGGCTCGAGGCTTTTCTGCAGTTGCTCGCGGCGCCGGCCGAGGCCGACGGAATCCTCTGCAAGCGGCTTGACACGCGCGGCTGGCTCGACGCGGCCCGCGGCGGGACCGATTCCGACTGTTCCTCGCTGCGGTGGCTGCTCGGAAGATTCGATGCGTTGCGCGCGCCACCGGCGCTGGTGGATCGAGAATTCGAATCGCTCGACCTCGAACTGACTTGGCGTCATGCCTCGCTGCCCATGTCGCGCACCGGAGCGAGATTCCCGTCTCGCCCGATCCACTTTCAAAAGCGAGCCCCCGTCCGAAGCGTCAACGCCCGGGAAATCATCCTGTGCCCGCTCAGTCCGGCTCGACCGCTACCGGTCGGCGAGGCAACGCCGCTGCTCGACGCGTGCAGGGCAGCCCTTTCGTCCCGACGGCGCGAGACCGATCCGCTGACCTACGCTGATCCGCACGATGTGACCCTCCACCGCCTCGAAAATGGCATTGATGTTGCGGTATTCGGCATGACACCCCAACGCCGACTGCCGGTCGAAAGCTACTTCGGTTACGTCGCCGCAAGGAATCGTGTTCCGTGCGCCTACGGTGGCGGCTGGGTGCTGGGCCATCGCTGCGAGATCGGCGTCAATATCTTCGACGAGTTCCGCGGTGGCGAATCAGCGTTGCTATTCGCTCAAATCATGCGTGTCTATCGCACAATGTTCAGAATCCGCCGATTTCTCGTGGACCCCTACCAGTTCGGCGCGGGTAACGAAGAAGCGATACGCAGCGGCGCCTTCTGGTTTTACTATCGACTGGGCTTCCGCCCCGTCTCCGCCCGCGTCCGCCAACTGGCCGACGACGAAGCCCGGCGAGTGCGCGAGCAAACCGGATACCGATCGCCGCCCGCGACGCTGCGTCGCCTCGCCCGAGATCGAGTCCGGCTCGATCTGGCTGAACAATCCGCTCCGGCCGCATCGGGCCTGCTCAACACGGACGAAGTCCCCGCCCCCCTCGGCGATTTCGACCTTGCCGAACTGGGGATCGCGGTCACGACGCGGATCGGCCGGCGATTCTCAGGAGACACGACCGTCGCGACCGATTGGTCCCTCAGCCACCTTCGCAGGGTGCTTGGCGTTAAACCGTCGAAAAGCTGGTCGGCCAATGAGACATTCGCGTTCTCGAATTGGTCGCCGCTCGTCGCGATGATCGGCGATCTGGATCGGTGGACGGCGTCCGAAAAACGGTCCCTCATTGACGTGATGCGGGCGAAGGGCGGCCGCCGCGAGAGCCGATTTGCTCGGCTCCTCCGGCAGCATCCCCGCCTGATTGAAGCATTCTCCGCTATTTCCCGACGGCAGGAATAAACGCCACACCCGATTCTAAACCGGCAATAGCCTCCGCCCGCTTGCGTTAAGCTTCACGAGACACGCCGTCGGCTGAGAACGGCGATGCCATCGCCGGTGCAGATTCTCAATCAAGGCAGGCGAATTGCATTAGAATAACCAGTAAACATTCGTCGAACCCTTCCGTCGACGCAAAGTGGGTCAGATCGCCGATCGATCCTGACGTAAATTCCGGAGGCGAATCCAATGCACATTTCTCTCATCGCCCTCTTTCAACTGACGCTCGTACTGAGCGCGGTGGCGACGGAGCCGCCCGACGAATCCAGGCCGGAACGTCCAACCGCTTCAACCCGCACAAGCGATCCGCTCAAGGCCTCCCGTGTCTGGGAGCGAAAGCACGCGTCGCATCTGCTCCGCCGCGCCGGCTTCGGCGGGACGCCTGAACAGGTGCTCTACCTTAAGCAGCTCGGACGCGAGCGTGCCGTCGAATATCTCGTTAATTACCGCGAAATCGATGCCGAGTTGCCGGAACCGGACGTCAGCGAATACGAGCCGCGCCGGCCGCGCGATGTCATGTCCATGTCCGAAGAAGAGCGGAAGAAGACGTTCGCGGAGCGCCGCCGGGACGACCGCGTCCTGTTTGAAAACGTCGTCGGCTGGTGGGTGGATATGATGGTGTCGTCACCGCGTCCCCTTGAGGAAAAGCTGACGCTGTTCTGGCATGGGCATCTCACCAGCGGCTATCGCGAAGTGAAATCGGCTCACGCCATGCTCAAGCAGAATCGCCTTCTGCGTCACCATGCATCGGGCAACTTCCGCACACTGCTTCTCGATATCACCGAAGACCCCGCGATGGTGCTCTACCTCAATACCCAGCAGAACCGAAAGGGAATGCCCAACGAAAACTACGCCCGCGAATTGCTGGAACTCTTCACCATGGGTACCGGCAACTACACGGAGCAGGACATCAAGGAGGCCGCGCGGGCCTTCACCGGCTATACAATCGACCCCCGAACTGGCCAGGTCGTCTTCCGACCGCGCCTGCACGACGACGGCGAAAAAACTTTCCTCGGCCGCACCGGCGCACACGAACCGGCCGACATCATCGATATCATTCTCGAACAGCCCGCGACCGCGAAGTTCATCGCCCGAAAGATGTGGCGGTTCTTTGCATACGATGATCCCGAGGACGACATCATCGACGCCCTGGCAAAGATCCTTCGAGAGAATCAGTACGAATTCAAGCCCATGCTGCGGGCCATGTTCAAGAGCGACGCGTTCTATTCGAAGCGGGCGATGTTCACTCAGATCAAAAGCCCCACCGAACTGCTCGTCGGTTGCATGAGGTCGCTGGAAATCCCCGCGATGGATACCGCCACACTGAACATCGGCCTTCGCCTCATGGGACAGTCGCTCATGCAGCCGCCGAACGTCAAGGGCTGGGACGGTCAGGAGGCGTGGATCACCGCCAGCACTCTCTTTAATCGCTACAACGTCCTTGGCGGCGTGATCGTCGGAAATGACAACGACCGGGCACGCCGGCAGCGGATGCGAATGATCGAAGCCCGCCGTGCGACCACCGGCCGCGAAGGCAATTCCGCGGACGATGACGAGGGGCCCCGCCTCCAGCCGGCCTATGATCCATTGCCTGCGATCAGAAAATTCAAGCTGACAAACCCCGAGCGCATCGTCGATCACTATGTTGATCGGCTGCTGCAGCGTCCGTTGCCGCGCGATCGCAAGCAGGTGCTCATCGATGCCATCCGCCCGTCATACATTACAAAAAATCCCGAAGCGGCCCAGAACGTCGAACTGATTCGAGGCCTTGTGCACATGATCGTAAGCATGCCGGAGTACCAGTTGGAGTAGGACAACCCGGCATGTCGACCTGTGCGATGAGACCACTGTCATGAATCGAATCCGAAAGGCAATGAACCATGTCTGACGAACTTTTCTTCAGCCGGCGCGAAATGCTCCGACGCGGCGCGTCCCTTTTGTCCGCCGCCGCGACGGTCCCCCTGTTTCTCGACCGGACCGCCCTGGCCTTGTCCGGGCCATCGGATTCACCCGGGCCGAAGCGCAAAACCCGGAATGACGCTTCCCGAATTCTCGTCGTCGTCCAACTGGCCGGCGGCAATGACGGCCTGAACACCGTCGTGCCGATCGGCAACGATCGCTACTATCAATCGCGCCCGTCGCTCGCCATCAGGAAGGACGACGCGCTGTCAATCAACGCGGACCTCGCATTTCCGAAATCCGCTGAAGGCCTCAAGAGCCTGTACGACGATGGCCTTCTCGCTGTCGTTCAGGGCGTCGGCTATCCGAACCCGAATCGATCGCACTTCGTTTCGACGGACATCTGGTCCACCGCCGATCCCGAAGAGCGAATTCATAACGGCTGGCTGGGGCGCTACTTCGATTGCGAATGCAAAGGCAGTGCGCGGCCCGATCCGAAATCAGGCATCGCGCTGACGCAGGAATCACCGCTTGCGATGCAGGGGGCCCGATTCTCACCCGTGAGCTTCAATAGCCCGGAAGAACTGTCATGGCGCGGCCCGGCGGCGCACGGTCGTGGCATGGCGGCATTCAACAAGCTCAACCAATCGAAGCGAAAAAACACCAGAAAGACCGAGGCGCCGCTCGATCAAGCCGGCGCGCTGGCCTACCTCGAACGAATGGCCATGGATGCCCGCGCATCCGCTGAGGAGATTCAGCGTGCCACCGGCATCGACGGCGCCAACAGTCGAAACCAGGGCTTCCGCTTTCGATTCCAGAATCGTGGACGTGGCGGGGAACTCGGCCAGAAACTTGAAATGGTCAAGCGCATGATCGCCGCGGGACTGGACGCCAGGGTCTACTATGTCTCTATGGGAGGCTTCGACACGCACGCGCAACAGGCCGGAAGACACCAGACACTCATAACCCAGTTGGGCGAGGCGCTGAAGGATTTCACGCTGAGCCTCAAGGCCGATGGCCTGCTCGATCGTGTCACGATCATGACGTTTTCCGAGTTTGGCCGGCGCGTCGCGGAGAATGGCTCGCAGGGAACGGACCACGGCGCAGCCGCCCCGCTATTCATCGTGGGTTCATCGGTACGACCCGGCTTGCATGGCGAACATCCCAGTCTCGAGCCTGCCGACCTGGACGCCGGCGACTTGAAGTGGCAGGTGGATTTTCGTTCGATCTACACTGCGGTGTTGTCAGACTGGCTCAAGGCCGACGCAGCGAAGGTCCTGGGCGGGGAATACAGCAAGGCTGCGTTGTTCCGCGTGTGAGCCGGCCACGGGCCTGTGCGACCGGGTCATTCCGATTCCGTGTCCAGAGACGCTTCGCTCAGCGAACGCACCAGTTCGGCGTGCATCGTCGGCGTGCCCGCGACCATCGGCAGATCTTCGCCGCCATACCGCGCGACATCCATCGGCCAGAGCGGACCACCGGCAGGATCGCTCAGGCGCCCGCCGGCCTCACTGACCAGCAGCGCCCCGGCCGCAAGGTCCCACAGTTTGCATTCCGGCGCATACGCTCCATCGGAAAAACCGGCCGCCAGCCAGGCGAAATGAATGCAGATCGAGCCCAGATTCCGAAACAGATAAGTTTGCATCCATCTCGCGATGACCGGTGGCGGCGTTCTTCGACGGAATGACGAGATGAATAAAACGGAATCCGATGAGTACGCGCGATCCTCAATCCGCAGCGGGTCGCCCTCGCGAAATGCCCCGCCACCGCGCAAAGCTGAATAAAGACGTCCGGTTGATGCGTCGAAAATCGCGGCGACCAGCGGCTCGCCACGATGCATAAGTGCCACTGATGTGGCATACATCGGAATGCCGCGAGCGAAATTCCGCGTCCCGTCGATGGGGTCGATGACCCAGCAGAATTCCGACGCCGCAATCGCCGTATGCCGAACCGGGTCAGCCACGGTTTCCTCGACAAGAACCGCATGTCCCGGAAATTGCGCGGCGATTACATCCAGCATCGCCGCCTGTACGAGATGATCCGCCTCGGTCACGGGCGTGTCGTCGTCCTTCCGGGTGACCGAAACCCGCCCCAGCAGCCCGGAAGCGGTCCGCGCGCCAAGCCGGGCCAGTTCGCACGCCATTTCCATGTATTCCGCATTCCCGCCAGATCCCCGTCGCATCATGCCGTGATTCTCACAAGCCGATGCCGATCGAACAAGCCAAAGTTTTTTTTCGATCAAATCCGGCGGATATCTCAGGACATGGATCCAGACAAACCGATCACCAATCCCGCAACGGACCAATCAACCCCGGCCAGCGGGTGATATTCTGGAGCGCGGAGCGGTTCGCGAGATGAACCGGTCGATTCGGCGATAGAATTCCTGAGCGACAGCTTGCTCCGCCACGATGACCTCGTCGGCGCCGCGCTGAAGTGCTTCCAGTCCCGTGGACGTATAACGCGTGCTCGCGATAATGTGAATCTCCGGTCGGATCGCGTTCGCGCGCTCCGTCGCCTTCAACGCGGCATCCTCGTCGGGAATGGCCAGCGCCAGGACGGCCGCCGTTTCGACTCCAGCGCTGCGTAGCACCTGATCGTCGGCGATACTGCCTTCGATGACGTGAATGCCGATCGCACGCTGCGAATCGCAGGTGACCGGGTTCAACTCGACGACGACAAACGGCGTCTTCTTTTCGCGAAGGTACTCGGCGATGAAGCGCCCGCCGACACCGAAGCCGGCGATAATGACATGGTTGTGCAGTTGCCTGACATCGAGCGGCATGTAGCCTCGCGCGGGTCTTCTTTCAAAGGTTGCCTGGGAAATAATGTCCGACCATCCTGACCGACTATATGATTTGTGCTCCGTCGTCCACGGGTGGCACACCGGGGCGCGGACCCAGTCCAAGAGTTGCTCAGCGCTCCGTTTAAGCGATGCCCTGCGCCAACGCGGCCGCAAGGCGAGTCGGCTTCGATCCGACTCGTCAAGGTCAGTATAGCACGACGCGAGAGACTTTCGATGCAGCCGAAAACAATTCTCGCAATTCCAACCGACGGCTTGGTCAATCTTTACAAACCGATCGGCCGGAGTTCTGCACACTACGTTTATCGTTTGCGGCGCATTTTCGGCGTACGAAAGGTCGGTCATGCCGGCACGCTCGACCCTTTCGCCGACGGCGTGCTGCTGGGATGTGTCGGCCGTGCTACAAAACTGGTCGAACGACTCATGTCTTTGCGGAAGCGTTATCGGACAACATTGCGGCTGGGCGTGACCAACGAGACCTTCGACCCCGAACGCCCTTTCGAGCCGGTGCCCCATGCGGTGGCGCCGGACGAGCGCGCGATTCGCGAATTTCTGCTCACCTTGATCGGAACGGTTGCTCAGGTTCCGCCCACCTTCAGCGCGGTCCGCGTCGGCGGCGTGCAGAGCTACGAGCGCGCCAGAAAAGGCCGGCCGCTCGAACTTGCGGCCCGGCCGGTGCGGATTGACCGGTTGGAGCTGGTTTCATACGCATGGCCGCGCTGTGTGATCGAAATTGACTGCGGTCGCGGAACTTACATCCGGGCAATCGCCCGCGACCTGGGAACGGCGCTGGGCTGCGGCGCGGTTTGTGAAACGTTGACGCGGACGGCTGTCGGTCCGTTCGATTCGGACACAGCGGTTCGGCTCGAAGCGGGTGACGATGCTGTGAGAAGGTCGATTCTGACCATCGACGCGGTCGAATCCGCCATCGCGTCTGAATCGCAGTGACGCAACGTGGTCACCGCGCCTTGACTTCCCTTTGAGTTCGGTATATGTTAGGCTTATCGACGCAGCGAATGCGCCGGGCGGCGTGGCCCATTGGTCGGGTCCGCGACTTCGGAGGGAAGCACATGATCCATGCGCCTTCGCGCACCGCGCCGCTGGAGGGCTTGAGCAGGCGGCAGCGGGCGATTGTCGAGCGGCATTTGCCCCTTGTCCGGCTTACGATTCGCCGGCATTCCGGACTTGCGCGGCGAGACCGCGACTGCCGCGACCCGGCTGAACTGTTTCAGGAAGGCTGCCTTGCGCTGGTGGAGGCCGTTCGATCGCATGAAGCGGACCGTCACGGCGCGTTCGCGTCATTTGCCATGTCGCGCATTCATTTCGCGATCAGCCGGTACGCGCACGAACAGTGTCATCCGATTCGAATGCCCTTTATCTCCCAGCGGCGAGAACGAAACCGGGCGAATACATTGACTTACTGCGCCAGCGACTGCCGGCCGGAAGAAGTGGTCCGCCCGGTGGTCGTGCAGTACAATGACACGACTGTGGCATATCCCGACGAAGCGGGGGCGGCCGCCGCGGCCGCGAAGGACGCCCGGTCGCACGATGTGCCGATCGCAACCGTCGGCGATCTGGTTCGGGAACGATTGCATGAGGCCGTCCAGTGGAGCGTGGCGGAGTTGTGCCGCGGATCCCGATCTCGCGCGAAGACCCTTCGACTGGTGCGCCGGTGTCTCGCGGAGCGTTGGATGGTGCCGGAGCCTTCCGCCCGCGCGTCCCTCCGCGAGTTGGCCGGCGCGCTGTCGTGTTCGGTGGGCCGAATTACGCATACCGAGGCAAGATTTCGCCGGATTGTGTCCAGAAAACTGCTGCAAGACGACGAGTTTGTCGCGCTGACCCGTCTGGCCAGGGTGCATCCGGCCGGGATGAAACGACCGGTATGGAGGGACGAACTGTTTCAACTGCGAAGCGAGTTTACACGAAATCGCAAGGCGGATCCGCGAGGCCCGTGGCGTGATGACGGATCGGGGGCGGCCGAGCGACGAACGCCCTCTTCCCCGCTAGAATAAGGTTCGCAGAGCAGGCCGGACGGTCGCTTGATGCTTCATCGCATCGGGAGGAAAGTCCGAACTGGACAGGGCGCGGTGACGGCTAACGGCCGCCGGCGGCAACGCCAGGGAAAGTGCCACAGAAATGACACCGCCGATGGATGGCGCCCACGTGACGCTATCACAGGTAAGGGTGAAATGGTGCGGTAAGAGCGCACCGCGCGGCCGGTGACGGTCGCGGCAGGGTAAACCCCACCGCCAGCAAGCCCATGTATGCGGCGAACCGGTTCTCGCGGCGCTTCGGCGCGGCGCGGACCGGGCGAAGCGGCCCGTTTCGCTTGAGTCGCGGGTAGGGTGCTGGAGCCGACGGGCAACCGATCGGCCAAGAGAAATGACCGTCACCGCCGGATCGTGCGCGATTCGGCGGGACAGAATTCGGCTTACAGGCCTGCTCTGCGATTTCTTGGCTTCGCTGACGATTTACTGCAACGAATCTGCATCGCCAGCATCATCCAGCTCGGACGGATTCGATTCTTTTGCATTCTGCGGCTCCGGATCCTGCAGCGGCGGCAGGCCCGGAACCAATTGATCCGTACGCGGGCAACCTGCAGCCCCGATGACGTGCGGCAGCTTCGCCCCACACAAGGGACAACGACCGCCCTCGCCGTCGTCAGGTATTGGAAACGCCATGATTCACTCTCCGCGCCCGAAGAACTCTCATGGTCCAGACCCCACAAGCTCAATGAAGCAATCTTTCCGAACTCTCCAGCCCGATCGTCGGAAACTCTTCTTTCTTAGACATATGCGATTTTTCGGGCGAACGGGTGCAAAAAATCCTGGCCAAGTCCCAAAGTTTTCCGTCAAATTGCCCGCAAAAAACCAGTCAAATCAGATGATCGGCCACCAAACCACGATCATGATTCACCACTTCCCATTGCCAGTGCGATAAAGTCCACTCTCGCAAGGCTTTGAGATTTTTCGCCAAGGGCAACCCTGCCGCCCGGCAGCCACGGGGTCGATCTCACGACGCCGTTCGGCGGGAACGGCGCTCTTCCGAGGGCGGCCCCGATGACCGCCCTCGGCCGAACCACGATCCTCAATTCTCACGGCCCTCTCTCGAATGCTGAAAACCGCCATTCGGCGGATGTGTGACGCCGCCAATGCCTACCTACCCTGTCTACCGAGAATCGTGGCTTTTCCTGCGCGAACATCCTGTAATTTTTTCAGGATGTTCCGGCGCCACGATTCGGTAAAGGGCGACAGGAAAGCGGAGTGCCAGTACGTGTGGCAGTCGTTGATCGAATGCGGAGGCGTTAGGCCGGCCGCGATGAACCGATTCGGGAGGCTCGGTGCAACCCATTCCGCCTCCAGTGGTTATCAAGAACTGCCGATTTCAATCGGGAGGGGTTCTGCTCCAGCATTGCCCACGTTTGACACAGGCAGGCTCGCTTTTACAATGTCGCGGCTTTCATCACGCGTTGAAGGCGGCAGATGGCGGCGCGGCATGTGAAAAAGATGACGCGACGACATTAACTCTTTGCGCTCAATACAGTTGCAACCGGACGTCACTACATGCCGATGAGACTCTCTCGCCGCACTCAATTCTGGATTTTGAACGGATCGCTTGCAGCATTCGGACTTGCTTGCCAGCTCGGTCAGACGACCGTCGAGGAGATTCGCCCGTCGAACGCAATCCCGATGGCGACGAGTGCAAGCGCAGACAGGGATTCTCAATCGATTCCTGAGCTTCCGACGATCGAGTCACCGATGCCGTCCGAACTGACGGGACCGGTTGCGCCGACATCTCCCGGAATCGACGCGGCCATGTGGCTGCATATTCCCGATCCGAGCGTGGCGGCGGAAGTCCTCGATAATCGGCTCCGGCTGACGCGCTTCGGTCAGGAATCGATCCGATCGGAGTACGAGGACGTCTATGAGAAAACAAAGCGTCTGGTCGCTGAAATCTCGCGACCTGAGAAGCAATTTCGGCTCACGCTGGCCGACGCGCTGCGGCGCGCGCTCCTGAACAATTATCAAATCAAGGTCGATGGCTATGCTCCGGCGATCAGCACGGCCCAAATCGTTCAGTCCGAAGCAGCCTTCGACGCGGCATTTTTTGCGAACATCAATCGAAACAACACGGACCGTCCGACGCCGTCGCAGTTGCTCGCGTCGCAAACCGACACGACACAGGTCGCGGGAGGCATTCGCAAGCTGCTGGCGACGGGCGCGACGATGACCCTGACCCAGGCGATGATTCGCGTGGATAATCCGGGATTTCAGTTCCAGACGATCAACCCTTCGTGGACACAGAATTTCACGGTTGAACTTCGGCAGCCTGTGCTGAAGAACTTCGGCATCGACTTCAACCGGGCACAGATCAACATCCGTAAAAACGAACGGAAGATCAATGAAGAGCTGTTCCGGCAGCGCGTCATCGAGGTCCTCAATAACACCGAGCAGGCCTACTGGCAGCTTGTCGCCGCACGGCGCGACGTGGTCATCAGCGCCGAACTTCTGGCCCAGGCCCGCAAGACGTACGACATGATCGACGCGCGAAAGGACTTCGACGCGTACAAGACCCTGCTCTATCGAAGCGATGCCAACGTCAAGCAGCAGGAGTTCGCCTATATCGACGTGAAGAACCGCGTGAGAAATGCCGAGGACCAACTACTAAATCTGATGAACGACAGTTCACTCCCCCTGTCGGCCGAGTACGAGATCATTCCGGTCGATGGCCCGACCATCCAGGAGATCGTCCGAGATCGATTTGCGACGATCGAGACCGCGATCGAACGGCGTCCGGAGGTCGTACAGGCGCGCCACTCCGTGGACACCGCCCGCATCGGACTCGGAGTCGCGAAGAACCAGGCGTTGCCCCAACTGGACGTGGTTTATCGCATGACGATGAACGGTCTGGGCGCCAACAGCGACGAGGCGTTTGATCAGATGACGGGGAACAATTTCTCGGATCACTTCGTCGGCATTGAGTTTCTCTGGTTTTTCGGCGAGCGCGGGGAGCGGGCAGGCATTCGCGTGGCGTCTCTTCAACAGTCGCAGGCGGTGCTGCGATACAAGCAGGCGATCGATTCGGTCATCACAGACTGCCGCGTTGCGATGCGAAACATCGAGACGAATTTTGAGCAGCTCGATCCGAGCTATCAGGGGGTGATTGCCGCGTCGGAGAATCTTCGATCCTTGCAGGAACGCCAGGAGAACAAGAGCCCGCCGCAACTGGACACGATTCTCAACGCGCAGACACAACTGGCGCAAAGCCGCCGCGCGCTTCTGCAATCCGCCGTGAATTACAATATCGCCCTCGTCGATGTGGAGCGCGCCAAGGGCACGCTCCTGGAGTATAACAACATCGTTATTTCCGAAGCGCCGTGATGAACGGGCCCGGCTCATCCGCCCAAGCGAATTCGGAGCCGATCTCGACCGCGATCCCCCCCCCCCAGCGAGATCGCGGCTGGCTTCATTCTCATGCCGTCCGCTGTTAGACTCCCGCCACGATGAACCTGCCCTCCGCGGCTATCGCAGCCGACACATCGATTTCGACGCTTTCGTTTCGCATGCCGACCGGCATCGCGGGCGCTGTCGCGCTGGCCGGCCTGGCGATCGCAGTTGTCGCAGTACTCTTGAACCGACGATTGCCGAACGGACTCTGGGGAACGCTTCTGTCTTTCGGCGCCAGCGTCGCGCTGGGCATCGTTGTGTACGACAATGACTGGGGAATTCAGGACCCCCTTCTGCGCATCATCTTGTGCGGATCCTTCGTGACGCCCCTGTGGCTCCTTCTGGGCGTCGTGGGGCGTCGCGCCGCGACAAGACGTGCATCGACGGAAAAGGTCGGTGAGCCCATTGCGAATTCAGACGGTTTCTCGGCGATCATGGCATGGGCGCTGCTTACCGGCACCGCAACGGTCGCCGGACTCGCTTCAATGCTGCTCCAGGCCGGATGGCCTCGGGTTGTTTCACCGAATCTTTCGTTCAGCGCGCTGTCCGCGACCGGACTCACCGCCATTGGCGGATTGATCGTGACCGTCGCAATCTGGCGACTGGACCGGTGGAGCCCGCAGCAGCCGACGGTGTTGCTTGCGCTGTCGGCGCTGTTCGTATGCTGGACCAGCCTGATGATCCCGACAGCCTCCCTGACGGATGAGATTCCTGTTCACCTTCGACTGCCGATGCAACCGGGCTGGTGGACATGGACTTTTCAACTTCAGGTGGGACTTGCGATGGTGATTGGTGTCGCCGCGGTGACTCAGGACTTGCTGTATCGGCGGAAACGGAGGCAGGCGTGGCCGGACCGGCTTGACGAGTTGTTGACGCCCTATTCCCGCTGGCCGGGCTATGTCCAATTGGAGGCGCTCATTGCGGCGGGGGTACTGATTCTGGGCGTTTACCAGATTGTCCGTGCAGGAGGTCGGGGCTGGACAATGCCCATGGTCAGTGCGACCGCGGCGATGAGCACCGGGGTTGCCTGCCTGTACATGACGTATCGGCGATGGAGCGCGAACACGGCCGGACTGGGAATGGGGCTGGTCTCGCTGGCAATTGTCACGGTGGCTTGCGCGGCCGCATCACTGCTCTTGCCGACAAACGAGTACCGCACATACGCCGACCGGATGCCGATCCTGTTTAATGCCATACTCTTTGCACTGTCGATCATGATCTGGCTTTGGGCCTGGCTTTCGCGGGTCTGGGATCAGCAGCTGCTCGATGGAATTCCATGGACCACGACCGGCCGCATGATTCCGTATGCGCGGCGTACGTCGTTCTTTCTTGCGGCGATCTCCCTGCTGGTCGCGTATCAGATGACCCTGTGGAACACCCGTGCGCTCGGCTCGCACACAGATGACGGCGTGTACCGAATGGTGTTCGGTCCGCTTGCGATCGGACTCCTGGGGTGGCAGTTCGCAGCATCGGCACGGAGGAGAAACTCGGTGGCATGGGCCACATTCTCGGTGGCGATGGCGGTGGGCGGCGTGCTGTTTATTTTTCTGCGAATGGATGCGGGAGAGGGCCGCGGCTGGTTGATTCAATATCGACCGGTGGTATTGGCGGCGTTGTCGGTCGCGACGCTGCTGGCTGCCGAAGCGCTGCCGAAGACAAGCTGGAAGACCTTCGCGCCGCCGTTGTGGTTTCTGGCGCTTCTGTTTCTCCCCCTTAAATCACTCATTGACATTCTCCCGGGAGCTTCGCTTCCGGAAGCCTGGGTGAGCCCAACGACATTGGCCGTGCTGGCGCTGCTGTACTTCATCGCGGGCAGCCGTGAGCATCGACGCGCCTTTCTGGTGCTGGGCGGGGTGCTGCTGCTGGCGGCCGGCAGCGGCGCGTATCGCTTGTAATAATCGTGCCACGCTCGTAGCATCTTATTCGAGACTCGGCCGCAGGGGAGAACCGTTCATACTGGAGAGGGTGCATCGGCCGATCGCGGAGGTGGCATGAAAAGCGGTCGCGTATTTCGACTTCTGAAGATCATTACCCTGATGCAGTCGGGCCGGCTGTACGACGCGGACGGCATGGCTGCGGAGTTGAGCGTCTCGCGTCGCACCCTGTTTCGGGACCTGAAGCTACTGGAGATGGTGGGCGTCCCGTATCGCTTCGACCACAACGAAGGCGCTTACAAGATACCGGAAGGCCAGTTCATGCCGCCGGTCCGACTGACCCTTGAGGAATCACTGGCGTTGCTGCTGGTCACGCGCGTCTTTATTGCCCGTCAGGTTCATCCGGCGTACCAATATGCCGTGGATGCGGCACTAAAAATCGAGAGCACGCTTCCGGCTGCGGTGCTGGAGCATTGCGGCGCGTGGCTGTCCGGCCTGTCGATCCAGTGGCCCGCATCGTCGTGGGCCGACGCCGTATCGGGCCTGTTTGAGAAACTGCAGCGCGCGCTGGCTGACCGAAGACGAATTCGGATGCGTTATGATTCGACCCACGACGATCGCGAGGTTGTATTTCTATGTGATCCGTTGCGGCTGGTTTTCATGACGCGGGGCTGGTATCTCATCGCTCACAGCCACCTCCACGGCGAAATCCGCACGTTCAAGGTGGATCGCATCGTCGAGGTTTCCATGACGGAGGACCGGTTCAAGCCGGATGCGGATTTCTCGCTGAAGAAATACTTCGGGAAGGCATGGCGCATGATCCCCGAGGGCCGTCTCTATTCGGTTCGATTGAAATTCACGAGGGAGGTCGCCGCGAGCGTCGAAGAAGTGCTATGGCACTCCACGCAATCGACCAGGAAGCATCCTGACGGCAGCTTGATTTTCGAGGCGGAGGTTGACGGACTGCGTGAGATTTCGGCATGGGTCCTGAGCTATGGCGATCAGGTGGAGGTGCTTTCGCCTCAGCCGCTCCGTGATATCGTTCGCGACCGAGCGAAAAACATGCTTGCGGCGGCGCGGCGACTGGACGCCGAAGTGGCCGATCTTCCCGGCCGAGTGGAGACGTGATGATGCGTGCGATCGTTCAGCGGGTGAGCAAGGCCAGGGTGACGGTGGCAGGCGAACTCACCGGGCAGATCGAACGAGGGCTTCTGGTGTATGTCGGCGTCGGTCAGGATGATGTCGATGCGGACGCGGAGTTCATTGCGGGGAAGATTCGCTTCCTGCGTGTCTTCGAAGACCGCGACGGAAAAATGAACATTGATGTCGCGGATATCGGCGGCGCGGTGCTGCTCGTGAGCAATTTCTCGCTTTATGCCGATTGCCGAAAGGGCCGACGACCGGCGTTCGTTGACGCAGCGCCTCCCGCGAAGGCGAACGAGCTCTATGAGCGCGTTTGCGAAAAGGTCCGGAGCCTGGGTGTTCGCGTGGAAACCGGCCGATTCCAGCAGACGATGGCTGTCGAGGCGGTGAACGACGGCCCGATCAATATCTGGCTGGATTCGCGCGCGTGACTGCTGATCCCGTGCTGAAGATCAGATTCGGCGCAGCGCGCCGGGCTGCATGAGCCATTGCAATACGCCGCGCACGGCAGGCTCGAATTCCACAATTTCCACGCACGCTACCGCACCCTTCCGAAGGGCGACGACGGACTCCGACCGGCCGGTGATGAGCCGCCCGCATAGCTCGCTGAGATCCGGTTCATGTCCGACAAGTGCCAACGCGCCGACATTTCCACTGTGGCCGACGTCGGAGATCAATGCATCGGCATCACCTCCGGGTGCAAGTGCCTTGTCGACGGTCATCTTGCCCGTGAAACGCGGAAGTGTCGCGAGTATTTCGGCGGTTTGGATCGCTCGGACGAGGGGACTGGTCCAGATTGCGTCGAGATGCACGCCCAGTCGGGCGAGTCCGCGAACGACCCGGCACATTCGTCGAGCACCTTTTTCGGTCAACGGGCGTTCGCCATCCGAATAAGTCGAGTCGCCGCGCTCCACGGCAATGGCGTGCCGCACCAGGTATAGCAGCATCGATTGATACTCCAGATTGTCTGTGAAGAATCGGTCGAAACACTCGTCAGGAACCGGGTGGCTGATAGCCCCATTTCCACCAGGGTTCCCTGACGGGTTCAGGCGACGAGAGCACATGACCGCCAATGAATGCCACATTGATACGATTGCGGTGGCGCAGCGAGGGGAACCAGTGCGCACCGTCTTCATAAGCATCCGCGCAGGAGTCATCGAGCAGCGGCGGAGCGGAATAATATGGAATCGTTCCGGACTCAACGGCGGCCTTGCCGTCCACATCGAACAGCAGCGGCACATCAGGGAATTGCAGGATCGCGGGTGTCAATTGGGCGAGACGCAGATAGTTTACGCCGTCGATCGTCTGAGTACGGCGGTGAAGGCGCATGTTGAATCCGACGCTGACGTTCTTCTGTGGGCCCACTGCGCCCGCACTGCATGGGAAACCCGCTCGTCGATCCAGTCTCGCGGAGGCGAGGCTGGGACACATCATGCTGGTTGCAATGCCGTCGAGCGGCTGACTCTCAATCTCTTCGGGATCGCCGGACCAGAACTCGTCGATCTGATAGATCGATTCCTGAAAGTCCTCAATGAAGAAGCGCTGGCCGCCCAGCGACGTGCTGTCGCCGAGATTCCCGTTTGATCCATCGGCGAAGAGCATGAAGCTCAGGGAGACATTGCGAAGATTGGTCTTACACATCAAATCCTGCGCAGCCTGACGTCCGGCGCTGAGGGCGGGGAGCAAGATTGCAAGCAGCAATGAGATGACCGCGAGCGCTACAAGCAACTCGATTAAGGTGAAACCGGCGCAAAGGACGTGAGAGCGCGATGACTTTCGCGTGCGACGTCCCCCCCCCGCATGCCCGATCGATCGGATCAAAGCGTCCATGACCCGTCATGATACCGCGCCACGGCGGGGAAATACAAAGTAACCGCCGAACGGGGCCGATTGGCTTGATCCCGTGCGATATGGACCAATCGCCCCGGTGCGAACCGGACGGTGGATCGATGTCGTCCGCCGAGGGTCCAGCCGGAGGACTAGGCGGTTTTGCCGTGGCACTGCTTGTATTTCCTGCCGCTACCGCAAGGGCAGGGTTCGTTTCGGCCGACCTTCGGCTGCTCGCGACGAATCTGTTCGACCTTCGTCTCCTGGTTCTGGGCCTGCATGGCGGCGTTGCGGTCGCGTTCGACCTGGCCGCTGAAGCCCTGATTCGTGGCTTCGGCGTGTCGGGTGGCGGCGATTTTATAGCGGCTCTGGACCTCGGAATCGTCCATGAGGCGGGCACGGAAAATGATGCCGGTGACCTTGTCCTCAATGGCAGTCTGCATTTCCTTGAACATCTCGAAGCCCTCACGCTTGTAGGCGATTCGCGGGTCCTGCTCGGCATAGCCGCGAAGTCCGATGGACTCCTTGAGCAGGTCAATCGCGTGCATGTGCTCCTTCCAAGCCTGATCGTAGATCTGGAGGAGCACATAGCGCTCCAGCACGGTCAGCTCGCGCCGAATCAGGTCGCGACCGAAGATCAGGAGGGCATCGCGCACGTTTTCGGCGCGTTTGAAGGTTTCGTCGTCGAAGGCGGGGCCGAAGCGTTCCTTTGCCCACGACTCCAATTGGCCGTTGGAGGACGAACCCGCTCGCGACAGGTTGGCGTCAATTTCCTTCTCGAGGCGGCCGCCGGATGAATACTCAGCGTTCAGCCGGAACAGTTCATCCGCCAGTTCGTTGGGGGCGCGCTTGCGGACATCGTCCACGGTCCAGCTCATGCCAAACTTGAAATTCGCCCACTGAGCGAGTGCATCGGCGGCGTAGGCGCTGTCGGTCCGCTCGTTGAGAATCGTCCGGCCGAGAATCCACTCAACGGGATAACGGGCCTCGCGTTCGCGATAGGCCTTGCGAATACCCTCGCGCAGCTGGGCAATGAGTTCGTCATCCGACATGTTCTCGAAGCCTTCGATCCTGATTTCAACGCCGAACTTCTGCTGTGCCCACGCGAGCAGCGTCTTCTTTCCGTAAGCGGAATCGAAGAAGCGTTCGATCGGCGCCAGATCGACCGCACTGAACCTGGCTTCCGCCGATTCGAGAAAGGACTGTCGAACTTCGTCGACCGACATCTGCTTCAGGTGATTCTGTGAGAGCTTCGAACCGAACCGCGTTTCACCCCAACGAGCGAGGCCGCGGATGTCCCACTGTTCCGGATCGACTTCGGCATCCATGTATTCGCTGACAGTCATGGCGATGGCGTTCCGGGCTTCCTCCATCGCGTTGTCGCGAATGAGGCGTTTGGAGGTTTCCACGTCCTCCATGTCGAGATGCTTCGGCTCGATGGAGCATTCCAATTCAGACTTCGCCCACTCGCTCACGCATTTGGCGCTGTACTGCTTGTCGAGGAACCGACCTGCGGCGTTGGTAACCGTGGATTCGATCATCCGCCAGATGACCTCGACCAGCCGCCCTGAACGGCCGGGCTTGCCTGCCGCCAGAATCTCCTGCCGCTGGCCGTAGAAGATTTTTCGCTGATGGTCCATGACTTCGTCGTATTCGAGCAGGTGCTTTCGAATACCGAAGTTCTTTTCCTCGACTTTCTTCTGGGCTCGTTCGATTCCCTTGTTGATGCTCTTGGCTTCGATGGCCATGCCTTCCTCGAAGCCCATTCGTTCCAGCATCTTGAGCATCCAGTCGCCCATGAACAGGCGAAGCAGGTCATCGCCCAGCGAGAGGAAGAAACGGCTGGAACCCGGATCGCCCTGACGTCCGGATCGCCCGCGCAACTGATTATCAATTCGTCGGGATTCGTGCCGCTCGGTACCGATGATGTGCAGTCCGCACGGCACATTGAGCGCACAGACCTTGCGGCCCAGTTCGGGGAAGCGCGGATCGAGTTTGGGCTTCCAGCAATGGGCGCAGTTGGTTCGCGGGTCGTAATCAGGGCAACTGATGCAGCACTTGGTGCCGATGACGCCCTTTTCGTGCCAACCGTGCGAACGGCCGTTGGAATTTTCGGGCGGACCGAGATCACCGATGCACTTCTCGTAAACGACGCCTTTCTGCAACTTGATGTCGGTACCGCGTCCCGCCATGTTCGTTGCGATGGTGACGTTTCCGACGACCTGCCGGTCTCGATTGCGCACCTTCTCGATGGTTTCGCCGGCCTTTGCGACGATATCGGCTTCGCGTTCGTGGTGCTTCGCATTGAGCACCTCGTGCTCGATGCCGTACTTGCGCGTCAGCAGGTTCGAGAGCTTCTCGGAATTCTCAATCGAGATCGTACCAACAAGCACCGGCCGGCCACGTGAAAGATCGCCGACGGCCTCATCATAGGCCGCGGCCATGTGCTCGCCGGTGCCGTCTCCACCCTTGAATTCGGCCAGCGCGGACTCAATCTTGTCGACCGGGCGGCCTTGCCGCTGGAGAATGGGCTTCAGGTTTTTCAGAACCGGTTCGAGCACGAACGGATCACTGGTGCGGCCTCTTGTGTGTATGTCATGGATTTCCTCGACGATCGCGTTGTACTTGTCGTCGACGGTTTTGTAGATGCGGTCGTGGTGATCAATTCGATTTACAGGGCGGTTGGTGGGAATGGACACGACATCCAGCGCGTAGATCTTCATGAACTCATCAGCCTCGGTCATGGCGGTTCCCGTCATGCCGGCGCGACTGGCGTACAACTTGAAGAAATTCTGCAGCGTGATCGTCGCCAGAGTCTGCGTCTCCTCCTTGACACGAACGCCCTCCTTCGCCTCGATCGCCTGGTGCAGACCGTCCGACCATTGCCGGCCATGCATGAGGCGACCCGTAAAGGGATCGACGATGATGATCTCGCCGTCCTTCACGACATAATCCACGTCGCGCTCGTAGACGACATGGCCGCGGACGGAGTTTTCGATGAGATGCGGCCACTCCATGTTGTCGCCGACGTAGAGCGAGCCGACGCCGAGTTGCTCCTGTGCGACGGTGATGCCGTCATGCGTGATTGAAACGCTCTTGCGCTCCTTTGCGACCACATAGTAAAGCTTATGGCCGATCGCCTCGGCTTCTTCCTCAGTGATCCACGTGGGATCCGTCTTGAACCGCGAAACCGTCCCGGGGAACTTCGGATGATCCGCGAATTCGCGCGGCGGGTTGTCACCCCAATCCTTGATCCGCCGGAGCGTCTCCTGTTGAGCGGCCTGTTGTCTGGAGATGAGCACACGGGACACGGCATCGGCCGTCCGGTATCGGGTGACGTCATCCTCGGCCGGGCCGCTGATGATCAGGGGTGTGCGGGCCTCGTCGATGAGGATGGAGTCCACTTCGTCTACGATCGCAAAATCGAGGGGTCCCTGCACCTGATCCTCGATGCTGGTTTTCATGTTATCGCGGAGGTAGTCGAAGCCGAACTCGTTGTTCGTGCCATAAGTGATGTTGCATGCGTAGGCCTTGGCGCGAATTCCTTCGCGTCCGCCGGGATCGACCTGTGATTGGATGTATCCGACGGACATGCCGACAAGCTCGAAGATCGGCATCGCGAACTCGGCGTCGCGCTTCACGAGGTAGTCGTTCACCGTCACGATGTGAACGTGCTTGTTTTCAAGTGCCTTTAGATAGGCCGCGAGATGGCAGACGATGGTCTTGCCTTCGCCGGTCTTCATTTCGGCGATGGTTCCGCTGTATAGCACCTGGCCGCCGATGAGCTGGCAGTCGAAATGCCGGTGGTTTCGTGCCCGCCTTGATGCCTCGCGCAGCACGGCGAAGGCTTCAGGCAGCAGGACGTCGGGTGATTCGCCGGACGCCAGTCGACCTCGGAGCTCATCGGTTCGCTTCCGCAAGTCTTCGCTCAGTTCCACCCGGATGCGCTGCAACGCGGCTTCTCGCTCTTCAGGCGGCAAGTCCGCGGCAATTCCCGAACTGGCCGCAGCGAAACGCGCGTCGTAATCTCCGCGCATTTCGGGTTCGAGTGAGCTGATCCGCTCCGCGATCATGCCGAATCGTTTCACGATTCGTTCGTTGCGCGAGCCAAACACCTTGCGAAAGACGGTACCGATTGCTTCGAGAACGGCCATGATGAAACCCTGCGTGCTAAGTGAGCTTGACGATTTGGAGCGATACGACCCGATTCAGTTCGGAAGAGAGTGGATAATTCGCGCGCAGCGGTCAGCCGGCAACGCGCGTTGAGAGAACTTGAAATGCGGTTCAGGGGCCGTAAAGCCCGCCCGCGCGATGTGAAATGGCGATGCGCCGACTCAGCGTGAGCCAAGGTCGAGTCTGCCGGGCCGGGTCTGCCACCACAAATCGGACGGCGTGGCGTGTCAGTCGCCCCAGGGATCGCCCGCAGATGAGAATCAGCGCGAGGACGGCTGCAGTCCATCCGAGGCCCGTTGCGGAGTCCAAACCACCGGCATTCGACTGCCCCAGGGCGCGCGTGACCACGATCAATCGGTCGGACGAGCCGAATCCCCCGAAAGCAGATCGTGCAAAATCGACGCCAACCAGCGCGGTCCCCGCAAGCACCGTCGCGGCAGCCCATCGTCGGAGCGAATCGGATCGACGGGCGGCCCGATCAAATGCCTCACAGGACCGGGAATCGGTTGTATCGGATGCCGACATTGCAGGTATTCTAATCGGCGTTCAGAAGCCGGACAATGCGATTCGAACAGGCCGTTTGATGCGGTGTCCCGGAACGTGTTCTCGAAGGTTTCGGCCATTTGGCGGCCGGTTCGCGGTCGATGGTGGCTTACCCCCCACCCTTTTCAAGGATCGGTCATCCAGACCGAACATCCGTCGGAGGAAACCGACATGAACTCAAGAACGATCCTGATCACTGGCGCGTCGAGCGGCATTGGCCGCGCACTGGCCCGGCGGTTTGCGCGGAATGGATCGCGACTGATTTTGGTCGCGCGCCGCCGTGAGCGATTGGAAGCGCTGGCCGATGAACTCGGTTCGTCGGCCATGGCACTTTCGCCGATCATTGAGGACCTGACTTCAGACGGGGCGTGCGAACGAATCGCCGCCCAGCTGGAGCAGCAAGGCGCGAAGATTGATGTTCTGGTGAACAATGCCGGCGTTGGCGAGTACGGTGAATTCGCATCGCAATCGCTGCCTGCCGTCAAAGCCATGCTGACGCTCAATTTGACGTCGCTGGTCGAATTGACACACCGCGTACTGCCGGACATGCTCGCATGCGGCAATGGACACGTCGTCAATATTGCCAGCACCGCGGCCTTTCAGCCGACGCCGTACTTTGCGGCATACGGCGCGTCGAAGGCATTTGTCATGAACTTTTCGATGGCGCTTTGGTACGAACTGAAGAATCGCGGAGTGAGTGTTACATGCATTTGTCCTGGGCCGGTCGCAACCGAGTTTTTTGACCGCGGCGGGCTGGAAGGTCAAAAACAGGCGTTTCTGAAGACCGGCATGACCCCGGAAAGGGTTGCCGAAGCGGCGTACCGCGCCGTAGCGGGTCGACGCTCACTTGTGATTCCGGGGTGGTTGAATCGGTTGGGCGCTATTGCGCCGCGATTCGCGCCGGTCCGGCTTGTAACGCGCGCGACAGCGCTGCTCCTGAAGCCGCGGCATTAGCGGCGATCGACGCACTTGACGCCGAACAGCCTTTGCGATTGGAATTTCAATCCGACCGATCGGCCACTGATCCAGTGTTGCTGGGTCAACGCAGCGACAGGCTTCTTTTGCATAAACCCCGCTATTGTAACGATTCCGGCCGGCGCAATACGGAGACGGCATGACCATCTGGATCTGGATCGCGTTCATCGTGTTGATCATCGGCTTCCTGGCCCTCGATCTGGGCGTCTTCAACAAGACCGCCCATGTGATCTCCACGAATGAAGCCTTGATCTGGACAGCCTTGTGGGTGGTCCTCTCCCTTGCATTCAATGTGCTGATCTACGAAATGTACGAGCAGGACTGGCTGGGTATCAGCTCGCTGGACGGCACGGTCGAATCGGGGAAGGATGCGGCGCTGGAGTTCTTCACCGGCTATCTTGTCGAGAAATCGCTGAGTCTCGACAACATCTTCGTCATTGCCGTGATCTTCAGTTTCTTCAAGGTGCCGGCGATCCATCAGCACCGCGTGCTTTTCTGGGGAATTCTGGGTGCATTGGTCTTGCGCGGTTTGATGATCGGGCTGGGCACGGCGCTGGTGCAGTCGTTCGCTTGGATCAACTACGTCTTTGGCGGCATTCTGATACTGACCGCCGTAAAGATGCTTCTTGTCGGCGATGAACAGGTGGAGCCGGAGAAGAACCCCCTCGTTCGCCTGGCGCGAAGGTTGTTTCCGATCAGCCCGGGTTATGAAGGCCACAGGTTTTTCACGCACATCGACGGGAAGCGAGCGATCACGCCATTGTTCCTTGTGTTGCTGGTCGTCGAGAGCACCGATCTCCTGTTCGCAGTAGACTCCATTCCGGCGATTTTTGCGGTCACTAACGACCCGTTCATTGTATTTACATCGAACGTCTTCGCGATTCTGGGGTTGCGCTCATTGTATTTCGCGTTATCCGGCATCATGGACAAATTCAAATACCTTAAGGCGAGCCTCGTGTTCATCCTTGCCTTTGTCGGCGTGAAGATGCTCCTTGCCCATCACCATCCGATCCCGATCCCGTTCTCCTTGGGTGTAATCGTCGCGACACTCTTCGTCGGTGTCGTTGCATCGATGCTTGCGTCGCACCAGGCCACCGCGCCGATCATCCAGCAGGCGGCCGTCGTGGCCGACGCAACCAGGAAACAAATTCGGCGCGCGCTCATCTTCCTGCTGGGCGCGACGGTCGTGCTTATCGGGATTGCCATGATTGTCCTGCCCGGTCCGGCTGTGGTGGTCATCCCGGCGGGGCTCGCGATTCTCGGAACTGAGTTTGTCTGGGCTCGGCGATTGTTTGCCAAACTTAAAGATGCATCCAAGCGTGTCACGGACTCCGTCGGGCTGACCGGCTCAAACAGTCCAAAAGCGTCGGACGATTCGCGTGAGAAAACCGGCGGATCCTGACGCGAAGTTCGCGTCTGCACTGGCGCGGCATGACAATTGCTGGACTTTCGATTTCACGGAGGCAGCGATCCGGGGGTGTGTTTTTCTGAATCCGCAGTCGGCCGCTTTCGACCGCTGATCGCGCGATAGACCCAGAACAACGCACCGACAACAAGAACGACGCATAGCATCCACATTTCGTATCGCTTGGCGTCTCCGATCAGGAGTTCGAACGCATTGCCGAATACATAACCAGCCGTACCGACCAATACGGACCACGCGGCGGCGCCAGCCACATTCAGAAGTGCGAACCGGGCTGGATTGTATCCGCTCGCTCCGAGTACCAACGGGGTGACCGTCCGAAGTCCGTACATGAAACGGAAGCCCAGCACGATTGGAATCTCAAAACGCGTCAACCTGGCCTGCAATTGTTCGGCACGAACTGCCCAGCGCGGCCGGGAGGTGATGTATGCCCGCCCCCGCCAGCGCCCGACATAGAACCAGAACTGGTCGCCGGCGGTTGAGCCCACGAACGCGACAAGGAAAACCCAGGGAAGCGCGAGGTATCCGCGGTGCGCCGCAAAACCCGCGGCGACCAACACGGTCTCTCCCTCCAGAAAGGTGCCGATCAGGAGCGCCGTGTACCCGTAGGTTTCAATCAACGATTCAATGAATGGCACGATATGGACTCTCGACCTCCATTCAACTTACAGCCGCCGGTGACAGATGACGCGCCGGCATCCTCACGTTGTTCGTTGCCGGCGGCCTGACCTTGGAATTGTCCGCCTTTCGAGGCAAATCGCGAGCGGCGTCACGGCCGGCGGCAGTTGTCGCATCGCCATGCTGCGCAAGATCGGCGAAAATGAGAATAGTTTAGTGGGAACATAAGCGTGCCCGACAGTTCAAAATTGCCAATATCTGAGCGAAGGCTCCACACGCTGATTGCACTGTTTACGGTGGCCGCCATCGTGGGCCATCTCATCCTTCGGTTTGCCGTTCAGGCTCCCCGATCCACGTGCGAAATCCCCCTGCTCGCCGCTTTGCTGCTGGGTGGCGGCCCGCTCGTGATTGAGCTCACCGTGCGTCTGCTGAGATTCGAGTTCGGCTCGGATCTGCTCGCGGGCATCTCCATCGTCACTTCAATCGTGCTGGGTGAGTATCTGGCCGGCGCGCTGGTCGTTCTCATGCTTTCGGGTGGTGAGGCATTGGAGGGTTACGCCGTTCGCAGCGCGTCGGACGTGCTTGAAGCACTGTCCAATCGCATGCCGGCGAGGGCTCATCGCAAGACCGACGATCATTTCGAGGATGTCGCGATCGAACAGATCCGCGTCGGCGATCTGCTGATCATATTCCCCCACGAAGTGTGCCCCATTGACGGCACCGTCGTCGAAGGCCACGGCGTAATGGACGAGTCCTACCTCACGGGCGAACCTTATATGATGTCCAAGACGCCCGGATCAACCGTGCTCTCCGGCGCGATCAACGGCGAATCCGCGCTGACCATCCGTGCCGACAAGCTCGCGGTCGACTCGCGCTACGCGAAGATCATGCAGGTCATGGAGATTTCCGCGCAGCAGCGGCCGCGGCTACGCCGATTGGGTGACCAGCTCGGCGCCTACTACACGCCGATTGCGATCGCGATCGGATTGATTGCCTGGGCACTGAGCGGGCAGAGCATCCGATTTCTGGCGGTCATGGTCATCGCCACGCCATGCCCGCTTCTGATCGCCATTCCCGTCACGATCATCGGTTCAATTTCGCTCGCCGCGAAGCGGGCAATCGTGATTCGCGATCCGATCGTTCTGGAGAGAATCGATACCTGCCGCACCGTAATGTTTGATAAAACGGGGACGCTTACCTATGGCAAGCCGAAGCTGACCGAGCAGGTGATTGACTCGGCATTTCATCCCGGGGAGGTTCTTGCATGGGCGGCGAGCATCGAGCGATATTCCAAGCATCCGCTCTCGGGAGCCATTCTGGCAGCCGCCGAGCAGGCCGGAATCGTGACCCACGAAGCGAGTGAAATCCACGAACGCGCGGGCAAAGGGTTGTGGGGCAGGGTCGGAGGCAAGGTGGTCCGCATCACCCATCGCAATCAACTGCTCGCTGAACAGCCCGAACTGTCGTCGCGCCTTCCTGACATCGTCGGTGGCCTCGAATGCGTCATGCTCATTGACGGCCAATACGCAGCGACTTACCGATTCCGCGACACACCGCGCGCCGAGGGCGCGTTGTTTGTTCGGCATCTGGGAACCCGGCACAAGATCAATCGCGTCCTGCTCATCACCGGCGACCGCGAATCCGAGGCAAGATACCTCGCGGAACAGGTCGGAATCAGAGACATTCACTTCAGCCGGTCTCCAGAGGAGAAGCTGGAGATCGTTCGAAAGGAGACGGCACTGGCCCATACGCTCTTCGTCGGTGACGGGATCAACGACGCCCCCGCCCTGATGGCCGCCACCGTCGGCATCGCATTCGGCAGCGACAGCGACGTGACGGTCGAAGCCGCCGGCGCGGTTGTAATGGATAGCTCCCTCGAGAAGATCGACGAACTCCTGCACATCAGTCGTCGTATGAGAAGCATTGCACTGCAAAGCGCACTCGGCGGCATGGCGTTGAGTGTCCTCGGCATGATTCTCGCCGCAGCGGGCTACTTACCTCCCGTGGCCGGCGCGATCGCACAGGAAATCATCGATGTCTTCGCGGTGCTGAATGCCTTGCGCGTGGCATTCCCACCGAAAGCACTGATCGACTACGACCGGAGTTGATCCGAGCGTCCGGCGGCCGTCATTCCCGTCGCACAGGCCCGCCGCCTTGAAACACGTGACTAAATCCACTGACGCCGCACCAGCCACGTCTTCACGCTCTGCGTGAGGAGCAGATAGCCCACTGTGATCCCGCTCAGCAACAGCCAGTAGAGCGGCGGCAGGTGTGTGAATCCGAGATGGGGGCCGATCACCGAGAATGGAATGGCCAGTCCGACAGCCATGATGCAGGTAGTCGTGACCATCAGCGGCCAGGAGGCGCGGCTCTGGAGAAATGGAATCTTTCGGGTGCGAATTACATAAATAATGAGCGTCTGCGTGAGCAGGCTCTCGACGAACCAGCCGGTTTGAAAAACCGAAGCCCTGTCGAGCGCCCAGCAATGGAACACATTCAACATCATGAAAAATGTCAAATAGTCAAAAATCGATGAGCATGGGCCAATCAGAACGATGAAACGCCAGATCGACCCGATATCCCACGGACGAGGCCTGGCGATTTGTTCGGCATCCACTTCGTCGGTCGGAATGGCGGTCTGAGACAGATCGTAGAGCAGGTTGTTCGTGAGAATCTGAATCGGAGTCATCGGGAGATACGGTACGAAAAGGCTGGCCCCCAACACGCTGAACATGTTGCCGAAGTTGCTGCTCGCGCCCATCCCGATGTACTTCAGAATATTGGCGAACACCCTTCTGCCTTCGAGCACGCCCTCGTCCAGCACCAGCAGACTCTTCTCCAGCAGGATCATGTCTGCGGATTCCCTGGCAATATCCACCGCCGCATCGACGCTCACCCCGACGTCGGCCGATCGCAATGCCGGCGCGTCGTTGATGCCGTCGCCCAGGAAGCCCACTGTATGATTTCCGGCCTGAAGCGCCTGAATGATCCGCTTCTTGTGCGCGGGAGAAACCCGCGCGAAGAGCGTGGTGCTTTCGGCTGCAACCGCGAGCTGCTCGTCGGTCATTTCCTCGACCTGACCGCCCACAAGCGCATGTTCGGTCGGGATTCCAACTTCGTGGCAGATTTTCCTCGCGACGAGCTCGTTGTCCCCCGTCACGACCTTGATTGCGACGCCATGATTCTGCAAAGCCCTTATCGCCGCGGCCGCAGATTCCTTGGGCGGATCCAGAAAGGCGACGTAGCCTTTAAGAACCATATCTGATTCATCGTCCTTACCGTACGCCTCCCCGTCCGGCTTTGGATCCCGATCCCGGTAGGCGATGGCCAACACGCGAAAGCCGTCGGCCGAGAGTCGTTCATACTCCTCCTTGAGGTCGTCGAGCAGCAGATCGTTCAGCGGGTTCGTCTCTCCATCGAGTTCGAAATAGCGACATCGCGGAAAAATCGCCTCCGGCGCGCCCTTGCCGATGATTCGATCCTTCCCTTCAGGCGTTCGGATCACCACGGACATCATGCGGCGTTCGAAGTCGAACGGGATCTCATCGACCTTGGCATGATCCGGAATCCGGGCGTGGGCGTGTGTCTCCTCATGCGCAAGTACGGCCCGATCCAGCACATTCCTCAGGCCCGTCTGAAAATGGCTGTTCATATAAGCAAGTGCCAGGACCTCGTCATTCTCCTCGAGGGCCGCGTCACAATGCCGCTCCAGGATCACACGATCCATCGTGAGCGTGCCCGTTTTGTCCGTACATAGAATGTCGATCGCGCCGATATTCTGAATTGCATTGATGCGCTTGACGATGACCTTCTTCCTCGACATCGCCTGCGCACCCTTGGACAGGCACACACTCACGATCATCGGCAGCATCTCAGGCGTGAGTCCGACCGCCACCGCCAGCGAGAAAAAAAAGGCCTCGCGCCAGTTTCCCTTGGTCAGTCCGTTGATGACAAAGACCAGCGGTACCATCACGAAGACCAGTCGAAGCATCAACCAGGTGAATCGCGAGACGCCCCGATCAAAGGCCGTCGGAGCCGGGGTCGTGTCAAACGACGCGGCCATACTGCCCAGATAGGTCTGCCGTCCCGTCGCCACGACAACGGCCAGCGCTGAACCGCTGTGAACGCTCGTACCAAGAAATGCGATATTGTCCAACTCAAGAGGCGATCTGCCCGCGCCGCCCTTGTCCGCATCAAACTTTTCGATCGGGATGGATTCGCCCGTCAATGCCCCCTGAATCACAAACAGGTCCTTGGCCGAAAGAATGCGTACATCCGCGGGAATCATGTCGCCGGCGGCCAAGCGAATGAGGTCGCCCGGCGCGATGTGCGAAACAGCGCGCTCCTCGCTCCGGCCCTGACGAATCACGGCGGCGGTCGCCGAGAGCATGCTTTTCAACTTTGCCGCCGCGTAGTCCGCCTTTGCTTCCTGGATGATGCGAAGGCTGACACCCAGCGCAATCATCAGCGACATCACCACACCGGCGGACGCATCACCCGTCGCGAAGGAGATGATCGCCAGCATTAACAACAGGATGACGAGCGGATTGAATACCGCGTGCCACAAGAGGACCCACGAGCTTTTTCGACCGTCGCCCTCGACGACATTCAGGCCACATTCGGAAAGCCGGTGCTCCGCCTCGTCGTTTGTCAGCCCGTCGGAACTGGTCTTCAGCCGTTGATAGGCCGCATCGACCGACAGCGCAGACACTTCGATCAGCAGCGGTGAGACATGGATCGAATACGTCGGCCTGGGGAATTCGCTGGGAAGGCCCACCGGCCTGGGATGCAATGAGACGAACTTGGAGCGATGTTCACCCGTCGCCATGGTTTTCGCCCGCTGCCGATTCGGCAACTGAACCCATCGTATCAGGACGGAACATTATCGCCATTGGTGATCGAAAAACCGGTAACAGGCGGATACTCCCCGATCATCTCGAAGTGACATCAGGGTCGCAAATCGCGGTGTGTCGCAACGAAGTACGTAGAGTCGGCACACTGGGAAGGCACTCGCAACAGCAGTGGGCGGAGGACCGATTCACGACCAAAACTGACGACTGAAATATCGCCGATTTCGACGGGAGCGGGTCCGTGCGTTGTGGACAGGTTGAACCACGGTGACACCAGCAAACCGGATCACGGCGTCGGACGAAACCCATGACGGCGTTGGCGTGCAGCCCCCGACACCTTTAGAATCGGGATTTGCGTTGAACAGTTAGGACAACCCCTTGCTGATCGACCCAATAGCGCCCGTAGCTCAGCAGGATAGAGCAGCGGTTTCCTAAACCGCAGGTCGGAGGTTCGAATCCTCTCGGGCGCGTTCCGTTCTTTGTCCGGTGATCTCGCCATCCGTTCATGATTCCTCGCGGTTTCATGGCCCGGCGGTGCGATGGGTTCACGCTCTTGAATCGAAATATCGCCCCGGCTTCCGGCATGTCAAAATGAGAGAGACTCGGTTGCCGCCGGCCTGTTCCCGGTTCGCTCACTTCGCCAGATCAACGCACACCAGTTCCTTGTCGCTCCGTGCGAAGACGCTGCGGTCAGCGAAGGCCGGATGGGACCAGCACACGCCGCCGCGGCGCGAGGGGAGTTGATCGCGCGTCGGTTTGAGGATGTGGGTCCGGCTGATTTCTTCATAGCCTTTGGGAGTCAGCCGGGCGATGATCAAATCGCCTTCTTCATTGAACATCCACATGCGCTGTTGCGGCTCGTTCCAGACGAAATGGATGGTGGACCAGCGCTCGTGCCTGACGGCCTTGTCGCTCTCCCAGATCCGATCGCCGGTCTTTGCATCAAGGCAGCGTAGCTCACCATAGCTATCGACGCCGTAGATGTAATCACCTGCGAGCCAAGGCGTGGAGATGATGGCGTGGAGAGCGTCGGTGTGTTGTTCGTCCTTTCCACCGCGGCGCCAAAGTTCCGTCGCGCTTTTTCCATCCTTTGAGAGCCTGAGCATGAGTGAGCCATCGAAGAAATTCGTTAAGAAGAGGTAGTCACCCTCCAGGACGGGTGTGGCGATGCCGATGACCACGCGCTTGGCCGGAAACGGAATATTCCATTCAAGCCTTCCGGTTGCTGGATCCGCACCCACTACATAACTCGCGGTGTAGCACACGAGAATACGGTTGCCTTCGCGTTCGAAGATGACCGGCGCGGAGTACGATGCGGTGTCATCAAGAGAACGCCAGAGTTCCTCCCCATTCACCTTGTTGAACGCGACCAGGCACGATTCGCCTTCGCCGCCGATCTGCACGATGACCCGATTGCCTTCGATCAGCGGCGCTCCGGATATACCCCACACGGGCATGCGAATTTTGTATTCCGCATTGAGGTCTTTCTTCCACAGCACTTCGCCGGTCCTCGCATCAAGACAATGGAAGTGACCCATCGCCCCGATTGAAAAGGCCCGACCGCCGTCAATCGTCACGTTGGCCCGCGGACCGGCGTCGTAGTCCACTTTGTACACGGCCTCATACTCATGTGACCAGATTTTTCGGCCATCGCGAATGTCGAAGCAATGTACGCGTTCAACCTGCCTCGGATCGACGAGCCGATCCATCACATACACGCGACCTTCGGCAACCGTGGGACCGCTGTATCCGCCGGCAATGGGGACGGACCATTTGGGATCCGTCTTCGACTTGGCGAACGTCTCGACGATGCCCGTTTCCCGCCAGATTCCGTCACGCGCCGGCCCGCGCCACTGCGGCCAATCATCCGCGCGAACGTTGGTTGTCGCCGCGGCGGCGATCAGAGCCATGGACTGAATTGCGAACAGCTTGCGATGATTCATGCTGGGCCACTCCGTATCACGAGATTTCGCTGAACCGGCGGCTTCCGTCGTTTCGGACAGACTTCTCGACAAATTCGACGGCCGATCGGATCCAATGCCGCAATGAGGTGCCATTGTAGTGGGAATGCCCGGGGATTTCCGGATGCAAACACGCGGGATCCGAATTACATTCAGTCCGGTCCACGAGACCGCCATGGGAGTACAGCCATGAACGATCACGACACCCAGCATCCCGCCTATTCTTCCGCGCAGGAGATCGAGAGGCGCCGGGCTTTTATTGAGCAGTTCCGCGCGTGCCCGATTCCGGAGCAGGAGTTGCTGGTCAATCTGGGACTGTTTATCAACCGGCAGTCGATGTCCCGCATGCTCTACATTCACGACCTGTTTCGGCGCATCGTGCCCGTACATGGTGTCATCATGGAGTTCGGTGTGCGATGGGGACAGAACCTCGCGCTGTTCTCATCGTTCAGGGGAATCTACGAACCCTACAACTTCAATCGGAAGATCATCGGATTCGACACGTTCGCCGGTTTCCCGGCCGTCGCTGAAGAGGACGGTCGATCGGAACAGGTCCGAATCGGCGGATTCGGCGTCACGGCGGATTACAAGGAATATCTTCATTCCCTGCTTCAGTATCATGAGTCGGAAAGCCCGCTGCCTCACATCCGCAAATTCGAGTTGGTTGAGGGTGACGCAACAAAGACACTTCCGGTTTATCTTGAGCGACACCCGGAGACGATCGTGGCCTTGGCCTACTTCGACTTTGACCTGTATGACCCGACGCGGGCCTGCCTCGAGCTGATTCGGGAGCGCGTTCCACGCGGCGGCATTATCGCATTTGACGAGTTGAACTGCCGCGAATTTCCGGGTGAAACGCGAGCGGTAATGGATGTCTTCGGTATTCATCGCTGCCGCCTGGAGCGCACGTCTCATAATCCGACGCCAGGCTTCATGGTCATCGAATAGGTCGGTCCACGATCGATTCGAATGCCGGGATGTGAAAAAGGAGAAACGCCGGGGACCTTTGGGAGCCGCCCGGCGCTTTCCGGAGGGGGGAATAGGCTTATTGAAGCTGTTTCAGGACCCTGTACTCAATGAACCTCGGCCCGAGAAGCACATGCTCTGAAACAGGTGCTCATCTGGAATAGATGTTACAGGCCGGCCCATACCCCTGCAAAAGGGTATTCGCCCTAAATTTGCAATCGAATATCGACCGAAGTGCCTGAAAGCTGACACAGTGTACGGAAAAACACGCATCCCCCCCCCCCCCGGAAAAGGATTGGCCGAGAATCCAACCGGCGGTTTCATTTCCGCGCAATCGCGTTTTTGCGAACCGGCCTCCGGCAATCGTATCCTTAACTCCAACAGGAACAGTTCGCCGACGTTGCGGTCAAGACGCTGTACGCGCCGCGATAAAGGAAATGTTGAGGTAGCGGCGTCGCGCGGGCGATCATCAAGGTGCGCGCGGGCATCGATGCCATGGCGGGCCGAGGAACATATGCCCTTTCAAAGCAACAAGCCCGTCGCAACGCGCAAGTTCATCCGCTTCACAATGATTGCCTTCGCCTTGGCACTCGTCTGCGCGGCGATGGCGGCGCACGAGTTCCGTCGCAGTGCAGCGACGAGAGAACTGTTCGCACAGGACGCCGAACGAATCGCACGGGACGTGATTGACGAATTCGGTCGGGCGGTGGATCCGGATCTTCACAATCTGCAATCTCTTTGCTCACGATCCCTCTCGAAACGACAGGTATTCGTCGCTCGCGTAATGGATTCGACGGGCAAGGTCCTGGCACATGCTGAGAAAACGTCCGCCTTCGAAAGCGTTCTCGCCCGATCGTCGAGCCGCGAGGTACCTGACGGCGGCGCCCTCGCTGAAATGATCGACACCGCCCAGCTGAAGGAACCTGCCGACGGCATCTATGCGATCGTCACGACGAAGCTTCATAGCGCTAGCGCATCAAATCCGCTCACTCTGGCGGTCATCGCCCGCGTGGACTTGCGCGGCATCGATGCAAAAGCGGACCTGTGGCAGTTTCATCTGCCATTGGCGTGCATCATGATCGCTGGGTTGTTCGTGGTGGACGCTCGATTGAATCGCCGGTTGGTCGATCCGCTGACCACGCTTGCCCGTACAAGCGCCGAATTCGACCCGTGTGCCGAACCGACCGAATCCGAGCCGGAAGCGCCAGTCGATTCTTTGGCCGCGCGAGGCAGTCTGGCGGAGTTGTTGTCGCTCAACGAGAGCATTTCGGCCGCTCAAATGCACTGTCGGCTTTGGCGGCGAATGACCCAGATCACCGAACGACGCGTCGATTCGCAAGTTGCCCGCGAAACAAAACGGATCATTTCGGACCTGAATCGCGTGCGAAAGGAGGCGTGGCAGGACGCATTGACCGGCGTTAACAACCGGCGCTACCTCGAAGAGCAATTTCCGCCGATTTTTGACGCCCAGTTCAACGCGAACCGCGACCTCAGCGTCATCATGTTTGATCTCGACAACTTCAAACAGGTCAATGACACGATCGGACACGGTGCCGGCGATGACGTGCTTCGCTTTACCGGCGAGCTGCTCCGGCAGTGCGTCCGGTCAGATGATTGCGCAATCCGCTACGGCGGCGATGAATTCATCGTCATCCTGCCCGGTGCATCGGCCGATTCCGCCGCCCGGCTGGCCAATCGCATTCTGTCCTTGTTCGCACAGCGACTTCGGGCCATGTTTGACAAAACGCTGCTGCCGACACTGACCGCTGGCGTTGCGAGCATCTTCGGCAACAGGGCCAAGACGCCGGGAGAGCTACTCGCCTGTGCGGATCACGCCCTCCTGTCGGCAAAACAAGCCGGCAAGGCCCAAGCCGTGACGTCACCAATCGATGCGGCACATTTCCGCCAATCGGGACGCACCATGCGTATCCAAGTTCGTTCGTCGACACCACTGCCCGCGAAACTATAATACACGCGAGTCGCGTGAGGGGAGTGTCCGCCGTGCGCAGAAGCGTTCGCGGTAATCGATGCGCGTCGCGCCGCGAGGCTCAGGCCTCGGTTGTCGCGATGCCGAACATCCGCGACACCCGGATGCGGCAAATTATGCGACGAATCTTCGCCCTTCTGCTTCTAACGTGCCTGATTTCAACCGGGTCGGGTTGCGCAGGCCGAATATTCGGCGAAATCACGAGTTGGCAACCGTCGGGAAATCCACGGCGAGGCATCACCTACTATGTCGGCGGCGCCGGACCGATGGGCCATGTCGGATCGTTTGATGTGCCGGGCGGTCTTCGCGATGGGGGTTATGAAGGGGACGTCCGCGTCTTTACATGGCAGAGCTGGTTGCATTCCGGCGATCAGCTCAACATCAGCCGCAATCGAGCAAAAGGCATCGAACTGGCGGATCGGATACGACAGGATCGGCGGATGCACCCGGGTGCGAAGATTAACATCATCGCGCTCTCAGCGGGCACAGGCATTACAACATTCGCCCTGGAGGCGCTTCCCGAGAGCGCGAAGGTGTCCAACGTGCTGTTTCTTGGATGCAGCATGTCGAGCCGGTACGATCTGACCCGCGCGCTTCGGCGGGTGCAGAATCGGCTTTATATCGTGTATTCACCGACCGACGGAATTCTTCGCAACGTCGTTTGGTACACCGGCACGGTCGATCGCTCAGACAGCGAAGATGGCATTGCCGGTCTCGAGGGCTTCTATGTGCCCGCCACCGCCACATCGGAGACCCGTCAGCTTTATCAGAAGCTTGCAAATATTCGATATCGCCCAGAATTCGCGCTGTCCGATTATCGCGGCGGCCACGTGGATTCGACCTCCAGATTGTTCGTCCGCCGCTATCTGGCGCCGATCGTCCTTGGAAACGACTCCAGACTGGTCGGGCACTTCGCGGACCGTCGATCCGACGACTTTCAACCCACGCGCGCGTCGCAAAATATGCCGGACCCGTTGCGCGGAGGCGGTGAAGTTGACGTGGACCGAGCCGAATCCGAAACCACTGAAATCCCGGCACACGCCGATCGAATCGACACGCGCGGAGCCGAGCGAGACAGAGGCTCCGGCGATCGCATTCGAAGCGCCGAACAGCGCGATCGGGAACTGGGCTGGAATCGAGTACCTGATCCGGACTGACGGGTGAATTGACTTTCAAAACCTCGAACGAGCTGAATCCGCGTACATGGATCGAGCGAAGCCACATCACAGCGGAGAAGAGAAGGCTCGATCCGTCCGCAAATCGCGATCTCCGCGCATGAAGGCCGACGATCGGCGCAAGCAACTTCTTGAGGCCGCCATCCAGTGTTTCGCCAGCTACGGGTACAAAGGGGCAACGACGGCGATACTCGCCAGAGCGGCGCATGTATCCGAGCCGGTGCTGTACCAGCACTTCAAGAGCAAGCAGGACCTCTTCGTAATGCTGATCCATGAAGTGGGGCGGGAGGTGATTCGGAGCTGGCGCCACGCGATCGCCCCACTGAAATCGCCGATGGACCAGTTGCGCGTACTGTTTCGGCTGAACCCCGCAACCACGGACGCCCGTACACGGCAGCTCTATCGCGTCATCTTCATGGCTCAAACTGAAATCAACGACCCGCGCATCCATGCCGCGCTATGCGATCACTACGAACAGTACGCGCGATTCCTCGCCCATGTGCTGAAGCGCGCCCAGCGCACGCATCAGGTTCGGCGGGATGTCTCCCCCGTCGGCCTGGCCTGGCAGTTGATCCACGCCGCGATCGGCTTCGCTTTCATCAAGCCGCTCGACATTCCGGGCCATGCGACCCCGGCAAACGTCGAACAGACCATCGGACTATTGATTGAGTTGCTTGCGGGTGATGACCTGGGCAAGAGTTGAAGAACGCCGCACTGAGTCAGTGGGCGGTCTTCGAATCGGAGGATGACTTATTCGGATCGTTGAAGTGCACCGGTCGATCGGCCGACTTGTCCTCGCGAATCGAGCGAGACGCATCATCCTTGATCTGTTCAATGTCGTCGCTCGTGTCCTTAAGCCCCTTCTTGAATTCGACGAAGCTCTTGCCCAGCGATCGGCCCACTTCCGGCAATCGCCGACCGAAGATCAGCAGCGCGATCACGCCGATGACAATCATCTCCGGTACGCCGATTGAATTCAAAAACGCCAGAACCTGAGACTGCGCGAGCATGTTCGTTCTCCGTGGCATACGGCCGCACGCCAGATGATTATATCGTACCCTCCGCCAAGGGGCCTTACCATTCAAACGCAATATCTGCGCGATTCCGCCCCGCGAACACCGAATTCCACCTGATTTCGGCAATCGAGAGTACGATTCCAATCTGATCGTGCCCCTGGGCCGGTCCGCGGCTGCCGATATTAGCGTAACGGAAGCGGCCCGGATCGGTCGCTCCGCGCGCGGGAATAAGCCAATGTGCGGAATCGCAGGCATCGTCTCTCAAACGCCCCTCGACCCCAGCCATCGGATGATTCTGCGCGAGATGTCCCGTCGTCTCGAACATCGCGGCCCCGACGGCAGCGGTGAGTACGTCGACGACCGCGCCCTGCTCGCTCATCGGCGACTCTCAATCATCGACATCGAAACCGGGCGTCAACCGATCCCGAATGAAGACGGAACCATTCATACCGTCGTCAACGGAGAGTTTTACAACTTCCTCGAACTGCGGGAGTCCCTTATCCAGCGCGGCCACACGTTCCGCACGACCGGCGATTCCGAGTGCATCGTTCATCTTTACGAGGAGTTCGGCGAACGCTGCGTCGAACATCTGAACGGGATGTTTGCGTTCGCGATCTGGGACGCACAGCGTCGCAAGCTGTTGCTCGGACGCGATCGGCTGGGCGTCAAACCGCTTTACTACGCGGTCGTAGGCGATCTCATCGGTTTCGCATCGGAGCTCAAGTCCTTACTGGCGCTGCCGGAAATTGATCGCAGCATCGACATGGCCGCGCTGTATGACTATCTCGTTTTTGACTTTGTCCCCTCGCCACGGACGATTCTCTCCAACATCCGTAAGCTGCCCCCTGCTTCGATGCTCGTGCTCGAGAACGGCCGGGCGGCCATATCATCCTACTGGGATTTGCATGCAGGTTCACCGCATGCCGGCGACGCCGATGACATCGCCTGCGGATTGTGGGACGAATTAAAGCGTGCGACGCGCAGCCGTCTCGTGGCTGATGTACCCGTCGGCGCGCTGCTCAGCGGCGGCATCGACTCCGGCGCGGTGGCCGGCGCGATGGGACAGTTGTCTCGTGATCGCATCGTCACCGTCACCAGCGGATTCGAAGAAGCTGGATTCGACGAACGCCGGGCCGCCCGCGACTCGGCTGAGCAGATCGGCACGCGTCACTTCGATCATCTCGTGCAAGCCGACGCCGCGGGAATGATCGACCGGCTCGCATGGCATTTTGATGAACCCTTCGCGGACCCATCGGCGATTCCGATGTTTCTTCTTTCGCAGGCCGCGCGCCGGCACGTCACGGTCGCGCTGTCCGGTGATGGCGGCGATGAGGTCCTGGCAGGCTATCGCAGATACCGCTATGACCTGTACGAGGAAGCGATTCGGCGTCGCATTCCCGGCGCGCTGCGACGCGCGATATTCGGCACACTCTCCGCCGTATATCCCAGGTCATCGCGATTGCCACGCTTCCTCCGAGCCGGGGCGACCTTGCGGAATCTTGCGACCGACGGCATCTCGGCGCACGGCGAGTCCATTGCGGGGCTCTCGCCGCAGGCGGCCCGCGCATTGCTCAACCGGGACGCCGCCGCGTCCATTCGCGATCATGATCCGTTTGATCGGCTTCGGCTGCTCGCCCGCCGCTGCGACGCGGACAGCCATCTCGCTAAATGCCAGTATATTGACATCAAGCTGGGCCTCGCAGACGGCATACTGACCAAGGTGGATCGCGCCAGCATGGCGCACGGTCTCGAAGTCCGATCGCCGATGCTGGATTATCGCTTTGTCGAATTCGCCTGGCGGATCCCACCGGCGATGCGAATTCGCGGGCGAGTCGGCAAGGCGCTTCTGCGGCGCGCCGTTACCCGCGAACTCGGTTCGTCAATCGCATGTCGTCCGAAGGCGGGATTCGATGTGCCGCTTGACGCTTGGATCCGCGGACCGCTTCGCGATCGAGTCGAGTCGAAGCTGCTCGATTCGAATTCGGCCGTCCACCAGTGGATCGCGCCCGGCGCGATTCGCTCCGTATGGAAACGACACATGGCCGGCGCAGCGAATCTGGGACCACTCATGTGGAAGCTGCTCATGCTCGATGCATGGACGCGCATCCATTCAGGCACGGCGATGACGCATCCCGCGACCACCGCGAGCAACCGTCCGAAGCCACCAGAGCGAGGCAGGTTGTCACAAAGTCGAGTCGTGCTTCTTCCGATGGGAGACTCGTGTGGACCGACGGGCGAGGATTCATTGTGAGCCCCCTGCTGGTGAGAAAGCTGCTGCTGCCCGCGCACGAGCTATTGCTCGGCCGTCGCACGTTGCGCTATCTCAGGGAACTGGAGGCATCGCAGCGGCTTCCGATCGACCGATTGCGAACGATCCAGGTTGAAAAGCTGCGCGCCCTTCTGACCCACGCCGCCAGAAACTGTCCGTACTATCGCGACGCGATCCATGCCGCCGGCGTTCAACCACAGAATGCGACGCTCCACGATCTCACTCGGCTTCCCACGCTGACCAAAAACGATATCCGCCGACACGCGCAGCGCCTGCTGGAATCGCCCCGGCGTCGCCGCCTTGCGCCCTACTGCACGGGCGGCTCTTCAGGCGATCCGCTGCAATTCTGGATTGATCGAGACCGGCAAGCCGCCGATCAGGCGGCACGGGCCAGATCGCGCCGCTGGTTCGGCATCGATCTGGGCGAGCGCGAGGCCTATCTGTGGGGCGCGCCGGTCGAACTGGCCGCCCAGGACCGACTCAAACGCGTGCGCGATCGGCTGACGAATCAGTTGCTGCTGGATGCCTTTCGTATGACACTCGACGGCATGACGGACTACCTGCGGCGCATCCGGCGATTCGATCCGGTTCACCTGTTCGGCTATCCGAGCAGCCTGGCCCGGCTGGCGCGACATGCATGCGACGCCGGCTGGCGCCTTCAGACCCCCTCGCTCAAGGCCGTCTTTGTCACCGGTGAACTCCTGTTGCCGGAGGACCGCGCGGCGATCGAGGCGGCCGCCCAGGTGCCCGTGGCGGACGGCTACGGATCGCGCGAGGCGGGCTTCATTGCGCATCAATGCCGGGCCGGCCGGTATCATGTCACGATGGAGAGCCTGATTGTCGAATTGCTCGGCGACGATCTGAATCCGGTGTCTGACGGACAATCGGGGGAAGTCACGATCACCCACCTTGATGCGCTCGGCATGCCGTTCATCCGCTATCGCACGGGCGATTTCGCACGACGGGCATCGGGAGCTTGTCCCTGCGGCCGCGAGCTGGAGTCCCTTGAGCGAATTGAGGGGCGCCGCACCGACATGCTCCGGACGGCGGACGGCGGCTACGCACACGCCCTGTCAGTCATCTATGCCCTGCGAGACGTGCCGGCGATACGGCACTTCCGAGTGGAACAGCGCGAAAATCTCGATCTCGCAGTGCAGATCATCGCGGACGATTCACTCGACGAAGCGCGGCGCGCCCTGGTGACACGCCACCTTCGAAACCGAATCGGGGAAGGGCCGAGAATCGAACTGCGGGTCGTGGACGAGATTCCGCAATTGCCTTCAGGCAAGCACCGATGCGTCGTCTCGGCGGCGGCTGAATAGGCTGGCGGACCGCAATCGAACCATTCGTGCAGCGTGGCGGTCGTTAGTCGCCGTCTTCGTCATTGCGGGCGACTGCCGGCTCTCCGCCGGCCGGGGCATTCGAATCAACCTCGTCCGAGGTGCGGCGAGTCTGGTCCTTGGGCTTGAGGCCGGGCGAATTGTATGGCTCGGGGCGCTCCAATCCGGGAACGCGATATCGATCGAAGAGCGGCGGATAGGCGGGAACGTAGTCTTTCCACGGACTGATCTCGCGTGCCGCGTCTGCGACATCATTGCGGGCAATGTCCCAGACCACATCGCGCACGAATCGGCGGAACTCCTGCTCGCTCCGAAAGTCAGCCTCGGTGATAGCCCGATCGCACGTTGCATCCTCCTTGAGCCGATCCACCACCTCGGGCGGCAGGATCACCGGGGTTCGGATCGTCGCAACCGCCGCCTGTGTGCGGGTGTTCCAGATCACGCCGACATACTCCGCGTCCGCATCGGATTCCTCCTCGCGAGCATAAATCAGGCACAGACCGCAGTCTCGCGCCAAGGCGACGCGCAGGATGTCACCGCGCGTGCATCCTCGCGGATCCAATCCAGGCTTGCCAAGAAAAACGACCTCGCGAATCGCCGGAAGCTCATCAAACAATTGATTCCAGTAGATCGCGTGCTGCGACGGCAATGGCAGCACCGCCAGCGTTCGATGACCATCTGCACCAAGCCGTGCTTCGATGCGGACGACGCAGATGCCGGAGGGGAGTTGACCCTGGCTCACTTCAGCCAGCAGTGAATGCGCGCCGGCGCGGGTGAACAGTTCCGTGGAAATGCCCAGATCATCCGCCAGCACGGGCACCACCTGATCGCCGGACTGAACCTGGTACTTCGGCGCAGTCTCATTCCGAGAGCAGCCGGCGCCGCTGGCGACGAGGAACAGAATAATCAGCAACGGTACACTGCGGTTACTGCGGCGCTGTCTCCCGATTCCTATTATCCGGTTATTTGCTGCAACTGCATTCACCTTGCTGCTCCTCTGCACGAGAACGGGGGCCGGAAATCCCGGCATCGGTCCTTCGTCGTCTCAGCATTTATCGGAGGATGAGGCACGGGAATGAAGTTCACCGGCGTTCCAATCCAGGCCTGGCCGGGCGTTGACACCTGCACAATTTGCGCGGCCTCTTCACGACGCGAGAGGTCGTGAAAGCGGATTGATGCAATTCATGCGCGTCGTTTCGGTCACATTTGCGAACTCACGTCTAATATCGACACGACCGATACCAAGATACGTCCGTCCTGGAAGGTGTGGAATGTCCGGAATCACGACAAATTCGCTTCTTACGTTTGAAGCCGCATCGCCGCAGACACTGGCCGAGGTCGTGCGACCTCTCGCCACCGCGACCAAGCCCGAGGCGCCCCATGTCCGGCATTCGATCTTCGGCGGATTCCTCCTTCACCTTCCTCGTGCTGTCTGGATGGTCTTTGACATTCTCATCGTCTGCAGCGGAACCCTGCTGGGCCACGATTTGTTCGTCTGGTGGCGACCGATCACTGAATCGCTCGGCAGCTATCATCTCTGGTTTGCCAGCGCCATCCTCGCCACGGCCGTGGTCCTTTCGGGCAGCATGTTCGGGCTTTACGAGCCGGCCACGCTCTGGTCGCGATCGCGTATTGTCGCGCGGTGCCTTCTCACGGTTTCCATCGCCATGGCGACAACCTGGCTCGTCATGCACCTATTCATGTATTCCCCGCTGAGCCGCCGAGCCGCGGCCTGTGGCATCGTGATCTTCCTTTTCACCGCTTCGCTCATTCGCCTTCTGGCCCACCACACCGTTCGCGACGTGCGCCGCGGATTGCTCGTCATCGGGCAGGGCCCGCTCACGGGCAAAATCGTGCGTTCGGTCCGTCGAGGCTCGGTACCGGGGTATCGGTTGGTGGGAGTCGTCGCGGCAGAAGGTCGTACCCGCGACGACATCGGCGAGAGCGACATTCCGCTCGTGGGTAGTACCTCGAGCGTGGAAGCAATCTGCCGCCGACACGATGTGACCGAAGTCGTCGTCGCCGACGGCGCGATGCAAGTGCCCTCGGATGTTCGCGCGGCGCTCGAGTGTCTGAGGCTCGGCTGCCGCGTCACCGACGAAACGACATTCTATGAATCGATGTACCAGGAAGTGCCTGTCTCGCACATCAGCCCGACGTGGTTCCTGGCCGCCGATCTCAAAGGCCAGCGGCAGGAGCACGCCGTCGGCAAGCGCGTCTTCGACCTGATTGTCGCCGGCCTCGGCCTCATCGTGGCGGCACCGCTTTTTCCGCTCATTGCGCTTGCGATTCGCCTTTCAGATCGCGGGCCTGCGTTCTACTCGCAAACCCGCGTCGGCCAAGGCGGAAGGGTCTTCACGCTCTACAAATTCCGAACGATGCGAAGCGACGCGGAATCGGCCGGATCGAAATGGGCGCAATCCAATGACCCGCGCGTGACATCGCTTGGACGCTGGCTGCGGGCTCTGCGGATTGACGAACTGCCGCAGCTCTGGAACATTCTCCGCGGCGATATGTCGGTCGTCGGGCCGCGACCGGAGCGACCGGAATTTGTCACGCCGCTGTCAGCGCTGATTCCGTTCTATGATCAGCGGCATCTCATCAAGCCGGGCCTCACCGGCTGGGCACAGATCAATCTGGGATATGGTGCGACAATCGCCGACGCCCGTCGCAAGCTGCAACTCGATCTCTACTACATCAAGCATACCTCAATCGAACTCGATCTTATCATCCTGCTTCGGACCTTCGGGACCTTCTTCCTCGGTTCGCGATAAGCCTTTCCGAGTAGTCGATCATTCCCACGGCGATTGCGGTGGTGACGGCTGGCCATGCCGCCAGCTCTCCCAGCAGCGCCGATACCATTCCATTTCGCTGATCGTCACTGTTACGGAATCGACCATCACAAAGGCAGGCCGCTGCCGTGTCGGTTCCTCCGCGAGCCCCGATGCCGCCTGCAATGCGTTGAACACGCACTCATAGAAATCGAACGTCACGATGGCCTGAATCTCGCCGCTGCTCACGCGGTCCATGTATTTCGGATTTCCATTGCACAATACCATCCGGCAACCCAGCGGCAGCAATCGCTCCTTCGCCGACGTCGCCCGGAGCGGCCAGTCATCAAAGAGAACCCAGCATCCGATTCGCGGATAGCTCCGCGCATCTCGGCGGACAATCTCCACCGCATCGAAAATGTTTCCGCCGCACTCCACTTCCTTGACGATCTCGATCGGTCCATACAACGGAATTTCTTCGCGAAAAGAGTGACTACGAACGCGATAGGCGGTGTTCGATTCCGTCGATGTCAATGTCATGACCGTCTGAGGACGGCCGGACAACGCGACCGCACATGCTTCCGCCGCCTTCCTGCCGATTTCGGTTTCCGACGGCCCGCAATAGACCGAGCGACCGGACTCCGGCACATCACGGGCGATCGTCACAACGCGGCAACCGCCGGTCGCCAGTCGATTGACACTGGCTCGCACAGACGGCGGATCGGTTGGGATCAGACACGCCACGCTCGCGCCGCGCCTCGGCAGCGAATCCAGCAGCGCCTGCTGTTCCTGCGGAGAGGAAGATTTCGGGGCGACCGCGATGAATTCGACGCGCCGGCTGTTCTCATGGAATTGTCCCGCAAGTGCCTTCAGAACGGGCCAGGAGGGCTCGGCTTCGGATTCACCGACGATAAAGACGCGCAGCGACCGTTGGGACGATTCGCCGCTTCGGCCTGATTGCTCATCGCATCCGATGATCCAGACGCTGATCCCGATACAGAATATCGCGGCTCGCCACCGCACCCGCGCCCCGGCCGGCGCTCCACGGAGGAACAGGGGTTGTCTCATCGGCAACATCCGCTACCCCCGGGATTTTGGCGACAAGCGTCGCAGGAGGCCCGTCGCCAGTCCAAGCAGCAAACCGATTGCCGCTCCCCCCAGATCAGCCAGCCAGTCGCCCCATTCGCACGAACGCCCGACCCAAGGCTGCGTCAGTTCATCCACGGCTGCATAAGCCGCCAGCCCCACAAGAACGGCCGCCATGATCGCAATTCGACTTCGATCGGATTTGCCGAATCGCCAGCATGTGGCCATCGCGAGCATCGCGTAGCCGATCAGGTGCTCAACCTTGTCGTTCAGCCAGCCGGCGCTCGGGAGTTTCGAAGGCGGCAGATGCGTCACCACAAAGGCGGCGACAAAACAGGCGAGCCAGATGGCGGTCCGAATTAAGCGCGGTGCGAAGCCCATGTGGCTCAGTTCGACGAGGCGACAGCGGCCGTCACCGCCGCCGAGGCGATCGAACCGCCGCACGCCGAATGATTAGCGTCCGTCGCAGCGGCTCGCTTTTCTCCGCCGGGTGGAATGCGAACCGGAGCGAGCCGATTCGCGACCAGTTCGGAATTCACTTCACCTGCTCCGACTGACTTGGACGCTGCATCGCCATCTGATTCCGGTCCCACACCGACTCCAGATGCAGGAGCGGCCTTGTTTCTGCGGGATTCCTTATGCTGCGCGGATGGCTTGCCGTTCGCCGGCGCGATCTCGACCGTGCCGGCAACATGCATCGACGCCGACTGCGGAACGGAGTCAGTGTCATCACAATGACTCGACCCTGCAACCGCTGCCGCAGCCTCGTCATCGGACTCGCCAGGGCTGTCGGCATTCGAGGCCTCGCTCCCGGCCGCCTTCGCCGGAGCCGGCGCGGGCAACCGCCCTTCCAAAAGTGAGAGAAGTTCATCGGCGAGTGCGAGATAGTCCATCGCTCCGTTGCTTCGGGCGGCATACTCGAAAATAGACTGGCCGTAACTCGGGCATTCCGCCAGTTTCACGTTTCGGCGAATCACCGTCGAAAAGATCCGCGCATCACGCCACGGCACGGGTGAACCGCGCGATTGATCCAGAAATGCGGACAGATCGTCCACGACCTCCGCCGAAAGCCGCGTGCCGGCGTCATACAGGCACATCACCATTCCCGCGACACTCAACGTGCGATTCAAGCGTTGATTCACCAGCGAGATCGTCTCGAACAGTTTGCCCGCGCCTTGCAATGCCAGGAAATGTGGCTGAACGGGTATCAGCACGCGCGTGGCCGCACTCAGGGCGTTCAACGACAGCACGCCGAGCGACGGTGGGCAGTCGATCATCACGATATCAAACGGCCGTTCCTTCGCGACGAGCAGATCGCGCAGTATCACCTCGCGACCGACAACCGACACGAGTTCGACTTCAGCCGCGGCCAAATCGACATTGGCCGGCACGATTGAAATCGTCGGCGAGTACGGATGAATGGCTTCATCGAGCGGCAGGTCCTTGGTGAGAACATCATAAATGCCGCGACCGTCGGTTTCGCCGTCGAGGCCGAAATGCGTGGTGAGATGGCCCTGAGGATCAAGATCAATCAGCAACATGCGTTTGCCGCGCTGAGCCAGCCCGGCACCAAGATTGACCGCGGTCGAAGTCTTACCGACGCCGCCTTTCTGATTGATGATGGCGATACATTCCATTGCTCGAACTCGCATCCATGCCAAGGGTGACGGGCACTGCCAACGTGTACCCGAATAGTTTAACCGACGCGCCGCGGCCCGTCAGCCGGAAATGCCAAACCCCTCGCAACCGAAAGGAATCCGCCTTCCGAACGAAAAAAAACGGTCGGCCCACGCAAACCGTGAGCCGGCCGGACCGATTAAGGCTGGAGTCGCTCCAGTCAAGTTCGTATTCGTTCAATTTCGGGCCAAACGGCCGACGTGGCAGGTCAGCGCCGGATATGGCGGCGGCGACGACGTGTCAACGCCGAAATGCCGAACGCCCCCACCATCGCGCACGCGTTGCTCACGGCGAATCCTGTTCCGCAAAATCCAGCAGCCGGCAACCCGCCGACTCCGTCATAACAGTCCGGGTCGGCCAACGGGCAGAATGTGTCGCATTCACCATCGCCATACCAGCCGTTCTGAGTGCAGATGTCACCTTGACCTCCGCCACCGCCTCCGCCTCCGCCTCCGCCTCCGCCACCGCCGCCTCGAATGAACGTGCGGTCATAGGTCGCGTTATCCCTGGCGATGTAGTTGCCGCCGCTGTACTCGCCCACCACGAGTTGTATCTCATAGATCCCGTTCGGCACATTCGTACTGACGCTGATGGCCATGCCAGTAAATGTGAGGCAGTATCCGCCGTTAATTGTATCTGACACGCTCCTTGACCCGATCGAGTAATACGAGTTGCCCTGCGTCAAGCGCAATTCATAAAGCAGCGAGCCGGAGTGACCACCATTCTCGTTATTGCACACACGCGATGTCACATACCACGTACTCGCGTTGGGATCGAACGAGATGGTCGTCTCTTCGATCGACAGATTCGTCGCGAACGTCTGGGTCGAGCTTGCCAGCAGCAGGACGGCACCCGCCAGTAAAGGCCTCGAAATTCCGAAAGGACGATCAAGGATTCTCAGTTTCATGGCCATTTCCTCATTTAAGATTTTCGTGGGAACGTCTCGTTAAGGCCCATACTGCCCGGTCCCACCTTCAAGGTAAGCCGAGAAACGCGCCGGCCATTGCGCAAAAAACCAAGAATGTCACCAGGTTCCTTCCAGATCCCGTCCTGAGCGATCGCCGCTCAACCGATGCGCCGAACCGCGACCTTGTTGTTCGAATGGCTCACGACAAAGTCGCCGTCCCGCTTTGACGCGGCCGGTCACTCGGCGATAATGCGGCGCGGCTCGCAGCATCCCAGTCACGCGATGTGGCAGAATCACGGCCGCACCCCGCCGAAACGGAGTTCGCCCCATGTCCTTCAAACGCGCTGTTCGACTTGACCAGCTTCCGCCCTATCTCTTCATTGAAATCGACCGGAAGAAACGCGCTGCCATCGAAGCAGGCAAGGACGTGATCAGCTTCGGCGTCGGCGATCCCGATTGCCCCACGCCGGATTTCATTGTCGATAGCATGGCGACGGCCATTCGCATACCGGCGCACCACCAGTATCCTCTCGGCAGCGGCTCGGCCGAATTTCGAGCCGCCGCAACCGCATTCATGAAGAACCGCTTCGGCGTCAGCGTCGATCCGGCGACGGAAGTGCTCGCCCTCATCGGCACGAAAGAGGGCATCGGCCATCTGCCGCTGGCGGTACTGAATCCCGGCGACGTCGCGCTCGTGCCCTCGCCCGGATATCCGGTCTATGAGAGCGGCACGATCTTCGCAGGCGGCGTACCCTACGACCTGCCGCTTCGCGCGGACCGCGGCTTCCTCCCCGATCTTGAAGCCATCCCCACTGAGGTGTTCGCCAGAACGCGGCTGATGTTCATCAATTACCCCAACAATCCCACCGGCGCCATCTGCGACCTGGAATTCCTGGAACGAACCGTTGCCCTGGCGCGCAGGCACAATTTCGTCATCTGTGCCGATGCCGCCTACACCGAAACCTATTTTGACGATCGTGATCGGCCGCACTCGATCCTGGAAGTTCCCGGAGCAAAGGATGTCGCCATTGAAATGCACTCCCTGTCCAAGACCTTCAATATGACCGGATGGCGCATCGGTTTCGCGGTCGGTCATCCCGGCGTCCTGGAGGCGCTGGCAAAGATCAAAGGCAACGTCGATTCCGGTGTGTTCACGGCGGTACAGGATGCCGCAATCACGGCACTCCACGGCGTGAACCGGCCGGAGATCGTCCGCATTCGCGAAATGTACCGCGCGCGGCGCGACGCACTGGTCCCCCACCTCCGCGAGATCGGATTCGAGGTCGATCAGCCGCGTGCCACGTTCTATGTCTGGGCAAGGTGCCCCCGAGGACACGAGGATTCCATGCGGTGTGCAACCAAGATTCTTGACGAAGCCGCCGTCGTCGCCATTCCCGGCGTTGGCTTCGGAAAGCACGGCGAGGGTTTCGTCCGATTTGCATTGACGGTCGAAGTCGATCGAATTCGAGAGGCCACCGGCCGACTCGCGGAGTTGAAGTGGTGAATTCCAGCAGAAAGCCCGATAGCAAGGACAATGCCGCCCCGGTGCAGGACGCCTTCATCGGCCTTGGCGCCAATCTTGGGCGACGAAAGAAGAATATCGCGTCCGCGCTCGGAGCGCTCGAGAGCACACGGGAAATTGAAATCGTGGCCGTTTCTCCGCTCTACGAAACGCCGGCGGAGGGCGGTCCCGAATCGCAGCCTGCATTCATCAATGGTGTTGCCCGTATCCGCACTTCATTGAGCCCGGAGCGACTTCTCGCGGTCTGTCAGCGAATCGAAGCGCTGCTTGGCCGAACGCGAGACGTCCACTGGGGCCCGCGCACGATCGATCTGGATCTGCTCGCCTACGGGGATGTCATTGCCTCCGAGCCTGAATTGACGCTCCCCCACCCGATGATGCACGAAAGGGCGTTCGTGATGCAGCCATTCGCCGACATCGCCCCGGATTGGATTCACCCAATCCTCCAGCAGTCGGCGGAATCGCTGCTGGAATCTCTCGGTCGGAGAGATTGGGTCCACGAATCGGACGAGTGATCCGCCGATCACCCCCCTCTCTGCGGAAGACTCTCCAATTTCCACGCCGCGATGCCGGCCGCTTTGTTCAAGCATATACTCTGCCATTCGCATTGACGATTCCTGGTGAACCCTCTGTTTGCGTCGACAAATCCATGAAACCGACCCGATATATCACGACGGCCATCACATGTTTCATCATTCAAGCGGCTGCCGCCTGCGGCCCGTTCTACGACATCCTCACGAAGCCCCCGCCGGATCAGGGCGTGTCGCTGCCCATCAAGTCAGATCTCTTTCTCGGCGTTGAAGGCGCCATCAACGGCAAGCCGGCAAATATCCTGCTTGATACCGGAACTGTCTTGTTCAGTCTCGTTCCGCCGTCGGCCATTGAAGAATTCGGACTGACGCCGGCCGGAGACAACCCCTACGCCGCGGAGGAACTGGACGGGGTCGGCGTGTGCGGTTCGGTCGGCGCCGACGCCTCGCTTAGCGCAAAACTCTATACCGCGGCGCGGATGGAAATTGGCGGCGTGGTCGTCGAAAATGCCGCATTCGTCGTCCTGGAAGAGGAGAATTTCAACACCTTCGACGCCGTTCGAGTGGATTGCATCATGAACGGCTCGCTGCTGGCCCAAGTCGATTGGAGAATCGACCAGTATGGCAGACGTCTCACGCTCTTCCCTGCCCATTCGCTCCAGCGCCCCGGCGAACCAGCCGAACTCAACCTGCTCGGCCCGCTACCGCCTCTTTTTCTTCTGCTGCAAGGGGCACCCAAGATTGGCGGAATTTCTACTCGGCTCAAGTACGCCGACACCAGCGCCGAGCCAGTCGAAACACTCATGGACACCGGCGGAGGCATCGAACTGGCGATCGGCGAAAATGTTCTCGCCAACACAGGCTGGAATATCGACGAGTTGCCCAACATCAAGGCCGGACTGTTTGCCGCTGGCGGCAGCTGCGCGGCCACACGATTCCGTGCACCGCTCATCGGCCTGGCTGAGCAGACTTACCAGAACGTGCAGACCGTAACCCTACCAGCCGCCGATGTCGGCCTCATCGGATGGCGATTCTTCGCGAACCACGAGGAGGTCAATGTCTCCCCGAAGGCCGGTTGGATCGAATTCAGGAAAGGCTCTGATACCGATGGGTACTTCGCCGCGCCGCTAATGACCTTCGGCGTGGAGCTATCGGTCAAGAGCGACAACACCTATCGCATCGCAAAAGTCTCGGCCGGGTCTGATGCCGAAGCGGCGGGCGTCCGGATCGGCGACATCGTTCGCGCCGTGAACGGGGTGAGCGTCGACACGCTGGAAGGCAAGTCACTCCTTTTCGGCCCGCGTGTGATGCGCGATGGCGTCGTCACCTACACACTCGAAGACGATCAGGGCGGCATCCGCGACATTGAGCTTACCGGCACGCCCGTGCTCTGATGCCCAACGGAGGCGCACAGGGCATACCGCTCCGCCAAGGTTCTGTACCCAGCGCCGCGCCGTCCGGAATAGGCCGGGCGACCACCACGCCACCCCCGAAACGACCATATTGCCAATCAATGCCCAGGCCGGACCGGTCCCACCGCCGAAGACTCGACGCGACCGGCGATGCGCACCCCCTTGGCCTCCAGTTCGCGAATCATGCGGTCGAGCATGCCCGGCTCAGCGCCGATCTTCTCCGGCGGGAAGACGCCGGCCTTGGAAAACTCTCCTTGCATGATCATGCGTGCCATGATCGTATTCGGAAATCCCGTGGTACGGGCCATCGAGTGAATTCCGGTCTGCGCGTCGTACTCATCGAACAAATCGTACTGATACCGCGCGTGTCGACCGTCGCTCGGGCCGCTCACCAGAACGCGCAGAATCGTGAACTCCTCCTCGCGCGGCTCGAGCCGCCATTTCTCGAACAGCAGTTTTGACATGACGTCCAGCGGTCGCACCGCACGGCCGCGCACATCGATCTCATCCTTGCGGAAGAACCCCGTTTCACGAAAAACGCGCATCAATTCGCAATGCCCCGGGTAACGCAGCGTTTTTTCCTTCATGTTCCGCGCTTTCACGGTGTGCAGCAGCGTCCGCAACCCGTCGGTATTGAAGGCCTCAAGTGTTCCGATTCGCGGAAAATCCATGAGCTCGGGTTCCGACAGCGCCGGTTTCACGACGACGCGCCCGTCCTCAACCATCCGGGCGGGCCGCGTGTATTCCTCGATCACATCCGACGGCGCGAACGGCGCCTTGTACTCATAAGGCCAGCTCCGCGTTCGAGGCAGTCCGCCGACATAGTACGCCACGTCGTGCGTTTCATTGAGCTGACTCGCGCAGTGACCGATCACCATATTGGCCAGGCCGGGAGCCACACCACAGTCAAAGATGACCGTCACGCCGCGCTCTTTTGCCAGCGCGTCCAGTTCTGTCGGGTCTTCGATCATGAAGGAAATGTCGCACAGCGGTTTGCCACACTCGATCGCGGTGCGCAGCGTCTGAAACCCGAGCGTACTGGGCATTGCGCCGATGACGATATCGAACGGCTCAAGGATTCGGCGGAGATTCTCCACGCCGCTCAAATCGGCGCGGACCGTGCGCAGGTTGGCCACGCCACCGACGCGCGACAGGTTGATTTCGCTGACATCGGCAACCGTGGTGTCGAAGTTCGCGTCAGCAGCGAGATCGCGGGCCATCGCTGAACCCACCAATCCGCATCCCAGCACGATGGCCTTCTTTTTCATGGAGAATCCTCTATCACAAAGGCGCCTGGTCCATTGCTCGCCCGCGGCCGAGCTTCCTGCGGCGGTGACTTCGCGGCAACTGCCGGATATAGTAACCCCCGGTTCACCGCGGGCCAGCACGTATGGCCGCACCGCACGCGGTACCCGGCACTCGAGTTGCCAGACCCTCATGAACCTTGAAATCGCCGTCTATCTCATCGTATTAATCCTCTGGCTGATCGCCGTCGCCCAGGGTGCCATCTCCATCGTCGAGGGCGTTCGTTTTCACCGTTACTTCCGGGATGCAATCGACGATGCACGCAGCCTCTTCGACGCCAACGGCGACTTCAGGTATCAGCCGCCCGCGACGATCATCATGCCATGTAAAGGAGTGGACGAGAAACTGCACCACACCGTCGAGCTGCTCGCGCGCCAGCACTACCGCGATTATGAGTTGCTCTTCGCTTTTGAGTCGGAATCGGATCCGGCCTACGCGGCCGTGAAAAACTGGACCGCGAACTGGGACCGCCCGTACAAGCTCATCGTCGCGGGCCTCGCATCCAGACGATCCCAGAAAATACACAATCTGCTCGCAGCGATGGAATGCGTCGGCGCAGAACGCGACGTGATCGTATTCGTCGATTCGGATGCGGAGCCGGACGTTGACTGGCTCGGCTTTCTTGTCGCCCCGCTGCAGAACGACCGCGTCGGTGCAGCCACGGGCTATCGCTGGTACAGTGCTGCCGGCGGCATGGCATCCGGAATGCGCTGTCTCTGGAACGCAGCCACCACCGTCTCACTTCACGACGAGCGCCGCGCATTCTGCTGGGGCGGATCCACCGCCATCCGCCGGGAACGCTTCTACTCGATCGGAATGCCGCAATACTGGGACACGGCCCTCTCTGACGATCTGCAGATGACCCGAGCGATACGGGCCGCCGGCCTGCTGATCCACTTCGTCCCGCAGGCGCTGGTCACCAGCAGTGATGCCACCACGCTCGGCAATTTCATCGCATTCGCCCGACGACAGCTCATCATCGTGCGCGTCGGAACACCCCATCACTGGCGCTGGGCCCTGTCATTTGTTGTCATATTCGTCGTCGGCGGCGCCGCCTGTCTCGCCGTGGCCATCGCCGCGATGGCCGGCTGGACCTCGTCAACGACGATCGGCTGGATCGCCTTTGCTGCCGCAATCTCGCTGGCCTTGCTCGGCGTCGCGCGCGCCTTCATGCGGCAGATCAGCATGAAACTGGTGCTCCGTGAACGGCTGACCCGCGCCGATTTCTGGTGGGACGTCCTTGGAACCCTCACGATTGCCGGCTCATTGCACCTGCAATTGCTGCTCATGTCCGCGATTTCGCGCCGTTTCGTCTGGCGGAACATCGAATACGAAATGATGACCCCGGACGATACCCGTGTCGTTCGGCGCCTCGTGTGAAAAAACACGCGACCGCTGACCGCGCAGGAATTGCGCGATCGCTTGTCAGTACGGCCACCTTGTTCTACAGTCCATTGGTCGGTCGATAATTCCATAACCTCTTTCATTCACGGAAGCAGCGGAAATGAGCACTGAAATCGTCCATGTCCAGGGTCGCGAAGTTCTCGACTCACGGGGAAACCCAACCATCGAGGCAATCGTCGTTCTGGAAGACGGCTCCGTCGGAGAAGCCATCGTCCCCAGCGGCGCATCCACCGGCGAACACGAAGCCGTCGAACTACGTGACGGCGACAAAAAGCGCTACGGCGGAAAGGGCGTCCTCAAAGCCGTTGACAATGTAAACAAAGCCATCGCCGAATGCGTGATCGGCATGGATGCCACCGATCAGGAAGAGATCGACGCCGCACTGATCGCCCTGGACGGCACACCCAACAAAGGCAAGCTCGGCGCCAATGCCATTCTCGCAGTCTCAATGGCCACCACCCGCGCCGCCTCCGAGGCGGTCGGTCTGCCGCTTTTTCGCTACATCGGCGGTTGCCACGCAAACACCCTCCCCGTGCCGATGATGAACATTCTCAACGGTGGAAAGCACGCTGACAGCACCGTGGACTTCCAGGAGTTCATGATTCAGCCCTGGGCGGCTCCGAATTTTCGAGAAGCACTCCGTTGGGGCGCCGAGATCTTTCAATCTCTGAAAAAAGTGCTCCATGAAAAGGGCTACAACACGAATGTCGGAGACGAAGGCGGCTATGCACCGAATCTGAAGTCCAATGACGAAGCCTTCGAAGTCATCGCCACGGCCGTCGAGAAAGCCGGGTACAAACTCGGTGAGCAGGTCTGGTTTGCACTCGATCCTGCCACATCGGAGATGGCCGCCGAAGCCGGCGCCAAGGATCGATACAAGTTCTACAAAAGCAATCCGAACAAAGTTGTCGCCGCGGACGAATTGATTGAATACTGGGCGGAAAAGTGCCGTCAATGGCCGATTCGGAGCATCGAGGACGCGCTGGCCGAGGACGACTGGGCCGGTTGGGCCAGGCTCACGGCGAAGCTGGGCGATCGGATTCAGCTCGTCGGCGATGATATTTTTGTGACCAATACCGAACGCCTCCGGCGCGGCATCAGGGAAAAATCCGCCAACAGCATTCTCGTCAAGGTGAATCAGATCGGCACGATGACCGAAACACTTGATGCGGTTCACACCGCCATGCGAAGCGGCTGGACCGCCGTCATCAGTCATCGCAGCGGCGAGACCGAGGACACGACGATCGCAGACATCGCCGTCGCAACGAACGCCGGCCAGATCAAGACCGGCAGTCTCTCGCGAACGGATCGACTCGCAAAATACAATCAGCTTCTTCGCATTGAGGAGCATCTCGGCGACGAAGCGCGGTACGGCGGAACGCTGTGGAACCGGTAACTCGCCTCAGCCGGCACATGGCGGACGCGGAGCGGCAACTTGCGGACTGAACAGTTCGAACACCCGAAGCTCACGACCCACCAGGCACCGACCAGCCCGCTCGGACATCGGCTGATGTTCGTCCTGTTCTCGATCGGCGCCTTTGTCCTCTTCGCGCCGATCATCCTTCTGCCGCTAATCAAGGACCATTGTGAACTGCTCGCGCAAGAAGCGCTCCTCGTGCGCGTCAACCAGGAGTTGGACGCGGAACTCGCACGCCAGGACGCGCTGGTCGAAGCCTTCAAATCCGACGCAACGATCAACGAGCGGCTCGCCGTACTCGACCTTCGCTACAATAACCCCGACGAAGAAACCATTCCCGTCCTGCCGCCCGATTTTGCCATCATGCCGAGCGAGAAGGCCGATCAAGCCGTCTTCCAAAGCGCGCTGAAAATACCCGCCGCATGGCCTGAACGCGTGCGCCGCGCCGAGCAATGGGCCCAGGAGCGCGGACTGATCGACCTGTTTCTCGATCCGACGCTCCGCACGGTTTTCCTCCTCATGGCTGCGGGCCTGCTCATCGCGGGATTCGTCCTGTTCGCTCCGAGAATCCAGCCGGAAGCGGCCCGCATCATGTCGCCCAACGCACCAGGCACAGACGCGCATTCAGGCGGCCGTGCCGCGAAATCCCACCCGCCCATGACCGCCGTCTGATCATTTACGCTCTGTCGGCCCGCCCGCGCTTGGGCGATCCGCGCGGCTCCGCTAAAATACGCGTCGGCGATCGGGCGTCTCGAACCTTCCGCCGACATGCGTAAAAAGACCCGTAAAGAGCGAATCGCAATCGATCCCGATGTCCGCCATCACACTCCAGAATGTCGTCAAGAGTTTCGCGGGACAGACCGTCCTCGATGACATTAATCTGGCACTCTACAAAGGCGGAAAAATCGGCCTCGTCGGCGTCAACGGCTCCGGCAAGACCACACTGTTCAAGCTCATCGTCGGGCAGGAACAGCCCGACATCGGCAGCGTCACGCGCACACGCGGCCTGACCGTCGGATATCTCCCGCAGGAGCCGGACCTTCCACCCGACGCCCGGCTGATTGATGTCGTCGCTGAGGCCGTCGCCGAGCAGCGAAATCGCGAGAGCGAGTTGCAATCGCTCTCCAGGCAACTCGCCGAAGCCCACGGCAGCCCCGAAGAATCCGCCCTACTCGACCGCTACGATCGGCTCCATGCCGAGTTTGAAGCGAACGGCGGCTACGGCTACGAAATTCGCATTCGAGAAGTCCTTGGCGGTCTCGGCTTCGCACCGGAGGAATATTACCAGTTGATCGGCGCGCTCTCAGGCGGCCAGAAATGCCGCGCATCCCTCGCGCGCATGCTGCTGGCCGGCGCGGACATGCTTCTGCTGGACGAGCCCACCAATCATCTCGACATCGACGCCACGCGCTGGCTCGAAAAATACCTGGCCAACTACCCCGGCGGCGCGGTCATCATCTCGCACGATCGATACCTGCTCGATCGCGTCGTCTCGAAGATTGTCGAAATCGAGGCAAGGCAGGTCACTGTCTATCCAACCAACTACACAAACTATGCCGAAGCAAAACGCATTCGACTGCTCAATGCAGCGCGCGAATATGAAAAACAGCAGGAGTGGATCGCCCACCAGAAAGAGTACATCGATCGCGTGCGCTACGCGAAGGACTCCGCCAAGCAGGCCCGCGCCCGCCAGAAGCTGCTCGCCAACATGGAGGAACGCGGCCAAATCCTCGACAAACCGGAACAACGCAATGCGAAGATGAAGCTCCGGTTCGCCGAGCAGCACAAGGGCGGCGACATGGTCGTCCGTGTCGAGAGAGCCTGCAAGGGTTTCGGCGAGATACAGCTCATTCGCGATCTCAATTTCGAAATGACCGTCGGAGAAAAAGTCGGCATCATCGGCCCCAACGGTGTCGGGAAGACGACACTCCTCAGGATGCTTCTCGGACAGGCCGCGCCCGACTCCGGACGAGTCCGCCTCTTTGAGAACCTCTCCGTCGGCTACTACGACCAGGAGCATCGGGATCTCGATCCGGAACTCAGTGTGATCGAAACCGTCCGCCGGGCCCGGCCCGAGGCCAGCGAAGCCGAAGCCCGCAGCTTCCTCGCTCTCTTTCTCTTTCGCCGGGACGATGTCTTCAAACGCGTTGGAAACCTCTCGGGCGGAGAGCAGTCACGCGTGCTGCTTGCCCGCCTCGTCTGGCGAAACCCGCAGGTCCTTGTGCTGGACGAGCCGACCAACCACCTCGATATCCAGGCACGCGAAGCCCTCGAAGACGCCCTGCTCGACTACAACGGCAGCATTCTCATGGTCAGTCACGATCGTTATTTCCTTGATCGCGTCGCGACGCGGCTACTCGTCCTCAACGCCCGAACCGAGCACGAGATCATCGACGGCAACTGGACCGATTACGCATCCATCGTCGAGCAGCGTGAAGAGGCACGGCGCATCGAATCGGAACGAAAGAAAGAAGACGCTCGCCGGGCACGGGAAGAGGCCGAACGACGCTCCGGCGCCAACAAGTCGAAAAAGAGCAAATCAAAATACGCCGCACAGCGAATCGAGGAAATCGAGGAGCAGATCATCGCAAGAGAGTCCCGGATCAAGCAGATCGAGGAACTTTTCGGCGACCCCGCCATGATGAAGGATACGGCCAGACTAAAGGCGCTTCACCTCGAATACGACGCGCTGCGCGAGGAACTCACCGAGCTCAATGCAAAATGGGAAGCGGCCGCGGAATCCATGTGACGTGGCCGGGCAGCGAATCTCACTGCGCCCGGGACGCCCGGTAGCGATACACCTCGACTCGCTCCAGCGTCACCAGCCCCTCCGTCACCATCTCGTCGATATTCGGGAGAAAAGCGTCAATTTTCTCCCGAGCATCCACGATCTCGATCACGATCGGCAGGTCCTCGGACAAGCGCAGAATCTTTGCCGTATGCAGCCGGCTGTTGGCGCCGAATCCCATCGGTCCGCGCAAGACCGTCGCGCCGGCAAGATGCAGTTCGCGTGCCCGAAGAACAATCGCCTCGTACAGCGGGCGCCCCTGCCATTGATCGCTCTCGCCAATGAACACCCGCAACAGGCAGCCTTCTTCAGGGATTTTCATGATGTCACACTCCGATCCATCGCTCGGCAAGTCGGTAGCCGATCCACACCGCCGCGAATCCCGATACAACGCTCAATGCGATGTTCAACCCGGCGCGTGTCCAGCTTCCGGCATTCACCAGGGAAAAGGTTTCGTAGGCGAATGCCGAGAACGTCGTGAATCCGCCGAGGAATCCAACCAGCACCATCACGCGAAATTCCTCACGGATCATCCATCGACCGGATAATGCCGCAACCAGAAAGCCAATGAGAAAACAGCCCGCCACATTCACTACCAGCGTGCCGAATGGAAAAATCGCGCTCGTGGATCGCTGCACAGCACCGGCAATCCAATAGCGACAGACCGATCCAACGCCGCCGGCGAAAAAAATGAGCAGGGCTTTGAGTACATAAGGCGGTAGCGGGACCATCATTGCCTCCGCGACTGCGGCGCGAGCTGGGTAAAATGACACGAACGCCTGCAATCCATTAAATCGCAGGCGTCCGGGTGCTTCAATCCGAATTCGCCGAAATTGGCTTTTTGCCCCACATCCAGGGGACACGATGCCGCAAGTCAGAACTTCGGCGTCTTATTCGTCATCAGACGCGTTTGCGGCGCGACCGGCCGTGTAGGTTGGCGTCACGACTGGGCGTTCCCGTCGAGACTCCGCTCGGACCGCCGAAAGCGCGTCCACCGAGGTCGACTGATGCGGTTTGATCGAACCGGACGATTCGGACTTCGTGGAACTGATTCCGCCGTCAATGGATGGCGCGACAGTCACATCAACGACACGGATGGCCGGCGGTCCGACAAACTCATCGCACGCCAAGGAAGTGGTTCCATCGTCACCATCCGCGACGGACAATTCCCGCATACCCGCAACCTGTTCCGCCTGATCGTCATGGGTATGAGCATCCGCGTTGGATCTCGCCGTTTGTTCACCGATGTCAGCGCCCGTCGCCGACGACGATGCGATCTCGGTCGGCTCCGACAATTCATCCACCGCGGCGGCATCGGCCACTGCGCACGTCGGTCGTCGAGAGTCTGACGCCGATGCAACAGGTTCCCCGAACGCCGCAACGGCATTTCGAGCCGCCAGGCGCGACAACGCCACCTTCGCAGCCGACTCCGTTCGAGCAATTCGCTCAATCCGGTCCACATGATCGTAAGCAGGCTGATAGTCAGGGTTGTACATCAGCGCCTCGCGAAGCACCTTGGCGGCTGACTCGAAGTCCTTCTCCTCCACCCGGACGACCGCGACATTGAACAGCGCATCCTCGCGGGGGACGACCATCGCGAACTGCTCGACCGCCTCCGTCACGCGGCCCTGTCGCGCCAGCGTCACGCCGAGATTCATCCTGGCCCGCTTGAACGAGGGCGACAGCTCAAGCGACTTGCGGAAGCTCGATTCGGCCGCGGCGAAGTTGCGGTCCTGCAAATAGACGAATCCGAGATTGTTATGCATCGACGGGATATCACCTTTCACGTTGATTCCCCGTACCAGCGCGTTGGCAGCATCGTTGAATCGACCCAGCAGGAAATGCACACGACCCAGCCCGTGGTAGGCGCTGGTCATCTGCGGATCGTTCGCGAGCACCTCCTCATACTGCTTCAATGCCGCGGGCAGGTTGTTCTGTCGTTCAAGCATGTCGGCCGACGCCATGTGCGTGGATGCGGCGATTCGGACGGAAGGCTCGCCGTTCGAATCACCCGCCGAACATCCGGTGCCGGTGACGGTCATCGCACCGGCGAGCGCGATGAGACCAAGTCGATATGCGAATCGGTCGGTCATCATTGCGCGAAGCATCCGTGACGCGGCAACCGATGTGTGGCCGCGTTGTGAGTTCATTGAATTCATGGGTATCATCCCCCGTTCGGTGAGACGGATCCGCCGGCTCCACTCAGCTTATAGGCCGTGCCGCGAGGCTCCGGCTGCTTGGCGACAGCCTGACCGCCGGTCGATTCCGATGCCGACATACCTCGACCTCCGGGTAGGCCGAGAACGACATTGATCTCTTTGCCCGTCTGACAGGCCTTCGCCAGATAACTTCGGGCGACGGCGAGCCGGGCTTCAATCAGTTCTTCGTTACAAAGTGCCGTCTGATAATTCAGCGTCCCTCCTTCTTCAGACAACAACTCGGCATATCGCGCCAATCTCACTTCGCCTGTCCCGGATAATTGAACGGAGTGCGGGACAAAATGGATATCGGACAGGCTGCAATCAGCAATCATGCCTTGATCGTTGTGATACGCAAAGTACTCCGACAGCTCGCTTTGACGCTGCCAGTCGCCGGATGGCGGCATGTTCATCGATGTCGGCTCCTCCGGTTGGATGCAGCCCAAGCCGATGACAGACACGCCGATCCACATGCCGAAGCGCAGGATTCGGTCTGCGGCAATCATCAATCACGACTCCTCGCCGAGCGGAATAAGTGAATTTCCGACCCGCCCCGGACTTCATGAATGCCAGGTGCGCGCCGCCGGTCGCCGGTTTCCGCCCCTCGCCGGCTCCGAATTCAGTTGTCATCAAGAGTCGCGCCGACTGGTCGTCGGCGTCTGGGTAAGCCGGCCAAATCATAAGATATGTTCGGGTCGGGCGCTTTGGATAATCAGAAACAGTGGAACGAATTCAACATTCGGCGCCGAAGGAAGATAGGATTATGGGTGGCGCGCCGCAGGCTATCGCCGCTGTGCCGGAGTTCATCGAGATTATCAGTCACCGACCGCCGGGGTGCATGGCTGGGTCGTGCATGTCGATCCGCCACCGACGTAGTAGCCTTCGCTGCTGTAGCAGTTCTGCTCCGTCGAAAAGATGCACTCGTACTGTCCCAGGCAGCAGGCGCCTCGATAAGGATCGATGCACCCGCCGTCCTCGCAGGCCGAACCATCGCCAAGGTAGGAGCCTTTGAGCTGTCCGCACTGATCAGCCGTCAGGATCTGGCAGTTGTTCTGACCGACACAGCATGCGCCCGTTTGCGGCGGCGGACAGTCCGCAAATTCGCACTGACTGCCGTCACCGCGGTACTCTCCGAGGAATGCACTGCATTCCGGTTGTGTGATCGTTGCGCAGGTGCCATCTCGCTTGCAGCACGCGCCGGTCGGCAGCGGGCATTCGGCAAACTTGCACAAGCTGCCGTCACCGTCGTAGTTTCCTTCCGCCGTCCAGCATTCGTCATAGGTCACTTCGATGCACGAGCCGTCATAAAGGCAGCACGCGCCGGTCGGCAGCGGGCATTCCGCGGACGCGCAGTCAATGCCGTCGCCCTTGTAGTGTCCCTTGTAGCCGTTGCACATCGACTCGGTCAGAACAGAGCAATCGCCATCGTCGAAGCAGCACGCGCCCGTCGGCGGCTCACACAATCCCTCGGAGCAAAAAACGCCATCGCCGCGCCACTCTCCCTGCAGCGCGATGCAGTCGCTGTAGGTCAGGTAGTCGCACGCGTAGCCGCTCAGACAGCACGCGCCGCTGGGTTCGCCGCAATTGTCGATGCCGCAACGTGTTCCGGGGCCGAGGAATAAGCCGTCGTTGTAGTAGATGCACTCGTATGCCGGAATTTCCTCGCAACCCGAAACGGTTCCGCGCGAGGGGACGCAACACACGCCCGGCGTCAGATCGCAGAAGCCCTTGCCGCATGGCACCCCATCGCCCAGATAGGTGCCGCCGAAGAGTTCGCAGATATCGTCAACGGACTCAAGGCAGAACTCGCCCGAGAAACAGCACGCGCCTTCTCTGAAATCGCATTTCACGGATTCGCAGGACGATTCGTTTCCTTTGTAATCGCCGTCCTGATAGAAAACGCAATCAATCAGCGATGTGACTGTGCAGCCGCCCTCGCGGAAACAGCAGGCCCCCGTCGGAAGATTGCATGCGTTGTCATCGCACGTTGTATCGTCCCCAAGGAAGCTGCCGCCTTCCTCGATGCAATCAGGCTCCGTGAGGTACGAGCAGGAGTACTCAAAGCAGCACGCTCCGTACCTCTCGCCGCAAGGATCGCCTTCGCAGGTCACGCCGTCGCCAAGGTATCGTCCCTTGAACGAATCGCACTCCGGCTGGGTGACGTAATCGCAGGAGTTCTTACCGAAACAACAGGCTCCCCGAACAGGGGGCTGCGGACAATTTGCGGTCGCACACGACGTCTGATCGCCGCGATATTCACCACCGAATGTGGAACAATCCGCCGAAGACAGCGCTGAGCAGGAACCGTCAACAAAACAGCACGCTCCCGTCAGCACCGGCGGTTCCGCGGTGCATGACACGCCATCTCCCAGGTAGCTGCCGTTCAGTGTGCTGCACTGCGCCCGGGTGGTGACCTGGCAGTCCGTTGATGTGATCTGACACGCGCCGGTCGGCTGCGGACATGCAGCCGAGACGCAATTCGTGCCGTTGCCCTTGTACGTGCCTCCAGCGCTGGTGCATGCAGGAGAAATCAGCGACTGGCAGTCGCCATCCGAGAAGCAGCAGGCGCCGATGGGCGCGCAGGCATCGCCGACACCGTCGTGATCTGAATCGGTCTGATCCAGATTCGGCACATCCGGGCAGTTGTCGCAGGCATCGATGACGCCATCATCGTCGGTATCGGTCTCACAAGCGTCCAAAATGCCGTTTTCATCGCAATCAGTCGATGCGGCGTTCCCTATTTGGATGGTGTCATCCACACCGTTGGCGTCGCAATCGGTGGGCGGCGGCGCAATGATGATCTCGATGATCTGTCCGGACTCGAAGTCAACGCCGAGTACCAGCACACGACTGAGCAATCGAAATCCCGGACGGGTAAAGGGCGAGTCACTGCTCGACGAACTGTCCGAAGAATCAGCGATTGTGGCGACGACTTCGATTCGCTGCGCCGTGGTTCGCAGAAGCGATACAACGGCACCGGCTCCGCCGGACGGCAATAATCGCGTCGTCCGCCGTATGTCCCGTTCGGAAAAGTAGAAAGCCGCTTTGGCCGTCACCTGGAATCCGGACTGGTTTTTGATGACCAGCAACACCGAATCGCCGGGGATCAGCCCGTCGCCGTTCGACGCAGGAAACGGACAGGTCATGCCGCCGAACGTTCCGACGATCAGAACGGCCATGCACACGATCGAAGCTCTGGCATATCGCCGCATACTTAGAATCCTGTTCAACGCCCCCGACCCGTTGACAGTGCGAGCCGATGCCTCGCCGACAGTCCTATCGTGGTCGGACACCACCGCCTGATTCTCAATCCCATAAGCTTGCCCAGCGCACCGCTCAGAGCGAACGGGGGAGAACGCCAGCCTGCGCTAATCCATTGTACGCACGAACCATCCAGAGTGAATGCCCCCGAATCGCGATACTTTGAAATTGAAGGAGTTACGGTCGGACCGATAACGGCGCACCCCCAAATCGAGACGGATTTGCCCCCACCTCTCCTCACGAACGGCCTTTCCTTCAACTTGGAGCCTGCGAATCACCCCGCGTCCGAACGCCCACCGCGCGGCTCGAATGCCTTACAATGTTCGGTATGACTTCGGAGCCGATCGACATTCTCGGCCTTACCTTTGAGGAAGCAAAGCCGCCGGCTGGTCCCGGTGAGGCGGCGCTCCGCCCGAGATATCGTCGAACCTTGACGACCGGCGACAACCACCCCCCTTTCATCGCGCGGGTCGCTCCGGTGATCCGCCATGAACGCGACGGGGAACTGATCAAATTCATCCAGTCGCACGACCACGGTCTGGAAACGGAAAGCGTCATCATCCCGATGGGACAAGGCGATCGCTCGTGGTACTCGCTTTGTGTGTCGTCGCAGGTTGGGTGCCGCATGGGTTGCAGCTTCTGCGAAACGGCGCAACTGGGCCTGCTTCGCAATCTGAGCGCGAGCGAGATTGTCGGCCAGGTTCTGGCCGCCCGCCGCGAATTCGGCGTCGAAATCAAAAAGATCGTCTTCATGGGCATGGGCGAACCGTTCGACAATTTCGACGCGGTCGTCCAGGCCGTACGGGTGCTCACGGACCCGGCGGGCCTTTCCCTCAGCAAGCGTCAAATAACGATCAGCACGGTCGGACGAATCGACGGCATTCGGCGGCTGGCGTCAATGGGCTGGCAGTACCTCCAGCTGGCAGTGTCGCTCAACGCGCCCAATGACGAAATCAGATCGCGGATCATGCCGGTCAACCGTGCCGACAACATGGCAGCCCTGCGAGATGCGCTGACGGCCTATCCGCTGCGGCGCAATATGTTCATCATGATCGAGTATGTACTGATCCCCGGCCTGAACGACTCGCCCGCCCATGCCCGCGAACTTGCCGATTACCTGAGATCGGTGAAATGCTGCGTGAACGTCATCCCCTACAATCCGCGCCGCGAGTCGCCGTGGCCTGCGCCATCGGAGGATTCCATCGGCTGCTTCCTGTCCGCGCTTCGCGAAGCCGGTCAATTCTGCAAGCGCCGGATCACGCGCGGCCGCGACCTCATGGCCGCCTGCGGTCAGCTTGGCAACCGGGCATTGTCGAGAAAACGGCCGATCGCGGTCGGTTTGCCCGCTTCAACCGAATCTCAATCATGATGCTGTCACGTGAACAAGTGCGTGAGATCGATCGCCGTGCAATCACGGAATACGGCATACCCGGCGTTGTCCTGATGGAAAACGCCGGCCGCGGCGCGGCGGACCTGATCCACGCGATACTGACCCAACAATCCGTCAGGGATGCTTCTCCGGCTCCGGAATTGTCGGCGAGGCGTAGCCGCCCGCCCTGCGTTGCAATCGTATGCGGGCGAGGCAACAACGGCGGCGACGGATATGTGATCGCCCGCCACCTTCATAATCGCGGTGACTCGGTGCAACTGTATTTGACCGCGTCGATTGAAGACCTTACGGGAGATGCGCTGATCAACGCGACGATCGCCCGGAAGATGTGGCTTCCAATGCACTTGTTCAATTCGATCCCGGCGATTCACGCCGAATCGCATCTCCTGCATTCCGCCGACCTGATCGTGGACGCCGTTCTGGGAACCGGCTTCGCCGGCGACGTGCGATCCCCGCTCGATGCGGCGGTGAATGCCATTAACGCGGCACCCGACTCAATAATTCGTGTTGCAGTGGACGTTCCTTCCGGACTGGATTGCGACACGGGGCGTCCATCCAATGCGACGGTAAGGGCCGATCATACGATCACCTTTGTCGCGCCAAAGCGCGGCTTCGAAAAAGAGGATGCCGCGAGGTGGACTGGCCGCGTGCATGTCGTCGATATCGGCGCGCCGCGCGAGTTGATCCCGGTTCGCGACTGACGGCATGCTCAGCAGGGCGTCGTCTCGGGATGGAGGAATCGGCGACACCATGCGGCCGACTCTTCGATCAGCCGCTCGTTCATTCCGACGGATCTCATGCCGTGGTCCTCGGTGTCCAATTCCACGATCCGCGCGTTGCCATCCGCCGGCCTCATCTTTTCAACATATGCGCGACCGTGATCGACCGGGACATGCCGATCGCCCGCGCCGTGCATCACAAGCAACGGTCGCGGCGAGGCGGCCAATCTGGCGGGCGCATCGTGCTCCGGAATGCCCTCGATGAATCCGCGCCCCATACGATGTCCGAAATGTTCGACCCAGCCGTTGGCGTTGATGAACTCCCATGCCGCCGGCGTCATGTCGCGTTCGACCAGGCGGCGCGGAAACGCGACCGGCGCCCAGAAGACCAACGCGCGAACGGCGGACAAGGACTCGATGGACAGCGCCGTGGTGTAGGCCCCGTAGCTGCTTGCCACGATTGCGATGCGGGTTGGATCGCATCCGGCGGCATGGTCGAGCGCTCGAACGGCAGCCTGAAGATCGTCCACCAGTTTTGCGGGCGTCACATCCTGAAACCGACCTTCGCTCTCGCCGCAGCCGCGGAAGTCAAATCGAAGGCAGGCGATATTCATTTCGACGAGCCGCCGTGCCAGCGCCACTGAGCGGCAGGACGAACCGAGCCGAGTTCCGGTCAGTCCGTGCGCATACACGACGACGGGCGACGCAGCGGTCAGGCGATTCGCGTTCGGCACGTGCAGCGCCGCGGCGATTCGCTCGCGGCCGACCGGTATTTCGAGGTATTGTTGTAATGAGTGCATCATCCTCCGCACTTTCACCCCGCCACAGCCTCTTCTATAATCTCGTTCGAGGGTGCTTCGCAAGTCGCATGGGTCGTGCGACGAGCGTCATTTTTCATTCAGGAACCCCATGCCCACGCTCGGCGTCAATATCGATCATGTCGCGACGGTTCGCCAGGCTCGCAAGACCGATGAGCCGGATCCGGTCTGGGCGGCCGTCGAAGCGCAACTGGGTGGCGCGGCTTGCATCACTTTCCACCTGCGTGAGGACCGACGGCATATCATCGATCGCGATGTGCCGCTGCTCCGCGGCGTGGTCAACGTGAAGCTCAACATGGAAATGTCGATCGCGGACGAGATCGTCGATATCGCCATCCGGAATCGACCTGACCAATGCTGTCTCGTTCCCGAGCGCCGCGAAGAGGTCACCACGGAGGGCGGACTGGATGTCATTCGCCACGCCGAGCGAGTCGGCCGAGCCGTCAAACGCCTTCGCGAGTCTGGAATCGTTTGCAGCGCGTTCATCGAACCGATGGGCGATCACATCCGAAAGGCCGCCGATCTTGGCTTTGAAGTGGTCGAGCTGTGGACAGGCGGCTATGCCCACGCGGCGTCCGGCCCGGCCGAACGGGATGCCGCGCTGGATCGACTTCGCGCGGGCGTTCAAGTTGCGACACAATGCGGCCTTGAGGTGCACGGAGGCCACGGGCTGACCTACCGCAATGTCGGACGGGTCGCCGCCATCCCGGGATTCACCGAGTTCAACATCGGACACAGCATCATGGCCCGCGCGTTTTTTGTCGGACTTCGGAACGCCGTCCGCGAGATGAATGACCTGCTGGTTCGATTCGGGTCAAAGGAGTGACTATGTTTCGAGGCTGTCTTGTTGCCATCGTCACGCCCTTTCGAGAGGGGCGCATCGACTTTCGCGCGCTGGACGAGTTGGTCGATCATGTGATCGACGGCGGCGTCCACGGGCTGGTGCCGTGCGGAACCACCGGCGAATCGCCGACGCTCGACGACGAAGAGCATCAGTCGATCGTCGCAGCCGTCGTGAAACGGTCGAGAGGCCGGGTGCCGGTGATCGCGGGGACGGGCACCAATTCGACGCAGAAGACATTGAAATTGTCGAAGAGCGCGATGGAGGCGGGCGCCTGCGGGCTGATGCTCGTATCGCCCTACTACAACAAGCCGAATCAGACCGGCCTGTATGAGCATTTTTCGGCGGTGGCGTCGCGCGTGGACGCGCCGATCATGCTGTACAACATTCCCGGCCGCACCGGTGTTGAGATCTCCGTCGAGACGATTGCACGGCTACACGCGCATCATCCGAATATCCAGGCCGTGAAGCATGCAACGGGCAATGTGGATGGAGCAAGCCGTCTGGCAGCCGCGAGCGGAATCGCGATTCTCGCCGGCGACGATACGCTGACCGTGCCGCTGATGAGCATTGGCGCGGTCGGCGTGGTCAGCGTGCTGGGCAATCTCATGCCGCGCGAGATGTCGAGCATGGTCAATGCCGCGAGCAACGCCGACCTGCGCGGGGCGAGAGAGTGGCACCAGCGTCTGTTCCCAATCGCCAGCGAGTTGCTCTCGCTTGATATCAATCCGATTCCAATCAAGACGGCGCTGGCGCTGCGCGGGTTGGTGGCTGAGGAATTCCGGTTGCCGATGTGTCCGCTCGATCCTGCGAAGAAAATTCGCCTTCAGACGCTGCTCACTTCGTACAAGGCCGCCGAGCCCGAGAAGGTTCACGCATGATTCCGGTCAACGTTCCATCCACGGCCATGAATCCCGGTCCGGCCAGTCCGACCTTTCCGTCGAGCGGGCAAATACTGATTCGGCGGATTCGCCTTATCGCGGCCATGGCGGTGTCCGCACTGATTTTCTGGTATTTCGGCTGGTGGGTCGCCAGTCCACCGGATCCGGGCAGCGCGGTCGCGCTCATCCTGATTGATCAGGGTGTCGTCACCATGGCAGAACTCCTGGCGCTGGCGGCCGTGGTGAGCGGATTGGCGGTTGCGATATGCGGCGCGGATTCGGCGGAGCGGGGTCCGTTGGCCGTTGCGGTGGGGCTGGCGACGCTTGCGGCTCGCGCCGGACAAATGGACAAACTGGTCCTCTATCGTCTCACGACGCTGTCAACCGGCCCCGGGGCTGAGTCTGCCTACCCGACTTTCGCACTCATCGCCGAAACCTGGCTTTGGCTGGCGCTGATCGGCGTGGGTCTGGTCGTCGGACGATGGGTGGATAGCTGGTTCAAGCCAGTCGCGATGCCGACCCCACTGTCGCCGCAGGCCGATCCTGGCGCCGAAATTCGCAACGGGGCCGGGACACTCATCCTGACTGCGTCGATTTCATGGGTGCTGTTGTCCTACCTGGTGGGAGGGACTCAGTATCCCATAGAGAAGGGACAGCTTTATTTCGGGGTCGCGGCGGCGTTTCTGCTCGGATCACTGATCGCGAACATGCTCTTCCAGATGCAGACCCGCGTGATGCTGCTGATCGTCGTGGCGCTGGTCGCCAGTTCGGCCTATATCTATGCCGGGCCGCCCGATGAACTGCTACATGCCGCTCGCTCGATCGGAGCCTACGTCACGCTTGCGCCGATGGCGCGGCCGCTGCCGATCGAGTATGCGGCGCTCGGCGCGATCGGCATCCTGATTGAAAAAGACGTCATGGGACTATTGGGTACCTTGGTCGGCGTCGCACCCGCTGAACAGGCCGACTAGCGCCGGCCGACCCGATCCGCCGCTGTTCAATTCGCCCCACCAGGGATCGACGCTTATCGTCGCGATTTTGCCATGGATCGCGCGGGCTTCGACTTTGACGATGTCCTGCCGTTGCCCTTCAGCGCCGCTGTGGACATCGACTTTGGCTTTGGCTTCGGCTTCGCGCCCCCGTTGACCGGCGCAGCCGATCGTTTCGCAGATTTCGCGGAGGTCTTCTTTCCCTTGGCACGACCGCCTTTGGCGCCGCCGGGGGCTGAACCGTCTGCGATGGTGGCCTGGGCCGCCGCCAGCCGAGCGATCGGCACGCGATAGGGAGAGCAACTGACATAGTCCATCCCGGCTGCGTGGCAGAACTTGACCGAAGCGGGATCGCCGCCATGTTCGCCACAAATGCCGATCTTGAGATCGGACTTGGTCGTTCGGCCCTGGGCGATGGCGTGCTGAACCAGCCAACCGACGCCGTCGAGATCGAGAGTCTGGAACGGGTCTTCCTTGAAGATGCCTGTCTTGCTCTGATCGACATAGTCGGGCAGGAACCGACCGGCATCGTCGCGCGACAAAGCCATGACGGTCTGCGTAAGGTCGTTGGTTCCGAAGCTGAAGAACTCCGCGACCTCAGCGACTTTCCCGGCCGTGATGGCGGCGCGGGGTGTTTCGATCATCGTGCCGACCAGATACGGCAGCTTCACGCCGGATGTCCCGATGATTTCATCGGCGACGGCTCGGGCGCGGTCCGTCAAGATGCCGAGCTCCTTCGAATCAATCGAGAGCGGAATCATGATTTCCGGAGAGACTTTTTTTCCGCGGCGACGAACTTCAACGGCGGCTTCGATGATCGCGCGGACCTGCATTTCGAGTATTTCCGGATAGGTGATACAGAGTCGGCAGCCGCGATGGCCGAGCATCGGATTGGATTCGTGCAACTGCTCGACGCGGTCGCGAATTTTCTCATACTCCACGCCGATCTGAGCCGCCAGCTCTCGCTGCTTGTCTTCCGTGTGCGGGACGAACTCGTGCAGCGGCGGATCTACGAGTCGTATCGTGACGGGCCGGCCGTCCATCGCCTCGAAGATGCCGATGAAATCCTGGCGTTGGAAGGGCAGCAACCGGGTCAGCGCGGCCTCGCGATCATCGCGCGTGTCAGCGACGATCATCTGCTGAATGGCGAGACGACGTTCCTCGGTGTCAAAGAACATGTGCTCCGTGCGGCAGAGACCAATTCCTTCGGCGCCCATTCTTACCGCATTCTCGGCGTCGTAAGGCGTGTCGGCGTTGGTCCGAACGCGAAGGCGCCGCACCTCGTCGCACCACTTGAGCAGCGTGTGATATTCGGCCGGGAGCGTCGGCGTGACGAGCGGCAGTTCGCCTTCGTAGACGATGCCTTCGGACCCGTCGAGCGTCAGGAAATCGCCTTCGGACAGGGTTCGCGAGCCGATCGTCAGACTGTGATTGGCCTCGTCAATCCGCAGATCGCCCATGCCGACGATGCAGCACTTGCCCCAACCGCGTGCCACAACCGCGGCATGCGACGTCTTGCCGCCCGTGGCCGTAAGAATGCCGACGGCCGCGTGCATGCCACCGACGTCTTCCGGGCTGGTTTCCTTGCGGACGAGAATGACTTTTCGGCCGTCAGCGTGCCACTGCTCCGCCTGATGCGCGGTGAACACAATCTGGCCGGCGGCCGCGCCGGGCACAGCGTTGATCCCCGATCCGAGCCGACGGGAATCCAACTCGGCCGCGTTGTAGTTCGGGTCGATGATCGGGTAGAACAGTCGCTCGATGTCGGCGGCCTTGATACGGTTGATCGCTTCGGCCTTCGACAGGACGGGCTTCAGGGCGATGTCCGCATATCGCTTCGGGAGATATTTCTTCTTGAGAAGGCGGGCGGCCTCGGGCTTTGTGAGCAAGGGCTGCGTCGCCTGCTCGACGGCAATCCGGAAAGCGGCGGCGGGCGAGCGCTTGCCGCTTCGACATTGGAGCATGTAGAGCCTGCCGCGCTCGACGGTGAACTCAAGGTCCTGCATGTCCTTGTAATGGGCTTCGAGCATCGTGCGGACGCCGCACAACTGCTCATACACCTCGGAATGGGTCTTGGCCAGATCAGCCAGATGCAGCGGCGTGCGAATGCCCGCGACGACGTCCTCACCCTGGGCATTCATGAGAAGGTCGCCGTAAAACTCGTTCTTTCCCGTACTGGGATCGCGTGTGAAACAGACGCCGGTGCCGCTGTCTTCGCCCATGTTGCCGAAAACCATCTGGCAGACATTAACGGCCGTTCCAGGCAGGCCGCTGATCTTCTCGACGCGGCGATATGTCACCGCCTTGTCAGCCATCCACGAATTGAAGACGGCATTGATTGCGCCGACGAGTTGATCCCACGGATCCTGCGGGAAGGGCTTACCTGCCTGCTCATGAAAGAAAGACTTGAACTGCCCGCAGAGGTCGCGAAGATTGGCTTCGCTGAGTTCGGCATCGGTTGAAACGCCGACTTCATGCTTCATGTGGGCGAGCTTTTCCTCCAGCGTCTCCTTGGACAGACCGACCACGACCGTTGAGTACATCTGAATGAATCGGCGGTAGGAATCCCACGCGAAGCGCGGGTTACCGGTGCATTGCGAGAGGCCTTCGACCGAACGATCGTTCAAGCCGAGGTTCAGCACCGTCTCCATCATTCCCGGCATTGATACCGCCGCTCCGGAACGAACCGAGACGAGCAGCGGATTCTTCGGATCGCCCAGCTTTTTCTTGCACGCCTTCTCGAGCTTCGCCAGATTTGCGCGAACTTCCTTCTCCAGTCCGTTCGCCCACTTCTTCTTATTCTCGTAAAAGAGTCTGCATGCCTCGGTGGTGATCGTAAAACCGCCGGGAACAGGAAGTCCGATGTGAGTCATTTCAGCGAGGCCCGCGCCCTTGCCCCCCAACAGCTGCTTCTGATCTCCGCGGCCTTCTGCTTTACCGTTCCCGAAGAAATACACGAACTTGGTGGCCATTCGAGCCTCACTCCTGCACCGACGTGCGAGATCTGCCTGCCTGGGTCCATCTCGAACCGGCTGGCGACGACGTGTCGCGCCTGGATCGTAATTTGAACGCCAGGTAAATCGTTTAATTTAAATCAGATTCGCGTTGCACGGGGAATTCACATGCCTTCAACGTGTCGCGAACTTCCGATAAGTCCGCAACTCTAAGGACGCGGAATGGGGGTGTCAACGAAGAACCGACTCGAATGAGCCGCATTGGGAAGGCTATATCGGACGAGTCGATCCGCTACTCGCCGATGTCCTCGTTCCACAGCTCGGGGCGGGCCGCGATGAAATCGCGCATGAGCTGGACGCAGGTCGGGTCGTTCAGGATGGTCAACTCGACTCCCCGGCTGCGGACGTATGCTTCCGGCCCCCGAAACGTGACATTCTCGCCGATCACCACGCGCGGAATACGGTACAACAGCGCGGTTCCGCTGCACATATCGCAAGGAGAAAGTGTCGAGTAAAGCGTCGCGCGACGGTAGTGCTTCGCCGAAAGGCGGCCTGCGTTTTCCAGTGCGTCCATCTCGGCGTGAAGTATCGCGCTGTCCTTCTGAATCCGGCGATTGTGGCCGCGCCCCACGATTCGACCATCGATCACGAGGACCGATCCGATCGGAATCCCGCCCTCGGACAACCCCTGGCGGGCTTCATCAATGGCGGCCTGCATGAATTCGTCCATGATCGCCTCGGATGCTAATTTCATGGATGCCGAAGAGCGACGGTCGGAACAGCGCGCGTCAACCGGAGCGGCACAAGCCCATACCCAGCAGCCCAATCGGTTGCCCCATCACCAAGCGATTAACCGGCTCAGATTCCGGTTCAGCCGGTCGTTGTATTGCCGCCGCTCAGAATCAGTTGGATCGGCAGCAATGCAATGTTCAACAGCACGCTATAGACCGCGCTGGGAAGCGCGTTGGCGAAGTTTGCGCCAAGCCTGTTGTTGAACGTCTGACACTGTTGAAACTGGAAGAGCGGAGCGGCCGCCAGGACGATGGCGATCCGACGCGCAACCTTGAAACGTCGAGCGGTTTTATTCTTCATGGCAATCTCGTTTCTGTTCATCACGCAGATGTCGCGGATTCGCGATCTACGGTTCTACTCGGATGATGACGAGCTCATCTCGCCGAGCGGATGGGCGCGTCGGAAATTCACAAGGGATCAGAAAAACGGGTTACGATTGGCCCCGAACAAAATCGCGAGAATGTCCGACGACGGGAAAAACTGAAGAAGCGTCGACTGGACCGTACTCACGAAGATGCCGAAGGTGGTTCGCGTCAGTGAGGTGAAGATCGTGCTATTCAATCCGAATGGGTCGCAAGTTCCCGTTGCCTGAAAGAGCGGCAGCGCCGCCCCCAACACGAGCAACCTCTTTTGCCACCGAACCATACGCTTCTGCCACATGGCATGCTCCCTAAATTCATGCGCGAGGACGCCGTCGGGTAAAACAATCATCTCAGGATGCCGAGCTTCATCGACAAACCAGCGTGAATCGGCATGAGCCAGCATCAAGCTGGAGCGAAATCGTATCGTCCCGGCTGAAATGCCGCAAGAAACACGGTATTCGCAGTTCGACAGGACCTTCGCCCTGTTTGCGATCGCCTGAATGTCTACAATCGAAGTCATGCCAAGTCGCAAAAAGCCCGGCTCGACGCAAAAGAAGTTGTCAAAGAACGGGCTCGCGGCCGCTCAGCGAGTCGTCGTGATATCGCCATCGGCTGTTCGTGCCGTCCGGTCACGGCTGCTTTTGTGGTACGGCGTTGAAAAGCGGCAACTCCCCTGGCGGGAATGCGGCGATCCCTACGCCATCTGGCTGAGCGAAACGATGTTACAGCAGACCCAGGTTGCGACGGTCATTCCATACTATCGACGCTTTCTGAATCGTTATCCTACCGTCCGTCACCTGGCGGCTGCTCCTCTGGATGATGTGCTTGAGCTATGGGCAGGTCTGGGATACTACGCCCGCGCGAGGAACCTTCATCGGGCAGCCAACGCCGTGGTGAATGAGTTCGGCGGTTCATTCCCGCGAACAGCCGAGGCGCTTCAGCGCCTTCCGGGAGTTGGTGCGTACACGGCCGGGGCTGTCGCGTCGATCGCGTTCGGGGAGTGCAGTCCGGTCGTGGACGGGAACGTCTCCCGTGTGCTCTCGCGTCTGTTCGGTTTATTCGTCGACATCCAATCCACGGACGGACGGCGGCGGTTGTGGGAGACCGCGGGAAGGCTGGTGGCGCCAAAGAATCCGGGTGATTTCAATCAGGCCTTGATGGAACTGGGCGCAACAGTCTGCCTGCCGAAACAAGCCGCTCGTTGCGACGTGTGTCCGCTCGTGCGATTGTGCGCGGCGTACAAGGCCGGCAACGTCGCGCAACTCCCCATCAAGGCGCGCAAATCGGCGGTCGTCCGGGAGACACACGCAGTGGCGGCGATTCGGTCCGGACAACGTTGGCTGTTCGTCAAGCGGCCGGAATCGGGCCTTTGGGGCGGCCTCTGGGAGTTGCCAACACAACGGAATGATGCGAATGACGAGGCTGTCGCCGACAGCGTCACACGTTTGGCATCCGAGCAACTGGATGGCGATTCAGCCCGGGCGATCTTTCGCACGGCCGCACGTCCATTCTGCGACTTCACACATCAATTGACTCACCGAACCATACGTTTTGTGGGGCATGTCTGTACGACTTCGAACACGCTCAGAACGCAGGACACGTCGCGCCGGCGGTGGATGACCTTGAAGCAATCCGCCCGGCTCGGGCTTTCGCGCGGAATGCGCAAGATCGTGGAACTACTCAGGAACTCTCAAGAAACAGAGCGTTGAGTCTCATTGCCGAATGCGACGAAACCATCGGGTCGGCGCCGGCCGTCGCCATTGGCGCGGATCACGTCCGAAGAAATCGACGAACAAGCTGAAAAGCTCCCGGTGCATGACCGCCATCTCCTCGGGCCGCTCATAGAAAAACTCCGTGGCAACGGCGAAGAATTCGGCCTGGTCGGTTGCGGCGTACGGGTCAAGAAACGTCATTTCGCCCTGACGCTCCTTCGTAACAAACGTGCGATACTCCCGCATAAAAACCTTCTCCCAGCGCTGGGCCCACTCGCGCGTCGGCAGCGGGGGAATGCCGTCGGCCTCGCCGTTCTGCATGTCGATGACATGTGCAAACTCATGAATGACGACGTTGTATCCATCGCGCAGCCCCTGAAACGAGTGGCCGACGCTGTTCCAGGCCAGCACGACCGGACCTCGCCGCCACGCCTCTCCAGCCCGGACACGCTCGATGGCATATCGGGTTCCATCCGGTCCGATCGCTTCGATCGTTTCCTTGAAATCGTGGGGGTAGATGATGATCTCCCGGAGCCTCGGAAACACATCCAGGCCCGGCAGTCCGAGCAGGAGTCGGCAGGCCCCGGCCGCGACAATGACGCGGATCTGGTCCGTGATGTCAAGCCCGCGACATCCGAGGAACGACTTTTCGGAAAGGAAGATCCGGATACATTCGCGGAGGCGCGATCGATCCGGCTCGCTGAACAATCTGAACTCAGGCACAGCACGCAGAATATGAGGCATCCACTCTTCGGGAAACGGCCTGGCCAGCAGTTCCGCGCGGCGCTGGTCGCGTGATTGAAAGAGTCTCGAAATGAATCGGAGTATTGAGCGCACCATGCCCCACCGCAAACGGTCAGAAGCATCCCGCATGCACCGGACGCCGGCGTGCGAACGGCCGGCCCGCGGTCAGCGGCGAAGAAAATTCGCGAGAAGTCGCATGCCTTCCGTGGTCAGAAAACTCTCCGGATGAAACTGCACGCCCTCCAGCGGGTGGACGCGATGACGCACCGCCATGATTACATCATCGTCGGTCCACGCGGAGACCTCAAACTCGGGCGGCAGGGTCTCGCGCACAATGACGAGCGAATGATAGCGGGTTGCGGTAAAAGGGTTTGAGATGCCATCGAAGAGCGTACGACCGTCGTGGTGTATCTGGCTGGTCTTGCCGTGCATGATCCTTGCGGCGCGATCGACGGTCGCGCCGAAAGTGAACCCGATGCATTGATGCCCGAGACAAACGCCCAGGACCGGGATTTTGTCGTGGAAGTGCCTGATGGCGTCGTTGCTGATGCCGCCCTCGCGCGGGGTGCAGGGTCCCGGCGAGATAATCAGGTGCGAGGGATTCTTTTCGGCGATCTGATCGACCGTGACCTTGTCGTTCCTGTAAACCACGATTTCGTGACGCAACGCACCGTCATCCATCCCGATCTCGCCGAGCCGCTGAACGAGGTTGTAGGTGAATGAGTCATAGTTATCGATAAGTACAATCATGACGTCCCTGATTCAAACAAGTTAGAAACCAGCGGTTGCATTGTAGCATCGCCGGGCAATCTCTCGCGACGCGCGGCCGCGGCCGCGTTAGGATGACCACATGGCCAAAGGATTTGATAAATCCGGCGTTTCATGAGGAGTCTGAGCTTGTCCCGCGACCACCAACCCGGCTTTGAAACAATCTGCATGCATCTCGGCGAAAATCGCGAACGGTACGACGGCGCGGTTGCGCCTCCGCTTTTTCAGAATTCGACATTCGCCTATCCGGACGCCGAATCGTTCGTACAGCGCAACATGCCCGGCTCCGCACGATTCGATTACACACGCCTCGGCAACCCGACGACAGATATTCTTGAAAAGAAGATCGCCGCGCTGGAAAAAGCGGAGGCCGCGCGGTCGTTCGGCTCGGGCATGGCCGCCATTTCCGCGGCGATTCTGTCGTGCGTGAAGGCCGGTGACCATATCGTGACAGTCGAAAGCGTGTACGGTCCCACGCGCAAACTGCTAAGCGGCTACTTGCCGGGATTCGGGATTGAAACCAGCTATGTGCGCGGCACTGAAGTCGAAGAGTTTGAGTCGGCGGTTCGCCCGAACACGAAGCTGATCTACCTGGAATCGCCGTCGAGCCTTCTGTTTGAATTGCAGGACCTGTCGCAGGTGGCAGAGCTGGCGAAGGGACGGTCGATCGCCACAGTCTGCGACAATAGCAACGCGACGCCGTTTTTTCAGAATCCGATTGTGCACGGCATCGACCTCGTTGTGCACACGGCGACGAAGTACATCGGCGGGCACAGCGACCTCGTGGCGGGTTTCGTCGCGGGTAGCGGCGAGCGTATCGCCCGGCTGACCCGCGCGGAGGGCGAATTACTGGGCGGCGTATGCGACCCGTTCGCGAGCTGGCTGATGCTTCGAGGGCTTCGCACGCTGCCGCTCCGCATGGAGCGTCACCAGCGGAATGCCATGCATATCGCCCGCTTCCTGGAATCCGACATGCGGGTCCTGCGCGTTCATTACGATGGATTGGAATCGCACCCACAGGCGACGCTGGCCCGGCGACAGATGCGAGGCCACTCCGGAATGATGAGCGTGGAATTCCAGCAGAATTCTCGCGAGGCCGCCTTTGCAGTGGTGAATGCGCTGCGATACTTCTCCATCGCGGTTAGTTGGGGCGGCTATGAGAGCCTTGCAATCCCTGTACAGGCGACAGACCCGGCAACCGGTAAGAAAATCTGGTTGGTTCGGCTCAGTGTCGGTCTGGAGAGCATCGAAGATCTGAAGATCGATCTGTACCAGGCGATGAACGAGGCCGGTCTGTAGGAGGTCCGATCGAGGAATGTTGGCGATCGGATGGACGGCGCAGAAAAACAGCCCGCCAGGCATTCGATGCTCGGCGGGCCGCTGGGTGAATCAATTGTAGAGCGTCGGACCGGAAATCGACCGATTCGCCTGACAAACTTATTGAGGAATGGTTCCCGGATCTGCCCAGATTGAGTAATCAGTGCCCTTGGCATATCGCGGATCGACAGTGGTGAATGCCGCATGGCCGTCGAAGTAGCCCAGGGAGAATTTGTTGAGCTTGCCGTGATAGCCTTCGGCGACCTTTGGATTGACCGAGCTGGCGCTGGTCGGGTCGACCATGTCGTAGGCCCATCGGTTAAAGGCCGACTCAGAGAAGATCACGAAGCGGGCGCCGGACCCACCGACTTTAGCTTTGAGTAATTGTTTGCCCGCCTTGGTCATGGTCACCTGCGATTCAGGGTTTGGCGTGCCCTGCGCGGGAATGTTGTAGTACTGGCCGCTGCCGTTCCAGGGCGGACCTTCGACCCAGTACCAGCTCAGCGCATAGCTGGTACCGTTGAGCTGCCACGACGAATAGGCCGGCGGGCTGGCCGTCGGGCCGGAGCCGGTCAGAGGCGTGGCCTCGAACTTATCACCCGGATCGATGTATGACTTGATCGTGGTTCGGCCGTTGATGCCCGGGGCGATGTATTTGTTGAAAGGTCGCCACTCGGTCTGATACCTAAAAACGTCGCCGCCGGGATAGATCGGGTGATCGATCGTGGTCTGGAAGCCGCCGTAGATGAATTCGGAGGCATATTGAGCGGATGCGCCGTTGTAGCTGAAACCGAGGTGCCAGGGTAATGCCAGTTCACCGGCCTGATCGTCGATGTACTGCGGGACGGTTTGAACGAGCGTCTTCAAATTACTAAGACAATAGGCCATGTTGCCGCTCTCTTTTGCCCGGGTCAGCGCCGGCAGCAAAATCGAGATCAGCAAAGCGATGATCGCGATGACCACGAGAAGTTCGATCAACGTGAAGCCGCGCCGAACGGCCGCGCCGCGTCGAGCGATGAAGGACACGATTGCTGGTTTCATAGATCCACCCTTTTCTTAAGCACCTTCGATCGCGCCACCCAATCGGCGAAATCACAAATCGCCGCGGGGGTCGCATCGTCCGAATCTGTCAGCCGCAATCCGGGCATTTGCCGCGCTCACCATCGCGCGTTTCCGCCGGATAATACTTGTTATGAATGTCGCACTTCAGGGCCGGCACTGCAGTCGGCTGCCCGCATTTTTCGCAGGTGTATGAAATCCTCACCCGCGCGGCGCGCCGAATTCGACCGCCGCCCTCACCTTCCGGCGGCGGGGTCGGCGCTGAGCGGACTTCGATGGTTGCAAGGTGTTCGAGGCTGTCTTCGTAGTGCTCGCCACAGGATTCGCAGATGACAGTGATCATCTGCGAGCCAGCGTCCTTGGGAATCTTTTCTTCTCCGGAGGAGAAATAGAGAATCGATCCGGCGGCCAGCAATGCCACGACAATGATGGCGATCTTAACGCCCTTACCACCCATCCCGTTGTCCACCCTTTCGACCGCAGCAAACGTTGCCTGCGGATCGAATCCACCCCAAAGTTAAGGCGACCTTCGCGCCCCAGCGTTACGGCACATCAAGGTCGGTCGCCCGCTCCATACCTACGCACATACGAAACAGCGCGCCCTCTGAAGCACAGCCGTCGACTGAAGATCGACGCGCTTCATGGCATCTCGATGAAAAACAAACACAACTCAATTGTCAATTGGATGTGACCGACGATTCGGTCAGCGGATCATCCACGTCCACCCTATATATCCTATTCTAAACGCAATCGCGGCATCACTTCCAGCATCAATCGGAAAATCTTTAGGGACAAACGGTTAGCTCGCTCCAGACGGAGTCTGGCAACCCGCCGTGGCCCACGAAGTCGTAAATCGTGGGCCGCACGCCCGTGTGCCGCATCGACTTCGAGGCTGGGGTTCCGTATGGCGATGAGCGCAAAGGCAGCTTAGAGTCCCCCATCGTGGCCAAGCAGCACTCACAATTCGTCTGCCGACAGTGCGGAGCAACCCAGTCGCGCTGGGCAGGCAAGTGTTCGGCCTGTGGCGAGTGGAACGCCCTCGAGGAGCGCGTGATCCGGGATGTCGCACCAGACAAGCATCGGCCACTCATTACAAGGGCAGAAGACGCGCAACTCGTTGTTTCACTGAAAGATGTGGAACCCGATCGCACGACGCGATGGTCGAGCGGACTGTCAGAATTCGACCGCGTCCTCGGCGGAGGCATTGTACCGGGATCGGCGATCCTGATCGGCGGCGACCCCGGAATCGGCAAATCAACGCTGCTCTTACAAGTATGTCATGCACTATCTGCGACCGGAAAAGCGGTCCTCTATGTGACAAGTGAAGAATCGCTCGGCCAAACTCGCCTGCGTGCCGAGCGACTTCGAGTTTGTCGGACGACCGGGGTTGCGACGAGGCATCGCACTTCGGAATCGAGTCACAATCGCGACAAAGCAGATCGAGAAATGGCCGGCGAGTCAGAATCGCTTGTGGAATCGACGCTGCTGGTCGCGGCACAGGCAAATCTCGACATCATTTGCAACATCCTTCAGGAACAGCGGCCCGATATCGTCGTGATCGATTCGATCCAGATGGTCTACCGACCCGATCTGACGTCATCTCCCGGTTCGGCGTCGCAGCTTCGCGACGCGGCAGCTCGCCTGATCTGGCTGGCGAAGCAGATGGGATTTGCGTTGATGCTCGTGGGGCACGTGACCAAGGAAGGTTCGATCGCCGGGCCGAAAATTCTTGAGCATCTCGTGGACTGCGTGGCGTACTTCGAAGGAGACCGCTTTCACTCGCATCGCCTGGTCCGCGCCGTCAAGAATCGGTACGGCTCGACGGACGAACTGGGCATTTTCGAGATGACGGACGGCGGACTGAATCCGATTCCCGATCCGTCGAAGCTGTTTCTGAGCGAGCAGCGAGTTGCTCGCCCGGGATCGATTATTCTTGCGGCCTGCGAGGGCACACGAACACTCCTGGTGGAGGTGCAGGCACTTTGCGCGCAATCCGTCTTCGGAAGTGCCAAGCGAAAGGCATCCGGCGTGGATGCCGGGCGTGTGTCCATGCTCCTGGCGGTCATTGAGAAACATGCCCAATGCGTCCTTGGCGACCAGGACGTCTTCGTCAACGTGGTCGGCGGCGTGCGTGTACATGAGCCGGCGGCTGATCTCGCGATTGCGCTGGCGACGTATTCAGCGATGACCAATCGGCGCTTGCCGTCCGGCACAGTCGTCTGCGGTGAGCTGGGGCTCGGCGCGGAGCTTCGGCCCGTACACCACCTGCGTCAGCGCGTGGCCGAGGCAGGCCGGGTCGGTTTCAACCGGTTCCTCCTGCCGAAGGGCGCGGCGTCGGATATCGGAAAGATGAACGGCAAAGGCGCGATCGAGATCGTCGCCTGTGAAGGTTTATCGCATGCAATCCAATTCCTCGAATGAATCGAACGATTCGATCGCACCGGCACTTCAATCGGACTCTGCGGCGGCGGCCGCAGCCGAGGACACTTCCCGGGTGCATTCACTGGACTCTCCCAGGCTGACGTCCGCCGGCTCCGGCGCGAGAAAAACCTCCCTGCTGCTGCTGTGGATTGCCGGTCCGGTGATGATCGCGTCATGCCTTCTGACCTCGCCCTGGACATTTTCCGAGGCGCACCGCGCAGACAAGGGATCATGGCTGAAGACCGTTGTCTCGGCACTGGCGCTGGTGGGGCCTTCGGCGGAGGCGGGACGCTACCCGACGGCGCGTATCGTCGATATTCGAAGCCTGACATTTTACATGGGCGCGGCCATGCTGACTCTCGTCGGGGGGCTTCGCCTGCTGACTTCCGGCGCGAGGCCGAGCCTTTCGCGGGACGATTTCTGGGACTGGCGTGCGCGCACGGGCAGCCCGATGTTCTGGTGGAGCGTGCTGATCTGTGTCAGCTTGGTGACATCCAGCTTCTCGCACGCGCGCGATGTGAGCCTCGGGCAGTCCGCCATTCGACTGATGCAGGCGGCCTGGTGGTGGCCGATCGCGGCGCTTCTACTTCCCATCCATGCGCGGCGACTGACCACCCTGCTGTTGACCGCCGTCGGCCTGACGGTGATTGTCGGCCTCTGGTATCACACGGTTCGAGTGGAGCCGGACTGGTTCAGCAGGCTATTGGCGTTCACACTGCCAACGGCACGTATGGAGTATCCCATCGGAAACAGTCTGTGGTTCGGGGCCTGTCTGCTGCCGGGCATTTTTGCGGCGCTGGGGCTTGGCGCGGATTCGTTCATGGGCGGTCGTCCAGACCGGGCGAGCCGCAACCGCACGATCGGCGCAATCGCGATTCTGTTTATTCCGCCGCTACTGGTTGCACTGTTGCTGACTCAATCGCGCTCGTCGGCATGGGCGGGACTGGGGGGCGGCATTCTCTTTGCGATCTTCATGCTCACACGGCGAACCGCTCGATCGGCCGTTCTACTGCTTGGGCTGGTGCTGGCGATTGCGGCCGTGTGGGGAATCCAGGAGAAGCGCGTCGCCGGAGAAATGGGCGAGCGGGCGCACTCCATTCGAACTCGCCTGAACCATGAATGGCCTTATGCGATCACGCTCTTTCTGCAAAAGCCGGTGGGCGGTCACGGCGAAGGCTGCTACACGATGCTCGCGCCGCAATTCGCCCGCGAGGACCAGATCGACGAGCCTTCGACGCTGGCGATGGGGGATCGGTGGTGGTTCTCGCACGCGCACAACGAGTTTCTCGAACTGCTCGCGGATCTGGGGCTGATCGGCGCAACAGCCTTTCTGCTCGCACTGGTCATGACGCTTCGCTATGCCATCCGCTACTGCGATCTGTCAGCGGCCGATCCGACACAGCGTCCTTACCGGCTGCTCACGGTCGGACTGGCCGCCGGCTTGTTTGCAATGATGGTGGAGGAGTGCTCGAGCGTGGCGCTGCGTAATCCGGGTTTTCCGCCCCTGTTTCTCACGACGTGGGCGATTTTGTGGGCGTTGATCCGGGACGAACGCATGGCGAGCGTTCCCGCGTTGCCGGGCGACCTGCGGCTCGGCGCGGGAGTCTTCCGAGGCGGCGGGCTGATAGCGGCGGTCGCGAGCATGGCATTGTGCTATTTTGCGGTGCAGGACTGGCGAGCGAATCTTGCCAGCCAGGAGGCGCAACAGGATCTGCGGGCCGGATTGCCGGTGGATGCGATCGCGAAGGCGGACTTCGCGGCGGCGCACCTGCTGGACCCCCTGCAACGGCTGAGCGCGATGATGTTCGGCATCAGTGCGCGGACAGATGCGTTCGCGGCCGTCGTGGCAAAAGGCGGAGTGCCGACGGACCAGGATATCGCGCTGGCGATGGATGCGTGGGTTCGTCAGGCGCAGCTCGGGCGGATCGCGCCGCGGTTTCTTAATCTCTCGCGATATGCCGCTGATCTGGCACGGCATCTCGCCCAGGCACATCGAGTTCGAGGCGAGCTCAACCTGGTGGACGACCGCATCCGGGCCTATCGCGAGGCGTTGATTCGCTGGGTGAACGACGAGCCGTTCAATACGCAGCTCGTTCGTCATGTCTGGTCGCAGGTTCCGGAGGCGTCGGCGTACGATCGTCTGCTCTGGCTTCGGCGACTGATGCGCCGCGGGGAGATGGACGAAGCCTCGCAGTTGCTGGCCCGCGAATTGTTCGAGCGAGCGCCTGTGGCGATCACCGCGCTGGATGATCTGCTTCAGATCGGAATGCAGGACTTGGGTTCACCGCCGGCGCGCTGGAGCGACCGCCTGACACCTGAAACGTTCCGGCTGGCCGCCATGGTGCGCGACTGGATGGGCGCGGCGACTGAGGCCGAGCAACTCGCGAAGAAGGCGGAAGAAGCTTATGCCGCGCTGGGACCGTCTGTTTTCGCGGCTCATTCGGCGGTCATTCGTGAAGCGGTCATTTATGCTCTTCATGGTGATCCGACCGGGCGCACTGACGAACTGCTGGGGAACCTTGTTCGTGCCCATGTGATCATGGATGGACCCATGAAAGAGACGGGCGAGGCCGCGCTTCATGTGCCTCTGCCTCGGGAGAAGGGCGTCACGCGGGCGCTGGTATTGACCGCGGCGGGCCGGGAAGCGGAAGCGATGGCCCAGTTGGAGTTCCTGCGGGGCGCGACCGGAGCGGATGGGCCCACACTTGCGGATGCGTATGTGTCGCTATCGAGTCAGTTCGCTCCAAAGCCGCAATTCGCGGATCAGGCGATTCGCTGGGCCGAACGCGCCCGGGATCTGAACCCGGGCATTCCGCTTGCGCACTACGCGCTGTTCGGGCTTTATCTGAACCGCGGTGATGAAGCGGCGGCATTTGCCGCGGCGAAGAAATTCGTGGAGGTGATGCCGGATCGCGACCAGGCATTCACGGCACTGATGAACCAGGAGCGCCGCCGGCCGGAAAGCGGAATCTGGACGAAACTTCGCGCTGCATTTCCGGATTACCCGGAAATGCCGGTCGAGATGGAGACGACATCGCAACCCGCGACAGACCCGGCGACGCTGCCCGAGGATCCGACTCCGATCACCAGCCAGCCTCAATCGGATGAACAGTCCGATTGATGATCGGCACGGGTCGAGGGTCGCAGCGGCGTAACACGTCCAGTCAGGCCGGCGGCAGGCGAAGGCGGAAGACACCGGGAATCGTCGCCCGCAGCCAGTCTTCGAGATCGACTTCGGTCATGGCCAGCAACTCGCCCTGATCGAGGAAGACGCCGTTGCATCCACCACAATGCTCGAAGTATAGCGGTAAGCGGCTTTCAACCACGAGTTGGATCATGCGAGTGCCGCATCTCGGACACTGAATCGGCCCGACGCCATCGAGCGACGCATGGGCATTCGAAGCGCGGCCGGGCGACTGACTCGCGCCAGACTCAATGCCGGCGACCGCGTCGGTGTCGTCGCGGATCCGCTCGGCCTCCCTCGCGTCGAGCCAGACTCCCCGGCAACCGGTGCAGCGGTCTATAGTGATCCGGCCTACCTGCTGCAAATCCATTTCTGATGCGCATTTCGGGCATTTCACAATCACACGCTCCATTGGTTACAGGGGAACAGCAGCCGACTCGCCACTGACCGGGAGTGCGGGCAGCGGCCTGGTGCGCTCATCCTACGCGGAAATCAGCCCGCCTGCGTCACCCTCCATTCCAGGTGCCGGCGCTATTACATCAAGCGGCCCATGGCGATTGCTAATTCCGGACCGGCATCGGAATGCCCGACCCCTCAGATCGTACCGGTGCGTTCGGCTCGAAAACGCCAGCAATGTGCGTGCCGCAATCAGGACATAAGCCCGGAGTTCGCATTCGATTCCGCCGAACGTCAAATCCACGGCGTTCGATGACGGTTGAGCCGCACGCCGGACAACAAGTGTTTTCACGATTGCCGACCGCGCCGGCGGCGTTGCCAGCGTAAACATATCTCAAACCCGCGGATCTGCCGATTTCGTGCGCGCGGATGAGCGTGGCCTCGGGGGTTCGGCCAGGATCGGTCATTCTGTAGTCCGGGTGAAACGCAGTGACATGCCAGGGTATGTCGCGCGACACACCGGCAAGGAACGCGGCGATCGACCGAAGTTCGTCATCGCCATCATTGAAACCGGGAATGACCAGCGTGACGATCTCGACCCAGTATTTCATCGCGACGAGTTGTTCAATCGTCGCCAGGACATTGGAGAGCACGCCGCCGAGTTCGCGATAATGGCGATCGTCGAAACTCTTGAGATCGACCTTGTACAAATCGACGAACGGTCGCAGGAAGCGGAGCACTTCAGGCGTGCCGTTGCCGTTGGAAACGTAGCCGCAGGTGATGCCATGTGATCTGGCGCGCTCAAAGATCCGGACCGCCCATTCGCTGGTGATGAGCGGTTCGTTATAGGTGGAGACCATGACCCGCACGCCGTGATCGACGGCCATCCGAACAACGTCCTCGGCCGTGACCGCCTGCGGACGGCTGATCGCCTCGTCGTCGCGGAGCGCTTGCGAAGTGACCCAATTCTGGCAATACGCGCAATGGAAATCGCAACCGAGCATTCCGAAGGAAAGCGCATCGCGCCCCGGGAAGGCGTGATAGAACGGTTTCTTCTCGATCGGGTCGATCTGTATTCCGGCGACATAACCCGAAGGCACGCGCAACTCACCCTCGTGATTGAATCGCACGCGGCACACGCCGGCTCGTCCGGGCTTAATCAGGCAACGGTGGCCGCAGGCAAGGCAGCGAACAGCGGCCTCGGATTCGACGCGAACTAGCGCGGGATCCGCAGCCACGGTGCTCTCTTCGAGCAGATTTTTCAATGATATGACGGCGGCCATTGTTGAAGCCTCCGCAGTTCCGCCTCAACCGGGACTGATGATCGAACCGGTTGGGATCGGAAGACCCAATAAAATGATAGCATGATCTCGAACGACAGTCGCGGCGTTCGTCGCGTCCGGTCCGGTGCGTCAGTTGCCTATCAGGCGAAAGACGAACGGGCCGATATCGTCGCCGTTGAGCAGCGTGTCGGCATTGGCGTCGAGAATGCAGAGATTCGAAGGATCGGGCTCTTCGGCGAGGAGCTGCCCGACGAAATAATCCACATCGGATACAAGCGGATCGCATTCATCCGCGAAGCCGTTGCCGTTGCAGTCGGTCTGGCAGACGTCCGGGATACCATCGCCGTTGCAGTCGCCGCTGGTACCCTGGTCGATATCGAGCGCGTCCAGCACGCCGTTACGGTCGCAATCCAGGGACGATCCCGGAAATCGCAGGTAATACACCGCGCCCGAAGGCTGCGTGCTGCCGAACTGATACGACGGGACATTGACCTGAACGCGATAGGACCGGAAAGGGAGGACAAACGGATTCGGCCCGAACAACTGCGATGTTTCGATTGATCCGTCCGGGTGGACATAATCCCACTGCCAGCCAATCCACGGTGCCGGATTCGCGGCATCTTCGGCGGCTGATCGTTCCTCGAGGATAACTTCGGTTGCGCCGAAATCCGCCGTGGCGGCCTGCATGCGCCGCTTGACGACCCTGACGTCGGCAAGCCGCACCGGAACGCTTGAGGGTATGCCGATGAGATTGATCCCCGGGGCGACATTCGAGAGCATGACGTCCGCTCCGTCCTCAAAAACGTAGGGCAACGCGCGATAGGACTCCAGGGCGTTGATCCAATTTCTGGCTGCTGCATTGGATTTCACCCGCAACTCGTATCCACTGCCGCTACCACACGCTTCAAAGTGCGCGGGATAGGACTGGAACGACGGTGGATTGTGCAGGGCGTCGTTGAGCAGCGTAAAGAGCGCGTTGTTGAAGGACGTCGAAAAGCCGATCGAATTCTCCGGCTGCTGCTGAGTCGGTGTCGCCGGCAAGGAAAAGGACAACACGCCTTCCTCAGGAACATAATCAAACAACGGCGACGAATCGGCCTTCCGCACCTCGATCGCGCCGGCAGCATTGTCCAGCAGCCACAGGGCTGCCGCCAGATTCTCTTCGGCGCATTGAAGAATCTGATCTTCCGGCAGCAGAAAGCCGCCCTCGGCGCTTGTTCTAGGCCGCACTTCGGGCGTGAACGCAAGGGAGCCATGCCGGGCATAAGCGTATTCGTTGTAGTCGCCGTTGGTGGCGTAAATGGTGTAGCTGCTCTGTCCGGGGACGTAGACCTTGCCATGAACGCCGAAGACCAATTCGGACAGCTTTTTTCCGATCGCCCGCATCGACGAAAAGCTCTCGGCCGTCACGCTCGATGTGTATCCCCATGAGAAGAGCCAAAGCTGGCTGTAGGAGTGGTAGCTGACGCTGATCGTCGGTTTGTGGGCGGCGACGAAGTTCTGAATCGCCTGTGTCTCCGGTTCGGACGCCGCAGACGGCCCGCGATAGGTTTCTGCGCACCGATTTCCGCTGGAACCGCTGTTGTCATATCCCCAGTTGTGAGCATAGTTGCGGTTGATATCAACACCGCGGCAGCTTGAACCCGCGTTGACGGTGCGGTTCTTGCGCCACATGCGGGCGTTCTGCTCCGCCGGTCCATACCATGTGTACCAATAGCCATCAGGATTCGCGATGGGTACAAGCCAAACGACGGTGTGATCGACAATGTGCTGCACCTGCGGATCGGTCGCGTATCGACTCGTCAGATACTCGGCAAGATAGAGCATTGTTTCGTGGGTGGCCCATTCGCGAGCGTGCGTAACCCCCTTGAACAATACAACCTCTTCATCCGGTTCGACCGTGTCCGGATTGTCAGTGATTTTCAGTGCCCAGATGTCGCGGCCTTCAACAGACAGGCCGATTGAGACGAGGCGGACGAAGTCCGGATAGGCCGCGGCGAGATTCTGCAGGAAGCAGAGACTCTCTCCGGGATTGTGAAAAACGTCGTAGGGTTGCAGGCTGGTGCCAATTTGCTGGCAGTCAATCGGCACGCCGCGCGGATTGACCGCATCCGCACCGGATTGCGGCGGGACCGGGCCGGGAAGTAGCGGTTCGATCGACGGGATTCGCTTGATCGCGAGTGTATTCCACGGCGCGAACTGAAGGATGTGATCGGCGACGGAACCGCTGTCTTCGAACGGCACACCTCGCAAGGACAAGGCCGCGACTTCATCCGAGGAGAGAATCAGGACGGCGTGTCGGCTGCCGTCGTCGTCGCGATCGATCGCACAGGTGTCAAGCCGGTCGTGAAGCCAATCTTGTAGATCGGCAGGCTGCCGCTCGAATACATCGACCGAGATGCGGATAAGTCGTGCATCCGGTCCGGTGACGTCCCGATCCGGCAACATTGGAAGCGAATCTGCCACGGGGGACGGCGCGACAATCGGCTCGACCCGCTCCGCCCCCATGGCGGCCGATGAATTCAGACACCATACGGCGAGAACAGGGACGAGCAAACGCAGCCGACCGATCGAGAACGAAGTCACTGGCATGATTCGCATGATGTTCCACCCACCTTAAACTCCCCGTACACCATGATAACCCAATTAAGCCGAAGGACTCAAATCCAAACGTCCGGAATTGGGCAGGAACTTCCCGCGAATGCACAGGAAACCTCGTTGACTCAAGTGATCATGGGCTGACGGGTGTGGACCCATCCAGAGTATGAAATCGCGACACCGCAAGCTAGCGAACAAATGCGTCGGCTGCCAGCTCCATGACATGACGAACATGAACGCCGGTGTGATGTTCGATCTGATGTCGACAACTGAAGCCGGTTACGGCAACGGTCGAGTCGCCGCGATCGCGCACCGCGGGAAACAGTCGTTGCTCCCCGACAGCACGAGCCGTGTCGTAGTGCTCCTTCTCATGTCCAAAGGAGCCGGCCATTCCGCAGCAGCCGCTGTTGATCTCTGAGGCACGGCCGTCAGCAATGAGTTGCAGCAGTGCCAGGGTATCAGCCGTCCCACCCAGCGCCTTCTGATGGCAGTGTCCGTGGAGGCGAATCGGCATCGCCAACGGCGAGTTTCGTGGCGCCGCGCCGTGATTCGCCCGGAGGTGTCGTACGACGAATGACTCGGCCGATTGGGCGCAAGATGCAATCGCCCTGGCTTGCTCGGTTCTCACCAACTGCGGCCACTCATCGATCATGGCCGACAAGCAGCTCGGCTCGGTCACAACGATGGAGGCGCCGCGAGCCACCAACGGCGCCAGTGATTCGACATTGCTCAGCGCCTGTTGTGAGGCGATATCCAGCATGCCCTTGCTGATCGCAGGCCTGCCACAGCAGACGGTCGGTGGAACCCACACGCGATATCCGAGTGCTTCAAGAACCGTGACCGTGGCGATCCCGACCTGCGGCGTGAAATGGTTGGTCCATGTATCAACATAGTAAATGACTGATTGAGAGCCTGCATTGATATCGGCCGGAGACTCCGTGAAGTGCCTTCGATCCGGCACTGGGCGATTGACCGGATTCGAGCGACCGGCGAACCACTGCCTAAATGTCCGCGCTGCAAATCGTGGCGGCGGCACGCGACGATCAATCCCGAAAAAGCGTTCGAGTAACGCCCGCGTCAAGTCGCTTCCCGACAACGCGTTTGTGAGCGATGGAAATACGCTGCCGATCCGGGCGATGCCTCCGATTCGGGCGATCAGCCTGCTCCTCAACGAAGGACCCTCACGCTGGTTCCTGCGGTGAAGCCATTCGGCCTTGAGCTTCGCCATGTCCACCCCCGTGGGGCACTCGGATTTGCACGCCTTGCAGCTCAGGCAGAGGTCCATTGCGTCGTCGAGCGCGGGATCGTCCAGATCGCCGAGCACCGGGCGGTTCGACAGTGCCAACCTCAGTGCATTGGCTCTAGCGCGCGTGGTGTGTTGTTCGTCGCCCGTCGCCATGTAGGACGGACACATTGTGCCGACCAGCCGTTGACGGCACTGACCGACGCCGCTGCACATTTCGGCCATGCCTGCCATGCCACCGAATTCAGAGAAATCCAGCACTGTCTCGACCGTTGCCGCGCGATAGTCCGGGCCGTAGCGGAACTGCCCTATCATCGGATAGGGATCCACGATCTTGCCGGGGTTGAGCAGTCTCTTCGGATCGAACGCGGACTTGATTCGACGGAACGCTTCGATGATGCGCGGTCCGTACATCTTCTGAAGCCATTCAGATCTCAGAATGCCGTCACCGTGCTCGCCGGTCATCGTTCCGTTGAATTCCAGCGCAAGCGAACTGATCCGATCGGCAATTCGGTGCATCCTGGCGATGTCGTCGGCACACTTGAGATTGAGTATCGGTTTAACGTGAAGGCATCCCACGCTGGCGTGGGCGTAGTAACTGGCCTCGGGGACGCCTTCGTCCGCGAGCACCTGCATAAAGCGCGCGATATAATCACGCAATCGCGACGGGTCGACCGCCGTATCCTCGACGAAATCGTATGTCTGCCGGTCGCCCGGCTTCGACATGAGCAGCCCCAGTCCGCTCTTGCGTATGAACCAGAGTTCATCCTGCCGCGCGGCATCGGTCAGTATCGGCCACGCATAGCCCATGCCGCGGGACCGCAGATCGGCCGCGACAGCCTCCAGCCGCGATGCCAGTCGCGCGGCATCGTCGTCATACAGCTCGATAATCAGCAATGCGCCGGGGTCACCGTCGATCAACCATCGACGCCGGCTCATCACCGGATTGACCCGGGCGGCATCCAGTATCAGCTTGTCAAGCAACTCGACGGCCGCGGGACCGTGCATCAGCGCCGATGGTGTGGCATACAAGGCATCAAGGAGGTCCGCGAAGTGGGCCGCGACGATGCCCCGATGCTTCGGGAGCGGCACAAGATTCAGGACCGCACCCACGACAACGCCCAGCGTGCCCTCACTGCCGCAGATGATTGTTTCAGGATTGACTCGACCTTCGGCAGCCGTGCGGAGTCGATCCAGGGCATAGCCACCGTTACGACGCAACACCCTGGGGAATCTGGCTGAGATTTCATCGGCGTATTCGCTGGACACCTCTTTGATTGTCTGCTCGATCAGCAGGCGTCGATCGGCATCGCGGCCGGCGCGAGACGCGGCGCGGTCTTCCCATTCCGGCTTGCCCCAGGTTGCGAGCGTTCCATCGGCAAGCACGACATCGAGCGCAATCACATGATCGACCGTGCGTCCATACAAAACCGAATGTGCGCCGCACGAATTATTGGCGATCATTCCGCCGATCGTGGCCCGGCTGCTTGTCGCCACATCGGGAGCGAATAGCAGGCCGTGCTGCCTGAGTTGGGCATTTAGTTCATCAAGCACAACGCCCGGCTCGACCCGGGCGATCCGCCGCGCGGGGTCAATCGCCAATATGCGGTTCATGTGTCGGGAAAGGTCCAGGATCAGACCGCGGTTCACAGCGCCTCCCGCCAGGCCCGTGCCCCCGCCGCGCGGCGTGATGGGCACCGAGTGCCGATCGCACACGCGGACGATGCTGCGAACCTCGTCCACCGTGCGAGGCAGGGCGACGGCGTCAGGAACGATCTCGTAAATACTGGCATCGGTGGCGTAGATCGCCCGCGAGAGCTGATCGGCCCGCAGATCGCCGGCGATTTCCAGGCGAATGTCATTCAGAGCGGCAGCCACGCCGGAATCGACGGCGGACGTCACCGGCTGCGATGCGATCAGGTTACCTGGCATGTTGAGCGGCGGCTCCTTCCGTCGCGTGCAAGTCTGCACTCGGCGGGCATTCTATGACGCGACCCGACCGGCGTCTCGCCGGCTTGGCCGGGGCTGTTCGAGCGGTTCTCCCCGGCCATACGTGAGTTTGTTTGGATTCGAGCGTTTATCTACAATATCCCAATGCAATGGACGGAGTCTGATTCGGGCTCTGACCCAATGGGGGATTCTGTTTCCAATCGCTGTCTGCAAAAAACTGGAGCAACTTCATGCATCGGCTTCGCCAAGTTTCTCGTGCTCATTTACTGATTATCCTGCTCGCCGCGATCGTCTCGATCGTTGCGAATCACGGGGCTGCCATCGCGGTCGAACGCCACTCACGCGACGAGTCTTTGTTCAACGCGCAGCAGTATCTCGATCATGTCTCCTATCTGGCCAGCGACGAACTTGAAGGCCGCGGGACCGGCCAACCGGGGATCGATCGCGCCGCCGAGTACATCGCAGCCGAATTCAGCAGGCTCGGCGTCAACCCGGCCGGCGACGACGGCACTTATTTCCAGAATTTCAGCCTGACGCTCCAGCGCAGGATCGGCGACTCGACCCGGTTGTCAGTCGGCACAGAGGGACGCCGAACGCGCAAGCCGCTCGAACTGAACACCGATTTTCGCCCCTTTCCGTTTTCGTCGTCCGCCGCGTTCAAAGGCAGTGTTGTGTTTGCAGGTTACGGCATTGTCGATGATGACCAGAATTACAACGATTACGAAGGCGTCGACATCACCGACAAAATCGTGATGGTCCTGCGCCGCGCGCCGCAGTTCGCGGAGTTCGATGCCGGCGAGCATCAGTCCTTCCGATCCAAGGCGTCACGCGCCAATGCACGGGGAGCCGCCGCGATTCTCGTCGTGAATCGGCCGAGCGATGAAGATCGGACGCTTTACCCCTTTGAAGCGTCAACCGGAGGATTCGGCGCTAATTCCTACGGCATCCCAATGATTCACATTTCGGAAGCGGCGGCGGATGAACTACTCAAGGCGGGCGGTCTGCCCCCCGCGGCGGAACTTGAGAAAACGATCGAGGAGAAGCGAGCCCCCGCGTCAGCCGAATTGAAGGGCGTCACGATTCGCGGTGAAGTGTCCATCGAGCCGATTGAATCGCCGGTCCGCAACGTTGTCGGCATGATTCCGGGCAAGGGACCGCAGGCGGACGAGATCATTGTACTCGGCGCGCACTACGATCATCTGGGCATCCGAAACAAGGGGGATCTGAACTTCGACCCGACGCGTGACATCAGCAACGGCGCGGATGACAATGCCAGCGGAACGGCACTCGTCATGACCATGGCCCGCGTTTACACGCAGGGAGCGGCTCCGAACCGATCGATTCTGCTCATCTTGTTCACCGGTGAGGAACTCGGACTGCTCGGCTCTGGTCACTTCGCCAAGAACCCGACGGTCGACCTGTCAAAGTGCGTTGCCATGCTGAATTTTGACATGGTGGGTCGCCTCCGCGACGATCGGCTGGAGGTCGGCGGACAGAGGACCGGCGATTTCGAGGAGATTGTCGCCCGCCACGCGGAGAGGTACGCCCTGAAAATTCGCGACGGCGGCGGCGGACGCGGGCCGTCGGATCATACCAACTTCTATAACAAGAAGATCCCGGTGCTTTTCTTCTTCACCGGCATTCATCGGCAGTATCACAAGCCGGATGATGACACCCAGTTGGTCAATTCGGACGGCGCCATTCGAATAGCCCGATTTGCGGCGGACATCATCGATGATATCGATTCCAATCAGGAAAGGCCGAAGTTCGTCGAAGACGTCCGGCGGGCTTCAATCATGCGCCAAGGCGATGACGACGACGAAAGCCGCAGCGACCCGCCGCAGGCCCGCGCCCGGGGAGAAGGCAGAGAACGCGATCCACGCGTCCGCGGTGAACGCGGTCCCCGCAATCCCGAACGCGGTGAAGATCGATCCGACGCACCGCGAGCCGAGAACCGTGAAGACTCCGCCCCGCGCGGCGTGCGACTGGGAATCATTCCGGTCGAAGACGACGAGTCAGGCATTCTGGTTGACGAAGTCCAGGACGGTTCACCCGCTGCGCTGGCCGGCGTCAAGACTGGCGATCGGCTCGTGCGGATCGGCAAGCTGGACATCCATTCGTTTGACGACGCGGTCGCCGCTGTCTCGAAGTTGCAGTGGGGTGACGAAACCACGCTCGGCATCGTCCGCGACAAGGAGAAGCTGGAACTGAAGGTTCGCTTCCCGCGCCCGTCACGGGGCAATGCCCGGAACGCCCCGGATTCCACGTTCGAGGACCTCAAGGGAATGGCAGCCCGAATCGAGGCGGTCGTTAAGCAGCTACAGTCCGGCGGAAGCGACAAGGTCGTGGCATTCCGCGTTGAGACGCGCCGGGGCGAGATCGCACTGGATGTCGAGGTGTCCGACCACGAATCAGCCTTGAAGGTAATGGAACCCCTGGTCGCATCCATGCCTGACGTCATTCGAACCGAGTCCACTCGTGAAAGCGCCGTCACGATCGAAATGCAATTGAAATGGCCCAACGGATCGCTCGGCACCAGGCTCCGAATCGGGAACAGAGGCCGATCGGACGCGCGCGATTCCGCGCCCAGAGATCGGCCGCGCCAGGATCGGGCGGCCGCCCGAACCGAGACGAACGCGCACGGCCACGGCGATGCGGCCCAGAGTGACGAAGCCCGCGAGACCATGCCGCCGGTTCGGCTTGGAATCATGCCGACCTACGGCGAGGGCGAAGGCGAGGGATATGAGATCGAAGGCGTCATCGATGGCGGCCCGGCCGCACAGGCCGGCATGAAGGATGGAGACCGCATCTATAAGATCGGCGACAAGAAAATCACGAACGTCTACGAGTACATGGAGGCCTTGCGCGGCTACAAGCCCGGCTCCGAGGTTCCCGTGACCGTCATCCGCGACGGAAAAAAGATTGAGCTGAAGATCAAGGCATCCGGAGCGAAGGTCGAAGCCCAGTAGCAAGCGCCTTGCCGCTCGGCCAATTGCCGCTACTCCGCGGAAGGCGGGGATTCGGTGGTCACTCCACGCGACTGTTCCAGTTGGTCTAGCGCGGCCTGCGCTTCACGGGCGTTCCGCTCCTCTCCCGGCGATGCACTCAGAATCTTCTGGCCCGCTCGGAGCTCCACCGCGGCCTCATCGCCGCGCCCCAACGAAGCCAGACATTGACCCAAGCGCGAATGATAAAGCCCGATATAGGCGTGTCCTTCAGGCAGGTAGGCCCGCGCAGCGTTCAATGCTTCTCGATGCAGGGGCTCGGCTTCGGCGTGCCTCCCCTGCCGGTCGCGCAGGGCACCGAGGTTGCTCGTGATGCTGACGCGCGTGGGATGGTCCTGTTCCAATGATCGATTCGCGATTTCATATGCTTCGGCCAGGAATTCCGACGCCTTGTCGGCATCCCCTTTCCGAGCGTGCAGCATGGCAAGATTGTTGAGCATCAATAGCGTGCTGGGGTGTTCACCGCCGTAGACCTTGCGCCGCGCATCCAGACAAGAGGATGACATCGCAATGGCATCATCCAATCGGTCGAGTCTGGCGTAAAGCTGTGCCAGATTTCCCATTGAAACCAGCGTGCTCGGATTGTCCGGACCGAAAACCCTCCGCGCCGCCTCCAAACCGCTTTTCAGAAGGGGCTCGGCCTCGTCGGCACGTCCTGTCTCCATCAGGATCATCGCGAGATTATTCATCGAATTCAGTGTATCGGGATGATCGGACCCGACCAGTTTCATAAGCCCCTCCGTTGCCCGACGACACAACGCCTCAGAATCGTCCCATCGTCCCAGCCTCGCGTAGAGCCAACCGAGGTTGCATTCGATCTCATGCACCTCAACATGACTCTCGCCGAGTCTCCGCCGGAGTGCTGCAAGGCCCTCGACAAATTCCCTTTCGGCGAGCTCAAATCGCCCGGCCTGTTCGTGAAGTCGGGCCATGCCGAGTCCAACGGAGATCGTCGCCTCGTGATCGGCCCCGAGTCGATCCCGGAATTGCCGGAGCGAAGCCGCGTAGTGCTGCTGGGCCTTGTCGTAATTCCCCTGCCCGAGGTAGGTCGCACCCAGTACGAGATGAATCTCTCCGGCAACGATCGGATCATCTCTGAACGACTCATCAATCAGCCCCGCCGCAGCGTCCATTGCCTGGGCGATCGTCGCGGAGGGACCAAGTCGCTCGGGTGATGCCGCCGCGAGCACCTCACCGCTGAAAAAATGATTCACTTCGGATTTGATTCTGCCCTGCCGTTCGGCTTCGAGCCGAGCGTCAATCGCCTGCTGCCGCGCTTCCTGAGCCTCAACACGTAGCGAGCGTTCCAGTTCCGTAATCGCACGTTCACGATGATACAACAACGCCAGGCTAATGGTCGTCGTAACGATCAGCAACAGCGTGAGGCCGACGACGGTCGCGGTGACGCGATGGCGATGCAACGCCTTTCGCATCAGATACCAACCGCTGTCTCGCTTTGCTTCGATCGGCTCTCCGCTGAGATACCGGCGAATTTCCCGTGCGAGCGCGCCGGCGTTTTCATACCGTCCATCCGGCTCTTTTCTGAGGCACTTTAGAATCATCTGATCGACGTCGTCATCGATCCGAGTCGCAATCAGGCTGGGGCGGCGCGGTTCCTCATTACAGATGTTTCGTACGGCGTCACTGAATTTGCCGGACACGTCGTAGGGAAACAGCCCGGTCACCAACTGATAAAACATGACCCCGAGCGAATAGACATCGGTGCGAAGGTCGATCGTTTCCGACCGTCCGCTGAATTGCTCCGGCGCCGCCCATGGCAGAGACCCGAGAAACTGCCCGGCGACCGTGATCGCAGCATCCTTCGTGTTCGCAAGCGTATCCTGTTCATCCACCTTGGCGAGTCCGAAGTCGAGCACGTGAGGCTCGCCGGCGGCATCGACACGCACATTGCCGGGCTTCAGATCGCGATGGATGATGCCGCGCAGGTGCGCCACGTTAACCGCGTCGCAGATCTTAACGAAAAGCTCAAGCCGGGCGCGAATCGACAGTTTCCGTTCACGAACGTATTCATCGAGCGGCCAACCATGGATGTAATCCATGACGAAGTAATGCAAGCCGGCCGCGACGCCGCTGTCATGGACCGTAACAATGTGCGGGTGTCGCAGCTGCGCCAGGATTCGAACCTCGCGAAAGAAACGGACGCGTTCATTCTCGCTCGCCAGATGGCCCGTGCGGAGCACCTTGATCGCCACATCGCGACCGGTCGCCTTCTGGACCGCGCGCATGACGATGCCCTGGCCGCCGCGACTGATCGTTTCGCCAAATTCGTATCCGGGCATGTCGGCCGAGAGCATTTCAACGAGCCTGGCTTCCGAATCCGATGGAACCGCGCGAGCCTCGGCACAAGCCGGCAAAGACGCGCGCGCCATTGCGGCAGCCGCCTCCAACCGCGCTGACTGGATCCACGCCAGGTGCTGATTGATCGAGGTATTCGTGCTGTCAGATCGGTCAGTCATGGTGCCATGGCCGAATTCATTCACCCTCTCATGCGACATACATATGACGGGAATCACGACCTGTCGCTGAAATACGGCGACGACGTACCGATGCGCTCGCGAAGTCGGTCATGCGCCCTGGCCCGCAGCATGTGAATTGCACCGGGCGACTTGCCCATCGCCGCCGCGACCTCAACGGCGGATCGGCCTTCGATATCACACATTCGGACGACGCGGCCATATCGCTCCGGCAATTCGTCAATCATGCGAATCACGTAGTCGCGGAGCTCCCGTCGCCCCACCGAGCGGCTCGGTGTCGCCGAACTGCCCCGGGCGAACTGGTCGTAGAGACCGATGAGCGATTCATCGGAGTCAGACGGTTGAAGGCGGTTCCTGGGAGGCGGCTGCTTCTGACGCTCGATTCCGCGAATCGCATCGCGGAGGTTGTTGTGAGCAATCTGACGAAGCCATGCTTCAAACGAATGCGGCCTTAACGCATCAAACGAGCCGATGCGAAGAAATGCCTCCATGTAGGTCACTTGCATGATGTCGGCTGGATCGATCAGGCTGCGATAGGGGTCGCCGACTTGAAGTGTGCGCTCCACCAGCGGACCGCAAATCCGAAGCAGCGCGGAGAGTGCGTCGGCATCTCCCGCCACAGCCGATCGGACGCGCTCGACGGAGATGTCAGTCGCGGTGTCATCCCGGGAGTCCATGCGCCTGCCATTATAGCGCGGCGCCGATTCCGGACAAAGTTTGGCGCCGCTCCGCGAATTGACGGCGCCGCCTCGCCCGCCGGAGAGCCTACTGCGGCGTGTAGATCAGGCGCGAGGGGTCATACCCTTTTTCGGGCATCCGGGAAATGATGCCGTCCAGAATGGCCTGGTCGAGCGTCGGCGTTCGGCTGAGGATCCAGAAAAACGATCGGCTCGGCTCACCGATGACCGCCCATTCGTAGTCGGGACTCAATTCCAGGATCCAGTAAGGCGCGCCGAACGGAGGAAAGAACACCACATTCAGTTTTGAATTGGTCTGTGGGTCGGCGATGGTCGCATAGCCCTCGATGGTTCGCGTGGGACCATCAAGCGTGCCTTCAATGCAGGTGTTCTTCACCGTGATCGATTGACTGTCTCGTATTGCGTACTCAGCCGTTACGCCGGCGCAGCCTTCTTCGAAGCCGTTTGGATATCGTGCGACTTCATACCAGGTTCCGACAAAACGACTCAAATCAACCTGCTCCACCACGTCCAGCGGTGGGAAGAACATCTCAAAATTGCAGCCGAACACCCCCGAGACACATGCCGCAGCCACGATGGCCTTGAGCGCCCCGCCGACTTTCCTGAGATCGATCATCGAACCGCCTCCTGACTTAGCCACACCCTGAATCACTCCTGAACATTGACCAGAATATTGTAGCCCACTATGAACGAAAAAACGTTCATTTCACCGGAATTGTGCCGTGCAGTTCGTAAGCTTGGTAATGGGTAAAAATGAGACCGGCCCGCAGTACGCGAGCCGGCCCACGAATTCACAAACTATTATCAAGAAGCGAGTTACGGATTGATCAAGCCGTCAACGAATGGCTGGATGTCCGCGCCATCAAGGCTGCCGCTCGCATCCTGGTCGAACATGCAGACGTAAATCGGATTCTGCACATCAAGCAGCACCTGGGAGACGAAGAGCGCGATGTTTGATGCATCAGGATCGCACTCATCGGGAATGCCGTTCAAGTTGCAATCCCGGCTCGTGCCAGCCACGATGTCCGTCGCATCCACCACCGAGTTGTTGTTGCAATCGTCGATCGATCCGGTGTAGACGGTCAGGAAGACGGCATAATCATCATCGTCCACATCGCCATCCTGATCAAAGTCGGAAATCGCGCACGCATCGTCCGGCGAATAAAAGTGGCCCGGGCCGGAGTAGCAGTCTGCGAACACATTGAGGTCGAAGCCATCAACGAGGTTGTTGCCGTCGTGATCGAATTCGCGCCGACCCAGTGAATCAAGGAACGCAATCAGGGCGTCCTTCTGCGCCGATGCGAGCGCATCAAACGCCGCCGAGGAAGCAGCACCCTCGCCGCCATGCTCTGCGATAGCCTGCACGACTCGCTGCGCGAACGATCCGCCACTGGCACGGCCGTCGTGGAGGAACTTGGTTCTGTGCCGCAGACCCCACAGGGGTGACGTTCGCATTTCGGTCACACCGGCGTCACCCTGCTGAATTCCATCGCCAAGCGTGCCCATGTCATGCAGGAGGAAATCGGAATACGGCTTGATGATCTTTCCGGACAACGCCGCTTCCGCCACCGTGCCGGTCGTGAACGAACTGACATGGCACTTGTTGCAGCCGATCGCGTTGAAGACCGTCTCGCCGCTCATGCCGAATCTCGGCGTCTGTGGCGGAGCCGCCAGCAGTCGCTGGAAGTCCGTGACACGATCAATAAAGTGCGGCGCGCCCGGCACTCCGCCTTCAGGGCCGTCTTCCGGATCCGGAATCGTGTCGCACTCCGCGATCGACGGCGGGAATATGCCGTTCGGATCGTTCTCCTCGGTGAGGAACCGGTTGGTCAGCCCCATTTCGTTCAACGATGCATCCGCCGAAAAAGTCAGGACCGTCGGCACCTGAGCCTTCCATCCGAAACGACCGACCCGCAGCGGAGCGCCTTCGCCATCCTCAAACGCGGGCACCATGTGCGCGCGTCCGGAAACGCCGGGCGGTGGATTGTCCGCGTGTGCCAGGATGTCGGCATCGGGAATCGCCTCGATCAATCCGATGCCGAAGTTCGGAGTGGTGAGCCGCAACGCGATGATATTCGCCTGCTCCGGAATGTTCTCGCGGCAGGCCTCGGAAAGGAATGACGCCTGGAGGAGTGATCCGCCGTAATCCGCCAGATCGTCGAATCCGCCCTTGTGAGCGAATCCGAACCGCGTCACGGTCGAGGTGCCCGATCCGCCAAGACCTCCCTGATTGTGACAGGCCCCGCAGGCGGATTGATTGAAAATGGGACCAAGGCCCTGGGACGTATCCAGGTTTGCATCGAACTTGGTCTGCCCCAGAAGGAACCGCTGCATGTCGCTGCCACCCAGGTTGGAAACCGGTTGACCGACCCACGGCTGAACCTGGGTCGCGCAGGTATCGTTGACCTCATCACACAACTCCGCGGGACAAGGGGGATCACCGGCGACGCACTCGCCATTCAGGCAGTGTTCAACGCCGTTACAGAACTGGCCATCGCTGCAGGCCAGGTCGTTGAGACAGGTGACACAGGCAGCCAGCTCATTGGAGCAGAGTTCGCCAGGACACGCTTCGAACGCCGCATAAGCGGGCAGAACCGTATCGAAGCGAGCCGTACCCGCGCCGGCAAGGCCGTCCACACTGGCAACGCCGAAGCCGATCGTATGCGGACCTGGACCGACGAGCGACTGAATATTGATGCTGAAATGAATCGGAGAATTCGCCGGCTGGGCATTTCGAATGGTGCCGTATGTGGCGACGTTGTCGAAGTTGGCGGGAATCACGTTGCCGAGTGTGCCGTCGTGATTAAGGCCGTAGTTGACGCCGTCGATGCTGATGAACGGTCGATCCCACGATTCGGTATCGCCGGAGGTGTACTGGAGAAGATCAAACTCAAAGTTCTGTCCGTTGAAGTCGATGGTCGCCTGGAAGGCATGGGCCAGACTGTCCAGCTGGCTCGTATTCGGTCCGACCACATTGAGCGCCGAGGGGAACGTGATGGTGCCACCCTGCGTTGTGAATGTCGTCCAGCCGGCTGCGCCATCAAAGCCGTTGTTCTGAACGCCGATGAAAGGCGAGGTGCCGACGCAGGCGTTATTGATGCAGAACTCCGGTCCATTGCAGAATGAGCCGTCGTCGCATTGGCCGTCGTTGGTACAGCCGACGCAGGAGTCTGTCTGCTCATCGCATACAAGCGGTTCATTGCACGGATCGGGGCCGTCCTGGCAGACGCCGTTGACGCAGACCTCCACGCCGTTGCAGAAGAATCCGTCTGAACAGGCCGCGTCGGATACACACTGAACGCAGATATCCTGATTTTCATCGCACGCCTGGCCGGGGCACGGCGTTTCGCCGGGCTGGCAGAAGCCGTCTCCACCGCAGATTTCTTCACCATTGCAGAATAATCCGTCGTCGCACTGCTCGTTGGTCGTGCAAGGCTCCGGACAGAGAATCCGCAGTACCTTGAAGTTATCAATGCCGGCTTCCGTGACCGAGGTGCCGGGGTCGGCCACGCTGAATCGAACCTGTACGGTCGCGGAAGGTGTGACATAGTCGCTCACGCGGAAAGAAACGACTTCCCAGAAATTCGCGGTCGAGAAAGTCTGATGAACGAAGACCCATCCCGATGTGCCGTTGTTGATCTCGGTCACAAGCGGATCGCGCTGTGCCGGATTCGCGGCATCGCTGCAGAAGAGCCATCGGGCATAGGACACAATCCCGTCACTGCCTTCGATGTTAAACGTCGGTGATGTCAGAATCGTCGGCCCGCCGTCCACGTCGCTGTTGCTGGAAGAACCGGAACCCGGGTACTGCTGGGTGATGTAGCACATTGTTTCATCAGCGGGCTGGCCGGCGTCATTTTCAGGCTGAGCGGGAGTCTGGCTGCCGTCAGGGAAGAACGTGCCGTTGGGATTGACGCGCTCCCACGCGCCGCCCGTCAGGCTCGGATGATTCGTGACGGTCCACGACGGATTGGGAGATTCAAAACGCTCATCGAGAATCGTCGTCGTGCCAAGCGAGGCCAGCGCGGAGTAACTCGTCGTCGGTGCGTTGCCCGGATCGGTAATCAACTGATTCGTGGTCGTCCGCGCGCTGAAGTAGAACCTCGCGGTCGAAGTGCAGGGTACCGCCGGCAGATTCGCCAGATAGACATTCGACTGAAGCTGAGTCATGGCCGTCTCAACAAACGGCCCTCCGTCAATCGAAACATATTGACGGCCGGTATTTCCCTGCGGCGTGGCGCCGACGCCGGCCACGCTGACTCGGAAGTTGGTCGGCTCATCCGGCACGAGCGTGCCCGGAAGACCGTCGGGATAGCTGAAGGTCAGATTCGTCGGCGGAACATTGATCCAGATGTTTGTGCCGGCGCAGTGGCCGACGATCAGATCGTTCCAACCGTCGCCGTTGAGATCGAACACTTCAATTTCGAAGGTGCCGTTGTGAGTCCAGGGTCGGCCGTTGTCCTGTTCCTGGAGCGTGACATTCGGCACATTCCCAAGGTTTCGGTAGATGTGCAATCGGCGACTGCATTGCTCCTCGATGTCCACGTCCTGGTCGGCAATCAGCGCATCGAGAAAGCCGTCGTTATTCAGATCCGCGAGGCGCTGATTCCCGCCGAATTCTCCATCCACGCCGGTGAATCGCTGTACGTCGAACGCGACAAACGTCGCCCGGCCATCCGGCCCGTTGCCTTGATTGAGCCAGTAGTGGTCCGCACCGTCGTCGGTCACGAGGATGTCGAGACGGTTGTCATTATTCAGGTCGCCCGTCGTGATGTGATAGGGCGCATTCTGATCGACAACCTGGTAATTCTGAAAAAAGCCGACATTCGCCGGATTGTTATACGAAATCGAGACATGGCGCGGCGCATTCAAGGCCGTATCGCGGACGACGTCCAACAGGCCGTCGCCGTTCATGTCGGCAAAATGTGCCGCGACACCAAACGCGGAGAGCAGCATGGTGCTGTTCATTCGAGTTTGATTTGAGTCAACGAAGAATCCGTTACCGTCGTTAATCAGCAGGCGATCGTTGACGTCGTTTGCGGGATTTTCCGGCGTACCGCCGCCGACGCCGCTGCTGTCGTAGTCACCAATGTAGATGTCAGGGCGCCCGTCGCCCGTCACATCTCCGACCGCCACGGAGCAAAGGCGCGGCGCGACTGCAAGGCCGCCGGGGATCGTGAAAAGTTGCGGAAACCGAGCCTCCTCATATCGAAAACCCTGCCAGACACCGGCAATGGCGCCTTTGTTCATATAAATGCGCGGATGGCTGATGGTCTTCGGAAGACCATCGCCCAGTGTCGAGACAGTGACGAAGTCCAGCCATCCGTCGCCATTGAAATCGCCCACCGCGACATCGCGGTCATTGGTCAGATCGAGGAAGCCCTGACCGCCGTCGGTGGCATCGGTTGCGAATTCGACGGTGCGATCAACGAGCACGCCGTTGATTGCATGCCCTTCGGCAATGCCCTCGTTCATCATGAGCACGTTTCGGCGTCGTCCGAGCGTGGTGTAGGGCTGCTTGCGGACAATGATGAGATCAATATCTCCGTCATTGTCGAAGTCACCCTTTGCGTAGTCCTTTTCGTTGGGATCAGTCTGAAAGAGCGTGGGATCGGCGATGACGGCGCGCGTCGCGGTCTCGTCGACAAAATTGACCCACCCCTGTCCCCAGGCCGTTGATGACGCGCAACAAATCAATATCCACGCTGCAAACGTGCAGTTTCGTCCCATGCCTATCACTCCCTCAATCTTTCTCAGCACAACGGGATTGACTGAACCGAACTCGCGGATTGAGCCGCTCCGCCGCGAGCACAGACTCGCCGGTCTGCCTTGGGGGCATCCCTTGAGCTTCGAGTATAACGGGGCCGCGTGCGAAAAGTCATCCCCGCCGATAATACATTTCAGGCCAATCCAAATTTTGCCGACCGGCTCGGTTTCACGGGCCGGAGCGGCAATAGCTGCCGAGCCCGACGGAATTTCCGGGTTTTGAATTGACAAACGATAGCGGTTTCCGCGATTCTGAGATAAATTCAGACGGCCGTCGAACTCCCGTCCCGCCCGACCGCGGGCTCGAATTACCCCATCGTATGGCCAGAAAATCGGATCAGAACGGCGCGTCCACGAGCCAGCGTCGATCAACAGGATCTGCCATGGTTCGGACTCGACAGATCGCATTCACACTGATCGAATTGCTTGTTGTCATCGCGATAATCGCGCTTCTGATCAGCATTCTGCTGCCTTCGCTCAGTGCCGCGCGCGAACGGGGGCGAGCCGTCGTCTGCTCGACCCAGCTTCGGGAGCTTTCCACAGCCGGCACCATGTACTCGAACGATTTCGGGATGTTCGCCCCCTGCATCGATAACTACACCGCCAGCAACTGGAATTCGAACCGCTACGGCCTCGATTGGCTCGGTATCGGTGATCAGTTTGGGGCATTCAACGCCGGAGACCCCTTGAACCCGTCGACCGGAAACCCGCAGGGCTTCGCCGCGGCTCCAAGATTCGGCCTGTTCTGGAGATACTATCAGAATGAAAAGCTCATCCTCTGCCCTTCGGATGTGGCAGGACCGTATGTGCCGAATCAGATGGTGTCGCCGGGAAATGGGAAATTCAGCTACACGATGGTCTCCATCATGGGCCTTCGTGTCCCCGAAAAGATTCCAGCAATTCCCGAATTCAAGTCCGAGCAGATTTCGCCGTCGCGGGCGCCCCTTCTTGTCGAAGAGCATCCGGACGGCATGAACAATCAGCACAAAGAGGGCAACTTCGGCGCCGGCATCGTTCCCAGTCCCGACGGTGGCGACAAACTCATCGCACGGCACGGACCGATGTCGCCACGATGGGGCATTCAGCCGAGCGGAGGCGCACCATCGAAATTCATGCAGGGCGTCTCGAATATCGGCTTTGCCGACGGCCACGCCGAGTCCGTCCGGCCCAACTTTGGTTTCGGCAAGACGCATTTATTGTCCGGCCTGGCCGGTCGCGACGGTTTGCCGAACAACATCACGGGGATGCTGTATTACTACGGTATCAACTTTGAACTACTGCGATTTGCAACACCGGAACCCTGATCGCGCATTCGAAAAATTCGGCCATCCCATGCGACTGGTCAAAATTGCTGCAACGCTGCTCCTGCTGATTGCCACGGGACCGGCGGTCGAAATGGCCGAAGCCCTCGACGGGACGACCGGCCAGACTTCCGCCACGACCACGGGTCCGGCCCGCGCGCCGACGTCGCAGCCCGCATCCGCAATGCCGAACGCCGAGCTGATGCACGCGCTCCGCTTGATCCGCGAGAAGCAGTTCGATCGAGCGCGGAGCAAGATTGAACCGCTGGTCGCGGCATATCCCGAATGGTCGCGCGCATGGCTCATGCTTGCGATGACCTATCACGAAGAACAGCGATACGGCATGGCCCGTCCGCTCTTTGCCAAAGCGCTGGCGCTGAATCCGAACGATCACAACGCCCGCCCATTCTACGGCTGGTGTCTTTACTATCTTGGGGCCGCCGATGAGGCGCGAGCGCAGTTCGAGGCTTTTCTGAAGGTGAATCCCCAGTATGCGGACGCGCACTTTGCGATCGGGCTGATCGAGTATGATGACGATAACCTCGACGAAGCGATGCGCCGCTTTAATCGCACGATCGAGATTGCAAAAATGAGCAAAGATCCCCGTACCGAAGGCAAGGCCCGGGCGCGATCGGCTGATGTCCATATTCGCCGAAACGAACTGACTCAAGCGCGCGACGAACTCGAATCAGCCGTCCGCCTCCGCCCGGATGCATACGAGGCGTATCACAAATTGTCGCGCGTCTATGAGCGACTTGGCAATCGGAGCAAGGCGGAGCAGGCCCGGCGAATGCATGACGAAATTCGCGAGCGAATGCACCCCACATCGCAGCCGATGGGCGGCGCACCTGAAACGAGGGATTGAATGTCCTGCCACTCCCATCGAGGTAGATCGAACCGCACGCCGTCTGGTGCCGCGGTTGCCGCGATTGCGGCGACATGCCTCGGCACATCGGCCATTGCACCGGCCTCGGACATGCGGTTCACGGATGTCACGAAAGCGAGCGGCATCGAATGGGTCATGACATGCGGAAGGCTCCCCGCGAGTGAGATACTCGAAGTCGACGGCGGCGGAGTCGCCTTCATCGACTTTGACAACGACGGCGATCTCGATCTCTTTTTCGCCAACGGCGCGACCATGAAGGATCCCGAAAACGGGCCCGGATCCCGCCTTTTCGCCAATCGAGGTGACGGCACATTCGAAGATGTCACAGAGAAACTCGGCATTCGCCTGACGCGATGGGCCATGGGCGCGGCTGTCGGGGACTTCGACGGCGATGGATGGGATGACATCTATGTGACATGTTACGGTCCCGATGTTCTCTTGCGCAACGAGTGCTTCCGCAAGGAGGGTCCGCGGTTCGTCGATGTGTCGGCCGAAGCCGGAATTTCGCGCGATCATCGCTGGGGCGCCAGCGCCGGATTCGGCGACATCGATGGTGACGGCGATCTGGATCTGTATGTCGCGAACTATCTCGAGTTTGATGTGAAAAATCCGCCGGCCCGCACCGAAAAAACCTTCAAGGGCGTTCCCGTGATGGCGGGACCCGCCGGACTCATCGCCGAGGACGACATTCTGTATGAGAACCTCGGCGGCGGTAAATTCCGCGACATCACCAAGGCGGCAGGCATCGTCGAGGAGCCGCCCGGCTACGGACTGGGCGTGCGATTATTCGATTTCGATTCGGACGGCAGGCTCGATATCTTCGTTGGCAACGATTCAAGCGGAAACTACCTGTTCCGGAATCTCGGCGAAAAAAAGTTCGAGGATATCGCCATACCCGCGGGCGTCTTTGCGAACCTCGAAGGAACGACCCAGGCTTCCATGGGCATCGGGCTGGCTGACGTGGACGGCAACGGGCACCCCGACCTCTTCACGACCAACTTTTCGAGCGATACCAACACGTTGTTCCTGAATCTGGGTGATGGCTTCTTTGATGATCGAACCGCACAATTCGGGCTGGGCCTGATCAGCCGTCCGTTTCTCTCCTGGGGATGCGGGTTCTTCGATTTCGATCACGACGGCGACGAGGATCTTTTCATTGCCAGCGGTCATGTCTATCCCGAGGCGGCGACGCAGAAAATCGATTCGGAATGGGCCCAGGACCTGCTCATGTTCGAGCGAAACGGCAAGCGCTTTCAACGCATCACGGACTGCGGCGAAATGTTCGCCCGCAAGTTCCACGGCCGGGCGACGGCATTCGGCGATATCGACGGCGATGGCGACATCGATATCGTCATGACCACGCTGAACGGCCCCGTTTACATCTTCCGAAACGACTCCAAGCCCCGAGACTGGCTCATCGTCGAACCGGATGGACCGAAAGGGAACCACCGTGGCTACGGGAGCATGGTGGAACTGCGTTCATCGGCCGGCACCCAGCGGCGGTGGATCACGGGCGGAGGCAGCTTCCAATCGACAGACGCGCCATCGGCGCATTTCGGACTGGGCGACTTCAAGCGCGCGGAAAACTGGACGGTCGTTGTTCGATTTCCGGATGGGAAGCTGGTTAATGCGGCGGTCGAAAAGCCGAATCGCCGAATGCGCATCGCCCATCCCTCGCGCGCCGGGAAATGAACCCCGGCGATGACCGGGCACCGCGCGCTCGGACCCACTTAGACATGCCGCACGACCTCTTCGGCGGGAAATCGAACCTTCGGCAGCTTCGCGTACTTGTCATCTGACGTGCGGTAGCCGGCGGCGCAGGCGACGACCGTCCTGAATCCGTCGGCCGGCAGTTGCAGCAAGTTATCATATTCCGCAGGCACGATGCCCTCCATCGGACATGTGTCCACGCCAAGCATCGCGGCGGATGTCATGAAATTTCCCAGGGCGATATAAGCCTGCAGCGCCGCCCACTGGCGAATCTCAAACCCGGGCGCCGGCGGAACGAGTGCGCCGATCAATATCCCGCGAAATCCCGCGAGCGAATCCACGGCCACGCCGCGAACTTCCGCGATTCGCGCGAGGTAATGATCCACATGCTCCGCCGACAGCGAATGACGCGCGGCGAACACCACGTAATGCGAGCATTCCGCCGGCTGCGTCTGGTTCCATGAATGCGGCACCAGGCTTTCCTTCATGGCCTGGTTGGTAACGACAACAAACCGCCACGGCTGCAAACCGAAGGACGAAGGAGTAAGCACGAGCGATTGCTCCAGAGCGCTCCAGACGTCGGGGGAGATTTTCTTCGAAGAATCAAACCGCTTGGTCGCATATCGCCACTTGAGTTGCTCTATCAGCACCTCGGGTGAAATGGGCCGCATGAAAATATTCCCTTTGCTTTCTCGGAGTTTTGGAAAAAGGTCTGTCAGACGCTCCAAATACTGGCCCCAGTGCGTCAATAGCGGGGCACGTTCGGATCGATCTCCGTGGACCACGCATCGATCCCGCCGGCCATACTCATCACGCGTCCGATGCCGGCTTCACGCAATATTGCCGCCGCCTGCACGCTTCGATGACCGTGGTGGCAATAGGTTACAACGGGCTGCCCCTGCGCCAATTGCCGAATCTCCTCGATGGCGGCTTGAAGGCGCGGCAGGGGAAACAGCAGTGACTTTTCAATTCGACAGTGCTCGTGTTCCTCCGGCTGACGCACGTCGACAAGCAGCATCGATTGGCCGGCGTCGAGCCGGTCTTTCACATCATGAACCGAAACTTCCCATGCGGGGTCGATATGTCGTCTCACGAGCGGAGTCTCCCATCTTGTTTCAAAAAACGTCGGGCAATTTCGCAGTGCATTCGGACACCCAGTGGGATCGCCTCATCCGCAAAATCGTAGTTTGCCTGATGCAGCGTCGGCTGCCCTTCCGGATCGCCGCGTCGAACCCCCAGACGCCAGAACGCCGCCGGAACGCGCTCCGCGTAATACGCAAAGTCCTCGCCACCCATGCTCGGACGCATCCGGTCGGCCACGCGAGACGTGCCGACGACTTCGCTCGCCACCTCTGACACGAGGGCGCAGGCGACTTCGTCGTTCACGAGCGCCGGATATCCCCATTGCACCTCCACCGATGCCCGGGCGCCGAAGGCGGCGGCAGTCTGCTCAACCAGTGATTTGAATCGCTCCACCGCGCTCTGCCGCACCGCCGCATCGAGGGTACGAATTGTTCCGCCCAATTCCGCGGTCGCCGGGATAATATTTCCGGCTGTGCCGGCTCGAATCGTCGCGACCGTCACGACGACGGCATCGAGTGGATCCACGTGGCGCGATGCAATCGACTGGACGGCAGTGACGACATGTGCCGCAACCAGAATCGGATCGACACCGCGATGCGGATAGGCGGCGTGCGCGCCTTGTCCGTGAATGGTCACGTGCCACGGATTGGTCGCCGCCATCGCCGGCCCGTGACACACTCCGACGCAACCGAGATCCAGATACGGCCAGCCGTGCAAGGCAAAGATGGCGTCCACACGTGGCGCGTCCAGAACGCCTGCCACGCAGAGCTTTTCTCCGCCGCCCCCACTTTCTTCGGCGGGCTGAAAGATGAATTTGACTTTCCCGGGCAATTCATCCGCAATTTCCGACAGAACCATCGCGGCTCCGACGAGGCAGGCCATGTGGCCATCGTGCCCGCAGGCGTGCATCTTTCCCGGTATTTTCGAGGTGTGTGCCGCGCCGGTCATTTCGTCAATCGGAAGCGCGTCCAGCTCGGCACGCAGCGCGATGCAGGGTCCCGGCTTGTCCGGGTTCAACGTCGCGACGACACCGGTCTTCGCCAGGCCGGTCTGAACGTGCAAGCCTCGAAGCCGACGCAAGACGGCCTCGACGCGTCGCGACGTCTCGAACTCCTCAAATGCCAACTCCGGATGAGCGTGAATCTCACGGCGCAGCGCGACCAGCTCGGGCGTAATGCGTTCGATGATTCGATGAACATCCGTCATGGCCGTGAAGAATACACGATCAGCCGGACCGCTCACAGCGACTGCACCACGGCTCCTCGCGGCAAGCCGGTGCCCAAGGGTTATGGACCCAATGTGGCGTTGCAGAAAATCGACGTGATTCAGCAGAATCAACGCCCGATGCGGTTTCAGGGCAACGCCCGATTTCGAGGCTCCGAGAATACGACGGGCCATGCGGCGATACGGCGCCTGCGACCTTGCCCAGCGCCTTGGCATCAAACTTGCTGATTTATCCGCTCAGCCCGGCGCGATCTGCTGACGCGGGCCGGTGGTTGGGGGGAGTGTACGATGCGACGAAACAGGAAGACTCGACATGCGAGGCGCGCGGCGACAGCGGTGGAACTGGCCGTGGTGGCGCCGCTGGTGATGCTGTTCATGTGCGGGGCAATCGAAACCGGCTATGCCTTCATGATCAAGCAGACGATCGGTCTTGCGACCAACCGGGCGGCCCGTGCGGCAACTCTGCCGGGAGCAACCTCGGACGATGTCATATCGATCGTCACCGAGGAAATGGAAAAGGCCGGCTTGAGCGGCTTTGATATCGCCACGAACATCGACGAACTCGGCCCGACGGAACGACAGGTGTGGGTCGAAGTGTCAATTCCATTGCACCGCGTGCTGTTCACCGGGAAGTTGCTTGGCGGCGAGAGCTTCGCCTTATCGGCAAAGAAGACCGCCAACCGCGAAATGTCTCCGGTCGCGACATCCTGGTGACGGCCGTTTCACCAGGCTGACCCCTCGTCCCGCCTCGGCGGGTCCGACCGCTTCCTAGCGGCAGGCCAACGCCAGCGACGCAGCGAGCCCGACGCGCGTCAGAGCGTGCGAACCGGCGTTTGAATCACGCGCGGCGACTGAATCCGGCAGAACCAACCGGCGCAAGCCCGATGAATCGACCGATGGACCGGTTGTTGGTGTCGGGTGTATGTCATTCTGCGTCGGCATGGTCTCAGCCTCGGTCTGCCTGAAAAGCAACTCCTCCGGCTGACTCAGCACAAGAATCGCGGCCCTTTCAAGATCGGCCTTGGAATGTCCTGATTCACACGCCTTCCATGCCGCTTCGGTTAACTGAATCGCAATTCCCTTGCCTGTGCTCTGATCGAAGAATGTCGTGAGCATGGCAGTACGATCGCATTTTGCGACGAGGAGCGTCAGCCGGCCAATCGAGGCGCCGGTCGCGCTCTGCACGCCATCTGCAATGAAGGTGTATGGATGCTCAAATGGCGTCCGATGCACAGCGAGAAGGCGCGGGCTTCCACGAGGCAATCCCAGCTCCGCCAATGCACGCCGTCCCATTCGAAATCCCAATGCGGCCCACGGGTCAATCTCACCATGAACCGCGACGATTGATCGAATGTCCGCGGCCATGTCACTTTCCGCAATTGCGCCCGGCGCCGCGCCTGATGTCTTCGGCTCCGAGGCGGTAGAAGGAATCAAATCTGGCGATCGTGTCGGCGTCGTCGCAGGCTCCGCCGAACCGCCGTCGACGCGAAACGTGAACGAGGCCCAGAAGCTCTCCCACGATTGTTCAGCCAACGGGTCGGCTTCGCGGATCAGATGCGCTTTGACAAACCAGAGTCCCGCGACCGGCAATTCCAATGACACGATGCCGGCATGATCTGTCTTCGTTCGAGCCGCATAGCCGTGGGCGCTGACGCCATCGTGTCCCGCCGACACGCTGACGCCGGGCCATGCGTGGCCGTCAAGCAGCACACGGAATTCCGCACGACCGCCGACACGCCAGGCCAACGGATTCGAGAGCGGCACGAACTCCAGGCGATGTCCGATCGGAAGCAGATATGACTCATCGGACGCTTCCGGCTCGCCGGCCGCGATCACCGTCTTTGCCATCTTGGTATACTGCTCGATGACATCCGATGCCGGTCGCCCCCGCTGCTGTCGAATCCGAATCGCGTCGTCAGCCGACTCATCCGCAAGGTACGCGTCAAAATTTCCGGCAGAAAGCGTAATCAACCTGGGCTTCAACGCGCACCCCATAACGGCATAGCCGGGCGTCGGCAGGAATGGGTTCGCGACGAGCGACATGTCTTCGACGTCATACTGATCAATCGCCGAGACACGCTTGCCTCGCAACATGGAAAACGACGCAATGCGATCCGTCCGGGTCGGCGCATCGCTGATCGGAAAAATTTCACCCGTTCGAAACGACAAGCGAACCGAGGTCCCCGGCATGACCCGCTCGCTGTCAGCAATCAACCACGAGTCATGCCCCCAGGCCATTCCCGGAATTGCCGGCACAAGACATAAGCAAAGCTTGACCACGAGAATCGGATTTCGCCCGAGCATCGCATGCCCTCCGTCATGAGACTCTGCCGAACGGACGCACGGCCGCTTGATGGCATCCATGTGAATGAGGCCCCCGTGTATACCCGATCATCCCCTCCGTGTCGCGGAGCCTGATCCGGTGACCCGAATCCCCGGTGCTTTGTCGCATCGTTCATGACCAGCGGGTGCGACGGGGTTCTAACTCTCTGTAAACCTGTATGTTGGCGAGCGATTGCCGCGCGCGATAAGTCGTCTACAATGCCCTGCTCACGTTAGACGCGCCTGCCGCCCATCGGGGCTCCAACGTGCCAACAAAGCAGTATAGGAAAGCAACTTCGATGCCCATTCATCCGACGGCAATTATCGACCGGCAAGCGGAAATCGACCCCACGGCCGAGATCGGCCCCTACGCCATAATCGAAGGTTCGGTGAAGATCGGCGCGGGGGCCCGGCTCTATCCCCACACCTATGTGTCGGGATGGACCGAGATTGGTGAACGTTGCGAGTTGCATCCCAACGCCGTCGTGGGTCACCTGCCGCAGGATTTTCATTTCAAGGGTGAGCGTTCCTATTGTCGAATCGGCTCCGGGACGATTATCCGCGAAAGCGCATCGATCCATCGCGGCACGCAGCCTGAATCCTGGACAATCGTTGGTGAGAACTGCTTCCTGCTCGCCTATTCGCACATTGGTCACAATTGCGAACTCGGCAACGGCGTCAAGATCTATAACAACAGTGCGCTGGCCGGTCACGTCATCGTGTACGACAACGCGATCATCAGCGCCTATTCGATGGTGCACCAGTTCGCCCGCATCGGTGATTATGTCATGATCGGAGGCGGATCACGAATCACAAAAGACATCCCGCCATACATGAAAGTCTGGGATGGCGGCCTGGTACGCGGCTACAACTCAATCGGCCTCAAGCGATCCGGACGGTTCTCGCAGGATGACGTCAACGAAGCCCGCACCGCGTACAAGATTCTGTTTCGATCCGGCCTTCCGGTGAGCAAGGCAATTGAACAATTCAGCGCGGTCGCCACGGGCCGCGTCGGAAAACGCATGCTCGAATTCGTGCGCGGCGAATCGAAGCTCGGCATCGTCGGCGGAGGCGACAGCGCGACTGAAGATATCGGCGAGGACGAATGAGCCGGCCGGACGTGACGATTAATGTCGGCCTGAATAATCCCTATCGGCGGCCGCTTCCACGGGACTGCGGAGAATCCTGATCCATGTCATTGCTGTCCAACTTGATCGGGCCACGTCAGGCGTTTGACGGCGGTCTCTTTCTCCCGGATCAGAAATCAATCATCGCCCGCCAGCCGATACAGACGCTCGCGCCGGATGGACCGCTCCGCGTGCCGCTTGCCGCCGCCGCAAACCTGCCGGTCGAATTGACGGTCCGCGTCGGGCAGCGCGTGATTGCCGGCGAACCGATTTCACGCGCCTTGACTGCCGACGCCTTGCCTGCACACGCGCCTGTCGCAGGCCACGTCACGGAAATCTCACGAACGTGGTCGCCCTTCGACGGCCAGGTCGCCGCCGCCGTCATCGAGCCGGACGGCACCGCGGATGCCATCTCGCCGAATCCCGACTGGGAGGATGAATCGCTGATCATCCATTTGGCCGAACGCGGTGTGATGTGCGAATTCCCGCGCATGCCGTTGCACCAGTACCTGCAACAGGCCGTCGCGACGGGCGTGACGGATCTGATCGTCAACGCGATGGAAACCGAGCCATTCGTGGCGACCGATCTTCGAACGATCGTCGAACAGCCCGGCCGAATCGTGGACGCGACCTGCGAACTCGCCGACGCTCTGGGCGTTCTCCGTGCGATCATCGCCGTTCCCTTTCGCCATCGACGAATCGTCCACCGCCTCAAGTCTGAGGCGGCTGATCGGATGGTTGAAATCGTTGCAATGGCCGATCCGTATCCGCAGTGTCACCCCCACCTGCTCGTCAAGGCGATTCTCCAACGCGAAATCCCACCCGGCATGAGCCCGCTGGACGAGCGTGCCGTCGTCCTGCCGCTGGCTGCCGTGCGTGCCGCGGCCGACGCAGTCATGGGCGGTCTCCCCGTGACCCATGCGGTGCTCACGGTCTCAGGCGATGCCATCGAGCAACCGGGCGTCTATCGCATTCCCGTCGGCACACCGATCGAGCGACTGGTGCATCGGCTCGGACTTCGTGGACCGATCGAACAAGCCGTCATGGGCGGCCCGCTCACAGGAATCCCCCTCGGGGATGCCCAAGCCGTCATCACCCGGGAATCCAACGCGCTGCTGTTGTTTCTCGAGCGCGAACTGGTCACACCGACCGATTGCATCCGCTGTGGCTGGTGCGTGGATGACTGTCCGGTCGGAATCGTCCCTCCGGACCTGATGCGACTCGACGTCGCCGCCGCCTGTACGAATGTTGAGCTGTCGCATCTCAAGGCGTGCATCGATTGCGGCCTTTGCACCTACGTCTGTCCGTCTCAGCTGCCGCTGGCCCAAGCGATTCGTCGAGCCCGAACTCGATTTGCCCGTCCTTCGGAAATGGTGGACACGACCGCGTGAGTACCAATCAACCATGGGTCAGAGGACCCCAGAGCCTGATGGGGTCGCCGCCACATCGGTCTGGCGGACACACTCACCGGCAGGTGGTGCGGGCCTGGTTGCTCGCGGCCGGCGTCGTCGGACTATGCGGAGTCACGCTATTTGGTGCGGCCGCCGCGCGGGTCATTCTGGCGTGCGTGTTCTCGGCGGTCGCGACCGATGCACTGATGGGGCTGCTTTCGCGATCGCCTTTTCAAGGCCGATCAGAACGGGCCGCACTCACTGGCATGCTCCTGGCACTGACCTTGCCGGCGACGACGCCGTGGGCTGTTGCCCTGTTCGGCTCGGTGGTTGCCGTATTGGTAGGTCAGGGCATCTTCCAGGGCCGGCTGATGCCGGCGCTGGTCGGCCGGGTTGTCACTCAATATGTCTTTTCAGGATACCTTTTCCTCGCAGGGACGCTGCTCTACTCACCCGTGCTTACGCCAGCCCACCTGTTTTTCGGGGATATCTCCGATGCCGAGCGAGTCGTGCACTATCAAGGCTGGTTTGAGTCGCAGGAATCCACGATCCACAACGCCTACGAACTTGAGCGCCCCGTGCAAATTCTCCGCAAATTCGCACACGCCAGGCTTCCTGCCGACGGCGATTTGATCTTCACGCCGATTCTTCGCGATCAACTTCCGCCCTGGCGAGATACGGTGTTCGGCGTCGTGCCGGGCGGAATCGGCGAAACCTGCATCATCGGATTGATCGTCGCTGGAATGTACCTCGTGCATCGCGGTTTTCTGAGGTGGCAGCTTCCGGTCACGCTCGTCGCAAGCGCCGCGTTCGCCCTCTCCATACTGCCCGTCGAGACCGCCGCCGGCTTTCGCTGGTTTCCGGTGTTGGAGATTGAGCAGAACCAGGCTGTCGGGCTCGCCTATATTCTCCACCACCTGACCGCCGGCCAGATCATGTTGACGGCATTCCTGCTCGCGGTGGATCCGATCTCCTCGCCGCTGCGCGTTCATGGCCAGATCATTTTCGCCGCGGGCATCGGGTTGATCGCCGCATTCATGCGTCTGTATGGCTCGCTTGACGGCGAGTGCTACTGGGCCGTCCTCCTGATGAATGCCTTTGTCGGGATGATTGACCGACAACTCCGGCGACCCGTTCTCGGAATTGCGGAAGAATAAGCCATCCGAATCGACCGGCGCGGCGATGCCGACGCTGCATTCACACTCCATCCGAAATCCGTGAGAAATCCCAACTGACCTGCTATCATTCAGCCTGGAAATCGGCACCGCCAGCGACCCGCCGGCTCGGAGTCTCATTATGGACCTGCCTGCCATTCTTCGTTTCGCACTCGCGAACGGCGCATCCGACGTGCATTTGCAATCGGGGTCGCCGCCCATCGTCCGAATCCAGGGACAAATGCGCGCGCTCGACGTCCCGGCACTTCAGTCAGACACGGCCCGACAGGTGATCGCCGACCTGATGCCCGCCGACCGTGTGATGAATCTCGACCGGAACCTGACCGATGGCGTCGATTTCTCATTTCAGGCCGACGGTATCGGGCGATTTCGTTGCAGCGCCTACAGCCACCTGGGGCGCCCGGGGCTGGTGATGCGCGTCATTCCGGCCGCCCCGCCGCAGCTCAGCGCACTGAATTTGCCGGAAGTGCTGGAAGAAATCGCACTTGAAGATCGCGGCATGACGCTGATCACCGGGACAACCGGCAGCGGAAAGAGCACGACACTTGCCGCGATGATCGACCTCATCAACTCGGCACGCAGCAAAAAAATCGTCACCATCGAAGACCCTGTTGAGTTCATTTATCAAAACCGCCGATCGCTCATTTCGCAGCTCGAAGTGGGGCATGACACGCCGTCGTTCCAGCAGGGCCTTCGCCAGGCGCTGCGCCAGGACCCTGACGTCATCGTCATCGGCGAACTTCGCGATCTCGAGACGCTGCGAATCGCCTTGCAGGCCGCCGATACCGGCCATCAGGTGTTCGCCACCGTTCACAGCTCGAATACATGGCAGACCATCGAGCGCATCATTGCGATGTTCCCCCCCGCCGAGCACCGGCTGCTGCTGTCACAACTCGCGAAATCGATCGAAGCGATCATCTCCCAGCGATTGGTCACGTCAAAGGACGGACCGCGCATTCCGGCCGTTGAGATTCTCCGAGGCTCGCCCGTGACCGAGAAGTACCTCCTCGAGAACAGGCTTTCGGAACTAAGCGATTATCTCGCGAGCGGCGAATCCGGCATGCAGACCTTTGATCAACATCTGCTGGAGCTTTACAACACAAAGCGAATCACCGGTACACAGGCGATGCAGTGGAGCAGCAATACCGAGGCGATGTCACTTGCAATGCGCGGAATCCGCCGAGTCGGCGGTGGAAGGATGACTGCGCAGAAATAGCCGGCATTCGGCTGCGTGCGCTCCGCCAGAAGGACGGCGGCTCGCATCCCTGCTACCCCCGAACCGCCCAGCTCAGGATTTGTCCCATCTTCGGCGGTTTACCCTGCATCAGAATTCCCACACGGAACACCCTTCCCGCGGCCCAGACGCAAATGACGGTAACCAGCGCGCACCCCGCCAGCGCAGCCGGCGCCTGCCACAACGGAACCGGCACCTCCATCGATTGACGCATGGTCATGATCATCGGTGACGTAAGTGGGAACAGTGACAATGCCGTGGCAATCCCGCCGCCCGGATCGCGGATAATCGGCACGAGAAAGAACATCGGAATGATCATCGGGAACATGACCGGCATAATCAGGCTCTGCGCCTCCTTCACGTCATTACAGCATGCCCCGGCAGCCAGGAACATCGAGCCGTACATGAAGATGGCCAACGCAAGGAAGAACACGAACCAGCCCACCAGAACCGGACTGACCATGTCCATCTTGCCGTAGTACGCTGCGACGGCGATCCCGCCGGCGGCATAGATGCCCAGCAGCGTCAACGCGACGAAGGCATGACCGATGAGCTTGCCCATCATCAGATCGAACGGCCGGAGCGAACCAAGCAGCACCTCGCTGATGCGCTGCATTTTTTCCTCGAGCACGCCATGCAACAGCGGCTGCACGGCGATCATGAGCAGCATCCACATCATCATCATGACGAAAAAGGGCACAAGGAACCCCGCCGCGGCGCTGGTGGCCTCGCCGCCCTTCACCTCGCCGGTTTGCGAACGTGAAAGCAACCCGAAAGAATCCAGCCTGACCGGCGCCAGCGCGCGCATCACGGTTTCCAAATCCATGCCCGAACGAGCAAAACGAGCCGCCCGGACCCGATCCCCGATAACCTCGCTCAACCACTCCGGCAACTCGCGATACGTTTCCCGATTGGAGTAATAGCGGATCGCGCCTCCCTCGCTCTGCGGCTGTATCGAAGCCGCTGTCGCACTTCCGGCCGCGGAGGCAGCTGTTGTTTCAGAAGGCATTCCCGGCTCCGCGGGAGCGACAGCAGCCTCCCTCGGATCAAGAATCCCACGATTGATCTCCACGAACGCAAACAACTCTCCGGACCGGACCCGGTCCGAGAGTTCCAGCAACTGCCCCTGTCGATCCGCCTCGTTCGGCGGAATCTCCACCATCTCGTAGCTCGGTTCCATTTGCCTGCCGGTTTCGGAATCGAAGATGTCATGCTTGTTGCGCCATTCGGCGGCATCGTGCAGCGGGACAAACAGACTTCCGGTCCGATCAATCACGGCCACGCGCTTGACGCTTGCATCGCCGCGCTTCGCCACCAGCGTCTGCACGAGCACACTGCCCGACATGAACACCGGCATGAGAATCACGCCGACGATGAAGCCCTTGCTCCGCACGTTGGTGCGATACTCGCGCATCGCGACCGCCCAGGTCTTTCGCATGGTCACACTCCACCGCTGCTTGCCGGCTGAAATTTGATTCTTGCCGCCCCATCGGGCTCCGGTTCCGCCGCCGGGCCTGCGATTCGAACGAAGATATCATGCAGCGTCGGCGTGGCGATCTCGAAATGGCTCACCCGAGTTCGAGCAACCAGCGCGGCGAGCACCGCTTGCGAATCAGAACCCTGCGACATGCGCAATTCCTGTAGCTGGCCGTAGTTGTTCACACGCTCCACGCCGGGCAGTTGCTCGAAATCCACGCCGTTGCCTTCGCACCGCACGCGCACGGTGTCGCGCCCGAATCGCTCCTGTATCGACAAGAGCGTTCCATCCAGCACCTTGCGGCCCTTGTAAATCATGAAGATGAAATCGCACATCTTCTCGGCCACTTCCATGTCATGCGTCGAGAAGATGATCGTCGCACCGCGGCGTCGCTGCTCGAGGATCACGTCCTTGACGACTTCCATATTGACCGGATCCAGTCCCGAAAACGGCTCATCCAGAATCAGCAGCTCCGGCTCGTGAAGAATCGTCGTCAGGAACTGAACCTTTTGAGCCATGCCCTTCGACAACGACTCAACCGGTTTGGGCCCCACACCGGGAAGATCGATTCGATTCAGCCATCCGTCTATTTCAGCGTTGTTGACGCGCCGGCCCTTCAGCTCCGCGTAGAATTTCAGAAGATCATGGACCTTCATCTTGCGATACAGTCCGCGCTCCTCGGGCAGATAGCCCACCCGATCCGACGCCGCGCCGCCGCTCGTCGCGTCTTCGCCCAGCACCTCGATACGACCGCTGTCGGGATGGTAGATCCGCATGATCATGCGAAGCGTCGTGGACTTGCCGGAACCGTTCGGCCCGATGAACCCGTAAACCACGCCGCGAGGAACCATCAACGAAAGCTGGTTCACCGCGACCGTCGCGCCGAACGTCTTGGTCACGTCCGCGATGGATACTGCACTACTCATTCCGAATACTCCGACCGCCGATTGCGCCATGTCTCTTCAACAGAAGATTCGCGCCGGCTCCCACTCATGCAGCCGAACAGCCCACCCGCGAGAAGACTAACGCAGCCAGACCCGTTTGCTCACGCACCCATGATATGAAGGATTCGCTGGATATGACACGACTAATCCGATGTTGAAAGGCGTATTTGACGGACCGCACGTTCGAGACTCCGCCGGAAATGCCGCAATGAAAACTCCGCGCGTCGGAACGACGGCGCTAAGCCCATCCGACCGCGGCGCCCAGTTGATTGATCGCCAGCGCCGCGCTGTAGGCCAGCACCGTCATGTATCCGAACATCAATGCCGGCCATTTCCAGGAACCCGTCTCTCTCCGCGTCACGGCCAGGGTGCTTACGCATTGGCATGCCAGAACGTAAAACACCATTAAACCCGTCGCCACGCGCGGCGTGAAAAGTGGGCGCCCGTCCGCGCGGGTCGCTGCCGCCAGTTTGTCACGGAGCATATCAGACGCGTCGTCCGTCGCGCCGATCGAAAAGGTGATGCCCATCGTTCCGACGAAAACCTCCCGCGCCAGAAAAGACGAGAGAATTCCGATGCCGATTCGCCAATCGTACCCCAATGGCTCAATCGTCGGCTCGATCAGGTGGCCCAGTCGCCCGAGCCAGCTTTGACGCAATTGCGCCCCGGCCAGGATGTGATCTCGCTCGTCAACCCCCAGCGGTGCGCCATCGAGTTCCGCAAGCTGCGCAACAACTTCCTGAGACAGATCAGCAACATCCATTCTGGGGAAATAGCCGAGCGCCCAGATCACAATGCAGGCGGCAACAATCGTCGTCCCCGCGCCGGTGAGAAACTGCTTGCTGCGGTCCCACATCGTTCGAACAATGACACGTGCCTGCGGCAGACGGTATGGCGGCAGTTCCATAATGAATGTCGGGCGTGGGCCTCGCAGCAGCGTTTTTTTGAAAACCACCGCCATCAGCAAAGCTGTCACCGTGCCAAGCAGGTAAAGCCCAAGCATCACACCGGTCTTGAGCCATAGCCGGTCGCCATACACCGCCGCAATCAGAATGAGATACACCGGTAACCGAGCCGAGCAACTCATCAGCGGAGCGATCAGTATCGTCGTCAGTCGATCACGCCGATTTTCGATGGTGCGCGTCGCCATGATGCCGGGAATGGCGCACGCATAGCTCGAAAGCAGCGGAATGAAACTGCGGCCGTGCAGACCGACGCGGCTCATCAGGCGATCCATCAGAAACGCCGCCCGTGCCATGTAGCCGGAATCCTCAAGAATCGAGAGAAACAGGAACAGAATGCAGATCTGAGGGAAGAAGACGACCACCGAGCCGACGCCGTTGATAATGCCATCCGCCAGCAACGATTGCAGCAAACCGTCGGGCACCCACACACGCACTGCCGAGACGCACAAGGCCTGCACGGATTCGATCATGCCCATCAATGGCTCAGCCCACGAAAAGATCGATAGGAACAACAAGCCCATGACGACCACGAAAACACCGAAACCGTATATCCGATGCGTCACAACCGAATCAACGCGATCCCTGATGCTCGCCTTCCGCGGCAGCGCATCCCCGCCGGAGCGTTGAACCCGCACGCGCGATACGATCTGTGACACATGCCGGTACCGTGCCTCAATGATCGCAGCCGCAATATCCGATTCGGCCTCGTTCAATTCTTCCGCCGTCCGAGCCATCTCCTCGGCCAGCGCCGGCGGCACCTGCGCGACAAGACGCCGGGATGCCGCGCGCCCGGTCGCATCGCCCGACAGATAATCCGTCATCCAGAGAAGCGCCGCCGAGCGTGAGACGCAACACGTCGTCGCGCCCGAGCTCGTCAGATCGCTCGCGATTTTCTCCACGCACCGGTCGATTTCCAAAGGCAGTTCGAGTGAGTGCCTTGAATGTGGCACGATGCTTCCGCCCATGAGTGCACGGCGCAATTCGTCGAGCCCTCGCCCCGAACGCGCGACGGTGGGAATCACCGGCACGCCCAGTTCGCGTGAGAGAAGCTCGCAATCGATGCGCTCGCCGCGCGCCTCAACCTCATCCATCAGGTTACAGGCGACAACAACCCGCATGCCGAATTCAATCAGTTGCGTCGCGAGATATAGATTGCGTTCGAGATTCGACGCATCGATCACGACGAGAACCGCGTCAGGGCGGGATTCGCCGTTGAGCAGGCCGAGCAGCACGTCGCGCGAGATCGCTTCATCGGGTGAACGCGCGGACAGACTGTAGATCCCCGGCAGGTCAACGAGGATGATCCCGCTTCCCAGGAGGCGGCCCTCGCGCTTCTCAACGGTTACGCCCGGATAGTTGGCCACGATGTAGCGCAGCCCGGTAAGCTGATTGAAGAGAGAGGTTTTGCCGGAGTTCGGATTGCCAGCGATGGCGATACGATGCACGGTTGCCGACACCGCCGAAACATCGGCCGGTCGAACTGACATTACGTTGCCTCGATATGGACCGTCGCAGCTTCGGATTTGCGAACACTCAGACGGTAGCCTCGCAACTGCAATTCGACCGGATCGCCCAGCGGTGCGACACGAACCACGCTGACCAGCGTGCCGCGGGTCAGGCCCATTTCGAGCAAACGATGCCGAATGCCGGCCTCGCCACCCACGCCCCTAACGAAACCCGACTGCCCCGGATTTAGGTCGCCAAGCAACTTAGGCATAAGCTCTTACGATCCTTCCGCTCGCTGGCACGACTGGTCTCAGCCTTCGCGATCGAGAGCTGATTGAGACTCAATCTCAATTAGTTTGTAATCCGTCGGCCCGATGTTGTCAACGAAAATCAATCCCATCAGGCAAATTTGGCCAGTTGAGGTATCGCGCCACGGACTGGGCGCAGGATCGCGATAAATCGACCAAAAGCCGACCGCGAAATGCATCGAATTAAAGGATGAAACGCTTGGAAATTCAGATGGGCGGGAACCGGCGAAATCAGGATTCGGATGCGTCGTCGTCATCATCGTCCGCTGAGCGGACGACCTCTTCGCCCAGAAGGCGCTGCTTCATCACGCGACCAATCTTGAATTTAACCGTCCGCTTTTCGGGGACATGAACGCGCTCGAGGGTCTTGGGATTCTGCGCGACGCGTGCCGCACGAACCTTGCTCTCAAACACACCGAAGTCACGAAACTCCAAGCGGTTGCCCGCACCGAGTTCCTCGATGATGTCGTCTAGAAAGCTCTGAATAATCCGCTTCACCACGACGCGCTTGTTATTCGTTCGATCGGCGATTCGATCGATAAGTTCTTTCTTCGTAACGGTTCGCATGATGAAAACCCTAGGCGACTTTCTACGATGCGAGAGCAGCGCTGCTCTTTATCAACCTTGACGGCTGGCGGCCCTTCTTGCACGGCGAAGAAGTCCCGCTCCGTCGATCTCTACGAACCCCCTCGAAACGCCGTAACCCATCCTACCGCAAACAGTTCCTGCGACGCAAGCAACTATTTTTGGTGATTCACAGGCCAAATCCTGCGGCAAGTCCTTCCGTGGCACGAAGATACGATTCCGACATGGTTTCGAGGCCAGCGGACGGAACTCGCCCCAATGCTCATAACATCCTATTTAGAATAGTCTTATGTCGGCCCGACATGCTTCCCTCCCCTCACCTGCCGGCATGGCGGATCGCGGTCGCCTCATTGATCGCTCTGTAGCCCGACAGCCCGACTCGCCCACCATCTGTGCCATGAATCTGGCACTCCTTGCATCACCGGACCGGCGGTTTCTGCCGCTGGGATCGCACCTGAAGATGATCAAATCGCCCGTTCCCATCGCATCAAAGACGCCGGTAACTCCACCCGCAAAGAACCAGACGGCCCGCTGAACCACAAGGCACGTTCAACAAGCCACTTAGGCGCCATATCGCCTGCCATCAGGCCCTTTGCAACGCGAGAGCCTTCCCGCTAATCTACGGGGCTTTCGTTTTGGACGCAGCCGGTTCCACCCCGGGATCGCCTGGGAGACGGCCACGGCGGCCCCGGATCACATGAAATTGCATCCCCGCATCTGCGGGTGTCGGAGCTTTCGGAATGATTAAGACGCTACGGGTTCACAGCAAGAAAATCATGGTGGGCCTCGTTCTGTTCGCCATGTTTTCCTTCGTCGGCGGTTCTGCTTTGACTTCCTGCTTTCAGCAGCGAGCCAGCGACATCCTGGTCATGCGCTGCTACGGCGAGACCCTCAATTTGCAGGATCTCAATGCAGCACAGGCCGATACCGAAATCCTCGGGCGCCTGATGTTCGATTGGAGAAACGGCCGGGGCGATGAAATCGATGTCCGTCATTGGCTGATGCTCTCGAAAGAAGCGGAGCGGGCCGGCATCACGATCTCCTCCGCGGACGTGAACAGAGTTCTCGAACAACGCGAATCCATGCTGGTTCAATTCAACGCCGGAACGCTTGCCGACATTCGCAAGCAACTGCGTGTCTCGCTTTCGGCCATGCAGGCGGCCGTTGCGCGACAGATGGCGATCGGGGAGTATTTCGAACGCATTCGCCTGGCGTCGATGCCGTCCGAGCCACAGGTGAAGCACTATGTGCAGGCAACCGAAGACAAAATAAACGTCGGCTTCGTGGCGCTCAAAGCCGACCAGTTCATCGACAACAACGAGCCCGTCTCCGCCGAGGACGCGGCGGCGCAGTTTGCAAAGTACAAGGACGTGCTGCCGGCCGACAGCCCTGACGGTTTCGGATACAAGCATCCGCAACGCGTGAGGCTTCAGTACGTTGCCGCGTCGGTCTCAAAGATTGAAGCCCAGGTCAGCGTCACCGAAGAAGAAATCAAAAATCAGTGGAAGGCCAATCCGAACAAGTACATGAAGACCATCATGGTTGATGAGCCGGCGCCGGTCGACCCGGCCGCGACTCAACCTGCGTCGCAACCCGAGATGCGGCAGGTTCCCAAGCAGGTGCCGCAAACATACACCGAGAGCCGCGACGCCATCTCCCGCGAATTGAAGAAAAACAAGGCCGCACGGCTTGCGCGTCAATTCGCATCGCGCCTCACCGAGGAACTTGCGAAACCCTGGGCAGATCTGAAGAACGACGAGAAGACCGGATTCAAGCCGATTCCTGAATCGGTCAAGGACCCGGCTTTCCTCCGGAGCGTGAGCGCTCAACTGGCTGCAAAGTTTGGCGTGAACGTCGACTACAGCGAGACCGATTTCTCCTCAGAAGAGGATATCGCCAACGACTTCGTTCTGCGCGGCGCCGAAATGCCCGGCGATAAGGACACGCCCATCTCCTTGTCGGAGCTCGCGTTTCGAGTGCCCGGATTCTTCACGCCCGAGGCCAACCGCGAATCTGACCTGCGGATGCAGTTATTCCAGACGCCCATCCTCCCGATGACGGTCGCCGGCCCTTCTGCCGGATTCGAAATTCGTGGAAACCAGCTTGTGCCCAAGCCCGGCGAGCCCGCCAACTACATCGTCTTTCGGGTCATCGAAACCCGCGACGCCCAGGCGCCGCTCGTCATTGACGAAGTAATGCCCAAAGTCGAACGCGACATTCGATTGCAGCGCGCCTTCGGCCGAGTGGAGCCGATCGCGAAGGAACTGTGCGCCGTCGCCTCGCGCATCGGTCTCGACCTTGCGTTGACGCACTTCGAGGACTTGCGTGTGACACGAGGCGTTCGCGCCGTATCGAAGCCCGCGCCGTTCTCGCGCATGAGCCGAATCACCGATCCCGCCGAACGGGAAACGCGCGCCCGCGAAAACCGTCCGATGATCGAGTATTCCGAGGTTGTCGGCGTCGGACGGGCGCCCGAGTTCGTGGATGCCTGCTTTGAGATGGCCGCCGACAACTGGGCCCCGCCGATTCTGGACGTTCCGCAGACCAGTGCGGTTCTCGCCGCATCCACTCAGCCGGCGTCCGTACCTCCACCGAAGGCCCGGGTGATCTCGATTCCCAAAACCAAGACGTGGTATGTGATCGAATTGCTCTCGACGAACCGCGTCAACAGCGACAACTACGAATCCGAGAAGCGCCAAGTCGCGTTCCAGACGATCATGGGCGATCGAAGCCTCGTCTCCCGGCTCCAATGGTTCGATCCCACCGCAATCGAGAAACGCTGCGACTACAAGGACCTCGACAAGGACGCACAAGGTCGCTCTCGCATCGGCATGTACTCGCCCGCGCCGCAACAGCCGTTCAGTTTCTATTGATGTGATCCCGGCCGTTTCGCCCGGACATTCTGGACGCACGCCCGCGTAAAAATGGCGACCGGCGGATCGGACCAGGAGAATGACGAACGTACAAAGACGTTGACGCGATCCTGAACCGCCGCCGGTCTCTCCCCACTCCTAAAGCCCAGTGCGGCTGATCGTCCGCGCTCCAGGCGCAAGTTCGACCGCTGAGGCGAGCGTCAGCCCTGATCCGCCGCTTTCCACTCCGAAAAAATACGATTGTCTTAATATGGCTGCGTCAGCCGAACCACCCCAGGGTGAACGCTCGAACATCGCTTCGCATGAGACAATCGGATCAGGCCTCTGGGCACGCCCTCGGGCTTTGTGCGGCGGTTCGCTGGGAGATTTGCGAGATTCCGCCGCGCTGGAAAACGATTTCTTAACAGAAACGGCCGCCAAAGTCAAGATTTGGCCCATTGTCGCGCGGCCTATGACCGTCACTGCCTCCCGAGATCCGAGCAAGATAGCCGTCCCGGTTTGAGCGATTTCGGATGCTGAGCATGCGACTTTTTCGATCACGGATGCTGAATTTTCCACCGGCTCCCGGACTCCACCGATGGCATCCACCAATGCGGACTTTCGATTTCTCGCGCCCCTGGTTTTTTGTTGACTCTGAAAATCGGCTCTGACTAGACTAGAGATGTCCGGCGAGTGCCCGATCGCATCGCCTCAAACATGGGCGAGGCGACAGCGATCGGCGTGCAGACCGGACCGAGCGATGCACTCCGTGCATCGGGCGTTGTGTCCGGCCGGTGACGGCCGTCGGACGGGTGAAGGCTCGACGCGCGACATTCACTCATGCCCCGCGATCGAGGTCGCCGCCCATCACGAAGGAGGTGATCCATGACGAGTGAGAGTAAGAAGCTGCTCTAGAGTGCAGCGACCGTGGCTGCAACACTCTAGGCAGCCTCATTGTTCTTGACCCGCCGGTGGCTGAGTCTCAGCGCCGGCGGGTCTTGTTATTTAAGATCCCGACGCAGCCGATTCCGTGTGGCTCCTCGCACACTTCGCAACAAGGCAGCCTGAAACCCAAACAAATGAACGGATCACGCGACCACTGGCTGCTGCAGTCTGACGACAATCTGCTTCGCCAGTGCCAGATTGACACCTATCGCGCCAGCGGTCCCGGCGGCCAGAAACGGAACAAAACCAGTTCAGCGGTTCGATTGCGGCACAAGCCCAGCGGACTGCTTGCCATTGCAGAAGAGAGCAGGTCTCAACACGAGAACAAGGCCAAGGCGTTGCGGCGATTGAGGATGGCCATCGCCCTGGAGATTCGCGTCGAATCCTCGGCCGCCGATCGCCATGCGGTCGTGGCGGGCGCGATCAGTTCGTCCGGCGGCATCGCGGTTCCGAGGCGTTCTCCGGACCGACCACGAATTATCGCGCACGTCATCGACGAAATCGCAGCCCACGGCGGAAGAATACAAATGGCGGCAGCATCGATCGGCGTCACGACCTCCCAATTATCGAAGTTCGTCTGCGACGACGGCAAAGTGCTTGCCGCGGTCAATCGCATTCGAAGCCAATTCGGCATTGGCCCACTCACTCAGCGAGAATGATCGGCCCGCAAACCGATCGTGACAAAAAAGAAGCCCGGCTGAGAATGGCCGGGCCTCCAATCGTTTTTTGATTCAATTGCCGTGAGCCGATGCCGGGCCTCGGGTAAACCGACGGCCGAGCGTCTCTCATGGCAGCAGCGAGCGAGCCGCCGTATCAGATACCGCCGCCGCCGACACCACCACCGCCACCGCCACCGCCGCCGCCGGCACCACCGCCGCCGCCGATGCCGCCCTGACCATCAGATGGCTGCGCGGGAGCATCGCCTCCGGGGAAGCCCGGAGGAACGTCGAAGAGGTCGCCATCGCCGCAGCCGAGCGGAATCGTGCAGCTCGGGTCAGCATTGAAGTCGGGCGTCTGAAGCAGGGGCCAGAGCAGATTGATCTGGTCAGCCGGCGAGCAGAACGTCAACACGCCGCCGCAGATCGGCAAAGACGCGGCAAAGTTGATGCAATTGTTGGCGAACAGGCTGCTGCCGGCGGCCAACAGGCCCAGACCGACCAACTTTCGCCGAATGCTCTTGTGCTTTCGCATGATGGTGCCTTCCTATCTTTTATATCGTCAAATTACGAGGTAATTCTATCCAAACGCAAAGCGATCTCCTTCGGCGCGAAATACGTGCCGTGCCGCTCGGTTATCAGCCGCCACCGCCAACGGGAATTTCACGAACCGGGCAACCCCACATGAGATCGTCATCCTGGTTGATGACCGGTCCGAGGACGCCATCGGCCGCACGGATCGCGTAATTCTCGGTGCCGCAGACATACAGCAGACCGAGGAAATAACCGTTATTGTCAATCAACAGTCCGCTCGAGGATAAGCCGGCTGTCCCGGTGGACGCGCAAAGCGTGAGGAACTGCGTGACGAACGCGCCAGCGGCTACATAGCCGGCAAGGACGAACATACGGATTTTACGTCGACTCATCTAAGATGTCCTCCAAGACCCCGAGGTAGGCAAAGTCGCAGGTGGGGATACAGGCGAGGCGTGCAATAGGCTCAATAGCTCACCTACACATTGAAATGGTACCGCGACGCCAAGTGGTTTTCAAGCCCCGGCGTCCTATCCAGAAACGCCTCCAGCCGCCCACGTCCGAGAAGCTCCCCGTTTCCGGATCAGGCCATAACACGCTGACGGCAGCGGTCCGAATTTACATCTGCACCCGGGTAAACGGCTTGATGATCAAGGCGAAAACGATGGACAACACGAACAGCGTGACCAGCCAATGGACGTCGTAGCCGAATATCGGCGTCGATCGCGGAGGATACGCGATTCGAATCGATTCGATCGGCGACGATTCCGCGATGGACATTTCGCCCGAGTAAAGCAGGCGATCGAACCAGTGTCCGCCGCGAAGACTGCTGATCGGACCAAACTCCTCTCCGATCACCACAGGCACCCGCACCGCATTCACCGCATCTCCGAATTCAAGGATTTTCTCACCGACCGAATCCGCGCGCAGCCGCCAGTCGGCCGTCCCGAGGGGCACGGCGCGACAAGGATCGTGCGGATCGTGAACGACGCCTGCGGGCAGTTTCAGTCGCGAACCGACACCCATCAGCGCGGCCTGCATCCGATCCCTTTTTTCGTAGTCAACTGTCGAAGCGGTCGCCTCGCGAGTAATCGGGTCCGCCGCCGAAGCGACCGGTTTGAGCTGAACGGTCACCCGAATCAACTCGCCGGGCTTGAAGGGACGGAATTGATATCGAAGGCCGATCTGCGCCATGATCAGAACGAAGGGAACAGCCATGATGACCATCGGACGAAGCGAATGGAGCATGAGGCGCAGCGCATGCCAGATGATCATCCGCTGCGCCCGAAACGTCACCGCGAGGTTGTCCTTGAAAAGACGCGTCGACAGCAGATGCGCGGAGATCTGATTGCGAACATCCTTGATGGCGGATTGGTTGGACGTCCAGCCCCATATCAGCAGCATGAGCCAGCCGATCAACGCGGAAATGACCACGAGCGCCACGGCGGGTGAACAAAAGGACACCAGTGCGAACGCCGCTGCGCCCAGTGCGTTCATTCCGCGCGTGATCATGTCGAGCGCTGCATTCATGAACAAGTACCGATCGATTCCCGAAACGCGACTCCCGGACGACTACTCGATATATCCCAGCCCGCGCAGCCGATCGAGTACGGCCGGATCGGTCTCGGTGCCACTGCCTTTGGCCTTGTCGAGCTCGGCCAGTTCTTTCTCGATTGCATGAGTAATGAATTCGTCGGGACTGCTGTAGCCGGCGGCCTCGGCATATTTCCGAACGCGCTCCAGCAGACCTTTGTCAATTTTTACGTTTCCGCCGAACACGATAACAAACCCTCCCGAAGAATTAACCGCGAGAAACTCATGGCGACAGCGGCGCGAACATGTTCCGCCCCTGCATGGAAGCCGGCGTTGAAATGCCGAATTCGGCCAGGATGGTCGGTGCGACGTCGATCAGCGCCGGCGCCTCGGACACGATGCGTCGATTCGACAGGACAATCCCCGGCACGAAATCGTGCGCAATGCAGTGATCGGCGCTCCATGCCTCGCGATTGTCCGACACGACCGTCCGATCAAATCCGCCCATACCGGTCTGCCAACTGCTGCGATAGTCACGATTGTATCCGATGATCAGGTCGGGCGCGTTGATCGCCTCGGGCCCCTTGTAGAATTCATCGCGCCGGTAAACCCGTGCAATCGGGTGCGAGTCCGGATAGGAAGGGTCTTCGTATGCCAAGAGCCTGGCAGTAATCTCATCCAGCAGCGCATCGCGGTCGCCCGGCTCGACACTGCCCATGCGTTCTCGTCCCTTGAGATTCAGGTACAGGCTGTTGATCCCCAGCCCGTAGGCCCGGGTCTTCGACCAGTCGGTCTTCCCGAAGAAAAGATCGGGCTTGCCATCGGAATCAAGATAGCCATTTTCGCGAAGCCAGGAATTCAGGCCGAACTGGCGACGAAAATTGCCGAAGCCATGATCTGACATGACGATGTACGCAGCGTCATCTCCGAGCGATGCCATGCACCTTCCCAGCGCTTCGTCCATCCGCTCGTACACGCGCTCCACAACGCCGTGATACTTCCGGGCATCGGCCTCGGATCGAAAGGGATGCGGGTAGGTCGAGTCCCACCAGAAAATGTGCGACTGGAGATCCGTGCTGCTGAAATAGAAAAAGAGCACGCCGTCAACATATCGCTCCAGGGCGTAGTCGAGCATTTTCATGCTTTCATCCAGAACGATATCCGCCTGCTTGCGATATTCTTCGTCGTCAATGTCCTTGAAGTGTCGTGCCCGAAACGTTTCGGCAAAGCCCTGGGTGTAGAACGGCCCGATTGCCTCGCCGATCTCCTTGACGAATTTCGGCGGCTCGCTGATGACGGCGGCGCAATTCGTCGGGATGAAATTCAGCGGAGAAACGTAGAGCTTGATCTCGGGATGAACTTGCTGAACATAGAAACGGACCATCGTCGGCAAACTCGGACCGACGGGCGTCTTGAGGAAGTATATTTCCTGCCAATCGCTCCAATCGCCCTCATTCAGCACAAGCTCGCGCGATTCGTTGCCCGCAACGCCTTCGTTGATCCATGCGATTTTCAGGCTCGGATTTTCCGGGTCGCGATAGATTCGCAATTCGACCTCCAGCTTCGGAGGCAATCCCGTGCGCGAACTGGCCGGCAGAAATTCGTTTGGCGGGCCGATGATCGTCGCGATGTAGGTGCCGGTCTTGAAGTCCTTGACGATGCGATCGCGCCGGCCGCCCCCCAGATCGACGGCTGCCCGCGGTTCAGTTGAGAAGTGCTGATAGGTTCCGAGTGTGGCCAGTGCATCAGGCACGCCCATTCCCGCAAGACAGCACATGTGGCCGTGCTCTGATTCGCTCGGCGGATAATTCGCCGGAATCTTGTAGATTTGAATGGGGATGCCGCGTTCGTCGAGGTAGTTCCAGAAAGGCACGCCATATCGCGTGAGCGTTGTGGTCTGGCTGGCGGCGAATGGATTGAGATGCGACGAATTGAACTGGTACTTTGAGACCTGAAACTCGAAGAGTGGCTCGGGCGGCGGCACATCGATGCTGGTGGACGTACGGGGCGTGACGTTGAGATGCGGATCGGCCGGCGCGAGATCACGGTGGATGAAGTCGTATACCCCGTGAACACCCGGGTTCGCCCCCGTGATGAAGTTAGACCAGGCGACAGGACTTTGCGGTGGAATGCTCGTTTCGAGGGGTCTGAATCCGCCCTGCTGCTCGAGCTTCGCGAAATTCGGCATCCGATTTTCGTCGATCAGCTTTCGCACCAACCGCGGATCCATCCCATCACATCCGAGCACAAGAACCCGCTTGTGCCCGGCGTTTTTCGCACGCGGCACGGGAGTCCGGCCGGATGACTCCCGATCACATCCGGGCGAGCCCGCACCCAGGATGACCAGCAGCGCCGAAAGCAGATTCAATTTGCAGGTTCGATTCATGACACGATTCGATCAGCAGCAGGTCAATGCGCCCGCCTGAAAAACCGTAGAGGCTACGCCGCCGCATGAACGCCACGGTCCGTCACGATTCTCAACGGTTGACCATCCATGTTCTTCGGCACGTCAACGCCGAAGAGTTCGAGCGCCGTCGGCCCCAGGTCCATAAGCCGCGGCGACTCGCTTTCGATCTTGTGGCTACAGAAAAAGACGCCCGGAATCAACTCGGGATCAATGCAATGATCGCCACTCCATGCCTTGGTGTTGTCGTGGAATACGGCATCGGTCACCTTGCCGATGGCGGTGTCCCAATCGACGCGATAGCCGCGATGGTAGCCGACGACCAGATCCGGCGCGGAATCGCGGAAGGGTCCCTGATAGCATTTTTCCTTGTCAAAAACACGACGAATGCCGGGTTCTCCGGTTTTCGGATCCTTCAGGCCGGTCAGCTTCGCTATGATCTCGGCCTTCAAACGCTCTGCGTCCTCACCCGATTCAACAATGCCCTGCGCCTCGCGGTCCTTGAGATTAAGGAACAGACCGGCAAGCCCCAGTGCATAGGCGCGTGTCCGGCTCCAATCCACCTGCGACAGATACTTGAACCCGGGCGATGCGCCGGGCTTCAGCGTCATGTACCCGTTCGCAATCAACCAGGCATTCAAATCGATGCCGCGCCGAAACGAATTGAAGCCGTGATCGGAAATGACCATCAGCATGGTTCCGTCGTCGCCCGCGCGTTTCATGGTCTCGCCGACAAGTTGATCCATGCGAATGTAGAGGTCCTCAATCGCCGTCTCAAACCGATTCGGCTTGTAGTCCGAATCGAGGTTCGCCGGGTGCGCGGGGTGGTCGCGCTCGAGGTATCGCCAGAACATGTGCTGTATGCGATCCGTTCCGTCAAACACGCAGACGCACAAACCGCGCTTCGTATTGTCCAACGCGTCGAAAAACTGCTTCTCGCGCTCGCCGTCAATGCTGATGCACTGATCCAGGAACGCGCCGTCCTCCACCAACCCTTCGTTGAGCACCCATGTATCTTCGGCCAGCCCCAGCGTCGCGAACGGGCCAAACCGCTTCGCCAGGTAGGTGCTGTAGGCCGTCGGATAGGAAATGGGCATCGCCGGCTTTTCCGGATCCAGATTGATCGGCATGACATAGAGTTCGAACTCCGGCTCCGTGCTCACAAGCATGAACCGGCAAATGCCGTTGACCGTCACGCCTGGCGCGGCCTTGAACTTCACCGTGACCCATGGTGTGTACTCATAGACCTTCAGTTCATGCCGCTCCCCGTCGATTACGAGGACGGCACGATCCCGGCCTTTGATCTCCACCGTGAAGGGAATCTTCATCGCCCCCCCATCGACAACCATCGAATTGTCCGGGCCGATCAACTCGCTCCGAACCATGTCGCCGTCCCGCGTTACCGTCACCTGCTCGCCGCCCGTGCGCTCGCCGCCGTTGGACCGGGTGCTGTAGAAAGAGAACAAACCCTGGGTGCCTCGCAGATCGGGAACGCACATCGCGGACAGCACCACGCCACGGCATTTCTCCGGCGGCCATGTGATCGGCACGCGAATGACTGAGGTAAAGATTCCATGCTCGCCAAGCGTGTTCCAGAAGGGCTTGCCCTTGCGCATCAATCGAATGGAAGGCTTGTTCAGCGGAATAACGTATTTGCCAAGTTTGAGCGTCTTCGTGGGGGGGTGTATATCCACCGACGAAAGGAACGGGGTGTAATTGCGCCGGTCGGTGTTGAGAAAATCGTAGATGTTGTGCTTCCCGGGGTTCACCCCCGTCAGAAAGCTCGACCAGGCCACTGGCGAGAGCGGCGGCGTCGTCGTCCCAAGAAGTCGGAAGCCGCCCTGCTCGCCCAGCCGTTTGAGGTTGGGCATCTTCCCTTCATTCATGAACCGCTCGGCCAGCGTGTGCTCCATGCCGTCGAGACCGAGAATCACGAGTCGCTTGATCTTGCTTCGAGCAAACGCCTTTCGACCGCGAATCGCACGAAACACCCACCTGAACGGCCACAGCACAATCGTCAGCACCGCCAGCAGGAATGTCCAGAACACGACAAAGAGCGATGACGCCAGCGCGAAGCCCGCTCCCGGTCCGATATATGCGTGTGCCGGCTCTTCGGCACACAGCCACAAGCCCACGGCAAGAAGGATCACGGCCGTCTTGCGACAGCGAACGAGGGACACACATTGTGTGGAACGAAACGTCATTTGGTGGTTCGACTCATCGATGCGGCGCCATACATCGCGGCAACCGCGAGCAGAAGACAGCCGACTGAAAGGATGATGGTCGAGGTGTTCATTACCGCAATGAAATAAAAACCCGTCATGAACGTGCCGACAATGCTGCCGACGACGCCCCACGCGTAAACACTCCCCATCGTACGACCCGTACGCCGACCGAGATCGAGCGCCGACTTCGCGACCACCGGGCTGATCAGCCCCAGCATTCCGCAGGGAATGAAGAATACAAGAACGACGTGCAGCGCTATTCGCAGCTTGAGCGAATCCATGCCTTCCAGAAAGGGCATGCTCCCGACAATGCGGTTAAACAGGCCTATCCCGAGCGCCACGACCCCGGCCAATCCGAACAATCCGGCCAATGTCCGGCGCGCACCTCGCGAGTCCTTTGCATATCGATCCGCCACGCGCCCGCCCAGATAATTTCCCCCCGCGATTCCCGCCAGGACGACGCCGATGATGGACGTCCACGTATAGAGCGACGAACCGACGTACGGGGCGATCAGCCGGCCCGCAACCAGCTCAATCACCATGATGCAGAAACTGGATGTAAACACCGTCGCATTCGCGATCACGAGACCGAAAGCCGCGGACGACGCAGACATCGACCCGCCGTTTGAGCGGACCGGCACGCCGCGCGGCGCATTCGCATCGGACACGGATACGGATTGATTCGCCATTCAAACGCCTCACGTCGAGTCAATTCGGCCAGCCGCCATCAGGCGACTCCGATCGAAATGAAGCCATGTATTCTTGCAGAATCGCGGCCGCTTCGCCACTGATTTAGTTTCCGGGCCTGGCGTGCTATCATCACGAAAACCGCGCCGCACAGCCCAGCGGTTCGGCTCGCTCTCGTCAGGGTTCGTAGGAGCATCCAAGCTTTGACCAACGTTCGACCCCTGCGTGAGCTGGCGATGCTCTTCACCCGACTCGGCGTGACGGCCTTCGGCGGACCAGCCGCCCATATCGCGATGATGCAGGAAGAAGTCGTTCGACGCCGAAAATGGCTCAGCGACGAGGAATTCCTCGATCTGCTCAGCGCGACGCAACTGATTCCAGGACCGAATTCCACGGAAATGGCCATTCATATCGGTCATCGCCGCGCGGGCTTCGCGGGGCTACTGGTCGCCGGAGCGTGCTTCATCATACCAGCCGTGGTGATTGTGCTCGCGCTGGCGCGGATTTATGTGCAATTTGGCTCACTTCCCGCGCTGGCAGGCATGCTCGACTGCGTGAAGCCGGTCATCATCGCGATCGTTCTTCAGGCCGTTTGGAATCTTGGTCGATCCGCTGTGAAGAACACCCGGCTCGCCGTCGTGGGTGCTGGCGCGCTCGCCGCCAACTTGTGCGGATTGAGCGAACTCGCCACACTGGCCGCCGCGGCCGTGGCCACGCTCGGACTGCATGCGGCGAGCGCAACGACCGTGCGGCGCAATACACTGAAAGCAATCGAGCCGTTCGCGCTATTCGGCCTTTCCGCCGGCGTCGAAGCCGCATCGGCAAATGCCGCGCCGGCGATTGTCGCGTCGCTCTTCGGAATTTTCGCAAAGATCGGCGCCGTTCTCTACGGAAGCGGCTATGTGCTGCTCGCCTTCGTCGAGGCGGAATTCGTCCATCAACGAAACTGGCTTACCCAGACTCAGTTACTTGACGCCGTTGCCGTCGGGCAGCTCACGCCGGGACCGGTCTTCACCACGGCGACCTTCGTCGGCTATATCATTGCCGGATACAGCGGCGCGATGGCCGCGACAGGGGGCATCTTCCTGCCGGCATTCCTGTTCGTGGCGATCAGCGGGCCGATTGTTCCGCGAATGCGTCGATCCCCCCTCATCGGCGTGCTGCTCGATGGTGTCAACGTCGCGTCACTCGCATTGATGGCGGCCGTCATCATTGAACTGGGTCGGCACGCGATCACGACGCCGCTGGGCGGCCTGCTGCTGACCGCTGCCGGCCTCGCCCTGCTGAAGTATCGCATCAATTCCACGTGGATAATCGCCGGCGCGGCGATCATCGGGCTGTTACGCTAAGGACTTCCAACGCCGATCGATTGCCGAAACGCTTTCCGCTCCTCGAACAGTTTCAGCCTCGCGCCGATCTGCTCGATCGCTTCCGGATTCACGAATTTCCGAGCGAGATCCAGCGCTTTCTTCGCGGAACGCACCGCATCGTCAAACCGGCCCACTTCGGCATAGGCGACAGCGAGCGTGTCGTAAGTCTGCGGAATTTCAAGTCCGACGCTGGCCACCTCTTCAGCCAGTCGAACCGCTTCCGAGCCATTTCGCAGGCGATCGATCGGGCAGGTCGCAAGCATGAAGGCCAGCTTCCGCTTCAGATCGAGAAACCCCGGCAGCCGATCCACGCCTCGCTGAACCGTCGAAATCGCGTCGTCCCAGCGACCGAGGGAGGCCTGAAGACCCGCAAGCGGCTCGTATACGTCCAGATCGCCGTTGAGCCGCAGCGCTCTTTCGAAGTGCCTGACTGCCGTCGTCGCGTCACCCTTTCGCATATGATAGTAGCCAAGCCCCGATTCGGCCTCGGCACAGTTCGAATCGAGCTTCAAGGCCGCCTCGTAATGTTCGGCCTCGCCGGGCAGTCCCTTGATCGAGAGTTGGTGGCCGATGCGTATCTGGGTGTTCGCGGCGTGAACGTCGAGGACCTCCTGCGGAATGCCTCGATGAATGCAGATCCATGCAAAATAGCTGAAGATGCCCAGCCCGATGATGCCGCGAAAATCCCGCTTGTACAAATACTCGCACGCCTTCACCGGAACCAAGGCCGCAAGCACCATGGCCACCGGCATCATCGGCACCCGGAATCGCGAGCACACAAAAAACGCCACCACGCTCGCCGTATAAAGCACGACGAAGCTCGTGAGCGGCAGCGTCCGCTTGAAGTCCCAGAGCGCTATCACAAAGCCGATCAGTCCGAAGGCCAGAATCGCACCGGATGTCACGGGGAGCCGCAGCATCCATGGCGCGTATAACGCCGCCATCGAGGTTAAATCCGAATCGTTCGGAATCTCCCATTCGTAGAAAAACAACTGAAGCTTGCGGAAATTCAGTTCCCAGGCCCGTTGTGGATCCTCACGAAAAAAACGGAACGCCTCATCAAAGAAAAACTGATCGACTTCCGACGCCTTCAGCTTTCGGCCCAGCCGCTGCTCGGCCATGGACCTCCAGTCGATGAAGCCGCCAAGCCAGGAGGACCGGGCGCCAGGAAGGGTTGCCGAGTAGCCATCGGATGTTGGATTATTGCCGATGAAGAAATTCGGCCCGGCCTGCGACGCGATGAGAACAAAATCGTGTCCCACGACATAGTTGCGAATCGTTACCGGCAGAATCGGAATCGCACACGCGAAGCACCAAACAGCCGACTTCCAGATCGAACGGACCACATTCGGCCAGCCGGCCCAGACGAGCCACAGCGCAATCACGGGAATGAAAATCAGAACGTTGGGCCGGGTGATCGCGGATAGCCCCATGAACAATCCGGCGACGGCCCATAGCCACAGTGAATCTCGCTTGGCGGCTCGAAGAATGATCCACAGGCTGACAAGCATCAGGAAGATGCTGAGCGGCTCGAGCAGCAGTTCGGCATCAAAGTAGATCATGACCCAGTAAAACGCGCTGGCCAGTCCGGCAACCAGACCGACCGTTCGATTGAACGCCTCACGTCCTGCAAGATAGACAAATCCGCAACTCAATGAGCCCATCACGATCTGAACGATGCGCGGTGCCCAGTAAAGATCGCCGGTGACCAGCCGGATCAGCGCGAGGAAGTACGGATACAGCGGCGCCTTGAAGTAAGCCGAGCCGGGAAAGGCCGAGACGCCCTCCAGGATCATGCGCGCCCATTGATCGTGGGCTTCACCATCGAGAATCGGCTGATCAAAGAGCGGACTGCGGGAAACCGAAATGAGGTAGATGGTGCGAGGAATCAATGCGATGAGCGTGACGAAAGCGAAGCAGACATAATCCCGCCCGCTCAAGGCGACGCCCTGAAGCAATCCGAAGTCAAACAAGCGCGCCGTCCGCGACCCGGACGATTCGGTATTCGCCGATTGGGGTAGCACAACGGAAGGACCGGTTTCAGCCGCGCTCACTCGATAGCCTCATTTAAAAATCAATTATCCCCGCAGAGTATCGCGATCGATCGGGAGAGAGTCAAAGCGAATGCCGGCGCTCGAGGCCGGTCAATCCGGCCCGGAGGCAGCCGGCTGAGTCGTGGCGACTGGCCGGGTCGTGGAGGACGCCCCCGAACGACCGTTCGATTCAATCTCAAATTCCTCGTCGATGGAGCCGCCGGTGTAGCCCAGCGACTCGATCAGTGCCTTCATTTTCGGATCGTCGCGGAGCTTGTTGGAACGCGCGGCGGCCGTCCCACCCCGAATGTCGACGACGCTTTCAAGCAGTTCCCGCATTCTTCGAGCGTTTTCCGGCTCCTTGAGCGCAAGGTTGTCCTGTTCGTCCGGATCTTTTCGCAGATCAAAGAGCTCCTGCCTCCCGTCGCTGCTGATAACGAGCTTATGGTCGCGAATGCGCATCGCATGCCGTGAGCGTTGCACGGTGCAGACGATGACCTCAGAGCCGGAAAGCTCCCTGACATCCCCCGTGGCCAGTCCCCAGAGGCTGTCGCCTTCATGTTTGTCAGGGGGCGAGAGTTTCAGGAATTCAAAGATGGTGGGAAGCACATCGATCGTTTCCACAAGATTCGAGATTCGTCCGGGCTTGACGCCCGCGCTCTTCGGAAACTTGATGATCAACGGAATACGAGTCATGTCATCGTAAACAGTCGCGTTGTGCCCGAATCGGCGATGTTTGAAAAACGCCTCCCCGTGATCGGAAAGGAAAACGATCATCGATTCGTCATATAGACCCGCCTCCCTCAGTTTTCCAAACAATTCGCCGACCGCCGCATCGACATAATGAATGTTTGCCCGATACCTCGCTTCGAGTCCGCGAATCGTTGATTCGTCCGCGCGGCCGGTCCGATGGGACTCATTCCATTGGTCGTGCAGTTTGTCCCAATCGGTGAGTTGGGCCTCGTATAGCCGAAGATGCGATTCAGGCGGTGTGTAAGGCTTGTGCGGCTGGAGAAAGTGAATGTAGGCAAACGTACCCGTCGGCTGAAACTTCGGCAGAAGTTTCGCCACCTCGGAGTTAATATCGTCTGGAAGCGTAACGATAAAGTGACTGCTCTCTTCTGTTCGTCGCGACTTCTGAAGGGCTTCCAGCGCATACACCTGGACAGCCTCTTTGTAGCCGCGGTCAAGGCCGGTGGCAGGCGCGCCGGCGAACGGATTGCCGATCACCCCGAAGCAGTTCATGCCTTGGCGCGCGAGCGCCTGTGGCATCGTCTCAAACTCCGTGGGAAGAACCGTGCGGTCGGTCATCCGGTGTGTCGTCGCGCGGACACCGGTCATGAGGCTGGCAGTCGAAGAGACCGTGGTTGACGTTTGACTGTAGGCATTCTCAAAAAGAATGGATTCAGCGGCAAGGGCGTCGATATTCGGGCTTGTCTTGCCCGGATCGCCATAACAGCCGAAGTAGGCGGCCGATGCAGCGTCAATGACAATCACAAAAACCGATGGTGCGCGTTCGCCTCGCGTGTCCTTTTCTCCGCTGCAACCGGAGACGACAACCACGGCCAGCACGGCAATCCGAAGCGATCGGGTTCGGAACATGACTCCCTTTCAGAATCAAACCTTGTACGTCAGCGATCGTCGACAATTCACTTCCCGCCGGTCCGACAAAAGGTCCCCGCGACTCCTCCGCGGTGATGCGCCGACGTTTGAAGTCGCACGATGCAATGCGTGTGTCATCTTCCCGACGAAGGCGCGCTCGTCGCCGGGCGATCCGTCAAGCCGCTATCGTTATCGTCCGACGGCCCGCTTTCATCGATATCAACCCAGTAACCGCCACCGCGCAATCGGTCGATCTCGTCCTTTGACAGCTTCACCGAAGTGCCGAGCCGTTCGCCGAGCAGCTTCTTGAACGAAGCCAGCACCTTTTCCAATTCGTCCGCGAGCGCGATGAACTTCGACTCCCGCACCAGATTCCGCGTTTCCTTCGGATCCTCAACAATATCATAAAGTTCGCGCCCCGGCGGACGCTCGATAAACTTGTGGCGACCTTTGACGCGAATCGCCGTCAGGTCCGGACCCCACATGTTTCCCTGCGAAAAGACTGATTCGTCCAGCCGGTTCTCGCCAAACAAGAGACGTTCGAGGCTCTTGCCGACGAATTTCGCCTCCGGTTCGATCCGGGTCAGCGAACATAGCGTCGGCGCAACATCCACGTGACCCACACTCTTGCGCGCCTCACCGGGACGGATCAGGCCCGGCGCCCAGAATATCAGCGGCACCCGGATCATCTCGTCGTACAAAGAGTGCCCGTGCTCGAACCCGCCGTGATCGAAAAACTCTTCACCGTGGTCGGCCGTCACGACCAGCAGCGTCTTCTCGGCCAGCCCCATTCCGCCAAGTTCGTCAACAAGTCGGCCGACCTGCTCGTCGGTGTACGCAACCTCGCCGTTATAGAGCGCTTCGAGCCGTTTGATCGGTAAATCGGCGGGTTTGATACGTCCCTCGCGGAAATCGATCATGTCGCCTCGGCTGCCGAACAGCGTCGGATCGGGCGTCAAATCCTCGGGCATCGCGAATTTTCTGCGGAAACGCTCCGGCGGATCGTACGCCAGATGCGGATCGAAGTAGTGCACCAGCAGAAAGAAAGGGCGATTCGACGACTTGCGTTGCTGTTTTATCCAGTTCACCGCCCAGTCCGTCACTTCCGTCGCGCGACGATGAACGCGTTGTGTCCGGTCCGGCGCCACAAAATCATACACCGAAAAACCGCGATCAAGCCCATACTGCGGCGCGAGAAAGAAAACGTTCGCAATCGCTGCCGTGTCATAACCTTGGTCGTAAAAACACTGCGCGATCGTGCGCACCCCCTCGGCCAATCCGTTGAACTCGAGCGAGCGGCCGCCCTTCTTCACACCGGCTCCGTGCTGCTGAGGATACGCGGACGTCAACAGCGACGCCGTTGCCGGCAGCGTCCAAGGCGCATGTGAAAAGGCTTGATCGAACCGAAAGCCCCCTGCGGCCAGGCGATCAATATTCGGCGTCAGCCCAAGGCTGTTTCCATAGCAGCCAAGCTTGTCGGCTCGCAACGTGTCGATGAGAATCAGAATGACGTTTCGCGAGGTCTCTTTGGGAACGGGCCGATCCGGCGTGCGATCGCAGCCGGCCGTCACGACCATCACCCATAGTAGCGCGGTCCCCAGGCACTTCGCCGGCAAACTTCGCCGGCCTGCGGCGCCATGTCTGGAATTCAAGTCGTTTCGCATAGCGAACTTAGCGACCGGAGCGGCAATCCCGCCGGTATTTGACTCGAGAAAGCCGTCACAGCGACGGTTCGAGAACCTTTCGGGGGATCAGCCGGATACCATTAACCCGCTGCTTCACAGCCTTCTACGCACCTCGACGGGACGCGTTCGAGATCACCGGTTATCGCCCCCAGTCTACCTCAAATTCGCCGCGGCGAGAACACGTGCAATTGGCTGCGTTCCACGGTCTTGGTTGCACTGCTGGTACCTTATCGCCGCTTGAAAAGCCACCTGGGGTCGTCAACAATAGACGTACGCGAGTCAGCCCGCCATGAAACCCGGATTCTCGGTCGTTCAAGCCAAAAACCCGGCATCACATGGCGCATTTACGGCAATCGGAGGCCCGGAATGTCAATGTCACGCAAGACTGCGTTGTTCACGCTCGTCATCGGCCTGTCTTTCAGCGGCCGGTGGTTGCTCGCGGATGAATCCGCCGGGGCCGCGCCAGCATCCCAGGAATCCAAGAACAGCAGCGGAACATCGAGCAAGCCTATTCCTGAGATGCCACAGAAACCGCAATCTGAAAGTGAGCCGATTCCCGTTCGATCGCTCCCGAAAATGACGATGCAGAAGTATCAATCCGGAACCAACGAGCCGATCGAGGAATCGCTCAGCGTCTCCAACCGAAACGTGATTCAGGATTATGCAAAATACGGCGCAAACTCCGGAACCATGCTTCGCAATGCGAGCCCGGGACTCGCACGACTGTCGGCGCTCGCGCCCGCAAATCGGTCTCTGAATCGTCCCGGCGAGGTTTTCATCAGCCGAAACGGCAAGGCGATCGTGCAAACCAATCCCGACGGCAGCCAGACATTGACCCCGATCGGGGGATCTGGAAACTGGAATGGCGCCTATTCCCGCTCCAAAACGACCGCACCGCGGCCGTCGCTTATCAGCAATCATTTCATGCGACCGGACGAAGCCGTCGTAATTGGCGCTTCAAGAGTCAACGAAGACGCCGTAAATTCGATGCAAACCTCCACAATCGTCACGCCGACCGCACCCACAGCCATGCCGCGAATCGCCGGCGCGCCGAGCACGGGCGCAGACTCGGCCGTTGCCGCTGCTGCTGCGCCCCATTCCAACGCGCCGATGGCCAATCCGACACCGCCTGCCCAAACGGCGGCAAAAACAGCGCAGCCGGTTGATCCGGCGTCGATCCGAGTCGATCGGGGTACGCAGAAAATCGTGCCGCTCTCGACTCCGCCCGCGCCGCCGCTCGACAAGTGGGAACAGTACTTCATGGATGTTTCGAAGTATTACAATTTCACGCCCCAGCAGCATGAGGCCGGGCTGCGCGTCCTGACGCACCTTCGCTCACGGGCGACCCAATATCGCATGAGCCGCGCTCCTCAATACGATGCGGTCGAGAAGATCAGCGACAAGTCGGCGCGCGACAGGCAGCTTGGCGAACTTAATCGCCCGATCGATGGAATGTTCGGCGAGTTGAAAGCCCGGCTGGAAAATCTGCCGACGCTTCAGCAGAAGCATGACGCGAACGGACCCGCGCCGAAAGGCTGACGCGCCAAGTTGTGCCGAGAGCACGTCACCTGGTCCGGACTACCATTCGGTGATATAGACGCGCGTGCCGGTCGGCACGTCGTCGAACAACCGGATTACATCCTCGTTTGACAATCGCACACAGCCCATTGAGGCCGGGCGGCCCAGCCGATGTTCAGCCGGCGTGCCATGTATGTAGATGAATCGATCGTGCGAATCGATGCCCGGACCGCGATTTTTCCCTTCTTCGAGACCGCGCAGCCAGAGAATCCGGGACAGAACCAGATCCTTGGTGGTCTCATCGCCGACCTTCCAGACTTCGCCGGTGAATTTGCGGCTGACCAGCACCGCGCCCTTCGGCAGATCCGCGCCGATTCGCTCGTCCACGAAGTGCCACCCCGTCGGCGTCTGGTAACTGCCTTCCCTGTTGCCGACACCCTTCTCAGCCGTCGAGCAGACAAGATTCCAGCGGACTCTGCCCTTCTGAATTCCGACCAGCCGTTGTCGTTCGACTGAAACCCACAGTCCGAGTCGATCGGCGACCTGCTCGTCCCAGCCTTCGGCGCGAAGCCGTGACATGACGGCGTCCGGGACCGCCCCATCGATTTGCCAGTCGGGTCCCGCCTCCGGCTCGACAGCGACGGCGCCGGTGCGGCAGCCGGTCGAACCCGCGAGGCACATCAGCACACAGAGCCAGTGGAGTGAACGATTCATCAGGAGCGGAATCCTATCGAGCAATCTTCGTCGATTCAATCGTTGAAGCCCCCGCCCCGCAGATCGATCGAAGTTGTAAGCCCAACTGATATTCCTCTGCATCGGCTGCCTCCGCTGCATCCGACGGCCGATTTTTCTTGATTAGCGGTCGTGGTGGGCCAATAATACGCCAGAGGAATGCCCAAACGGCGCCGAACCCGAAAACCCCCGCCGATATCGAGGCCAGCCGGCTTCGCGATGCAGACTTGCTTCGCATTATTGAGGAGATTCGAAATGAACCGCGTCGCTATCTGGATGATTGCGCTCTGCGTGATTGTTTCCGCATCATCAACTCGGGCGGCAGGTCCGTCTGACTTGCTGAAGCAGGCCGTCGAAGAGAACGAACATCAGGACAAGGCATCGGCGAAGCCTATGGCCGAGGCTGATCGGATGGCGGCTGAGGCAGACCGTCTGCTGGATGCTCGTGAGTTCGAACGGGCCGTTCGATTGTATGAAGGCGCCTATCGGCTCGATCCGAACAATCGGGCGATGTACGCGCGTCTTCTCGTGGCCAAACGGGCGGCCGGCGTCATGACTGAGCAGGATCGGGAAGCGCTGGCACTCATCGAAGAGGAGCAGGCAAACGAGGTCAATCAGACTTTTCGCCGCGTTCGACTTCTGATTATTCAAGCCAGGCAAGCCGTTCGCTCCGGCGATCTTGAACTCGCGGTCGATCGCACCGACAACGCTCGGACATCGCTGGATGGCCTTCCGCGCCACATCGATACCTCCCCCTATCGGCGCGAACTATCCCAAATCACGGAATCGATTGCCCGCAAGGCCGCCAAAGCCGCCAAGGCCGATCGCGCCGGGGAATCGAGCGCGGTGGTCGCCCGCCGTTCGAACTCAACCCGCGTCCTGACCTTGTCGGAGATTGGCGAAGAATCGAGCGAAACGGATTTCGAGACCGCGCCGAGGTCGTCTATCCGCTCGAATTCCTTGAGCGAATTTGCCGAATCGGGCGAGATCGTCGCGATTGATGAAGCGCTTTACGGCGAGTTCGCCATTCATGCTTACGAACGGGAGCTGGCTCGGTCGCTGGCTCGTCAACGAGCGCGCCACCTGATCGACAATCAAGTCGCGGCGTTTCCGCCGCCGCCTGGAGCGGACATCGCCTATCCAGCCGACTGGGCCGAGCGCGCCGCGCGGCGCGCCGCGCAGCGCGACGGCGTCATCCACGAAGGTCAGACATACACGGGCACGGACGGACAGAGCTATCAGACGGTCATCTACGATCTGGCAGAACTGGTCCATCCGGTTCCAAACTTCTACGCTTCTTATCCCGGCACCGTCCGAGAGCAGCGAATGCAGACGCTTGATCGGCAGTACCTCCGCGAGCGCAGCATGATCTTCAATGGGTGGCCGGAAGATCTGGCCGCTGGCATGCCGCTGCTGCATTACTTCGGAGGCGTGGACAACAACGCGATCAGCACGCGCACCGATCCATACGAAACGGCGCGCATCATGTCGATCCTGGAGCGATTCGTGAACAATCCCGGGGCGCCAAGCGTCACGGCGCCGGCAGATTCACGATGAGCTCCGCCAAGTCCGAAGACGCGTGCGGCTGAGTCCGCGCCAGTCAAACCTTATTACCCCGCAATTCAGCGACCTGTCGACTCGGGTTCGCACCCGACCGGATTTTTCAACAAAAGAAACTGGGCGAATCGGTAGCCTCACGGGCCTGATCGTCCGTCATCCATTCGGGAGTACGACTCTCCGAGTCGCCCTCCTTTTCTTCTTCTCCTCTCGCCAAGGGGTCCTGACCGACCGACCCGAGGCATTCGGGCACAACCGCCTTAGAGCGATTGTGCCCGTTTTTATTCATCCAGCCGCCGGTTCCTAAATCGTTCAGCTCCGGTTGCGGCAAAGATCCAAACAGAACAAGATGGTCCGAACGCGAGGCAGGTTCTCAGACCGCCGCCGGAGTACGCCCATGATTCCCACCGCACGTTTCTTCAATTGGTGTCTAATTGCAGCCGTCGCCGTCTTCGCGGTCGTTCCCGACGTTCGTGCCGAAGGGGCTCCGTCGGACGATGCGATCCGAGCGATCGACGCGCACATCACGAAAGACCTTCCGGCATGGTTCGAGTTTTACAAGGTTTGCCATGCGAATCCCGAACTTTCGTTGCACGAGAAGGAAAGCTCCGAGCGAATCGCCGAAGCCTTTGCGAGAATCGGCCTGAAAGTCACTCGTCATGTCGGCGGCTTCGGGGTCGTCGGCATGCTTGAGAACGGGCCCGGCCCGGTCCTGCTAATTCGCGGAGACATGGACGCCCTGCCGGTCGTCGAAGAGACGGGCCTGCCCTATGCAAGCAAAGTGTTGCACACCGAGACAGACGGCAGCAAGGTCGGCGTCATGCACGCCTGCGGTCATGACATGCATATGACCGTCCTTGTCGCGACGGCGCAGACGCTGGCGGGGGTGAAAGACCTCTGGGCCGGCACCATCATGTTCGTGGCCCAACCCGCCGAGGAGATCGGTCAAGGCGCCCGACTGATGCTGGAGGATGGTCTCTATCAACGATTCGGCACGCCAAACTACGCGCTGGCCCTGCACGTCTCGCATGAGTTAAAGGTCGGAACGATCGGCTATTCTCCTGAATGGGCCCTGGCCAACGTAGATTCCGTCGACATCACAATCCACGGACGGGGCGGTCACGGGGCGTACCCGCATCAGACCGTCGATCCCATCGTCACCGCGTCGCAACTCGTGCTCGCACTGCAAACCATCGTCAGCCGCCGACTGGACCCGCGCGATACGGCCGTTGTAACCGTTGGATCGATTCATGGCGGCACGAAGCACAATGTGATCCCCGAGACCGTGACGCTGCAACTCACGGTGCGGTCGTATACGAACGAGGTCCGAAAGAAGCTGCTGGACTCGATCCGTCAAATCGCGATCGATACCTGCAAGGCGGCAGCGTGTCCGAAGCCGCCGGACGTGCGAGTGGTCGATGAAGATTTCACGCCCGCAGTCTTCAATGATCCCGAACTGAGCGATCAGATCGTCGGTGTCTTCGAGCGCGTCCTTGGAGCGCCCAACGTGATTCGCCGCCCCCCTTCGATGGGAGGCGAGGATTTTTCGCGATACTCACGGGATGCAAAAGGCGTCAAGGGATTCATCTACTGGCTTGGCGTGATCGACGATGCACGATTTGCCGCGGCTCAACAGCCCAACGGCCCCGCGCTGCCATCGATCCACTCATCCACATTTCGGCCAGATCCGGAGCCGAGCATTCGCACTGGCGTGCGCACGATGAGCGCGGCGGCGCTGTCGATCCTGTCGAAGTGACGACGCCGGGGGATTCGCTACAATGCCATGCTCCGCGCGATGCCGGGCGCGGATTTCGGAGATGAACAATCGGCCACCAGGGGCGACGGCATGTCAGAGACCGTGGACGTCGGCGTCGTGATGGGCAGTTCGAGCGATTGGGATACGCTGCGCCATGCGGCCGAGATACTGACTGAATTTGCCGTGAACCATGAGGTTCGCGTCGTCTCGGCTCATCGCACGCCAGATCTACTCTTCGAATATGCAGGCACCGCGGCCAAGCGCGGGCTGAAAGTGATCATCGCCGGCGCGGGCGGTTCGGCACATCTGCCGGGAATGCTGGCGGCTAAAACTGCGGTCCCGATCCTGGGTGTCCCGGTACAGTCACACACTCTTTCCGGCATCGATTCACTGCTCTCCATCGTTCAGATGCCGAAGGGGATTCCGGTTGCCACGTTCGCAATCGGCCCCGCAGGCGCGGCCAACGCGGCACTCTTCGCCGTGGCTGTCCTTGCACAGGATCGACCGGAACTTGCCGCACGACTCGACGCATTTCGTGCGAAGCAGACGCAGGCCGTGCTCGATCATCCCGACCCACGAGGTCGCCCATGAAAATCGGCATTCTGGGCGGCGGCCAGCTCGGGCGCATGCTTGCGCTAGCTGGACACAACCTCGCCATCCGCACGCTGGTTCTGGAAGAGTCGGCTGAGTGTCCGGCTGTTAACGTGACCGATGTGCTCGTCGGCTCCTTCGAGCATCGCGGCGACCTGGAGCGGATCGCGGCCGCGTGCAGCGTCGTCACCTATGAGTTCGAGAACGTACCGATTGAGGCGGCACGCTATCTGGCTGAACGCGTCCAGGTGTCTCCTCCGCCGCAGGCGCTCGAGTCGGCACAGGATCGTTTGCTCGAGAAGCGCCTTTTCCAATCGCTGGACATCGATACACCGGCATTCGAGCCGGTGGATTCCCGGAGCGACCTCGCCTCGGCCGTCGAGCGGATTGGATTGCCCGCCGTTCTGAAGACGCGGCGGATGGGTTATGACGGCAAGGGCCAGCGCATCCTGAACATTGAGAGCGACATGGATGCCGCATGGGAGGCACTTGGCGGCGTCCCGATGATTCTTGAACGATATGTTCCGTTTGACCGCGAAGTGGCGATCATCGCGGTTCGGACACGTGACGGATCGCATGCGTTCTATCCGCTCGTCGAGACCCGGCAGCGTGACGGCATTCTTCGGACGGCGGTCGCTCCCGAGCCGCGATGGACAGAGCCTCTCCAGGAGGCCGCGGAGACATACGCCGCGCGCCTGCTTGATCGGCTTGAATATGTCGGTGTGCTGGCATTGGAGCTATTCGAGCATGAAGGCTCGCTGCTGGGAAACGAATTTGCACCGCGCGTTCACAACTCCGGCCATTGGACGATCGACGGCGCCGAAACCAGCCAGTTCGAGAACCATTTGCGAGCGATTCTTGGTCTGCCACTCGGATCGACGGCGGCAATCGGCCATGTCGGCATGGTGAATCTGATCGGCGTCTTGCCGACACTGGAGTCCATGCTGCAAATTCCGCACGCCCGCGTTCACCTCTATGGCAAACGCCCGCGGCCCGGGAGAAAGATCGGCCATGTCACCGTTCGGGCCGACGACCCATCCACGCTGATCGCGCGGCTTGATGCACTGATCGAGATCGTACGACTGGCAGAGTCTGCGGACTGATCTCCATGAATCGACCGGAAGCTCTCGCATGCCGGGCTCACTTCCGCTGAATCGGCCGCCGCTCTGCAAACCGAGGAAATTCGACTATGATGCATACTCAAAAGGAGGCCGTCATGTCGATCAAAATTACCTTCATCGGTCACTCGGCATTTTATCTCGAGAGTGGTGAACACCGGATCGCCATCGACCCGTTCATCACCGGAAATCCGGTCGCCAGGCTGAAGACCTCCGATATTCATCCGGGACACATCGTTGTTACTCACGGGCACGAAGACCACGTCGGTGACACGCTGGAACTCGCCAAGTCGAACCGGGCGGTTGTTTATTCGTCGTGGGAAATCTGCGGATACCTCGGCGAGCAAGGCATTCCCGACAATCAAAGGCAGCCCGGCAACGCCGGCGGAAAGATAAAATCACCGTTCGGCTGGGTCGCGTTCACACAGGCATTCCATTCCTCTTCGCATGGAGGCCGATACATGGGACAGCCGATGGGCGTGATGATCCACATCGGCGGCCGAACGATCTATCACTGCGGCGACACCGGTCTTTTCGGGGACATGAAGCTGCTCGGCGAGATTTACAAGCCCGATGTTGCGATGATTCCGGTGGGTGACCGATTCACGATGGGGCCGGAGCTTGGCAAACTGGCGGCTGAAATGATCAAGCCGAAGATCGCCATCCCCATGCACTACGGCACGTTTTCCGGATTCCTCACCGGCGATATCTCCGCCTTTTCACCGGCCGGCGTTGAAGTCAAAGCGATGAAGCCGGGCGAGTCATGGGAACTGCACTGAGCGCTTCGCCAGGCTGACTGGCGCGGCAGAATGGTCCATTGAGCTGAACGGCATGACGAACCCATCATCGCCCATGACCGCCGCGCAGACCACCGGGTGCGTTCAGCCGCTCAATGCGGCTGACCGGCTGATGCTGGTTGCGCACGAGGGAATGCGCCGGCTGGGCCATCCGGGCTTTCAGTGTCAGACCCATGTCTGGCTGGACGGGCGCCTCGATGTCGGCAAATTCCGGAGCGCTCTGGCGTCGCTGGAGCGTCAATACCCTGTCATCACATCGCGACTGGCCCGGGATCGCCGCGGCATCCCATACTGGTCGGCACATGCCGGACCGGTGAAATTTACTGAGCTGGACGAATCATCAGACGAACAGGCCACCGTCTGGCGGACCGGCGAGCGCCTCTTCGCGGAGCCGCTCGATCCGGACCGTCATCCGCCGATTGAGTTTCACCTGCTGCACCTTCCCGACGGCCGCGACGTGCTGCTCCTACGATTCAGCCACGTGCTGATGGACGGCAAAGGCCCCGAGTTCGCGCTGAGCGAGATCAGCCGGCTCCACGCCGAAGAATCCGCCTCCACGATTCCGGCGATGCCATGCGCGCACGACGAACTCGCCGAGCACCTCAGCCGCATCGGACGGCGCAGGCGTTTTTCAGCAGCGATGCAGGTAGTTCGCAGCCAGATCAAGCTGCCGATTCGATCCGGCGTGCTTGCCCGGGGCGATGTGTCGCAATGGTGTCATGGGCCGCTTCGAATTCTCGTTCGAGAAATGGATGAGGCTCGGACACGGGCGGCGATTGATCGTGTACGGCGTCTGTGCGGTTTTGCGAATCTGTCGCCCGCGGTGCTCGCCTCGGTGTTTCGTGCGATACGGGCATTTACGGACAAGCCCATCGGCCGCAGAACGGGGTTTCAGACCGATGTGCCGCTCAATCTTCGCGCACCGGGGAAGATTCATCCCGTGTTTCGGAACTATATGTCATTCATCCGAATGTGTGCCAGGGCCGACGAACTGGAAGACCGCGATGCACTGACCAGGTCGCTCAATGCCTACATGCGCGATCAGATTCGCCGGGGAGTGGATATCGGCACGGCACAAATGATGTCGTTAATGGCTCCGATGGAAAAGCTCCTCGCCCGGCATCTGGTCGATCGCATGCGGAAGGATCCCATCTCGCTTGGATTTGGCTTTCTCGGTCCGGTGCTTGCGGGTCTGGAGTCATTCTGCGGTCGACGAGTGGATCGGCTCTATTCACTGAACGCCTCCATTTCCCCTCCCGGCATGGTGCTGCAAGTGGGCCAGTTCCGCGGCAGAATGAGCCTCGCGATGACTTACATCGAAGAAAAGGTGCCTGACGAACTGGCGAACCGCTTCGCCGAGTTTATCATGGACGACCTGACGACGTGATCGCGGCGGCGGCGACGATGAACGCAGATACAGGACCCCTCGGGAAGCCAGAATCATGAACTTCGAACTGTCCGAATCCCAGCAGTCCATTCGCCAGGCTGCCATCGATTTCTCGCAGAAAGAACTGGCTGGCGGAGTGGTCAATCCGACCTTCGACCGCGACGGCTGGAAAAAGTGTGCCGCTTTCGGCGCGATGGGCATCACCATTCCGACGGAATTCGGCGGCCGCGGGCAGAATCTCGATGAGATGGTCGCGATGATGGAAGGCCTCGGCTACGGTTGCAAGCGATACGGCCTGCTGATCGCGATCAACGCGCACATATTCGGCAGTGTCGAAACACTCTACAAAGCCGGCACCGATGAACAGAAGGCGCGCTATCTTCGGAAGCTCGCCACCGGCGAATGGGTCGCAGCCCATAGTGTCACCGAACCCGAAGGCGGAAGCGATCTCGGCAACATGCAGACGATCGCACGGCGCGTGGGTGATCGATGGATCATCAATGGCAGGAAGAAGTACGCGACGTGCGGCGCCGGCGCCGACCTGCATGTGGTTTATGCCCGAATGGACGACGCCGAGCGATACCGCCTGAGCTGCTTTCTCGTCGAGCCGGGAACGCCCGGCATGACCGTGCGTCCACTCCCCGCCACCGGCCTGCACGGCTCCGGATTGAGCGAAGTGATCTACGAAAATGTCTCGGTGCCCGACGAAAATGTGCTCGGCAAGCCCGGCTCCGGCTCAATGGTGTTTCAGGGATCCATCGAACGCGAACGCGCCTGCATCTTCGGCTTCGTCCTGGGGGCGATGAAGAAGGAACTCGAACTGGCCGTTGAATATGCCAACAAACGCCACGTCGGCGGTCGCGCCATCGCCGGGTATCAGGCCGTCGCCCATCGAATTGCGGATATGAAAGTGCGGCTGGATGCCTCACGATTGCTGCTGTACCACGTGACATCGTTGAAGAGCGCGAACAAACGCGCGCCGATTGAGGCGGCCGTCGCCAAATTATTTATCAGCGAGAGCTTTGTGCAAAGCAGCCTGGACCTGATACGCACCTTCGCCGGCAACGGATTCATCACCGAGAACGGCATTCACACCTTTCTGAACGACGCCCTCGGCACTATCATCTTCAGCGGCACCAACGACATCCAACGAAACATCATCGCGGCGCAAATGGGTGTTCGAGGATGACATGCCCCGGCGCCGTTGCGTCTTCGCGTCATTGCAATGACACTGGATCGACATCGACCACGACGCTCTTTGCGCGCGCACGGAGTATTTTCTCGCTCTTCATCACTGCGTTGGCACGCATCAACGCATCGGCTGTCGGAAAGGTCACGAGAACGTCAAATCGGTAAAGGTCGCGAATTCGAGTGATCGGCGACTCACGCGGCTCAAAGACTCTTGCCGGAATGCCGTGCATTTTAAATCGCTCCCGGGCCGTTCGGCTCAAAGTCTCTGCGGCCGACCGCGCCCGCGTAACATGTCCGTCGGCGAGCACGATTCTCAGCATCCGCGACCATGGCGGTAGATCCATCTCGCGGCGAAGCGCCAGTTCGTGCCGCGCAAAGCCCTCATAATCGCCGGCAACGGCGTGTCGAATCGGTGACGTATCAGCCGCAAAGGTCTGCACCACCACGGTCCCGCCCGTATCGCCGCGCCCACTGCGACCGGCCACCTGCAGAACTAGCTGGAAAGTCCGTTCTTCGCTGCGAAAGTCATCCAGCGCCAGCGCCGTATCAGCACTGATCACACCGACAAACGACACAAACGGAAAGTCCAGCCCTTTCGCCACCATCTGGGTGCCGACCATGACATCAAACTCCCGCCGTTCAAACGCACCCAGAAGGTCCGCGAAGTCCGCCGCGCCTCGCATGATATCCGAATCGATCCGCCGCACGCGCGCCGCGGGAAAACGCCGGCCGATCTCCTCCTCGACCCGCTCGGTACCCAATCCGAATTTCACCATCGTTCCATCGCAGCCGAGGTTCTGACACCTTCCTGGCACACGAAGCGTCCGGCCGCAGTAGTGGCAGTGAGCCATCGACGTGCTGGCATGAAAGACCAGACGAACCGTGCAATGCGGACACGTCAGAATCGTTCGGCATTTTGCACAATGCAGGAAACTCGCATAGCCGCGACGGTTCAGTAGAATCACCGCCTGTTCATTCCGATTCAACGTATCGTTCAACTTCTCTTCCATCACGCGGGAAAGCATGTGGACGCCAGGACGGACGCGATGTTCCTCATTCATGTCCACGAGGTGCATCGTCGGAAGCGCTAGACCGCGCACGCGATTCGGCAGGCGCAGAAGATGATAATGCGGCCGGCGCCCCACGTTCAGCCAGGTCTCCAGCGATGGCGTCGCCGATCCCAGTACGATCGGTATGCCCTCGATATGGCATCGCTTCACCGCCACATCGCGAGTGTGATAGCGCGGCGCGGACTGGCTCTTGTAGCTCGGCTCGGCCTCCTCATCCACGATCATCAGGCCGAGATTGGGACACGGCGCAAAGACGGCGCTGCGCGTCCCGATGACCACCGAGAACTCCCCGGCCGCAACAGCCGCCCACGTTCGCGACCGCTCGACGGAGGTCATGCCGCTGTGAATGGTCGCCACGCGGTCGAATCGACACTCCAGTCGCCGAACCGTCTGCGTCGTCAGCGCGATCTCCGGCACCAGCATCACCGCCTGTCGACCGAGCGCCAGCGCTCGGCGGATCGCGGCAACATAGACTTCCGTCTTACCGCTGCCGGTCACGCCATAAAGCACTTCGACGGCAAATTTTTCCGCTTCCAGCGCGGCGGAGATGTGGTCGATCGCCGCGCGTTGGTCGGCGTTCAACTCGAATCCCGGCTCCGGATGCAGCTCGCGCGGCGCGGCGAGCGCGGAATGTTCCGGCCGCGATTCAATGCTTACCTGTCCGCGCTTTTCAAGTGTGCGCAGCACAGAAATCGTGCAGCCGACAGACCTGAGCAGTTCATCGGCTTGAACCAACTCGCGGCCGGTGTGTCGTGCTTGCTCCAGACGATGAAGGATCGCATCAGCTTTCGCGGAGCGCTTTGCCTTCCCTGTCTCACGGGTTACGGCTTCGGAGGTATTGCCTTCGCCATGTGAAAGATCCGAGTGAATGAAGCCCCGTGCGAGTCGAACGTAAGCGACTTGCCGCATTCCGGCGTGCCGCTTAGCGGCCGAAGGCACCATGAGATCGAGTGTTCGCCCGACGGGCGAGGCATAGTACTGCGACAGCCAGACACCCAGCTTGAGCAACGCCGGCCCGATGATCGGTTCGTCATCGACGATGCCGACGATCGGCCTGAGCGTCGAATCCCATTCGCATTCGCTGACCTCGATGCAGAATCCCGGCGCCAGCTTTCCGCCGCGACCGAATGGAGCCGTCACACGCATGCCAGGCCGCAGCCTGCCAGCCAGTTCGTCCGGCACCGCGTAGCTGTATGGCGTCTCCACCGGCCGCAACAGCGCAACGGATGCGACACGGATTCGCCGGGATTCCACCGGCTCGATCAACGAAGGCGTCAGTTGTTCGGCGCGGCTTCTCGGCATGACGATCTCGTATCGAAGGTTCGACTCGATTGTACATAGATCGCGTGAGCCTGATACGCCCGCTGGGCATGAACGGGGCCGCAATGGAGCTCTTAACAATCGGATTGTAAAAAAAGAACAACGGCGGCTTACGAATCGTAAACCGCCGTTGTGAATTTGCCAGACAATCCGTGAATCGACTAATTCACGAGCGTCAAGGGACGATGACCGCGTCCGAGTTGCTACCCGGGTTGGCAATCGTCGCCGTCGGAATGGCCGTACCGGCGTCGACCGGCTGAGTGGCACCCGCCGCAACGTAGGTGTAGCAGTTGTCGCGACCGCGGGAGACCGTCAGACCGGGGCTGATGCGACCCGACAGACCAACGTCGGGACCCTTCTCAAAGCTGACGTGGCTATCCTGGAACAGGATGTTCTCGCCTTCGCGGTTGGTGTGGTTCTTCGAGTTACCGCGACCGGCTTCGCGTCGGTCAGTGAGGGGAGCCACGCCCGTGATGCCGCCCTTGATGTACGGATTTCCGTCCGCCATGATCGGGAAAGTCGGCTCCGAGCTGGTTCCGACGATTCGGCGATTCGGGTCGTGCTGATAGTGATAGCCGTAGCTGAGGTACTGCGACGCACCCGAGGCCGGGTTCTCGCTCAGGAAATCGAAGTAGGCAGTTGTGTCCTGAGCCGGATCCGGGATGTCGGTCGTGCTGGGGCAGTTGAACTGCTTCGGAGTCGAGTTATTCGCTCGGAGCAGCGCCCAGAGGTCAACCGAAACCGACGGCGTGCCGGTCGTGGACGGCTCATTGATGCGGTTGTTGGGCAGGAAGTTCTGCATCGCACCGTTGTTGGCATTCCAGACCTGAGCAATGGCCGGGAAGGTGCCCGGATCGTCCTGGGCATAGATGTACATCGACTGGCCGAGACCCTTCAGGTTCGCGGCGCAGACGGTTCGCTTCGAGAGCTCGCGAGCTCGCGACAGCGACGGCAGAAGGATCGAGATCAACAACGCGATGATCGCGATCACAACCAGGAGCTCAATCAGAGTAAACGCTTTGGATCTTTTCACGGTCCAAACCTCCTTAACGGTTTCCGATGGACCTTCTACTTCGGGCATCGGCGAGCCAGGGTATTCTGAAGTACACTTACAAATAAGAGCTTCCGCACGACTTAGACGGCTCGAGCGTCGTCTAGGTCCGCATCCCCTGCTACACCGCATTCCTTTCGTACAAGGCCCCGACCACACCGCAATGATCGGGCTTTACAATCTTACCCTCGCCGACCAGCGACAACCGCTGACCAGCCGCGAGGCTATTCGAGTCAACCTTTGCTTGGCATCGACTCCATCGGGAGTCCATTGCCGCTAATGTCCAACCGCTTCAATACTGTCCTGGCGGGGCGTAAGTTTCGGAGCCGGATGTCGCCTTGTGACATGGGCGCGTCACGGCGCACAACGCTTAGCAACCGAAAAATCCGCAGTTTCAGGAGGTGAGCAGGCTGAGGATGAATCTACTTCCGGCACCGCCCAATGTGCTTGAACATCGGCGGCGCACCGAACCGAATGAATGATTACGGGGTATGAAATCGAGCCACTCAGCTTCCCAACCTTACCTGCACGGGATACACTCACCGCCTTATTTCTTTCACTGAATTCTAATCGACTTCGGGCTATCGGGTCAACTAATTCGTAGCGATTCCGCTGATTCATCGCAGCGTTTCTCTCGCCAAACCAGCCCCAAAACCGGTGCTTCCGCAGCCCGGGAAGTCCATTGATCCGCCGGCATTCATCGACTACATGGCGAATCGACTGAAGTCGCCGCGCATGTCCCGTTACCCTCTTCGGCAGGCTGATAAATGGCCTCCTTCAGCCCGATCACAATTTCAGAGCAGGTAATACCTCTGTAACAACTTGTAAATACACACCTTATACATGCTTTTGTCACAGCAGGCCGACCAGGCCGCATCCGGCAAATCCGAAGCATTGCTGATTGAACCCGGGCCGGCAGTCTGATAATTTCCACCAGCGAACCGACCGGAGGCCGTCATTCAAGCTCCGTGGAGGTTCGCCGACAGATCCCTGGAGCGGCCCATGTCCGACCTTGCTGCCGAGTATCGCCTGTTGAAGTCTGCATTCGACGCCGTCGAGCAAGGCCATGTTTTCACATTCTGGACCGAGCTTGCAGAAGACGAGCGACGCATCCTGCTCGACGACCTGAAGAGCATCAATCTGACCCAACTTCCCGGCGTAGCCGCCCTTGCGCAGAAGCCCGACGCGCATGCCGCGATTCCTGACGACCTCACTCCGGCCGAAGTCATTCCCCGCGAGTCCGTCGGACGCGATACCATTCGCCTGGGAGAGAAGCTTCTGGAAGAAGGCCGAGTCGCGGCATTCACCGTGGCTGGCGGGCAGGGTACGCGGCTCGGCTTCGACGGGCCCAAAGGCGCGTTGCCGGTGTCGACCGTGCGCGGCAAAACGCTCTTTCAACTCTTCGCAGAGTCGATTCTCGCGACCGAACGACGCTATCGAACCACCGTTCCGTGGTACATCATGACGAGCCCTGCAAACGATGCCCAGACGCAGGCGTTTCTGCGCCGATATCAATTCTTCGGCCTCGCGCCGGACCGCGTCCGATTCTTTCAGCAGGGCGTGATGCCCTCATTTGATTCGCAAGGGAAAATCCTGCTCGATCAGAGAAACCGCGTCGCGCTTTCTCCCGACGGTCACGGTGGCTCGCTACTTGCGATGGCGACGTCAGGCGTGCTGGCCGACATGGCTGCACGCGGCGTTGATTACATCAGCTATTTCCAGGTCGATAATCCGCTGGTCTTTTGCCTCGATCCGGTCTTCATCGGATTGCACGCCGCCGGCGGAGCGGAGATGTCAAGCAAAATAGTGCCCAAGGCTGACGATCTGGAAAAAGTCGGAAACTTCGCCACGTCAGGCGGAAAGCAGATCGTGATCGAGTATTCCGACATGCCGGAATCGGTCGCGCGCTCACGCAATCCGGATGGCTCCCGACGATTCGATGCCGCGAACATCGCGATTCACATCCTCTCCCGATCGTTTGTCGAACGACTCACCGCCGACCGTGCGAGCTTCGCATTGCCCTGGCATATTGCGCGAAAGAAGATCCCCTTTGTCGATCCGTCCACTGGCGGCCGAGTCGAACCGTTGGAGCCGAACGGTGTCAAGATTGAGGCATTCGTTTTTGATGCGCTGCCGCTGGCCCGCGCGGCCACGCTGCTGAGAACCTCGCGCGAGAACGAATTCAGCCCGGTCAAGAACAAGACGGGAGTTGACTCAATCGAGACAGCGCGGCGTGACATGAGCCGCCGCGCCGAAAACTGGCTGTTGCAGGCCGGATTGATTGATGAACACGATGCCAATGCCATGCCTCCGGTCGCATGCGAGATCAGTGCTCTCGCCGCGCTCGACGCCGCGGAACTCGCGGAGCGCGCACGCCGCGGAATGATCAGCGTTCATCGAATCGACCACCCCACGCCTGCGATCGTCATTGACGCATAGCGTCGGAACACGAATCAACCGCCGGCCGGGGCATTCGACTTGAAATATGCCGGCGGCTGCTTCCATTCCTCCGGCATGTCGCGCTCATGGATCAGGTCGAGCACCGCAGGCTGCTCGAAGGGCGACACCTCGACGAGTGAGAGGTTCGGCAACCGCCGACGATGCATGTACAGACCGTCGGCCAGCGCCGGCGCGATGGTCAGATCGAAGTCGCGATCGACAAATACCACGACGCCGCGCCCATCCACTTTCGCCAGAATCTCGACGCACTGCGAAGAGGGGGCGCCGGCGACTTTCACATACGACACGCCTGTCCACTCCGCATTCGGAGGTGGCGCCACGATCGCGAGTGCCGATCCGAATTTCCAGAAAAATGTCTGGGCGAACTCACGATCGTCCTTGCAGAGCCATTGTGCCTTGAACTTGTTCGCAACGCAGATCTGATACGCCTCGGCCATATCGATCAGCCGGGGCCCTTCCGCCAGGAACGTCGACGATGGCATCCTGAAAAAGGCATGCCAGCCGTACCAACCAAGGGCGAGGGCCGCCACGATCGAAGCAGCAACAGCGGCCGCCAGGCCGCCGCGCGTAAATCGTCGTGGCTGGCGGGCCCGAGACGACTCACCGAAACTTCTCATGGCGCCGAGCGCGGTGTCGTCCGTGGAGCCCACCGGCTCCGATGGCGCATCGCCGGGAGTCGGCGCATAAAGACGGCGAAGGGAACCGTTGATCTTTCGTTGCAATTCGACGGCCGCGCGGAGCGATTCGTCGGCGGCAATTGCCTGTTCAAATCGGGCGCGATCGACTTCCGAAAGTTGGTGGTCGACGTATCCGTCAAGCAGCGATGCCGGATTGTCATGCCCGTCAATGTTCATGCGTGGCCTCGCCGACCTGTTGCAACATCCCAACCGCTCGCCATCAGTCGCTCGCGCATCAAGCGCCTCGCACGATGGACATGACTCATCGCCGTGCCTTCGGGGATCGAAAGCACAGCGGAAATCTCCGAGTATTCCATCGACTCGATCGACCGCAGCAGCAGGCACGCGCGGGCGACTTCGCCCACGTCGGCCAGCGCTCGGCTGACCTGATCATCGAACCAGGAATGCTCCACTGGCAGTTCGCCTCGGGGCCCCAGCTCAACGCGACCCGGATCGGTGCATCGAAGCACCGAACCCGTCAGCGCCGTATCACCATCGAGACTCGCACTTTTCCTTCGATTCTCGCGTCGAGCTGTATTCATGGCGACATGGCGAACAACCTGACCCATCCATGCAGTGAAACTGGTGCCGGGAGTGAACTGATCGTACTTCTGAAATGCTATCACCGCCGCGTCCTGCACTACATCGTCCGCCAGCGTCCGATCGCCGATGAGGCCCGCCGCGATGAGCCAGAGCACGCGGCGCGCTCGCAAGAAATGCGCAGAAAATTCAGCCTCCGCGCGAACACGATTCGCTGCGGCCTCCGAGACGGTCCCGCTCTGGTCCTGATCAATCATTCGACTACGATTCAGTAATGTCCCGCCGAACCTGCGGGCTTGCAAAGTGTTTTCATGCTCCGCAAACCGAACCACAGGGCTGCGGGCAGACTCCGACTGGGCAAAATCGGTCCGATCACACCGAGATTGGGAAGCTTCTCCGGCCCTGATCCGCCCCCGTCAGGACGCTCCATCATTGCGACAGGAAACCGACGCCGCGCTACTCATCGTCGGAATCGTCGGAATCGTCATCTTCGCCGGGCTCGTCGCCTTCGGCCTCGTCGGAATCTTCGTCATTTGCATCGTCATCGGACGCATCGTCGGTGTCGTCCTCGGACGTGGATTCGTCGTCTGAATCGGAATCCTCGTCTGAATCGTCTGAATCGTCGGAATCGTCGGAATCGTCATCATCGCCGGTCGTCGCGGCATCGCCTTCATCCGATTGCCCGGCTGCATCCTTCCCGGCTTCCTTCGATTCCGCTTGCTTAACGGGGCGGTCGGCCGATTTCCCGCCGCCTCCAAAAATTCCACCGGCAATCTTCCTGCCCAGCTTGAGGAGCTTGCCGCCCCCCGCTGACCCTCCTGCCGGAGCCGCGGAAGTCGCCTTCGAAGACGGTGTCTCACCACTGGCATTTCGTTCTCCGGCTGACTTATCGCCTGATCTCGCACTTTTTGGTTTGGGCTGGTTTTTCCTGGCGGTCTCGATGTTTTTGGCCCGGAAAGTTTCCAGCGCGTCGTAGGACAGCGTCCGTTCGGGGAGCAGCTTGACTTCGGTTTGTGCGCCGAGATAGCTCGAATCAAACTCCGGCGTTCCCGCCGGCATCAGTTCACCCATTTTCACATCGGGCTGGCCCCCCAGGGGCGTCTCCCGATCGCAAGCGGCGGCAGCAATCACGAGGAGCAGACACACCGCAACGGACGAAACTCTCAGCATTTGAATACCCCGGTTGGATCTTTGAAAAACGGAATCGGAGGATTGAGTGCCGCGCGACAACTTCACGCGGCCGTTCCGAAACCTCTTTCAGTGTAATCCGCAATGCCCGCCGATTCAACGAATGCCCCGCCGAATGCAAACGTCTGAACGGCCCCGGATCATTTCGGGAAGGCGGATCCCTGGCCGGATTCCGCCAGCCCGCTGGGTTATCGGGTCAATCCGGACCGGATTGCTGCCGGTCTTCCTACCGTTTCACGCTCTCCGCGCCCGACTTCATCAATTCGATCAACTCGCTTGCGCGCGGTTCCGCAATAAACTCGACGTGCCCGTCGACAAACACAAAACACGCACCATTGTTGTCATTGAATATCGCACGCTCGGCGAGCAGCACTTCATCAGGGGGGCTCTTGGTGCTTAGTCCGGGGCGATAGATGATGTAGGATTTCTCAGTCAGTTCGTCAAAAGATTCGGGACCTTCCTCGTTGTACGGATTCCTGAAGTAACTCAGCGTGATCGAATTCGGCGCCAGGCGCAGCAAATCCTCCAGGCTCGCTGGAAATTCGCCATTCGAATCCATCGCACAAATCTGGATCGCCTGGCCGATCCCTCGCAGGTTGTACATGCTTTGAATGCGCAGGGCTTCTTGTCGAGATTGAATGACCGCCTCAGTGCCGGCTTCCACCATCGCGATCAACAAAGGAGTCGCATCATCCTTGCTCTCCTTCGATTCCAGATCCCGCGGCCGGCCGAGGTCCCAGACCAACTCCAATGTCGCCATCCGATCCCGCGACCAGAGGGCAAGACTTGCCGTGCCCGACGACATCAGCGTCCCCAATCTGGGTCCAAGCGTGAACGGAATAAACGGCGCTTTCTTTACGAGCATTTGCAGATCGAGCATTAATGCGAAGTGATTCGATGCCTCGATGCCGGCATAGCGCTGACGAATGCTCTTGTTTGCCGGTTCGGCGCTTCGACCGGCAGCGCATTGGGCGACGTCCATGAGCGTCTCCGGTGAATCAGCCAGGACAAAATGGTTTTTCGCCGACGCGAACGCGAACGGCGCCGCGGCGCCGCCCACATGAATCCGCAATCCGTCGCGCTCCACGATACGGACCGGCAATTCAAATTGGGTCACGAGTTGATCCAATTGACGGTTGAAGGCGGCGGAGTTGCCGAGCGGACAAACCGCCGCCCATCCAACCGGCGATTTCCTTGTAAAATCAACTCGAACGCCGAAGACCAGCTCATTCACAAGTTGGCCGAGAAACTCGCCATCCCAGTCGACGCCGGTGGTCGCCTTGAATGTCGCGAGGTCTTCCAGATACTCCTGCCCGATGGTCTTGTCGAACAGGTCAGTCAGCTCATAAACGCCGGCCAGCGCACGCGACGCACTGCTCCAACCGAACCGGCCGACCGCACAAAAATCATCGGGCAGCGCACCCAGTGCCGTCGACTTCGATCCGGGCCGCATCAACCACGCCGGCAGCCCACGACAGCCCTCCTTCATTGCCAGGTTCGCCCGAAGCGAAATGGTCTGTTTCTCCCAGGTCAGTTCCAGTGACACGGATTCGACGTCCGTCGGCGAGAGCACGCTTAAGGCGATTTCCGCCAGACTGTTCGGCTCGGGCTTCAAGACCTCCGCCGCGGTCAGCAGCGCGTGCGGATTCACAATCACTCGGATTCCGCGATCCTTCGACAACGATCTGCAGAGCCGCCGTGAACCCGGCTTGTCAATCCAGCGACTCTTCGGGTATTCGTCCCGCCGCCATCGCAATACTCGGTTCGCCTTGGTCGCGCCGAAGGCGATCCGGTCACGCATCGCGAAAGCCAGCACCATTTCGTCACGATTGCGGTCAAAAATCCGAATCGACCGCTCGCCCGGCTCCATTGTCAACGCCGAGGTCGCGGACGATCTCAGCATCGACCGCCAGGCGGGCAACAATCTTTCCTCGCACCAATCCTCGAACTTTTCGTCCGGCCGGTTCATCTCAATCGCAATGAGAATGCCCGAATCTTTGGACATTTCGAATCCGCGCGGCGGCACCCAGCCAATGACAAACGGGCCCGGTATCCGCTTGATTGCTTCAAGAACCTGCTTCTGCGCCAGTTCATTCGGCGCGATCGCTCCAACCAACGGTCCCAGCAGTTTCGGCGGTAGAGTCTGGGACGGCCGATCAACAAGAACGATCACACCGACATCGGCCGGCATCGTCTCCAGAAGCTTTTCGATATCGTCTTCTGCGCGAGCCGTCGCGTCGAACGTCGCCGAACACAAGGCAATCAGTGCGACGGTGACAGGCATCCGCGATTTCATCATCATTGCTATGACCTCACGTGCATCGAACCCGGCCCGAACCGCGAACACCGGCACCGCCATGCCGGGATGCAGGCACTACCTCTGCTCTGAACTCGATCGGCTCTTTGAATTGGCCCGCTGCCCGGCGGTCGGCAGCGTTTCAAGTCGCCTTTTCAATTCGGTGAACAGTTCGTCCAACGGGCCCACGCCGGCTTTCGCAGCGTCCTCATCACCTGATTCGATGATGTCGCGCAATCGCTGCCCCTGTGTGTGTTCAAACGCTGCTGCGCGGGCCTCGATGTCGCGCAGGATCGATTCTGCCGCGGCTCGCTGCGAATCAGAAAATTCGTGCCGATTCGCGAATGAGATGACATACCGTCGCCATTTCGACGCTCGCGGCGTGAGGATCACCGGCGTTCGACGCTTCTTCATCAGCAGCGCCTCATCATCACGACCAACCTGCCCTATGCCGGAAGGTCGCTCCCCACTCTTTGTCGGCGGCGCGTAGTCGAAGTCGTATCCGGTGATCGGATCGTAAGGCACCTCCGCAAGATACCGCGGCACGAGTTGTGAAAGCGATGAGGGATAGACGCCTTTTTCCTTTCGATAGACCTCCACCGCAATCGACAATCGCGTACGAGCAAAATTGCTATGGGCGCGAAGCGAGAGGAAGTGAGTGCGCGCAAGCGACGGAAGCATCATGCGCGTCAGCCTGTCCCAGGCCGGCAGCTTCCTGAACAGCAATTCCTCGTCAACCGTCTCGCCCGGCGTGTCATCCTCCGATCGCGACGACTCCGCAATCGCGTCGAAAAATTCGTTCATGTTCCGCTTGATCGCGCGATCCGGGAGATAAATTCGCTGAACGGCCGCCCGCAAGCGGCTCCAGCCGCTGGGCTCGGCCTGACCCGTGGGAAAATTTCCGCCATTGGTCGCCATCGCATCCCAGCCCCCGTAGTCGATCAGATCATCGACAATCGCAGTGGACCATTTCTGCTCCGCCCGCAGCATGGGTTCAAAGCGAGGAAGTGTCGCCTGCAACTCGTTCATCGCCTCCAGCGCGGCCTTCAGTGTCTGCGCGTCGGCATGTTCACTGGCGACCACGCGCATCATGCCCGTCTCGGCCAATCCGCCACAGGCAAAACCAACCAAACCCTCGATGAGCGTCCTCCCATTGCCGATGTGGTTCCCCAAACGCTGAATCGTAAGGAACCGGTCGAGCGCGGCTTCCGCATCGCCATTTGCGAGCCGATAGGTCGCGTCAGCCGCCATGATCCGGGCCAGTTGCCGTGAGTGCCCCAGTGTCGGCAGAAGCGCGGCCAACATCATGTCCGAATCGCCGCGAAACATGGGCATGTCAAATTGCGACGACAAGACGGCGTCGCGCGCAGTCGCGATGGCCGGCGCGTTTTCGTCCAGCCACGCCTTCAATCGAACACCCGTCTCGCCCTCGGGCCAGTCGCCCCCGGACGCTCCCGCAAAAGCTTCATCCAGCTCGGCCGGACAGTCCTTCATCTGGTTCAGCGCCCCGACCAGTTTCCACGCCGCATTCTGTCCAATGGGAATGTTCGGGTACTCCATACCGCGCGCCCGCAACAGCTCGGCCGGCATGATCTCGAATTGTTGACCGCGAAGGATCACCTTCCCGTCATCAGTGAAGACCGAACCGACGCCCGTCGGCGGAGGATCGACCGGGGATGGTTGCGCCAAGGCGCTGCCGACGTCGCAATGCCACGCGATTGCCACGATCGCGGCACACCTCATCCAAAGAAACGTGCTGTGGTGATTCAGTCGCGGAGTCAGTTCACCCATTCGCTCACCTCCGACCTAAGTGAGAATCCTTAATGTTTGAGCCAATTAAAAGCAGAAATTCGGGCATTTTTCGCCGTTTATTTGGATCATTCTTTAAGCAACTTCACTTAGTATGAATCGACAGTCGACCCCTGACGCAATTTAACCACCGGTCGTTGTAGAACGACCGCTCCGAGCTTGAATATCCGTCAACAGACTCTACATCTCACGGTGTGGCTGGTGCTCCGCGTTGCGTTTCGCGGTCTGATTGCAGTGCCCTGAAACCCGGCCGAACCCCGAACGCAAACCCGCGCCGATGCGCCGCGACGAACTCGTGAACCGGTGCAGCCGAATTTGAAACACCCTGGCGGTATGCGTTGCGCTGAGGAGAGTCATTGTGCCGAGAGTGGACACGAACGCAACATTAAAATACTGAGGTTGCCAGACTCCGCGGAGGCATGCCGCCAGACCCCGCATTGCTGCTCTGCGGCATCATGCCGGACCGATCGTTAACCTGCCCTTCTCCACGGAATCCCCCGAAGCGGCGACCGGCTTCCGATAAAATACGCATCCCGAGCCGGAGAAGTTAGATTAGGATTCTAAATCCGCCCGGCTTGCGACCATCCTGTTCGGGAATGGAAGGTTGGCCCGCCGATCGCAGAACCCTCGGACATGGAGGCAGGTTTGGGAAGTTCGCGTGTACACCGGGCGGACGACAAGCTGGAGTCCCACGGCCAGTTGGTTATCGGTTATACTGACTCGACGTTTGACTACCCCTTAAGCATGATGGCACAAATCCACTCAACCAAGCGGAAGCCCCGAAGTCGATCACCGCGACTGATTCACTGCCTGTTCGCGGCGGGCTTGGCCGCGATTATCGGCTGCGACGGCTTCTCGCTCTCATCCACGCCGATCGGCAATCCGATTCCAACTGGCGGAATCAGCGGCACGACGCCAGGCGACAACGGAATTGCCTCCAATGCTTCACCCGCCGCAAGCGAGTATGAGCAGCTTGCGCTGGAACGGATCAACCGAGCCCGTTTGATGCCCGGCCGTGAAGCGGAGCGATACGGAATCGCAGTCGATGAGGGTGTCCCCGGTCAGATCGACAGCACGCCGAAGCAGCCTGTCGCTCTGAACAGCACGCTGCGTGTGGCGGCCCGCGCACACAGCGAAGACATGCTGAACCAGGACTACTTCGCGCATCGCAATCTCCTCGGCCAAGGTCCGGGCGATCGAATCACGTCCGCTGGGTATGCGTGGTCCACGGTGGGAGAAAATCTCGCGTGGAACGGAACGACGGGAACAATCGACCCGCATCAGACCACGGAACAACAGCACGAGAACCTGTTCGTCGATCGCGAGATCGAGGGTCGTGGACATCGCATCACGATGCTTCATCCGGCGCTACGTGAAGTCGGCATATCGATCGTCCGCGGCAGCTTCACCTCAAACGGGATCGAATATACCGACTCGCTGATGCAGACACAGGAATTCGCCGCGTCACCCAACAGCCCGACCTTTGTCCTGGGGGTCGTCTACGACGATCTCAATCGCAACGGCGAGTACAACCTCGGCGAAGGCCGGCCCGACGCCACCGTCCGGTTGAACAACCTGGCCCGCGCGACCAATTCGGGCGGCGGCTACGTGTTCGCGGTCGATACACCCGGCGAATATGTCCTCACCTTTCCGTCCGGAAGCCGGCTCACTCTGACAATCGACGCGGGCGATCCCAATATCAAGGTCGATTCGATCGACGGAACCCGGGTGCTCGTCAATTTCGGACAAGGCGGAATTCGCTGAGCCTTGCATGCTGCACTGTTAGCATTTCGGCAGACCCGATCCACCCAGTTGCGAAAAGAAAAGCGTCGCGCCGGAGTCTCCTCCGAACGCGACGCTTGCATCTTTCACACGAACGCCGGCAAACGCGCGGGACCGATCACTTCTCAATGAGTTTCAGCTTGGCGCGGCGTTTCTCCTCGGCCTTGACCCACTTGCGATTGGCCTCGAAGTCCTCTTCGGAGCTGAAACGCTCCAGCCGGTCGAGGACCTTGGGATTGAATCCGCCGCGTCGAAGGAAGTACTCTTCATCGGGAACCTTCTTATCCCGGCTCACATGGGTCTCGACCCATTTCATCCACTGCTTCTCCAGCTTCTCCTGCTCCTCGATCGGGAACTTATCCTGCCATGCCAACATCGTGTCACCTTGATACGTCGTCTGACGATCAACGCCGACACGCTTCGACAGGTCAAAAATCGCGCGGAAGTGATTGCGGCCTTCGACCCCGCTCGACATCATGTAGGCCGCCAGAGACCAGGATTGGCAGTAGTTCAGATAGCCTTGCGGCGTCGTCATGTCTCGATGCCACGATGCAGGGTCGATCTTCCACACATAGTCGAAGTTCTTCCACCCATCGGTGCCGAACAACCGCCGGATGATCGGAGCGTACCGTCCCCGGTCGGGCACTTCGAGAAGATTCTCATCCACATCCTTGTCAAAATCCCACCACTCGAAGACCGATGCATGACCTTCATTCCACCAGTTCGGAGCCCGCACTGGAAATCCGATATTGTAGCCCGGAAGCAGTGTCATCCCGAGCCGCATCTGAAGTTCCATGTGGGCGGCTTCGTGCTTCAGCGTGCCCTTCTCCCATTTGGCGAAATCGGTTTCACCGTCCGTGAACTGCGACAACCGGAAGTGTCTTGCCGGCCAGGCATCAAGGCGGTCCTGCATCAGGTGCGCCGCCGGCTGGAACATGCCGCCGCTGCCCGGCGCGCCGCCATTCCGCATATAGGTCGCGCGGTCCGCAAACACAATCACCTCGATCGGTTGCTTGATTTGCGCGGGCACGCCGAGAAACTTCTTGTAGGCGTTTCCATAGTCGCGATGCAGCATCTCCATGTACATCGCGGTGTCTGCGGTGAATTCCTTCGAAATATCCGTCCGGACGATGAAGGGGTGTCCCATGTAGGTCCACAAATAGACCTGCTCTTTGCCGTTCGTGAAGGAGCCGCCCGTGAAGTCGCCCTTCTTGTCCTGCTTGATGCGCTTCAGAAGCGCGGCATACCGCTTGTCATAGGCTTCGTCGCTCTCGGTGCGGCGCTGGCCCCATCGTATGTGGGAACTGCCGTCCTCTCGAAGAGGATGTTTCTTCTTGGCTGATTTGTCGTCTTTTGACGACTTCTTCGGTTTGGCCTTTTTCTTGGCCCCGGCGTCGCCATCATCCATGCATGCCATCTTGCCGAGCAGTTCATCGCGGTCCGGGCAGGCTCGCGCCAAACCGGGCATCGCGAACAAGGCACAAAGCGCAACGAGCACAAAGTCACTCAGTGTCCTGTTTCCGTTCGTTCGCATTACATCTCCTTCCAACTTCCGTCGCGCAAACTCCGTGACCCTGATACAACCCTGGCGCTCGTCAAATTTCAAACCGCGCCGGGCTGCCTACGACCGCCGAACGACCAGAATCACGACCGCCGGACCGAGCCCGACGAACGACAGGACCGACGTGGATCGCGAATTCTGGAACCCAAATGGATATCATATTTTATCGTCGCGGGCCGGCCTCGCCAAAACCTATTCGCCCGATTTCTTAACCAGCGATTCACCCTGACTTTCGAAGGATTCCGCTCAATTGGGGTCGGGCGCAGCGCCGAACTTCCCTCTTTCGTGCCGTCGCGGCGAACATCGGTCGGATTTTTACGACTCAGCGATCAGACTTTTGGGCATTCAGCCGATGCAGGCCGTTTCGAAGCGCCGATATAAGACAGGCATCTGACAGAATCCACGAGGGCGTAGCTCGTTGCAAATACTTAATTTCACCAATAGTTACAATGCCGCCTCGCCGCGACGATTCGCTCTCTGGATCGGCGTGGTGGTCACATTGGCTTCGGCGGCAGTCAACGTCCGCTCAATCAGCAATGACAATATTCCTAACGTACTCATCCCAATCAGCATTCTCCGGGAGCACAATCTCGAACTGGGAGAATTTCGCACGTTGATCGAGGGGTACAAGGACCGGGTCTGCTATTGGGCGGTTCAGTCGGCGAGCGGAATCTACTCACGATATCCGGTCTGGACCGGCGTCATGGCTGTTCCGTTTTTCGTGCCGTACGCCGTTTTTCACCCCGATTCGATCGCTGAAGCCGACTTGCTTCGAATCGGAAGAGTCGCTTCGGTCTTCGCCTGCGGCATCTTCGCCGCTATGTTTGCTGCAACACTACGCCGATTCGTGCCGGGATCATGGGCGGCCGGCCTGACGGCCGTCACCGTCCTCGGCAGCACAATACAGCACCAGCTTGGGGCCAATCTCACCAATCAAACCTTGCCGATCGTCTGCGTCGGCGCAATCCTCTGGTTCGTGACCCGGCCAACGCTGTCGCGCCGCGGAGCTTGCGCCGCCGGGATGATCGCCGGACTCGCCATCGGAGCGCGCCCGGCCATTCTCTTCGTCGCGCTCGCACCGCTGGGCGTTTTTCTGACGCGGCGCGATCTGCGACGACACCTGCCCCATGTCGCGTTGGCGAGCGCCCTGGTTCCGGCCCTGACGCTCTGGTATCAGCATGCCGCATTCGGCAACGCTTTCAGCACCGGCTACGGTGACGAAGCTGACGCCGGATTCACCGCCTCGCTGCCGAACGGACTCGCCGGCCTTATTGTGAGTCCGACGTGCGGACTACTGATCTATTCACCGTGGTTGATCTTTGCGGTGCAAGCGGCCGTCCGCCTCATCCGCGGAAGAGCCCCGGTGCAAAGCGACTCTGCGGCTGCCGACTCCATCCCGAGAACCGAACTCGCGCGGTGGCTCGCCGCGGGGATCATTCTCCAATGGCTGTTCTTCTCGAAGTGGTGGGCATGGAACGGAGCACTCGCCTTCGGTGGACCGCGCATGCTGGCGGAAGCGATTCCGCTGATGACGCTGCTCATTGCAATGAACGGAATCCCGGCGCATCGGCGTTGGCTGGTCGGCCTGGGGCTGTTGGCGATGATTCACTTCGCCGTCGGCTCGATCTGCTACGATGCGGTCGCTCCGTCGAACCCGGCAAAGCCGGACTGGAACATTCGTGCCGACTTCATCGCGCTTTACATTCGGCAATTCGGCGTCATTGGACTGATCAAGGAATCCGCGCAGGGCATGGCGATTCTCGGTGTCACGCTGATATCCGGTGGAATCATGGCCGGTCGATTGATGCGTTGATGCGACTGCGCGTCGCCTGGCTCACTTCTCAATGCCGCGCGTGAGGACCTCCGGTGCGCCATCCGTCACCAGAACATTGTCTTCGATCCGGACGCCGCCGATCTGAATGTGCTTGTCCACCAGCGGCCAGTTCACTGCATCGCCAAAGGTCCGTCGTCGCTCCGGATCGTTCAGAATTGCGGGAATGAAATACAATCCCGGTTCGACCGTCACGACGAAGTCCGGTTCCAGCGGCAGATCAATCCGAAGATACGCCAGACCAAACCGGGTACTGCGCTGGCGACCCGGCAGGTATCCTCCCGCGTCGCGCACGCCAAGACCCACCAGGTGGCCCAGCCCGTGCGGGAAGAACATCGCATGCACATCGCGGTCCACCAACTCACCGGGATCCCCGCGAAGCACACCGATCTCCACCAGGCCGGCGGCCATATCCCGGGCAGCCGCCAGATGGATTTCGCGATACTCCGCCCCCGCCCGGCATCGCGAGACCGCTTCGATCTGTGCCTTCAATACGACACCGTACAAATCCCCCGCGAATCCCGACGGGAGCCCTTCGGCGCCGAAGGTGCGAGTGACATCCGCGGTATAGCCCTCGATTTCCGCACCGGCGTCGATCAACACCAATTCGCCCGGAGCGATCTTCCGCCGACTCGGCTCAAAGTGAAGGACCGCCGCGTTGGAGCCGGTCCCAACGATCGAGCCGTACCCGGTGCGATCCGCGCCCTGCCGGAAGAACTCAGCTTCCATCTCGACCTGGACCTGTCGTTCCGAAACGCCTGGTCGAATCGACTTGCGCGCCAACTGAAATCCGGCGGCAGTCGCCGCGACCGCCCGGCGTATTCGCTCCAACTCCACTGCGTCCTTCGGACGGCGGGCCTGCGTCAGACGTTCGCGCACGGCCGCCGCCGTGGACACGTCACCGAATATGCCTGGAACATGACACCCAAGATTCACGATCGGGCGCCCTCGTCGAACCGCGAGCCATCCGCCCAGTTCGGCGAGCGGGCGCGCCGCGCCCCATTCAAAGGGTTCACGCCCCTCCCAGACGCGCTCCGCCTCTGTCACGGGAGGAAGAAAATCGACCCAGCCATCCGCCGCATCAAATGCGACCACCGCCCCGGGGGTCGCGCGATCGGCAAGGTATCGATACTCCGAATGCGGAAGGAACCGATAGGTTTGGTCCGCTCCGCCGGGAATCGGCACCGGTTCTCCCGCGCCGACGAGCAGCACTTCGTCCGACAGATTCAATGCACTTGCCACGCGCTCCCGACGCTTGATCAGATAGTCCGACATGAATTGATGCTCTCCAGTGGAGGTTATTCGAACCGGCGTCAAACCACTTCGACCGGCAAAACGCGGATTTTTCAGCGCGTTCCGATTCTATCGGCCGCTGGACGTGACCGACGACCTCGGGGATTGAATTGCATTAGTCACCCGGTTCCAGATCAGCAGCGGGCCGCGCCACATGTTGAAACGCCCACCCTCGGCCTGATCGATGATTCTCGCGTCGAGGCCCGGACCGCCCTCCAACCGCACTTCCCCGGTTGCGCGCAGATACTGGAGATACTCACCCATGAGGCTCTTGGTGCCGTCCTGCATGTGAACAGCATCCCGCGCGATCATTCGTTCCAGTTCCGTGGCACGTACGAACTGAGACGAACCTGCCGGGTCGCTCGACGCCTGGGAAGCCTTGCCCGATGCAAATTCCAGCAGCAGATTGCCGCAGGTCAACTCCGCCCGCCGGCCTTCGCCAAGCTTCTGCAGCGCGGCTGCATTCAGATCGAACGCCTCAGCCAGTTCGTCGCGCATCACGACCTGCTGCCCGGACAGGTGCAGCATGCGCACGTTCTTGTCAAAGGACACCAGCGCGCGATCAACAAAAAAGTCCATTGCGTTCCCCCATTCGATCAGCGTCTGACTCGGCCCGTCGCTTCGCACCGAACTCATCATCGGACTGGCGACATGCGACGATCGTCGGCGCTGCACCTTGCCGGATGCGTCCTCGAATTGGTAGTCCTCGATCAGCAGAGTGCCTTCGCACGGGACGGACATCTGCTCTGTCCGAAGGTCCGCCACGATCTGGCGTCCGGCGATTCGAGCCCGGCTCATCAGACGGCCACGAGGAAAATCCGCAGTCGGCGGCCCGAACGTGCTGCTGATTGCCTCCGCGTGCCCCTCCGCCACCACGTATACCGGCCGCTTCTGATCCAGCTTGACCGTGATATTGTCCTTGAATTCCAGTTCGGCGCGGTCATTCCGAATCTCGCCGAGAAACGCAAGCTGATCAAGATAGTTGCGCCCCTTCGGCTTCTTTTCCTTCGCCGGGGCCTTGGCAAGACGAATGGTCAGTTTGTCGCAGTTCAAAGTGAATTCGTCGGTCGAACTCCGGACGTTGTCCACGAAGACGCCGTAGTCCTTCGCTAGACGAAGCTGCATCTGCCCGGTCCAGGTCGTCTTCACCGGCGTCGGTTTCGCCAGGCGACGGCCGCCGAAATCCTCGTATGTGACCATCCAGGCCTTTCCCGAACCGGGAACGTCGACACTCTGTTTGTCCGCGTCGATCTCGATCTGATGGCCGTGAATCGCCATGTCTCCGAAGCGCGCCTTTGCAAAGATCTCCGGCGAGGGGCTGACGATCGATACTCTGACCATCTCCTCGCCGTTGCGAATCGCCGCCTTGAGCGATTCCGCATCGCGAATCCGCATGTTGTGGGCCGGGTCGACGGCCGAGACACGTCCGGTGGCGTCGAGCATCTCAATGCCCAGACGAGCCTTGCCAACGATCGGCGTCTTGCCGTCCGGTGCCATGACGGTCTTGTCGGCAAACTGATTCAGCGTCACCTTCATGACATTCGCTCGAATCTCGCGTTCACCCTGCTTCGCCAGCACCTCGCCGACCGCATCGACCGCGCGGGGCGCGCTGCGACCATCCGGTCCTCGCGCCATCCGAACATCCAGCCGTTCGGCTTCGATTCGATCATCCCCGCGACTGAGCCGAACCTGGCCCGACATATTGAGGTGCTCGATCGCGTCCGACGTATCCGCGCCGTCCGAAGACGCCGGTGTCGCACCAAAAGTTGCAGCCACCTCCTCCGATTCGAGATGCTCGTCGCCGCGGCTGAAGCGCACGTCGCCGTGGAACCACGCCCGCCGCAGGAACTCCTTATCCCGGAGTTCCGATCGGCCCGTCTGCTCGTTGACTCGCTCGACAGAGCGCACGCCCAACTCCAGGTCGACCCCGCGCGACCATCGAATCTCAACCGGCTCGCCCGGCTTTGACAACCGATCCCCCGGCGCATCCTCTTTCACCGAAACCAGCGCCACGGGGCCGGACTCCCCGGCCTTCCGGGGCAACTTCGACGCGCCGGTCTGCCGATCCACCATGAAGCCGGCGCCCTCGACACGCCCCAGGCCGCGCCGCCGATCGAAGAACACCTCGGTCCCGGACAAGCGCCGATCCGCATCGACCGACATCACGACAGGCGCTTCACTGGCACCCAACAGCCATATCTGTTTTCGCTCTCCGCGATAGACCAGCTGCAGGCAATCCGCGCTTCCACGCTCGCTCGTCACAACAACCGGCTCACCGCTGGCGATCGCATCGAATCGATTGCCGCTCTGTTCCCCAGGCGGCACAAAGAGCGGGCGCAATTCCAGGGGACCGTTCCAGGTCAGCACGATTACATCTTCGCCCGCATCGGCCTCAGCCGCGTCTGCGCGGGCGGCTGCCACGTCCTCGCGGCTCGCCACCGCCGGCGTCTCGCCGGCCGGTCCCGAATTGATCGATGCCGTCCCCATTGCATCGCGCTGAAACGAAGGCTCGACGCCAGCCGGGCGATTTGCCTTGATTGCACCGTCTCCCCGTTCCGGTGACATTAGATCGCGCTGCTGCCCTCCAAGATCGAAATGGACCTCCAGTCGCTCCGCGTCCATCCTCCCGACGGCCACGCCGGCGCGGAATTGCTCGACCGCCACCTGATGATTGAACACAACGCGATATGTGTTGATTCGCTTTGCCCCCTTCGGTGACAGCACAGAACCTGTGGAGTCCGAACTGACATTCCTGCGAACATCTGACTCCTTCACCAACGGATCGGCCATGCCACCCCGCGATTCGGATTTGATCGCCTCCAGATCCGCCGCCAGTGCATCCGGTTCGCGGAGGCCTCTTGAATCGTCATCATCGTAAATCGATTGCGCGACGTTAGCCATGAACCGCGCGCCTTCCAGCCGGATCTCCGATGCCGCTTCATCGGCACTCATGGCCTTGACCGAGATCGGCTCATTCGCGCGAGCAAGCGGAACACGTTCGTCCGTGTTCGCCGCGCCCGTTGCGCCGATCGCCGCCTGACCGTGGGTCGCCGCAACGGCGGCACCTTCAGCGCCTTCGGACTCCTCATTCAGCAAGACGGATTTCGACTCTTCGGCATCGCCGCGCCGGCGCTTTCGCTCCTCGCCCGGAAGGCCGAACTCGACAAGATTGGCCCCCCGTCGCAGAGTCATCCTGCCGCCCTGCTCCAGATGAAGAAGTTCGACGCGATTGTCGGTCTGATTCCACTTGACTGTCAGGCCGCTGACATCTTCGATGCGGGCCTCCCGCCCATCCACCACCACGGTGCTGTCGGACAACAGTTCGGCGCGGTCCATATCGAAGCGTGCCGAATCCATCTCAATGCGAATCAACTCGTCCGGATGCTGGTTCATTTCAGCGCGGTCCGGATTCTCCTGCCGCCATGCCGTCGTGGTTCGATCGATAATGACGCGCACATTGCCTCGGAGCACGCCGCGCTGCGCGTCGACGTGGCTCTTGGTTTTCTGGGCGACGGTGACATCGGCCTGGTCCGCGGAGATATAGGTCATCTCGCCCCGCGGCATAAAGATCGTGATGAGCATCTGCTCGACGTGATATTCCGAGTCGTTCTGCGGAAACCACTTCCGGGCCTCGAACGCATACTTCGGGCGACCGGACACTTCATCCAGTACGACGAATCGCGATTCCTCACCGGGGCTGATCGGAACGCGCACGTCTCCGAAGGATTGCGCGCCCTGGGTCGTCGGAACAGAAACGAATTCCCGAACTGCCTCGATCCCCTGACCGTCCGACGTGGTTTCCGTCAGTTGATCGTTCGAGGAGAAGAGGAGATACGCACCGATCGCCATCAATACGGGCGTCGCCGCGAGTAAAATCTTCTTTTGCATTCAAACCTGCTTCTATCAGTGATCGGTCGGGCGCTTTCGCCACGTTTCAATCAGACCGCCTAAAGGTGTTCTCCGACCACGTCAATCCATTTCCCATTCAGACGCAGTAGCCGCTCAACCACCTCCGCAAGGGCTCCTCGGCCGCCGCTTCGCCGCGTCACAAACCGAGCCGCCCTTTTCACGATCGGCAGTGCGTTGGCCACCGCCACCGGATAGCCGCAACGCCGCATCGGGCCGAGATCCATCCAGTCGTCGCCCACGACGCAGACCGAGTCTTCTTCCACCGCGCATTGGCTCAGCATCGCCTCATACGCCGGAAGCTTGTCCGCCACTCCCAGATAGACGGCGTCGATTCCGAGGTCTTTCGCTCGTTTCGTGACGGCCGGGGTATCGCGCCCGCTGACGATTCCAACCAAACCGCCGCACCGCTTCCAAAGCTTGATCGCTGTCCCGTCCTGCACATGAAATGCCTTAAGCTCATTTCCTGCATCAAGATATGGCAATTCGCCCGTCGTCAGCACCCCATCGACGTCGAGCAAGAGGAGGCGAATTTTCGCCAACGGGCTTTCGGACAAAATAGCCGTCACGCACGGAATCTTAGGTCGATCGAACGAACGACACAATCAGGATGTGGCGACTTCGGTCTGTTCACGGGGTTTAGACAGCCGGAACCGATCAGGGCCTCAGGCATGAATTGACGAAATTCACGCGATCATGCACGTCGCCGAACCGGCCAAAGCCCACGTCGATTGAGATTTCGACGTCATCGCCAAGCTCGACGTCGATCCGCCGGGGCCGCTCGCCGTAAAGAAGACCTGACTCCTTGACGATCACCCGCTGCCCGGCGCGGACGACAAAATCAGCATTCGCCTTCGGACCGGCCGAGTCATCGATACCAACCCAGCCGGTCAATCGTCGACAGCCGACCGGAACGCGCCATGTGGCCCGACAGGCCGAATGAAGTCCCAGCCCCCGGGCATATTCCCGTCCACTGAGCTGCAACGTGCCGCCGATTGCATTCTGGTCAATTCCCAGCGGCCACGAGGTATTGAAGAAGGGAATGCTTTCGTATGACACAGGATTCACCTGCGACAACCAAACGCGATCAAGGCGCGCCGACTCAATCGCCAACATTCGATTGACCTCGACCAACACTTCAACGCCGCCGCGCAGTTTCAGCCTGAACGACTTGCCATCGAGATCAATTGATTCACACGCCAGTTCCGCACCCTGGTCCATGCGGACCAGCCAGCCGCCGCGCTCGTTCCTCTCGATGCCAGACCGATCGGATCCGCAGTTCAATGCCATGACGACATCCCACTCGAAGCGTTCCTCCGACTCGCCGTCATCGCCGATGAATGTCACGCCTTCGGCATCAACAGCCGTCAGGATGCCGTACGCATTGTCGCCGTTTTGAAGCCGCACCCGGTCGATCGCGGAATCGGCACCCAACTTCAATTCTTCGGCAGCGGTCGGGACAGGATTCGTGCCGGCGCGCATGACCGATCGGATCGCATCGATCGGCTGCCGGATTCCGCCGACCCCGTCAATCTGAAACAGTATGTGCTCGTCGTCCGCGCCCTCGATCATCGCGCCGAATCGGCTGCCGTCGACCAGCCGCACCTCCCACGCAGCCGCCGAACTCCGCCGCTCAGCGCCAGCCATCTGCACCAGGTCGAGTTCATCGGCGCGCAGAATGACGCGAGAATGATCGGCGATGCGAATTTCAAGTTCCCCCTTCGCCGACCAGCTTACCAGCGAGCCGTCGAACTCTCTGCCGTCGAGTGTCGTCACGATGACAGCGGGCGGATTGACGACGCCACGCGACGATACGTCGGCAGAGTCATTCAACTGAGCCGGCCCCAGGAGGTTAAACATCAGAGTTAGAAGAAGAACTGAGCTCATCGTGACTTTGCTCGCAGCGGTCTACCGCTGAAAGATCGGCAAAGTCTGCTTGGGGATTTGCAAGATAATCAGCGCCATGGCCGTACCGTATTCGCTGCCGGCCTGTCCTCTCCAGGATCCGTCCGTCAGTTGTTTCGAAATCAGTTCGTCGCGAATTGCCGGCCACCAGCGATCCCAGTGCGAGCCGCCAGCCTGAAACATCGCCTGTGCCGCATAATAATGGCCGTAGAAGTAGTGCGTCTGCTCCTCCGTCAACCCCGGGGTGAAGCGTTCGAGGTACGCGATACCTCGCTGAATCGGCGCTGTATCGTACACGCCCGCGTATTGCAGCGCTGCCACCCCGGCCGCCGATCGAGCGAACATGGACCCCGACGAATCGAGCATGTACCGAAAACCACCGTCCGATTCCTGGCTGTCTTGAACATACTTGATGGCCCGGTCGATGGTGCTTTTTGGTACGGCGATTCCGGCATTGCGCGCCGCACGAAGCGCCATGATCTGGCAGATCGTGACGGAGATGTCCGCGTCCGCTCGGACCGGATGATACCGCCATCCGCCCTGCTCGTTCTGCGTTCGAACAATCAGCGCGACGGCCTTCTGAAGTTTCTCGCGAAGTTCCGAACGAGCGGACGTCCCGTACACTTCCGCCAGGAACAACGTCGCGAATCCGTGGCCGTACATTGGACCGTATGAAGTCTCCGCGGTGATCAGGCCGGACTGCTCCGAGCAGGAGTCCAGCACAAATTTCAAGCAAAGATCCACGACGCGTGCATATCGACCGCGGCCGGGCAGGCTTCCTTCCGCGACAAACGCAATCCCGCCCAGTGACGTGATGCCGACATGTCGCCCATACTGCGATTGCCCTCCGAATGAACCATCCGGCAGTTGTTGCTTTTCGAGCCATTCGAGCCCCCGCGCGACGGCGGACTCGAGTTCCGGCGTGGGTTGTTCGATCGTCGTGGTCGTTTCCGAGTCGCCGGCGCCCAGGGATTTTCCGCGATTCGCGTCGGCCGGCTGGGAAGCGGGCGGCGCATCCTCCTCGACGCGCGAGGCGGCTTCACTCCGCGGCCATACGAATACCGGAAGCATGACAGCGACAGCGAGAATCACTCGGCGCATTGAGAGCCCTTTCAATTCAGCGCCCCGACCGCGAACGCAAACGAAACAGAGGCGCACGCCTACTCACGCGATGCTTCCACGGATAAATTTCGGTAATATCGCAGAATCTCATCGCGATACCTGGGCATGAAATCTTCGTCGAACCCTTCCAGCACCGCGTCGCGATCCTGTTCCGGCAGGAACCCCCAGCGCCGCGCCAGATCAGCGCGTTCGGCATCCTTCGCCTGCTTCTCGACGCGACCGTCACTTTTCTCCGTGGTGCCACCGCCCTTCTGATTGGCCGCTCCGTCGGTGGATTTCTCGCGCGACTGCTCGCCTTTCTGCTCCGCTCGCCGCGGCTTCGCCGTCGACCGGCGTCTGGAAGCCTGCTTCGGGGACGATGCCGATTGCTCGGCCGCGGTGATCATCTGATCAATGCCTGCGATTGCGCGCTCCTGAAGCCTCTGTGTCATCGGTCCGGCATCATATTGATCGCGCAGGCGAATCGCGGCGGACTTCATCTGATCCAGCGTGGACTCCACCGAATCACGCGCTGTCGTCCCCCCACCCGACAACTGCTCGACGAGTTCCGGGTCAATCAGATCGTCCGGCTCAACCATCTCATCGGACGACGCCGCCGGCCGGGTCGTCACCGTTGCCGGTGTGTCATCACCGACTGCCGGAAACCATGCGGTCGCTCCGGCCAACCCGGTCACGATGATGAGGCTTCCGACTCGGGTCGTGCGTCGCATCATTCAATCTCCCTTCGCACTATCCACCATCCTCGACGACAGTTCGTACAGGGACCGCTGCTCGTCGCCGATCCGCTGGATTTCTCGAAGTTGTTCCTCACTTCGTTTGAGCGGCTCCGGCAAGGTTTCAGCCAGCGCCCGCGTGCGAGCCTTCAGGTCGACCTGCAACAGCTTCAACACGCGAAGCTCCGCCAGCGGCGGCACCGGCCGGCTCCTCGTTGGTTCGCCGGCGCCCCCGCCGCCACCGCCCTGTTCCGCTTCGACGAATCGATCATTCCGCTTTTCGGGTCGAATCTCCATGACGGCGATCAATCGATCGAGATGTGACAGCACCGCGGACTGCTCGGTCATCGCCGCATGCGACTCGCCGGAGGCCAGCTGCCGAGCCGCGATTCGGATGTGCTCTCCAATCCGATCGCACACCGCGCGGAAGACGATGCTCTCGGTGATTCGTTCCGTGATGCGCTCAAGCGGAGCAGCCAATTCCGCCTGCCGCGAGGCCAGCGCCTTGACCCTGATGCTCTCGACGCGACTGAGTCGCTCGGAGGAACCGGTCCGCGCCGCCACTGTTCCAGTTTCGCGATGCAGTTCGGATTGGGACTCACGCAGTTCAATCAGTGCAACAAGAATGGCATCCATGGCCCGCTCGGCCATCGCGCGTTCAATTCGCTCCTGCATCGCTTGGAGCGACTCCAGCGCATCCATGAGCTGGAACCGGGCGTTTTCCTGCTCCTGTGTCCCCGCTCGAAGCTCGCCCAGATCGAACGCCTTGCCGGCTGTCTCCATGTGAGCGGCGGCCGTGAGCAATGCAAACTTCGCGGACATCGCTTCGTGGTCGACGCCGTTGACCCGGCCTGACACGCCCTCGGCAGTTTGTGCCAGAGTCCTTTGTCGATCGGCGAGGCGCGGAGATTCCAGCGGCTGCGCGCTCTGTTCCGGCAGCGAATGCGCCTGCTCAATCAGCGCCTCCTGCGCGCGAAGCAGCTTTTCGACCGCGCCGGCAAGGTCGGATACGTCGCGCGACAGGTCTGCTAGTTCTCGGTCAATCCTCTGCTCCATCGAAGCCAGCACCCGGCGCAGTCCATCGGCCGCCGAAGCCTGGCTCTCCCGCGCGCCGCGGAGTCGATTTCGTTCGATCTCGGCCGATGCCGAAGCCATGTTTTCAATAATCGCCGACTCCGCCGCCATCGCCGCTGCGCGAATGAGGGTCGTTGCCGACGCGGGATCCGACGTCGCCAACGTCGCTGCGAGTTCATTCAACCCGCGAAAGGCCGCGACTGACTCCGAACGAAGCCGTGATTGTGACGCACCCAGATCGGCCAGTGCGTTCTGCTGGGCCGCGCTCAGTTCTTCGATCGAATTGGACAGGGTCTCGCGTGCCAGCGCACCGCTCTGCCTGATGAGTTCCTCCTGCCGATCGAGCAGATCGCGAATCACTCGCCCGGCATCCGCAAATTCGCTCCAGCGTTGCAGCGCTTCAAGGAAGTCAGCGAATTCCGCCAGCGCCTGCCGCTGCGCCCCGATTGATTCTTCCAGGGCGGCATGCTGCTCTTCGGGACGTCGAGATTCCGACGCACGCTCCGCGGTCGACGCCGCGTCGAGCAGTTGCTCCCGCGACAACCGAGCGATGGACCGGCCCAGGCGCTCCGCCTGAGCCGCAACATCCAGACGCGCTGCCCGGTTTCGGTCGGCACGCCGCGCGACATCCAGCAACTGAGTCGCTGTCTCCGCGCCTGCTTCTGAAATGCGTCGAAGTTCCCGTGACAATTGCGCAGCCCGGTCGCGCTCACGATCAGACATCGCGCGACGAACCGCCGGACCTTCATCGACGGCTACTGATTCCCGTATCGACGCATGCAGGTCGCGGGCCAAACCGCGCAGCCGGGTCGCGGACACATTGACAGATTGACGCAGCAACTCCGCCAAATCAGCCTCCGAGACGATTCGCACCCTGCGCGACGCAGACCGACGCACGTCGTGGCTGAGACCGTCCCGTTTGAATCCGTCTTGCGCCGCGGCCGCGAGAACCACGATGTCGCCTTCCTTCAACGGCGGTTCCATCGTGCGAGGCCGCCATGCTATTGAGCGTTCAGCGACTGGAAGCGCCACGCTGACCACAGCCTCTGCCGCGACCGGAGAATCGGATTTGCCTTCGGCCAGTAGGTCGCAGATCGTGAGCCATTTGTTCTCCTCAACAGCGGCACTAAGTACCAGAGCGGTCAAGCCCAGATCGTCTCGCGCTCGCGCGACGACATTCAGCGCGCCGTGGAGCGTCATCTCGGTATCCGCCGCCGGCTCCAGCAGCTCAACAGTCGGTGGTTCATCGTCTTTCACCACAAGCTCGTGACCGACTTCTGATTGAGACTCAAGCCCCCCTCGATCGATTAACCGAATCCGGAAACCTCCTCCCCGTTTGACTACAAAAGCCGCGCGAAGAATCGGCCTTTGAATTCCCTCGCCAACTTCCGCCAACGAGTCGTCCGCCGCGATGTGCAGCTCAATCGTGTCTCCGCTGTCGAAGACCACGCTGCCACCAATGGTCGGCGCGGAGGAGTCACCCGCCATGCGCGGCGACACCTCGATGGTCGCCCGCGAACCTCGCACGGTCGTCACCGGCTCGGTTCCGAGCACATGGACGACGGCCGCGTCCGAACCGACGTAGTCCGGAGGTTGCACGATGAGCCGCGATTCTTCGGCTTCGGGCCGCCGCGCCACGGCGATGCGCGAGAACCGATCACGCGTGTCGTCGTCTCCCGCGACGAAGGCATATTCAATCGGCGACCAGACGTTATCAAACGTGAATCGAAAGCAGCCGTCGGATTCTCGGCGCATCGGGCTGCGCCGTCGCTCACCGCCGACCGGTCCCCATTCGATAAAGGCACGCAGATACGGGTGGTCGCCGCGTTCGATGGACATGGCCGGCGTAGCGCTTTCACCGAGCGCCGCGGTCATGTCACCTGTCAAAGGGGCGATACGCACGCGCCGCGGCCATTCCGTCGCGAGCCAGGGTGTAAAGACGCGGGATCGCCCCACGTCGGCCAATTCCGGAAGCAGGATGCTCACGCTGATTGTTGCAATCATCAGCAAGAGTGCCGAGCCGACCGACCATGTAGCACGGTTCGCGTTGAGTCCGCGCCTGCGCGTCTGCCACGGACCATGCGACGATGCCTCACTGATCAATTGCTCCCACAACTCCGCTGAACCGCTGCCCCGACCGTCCATGAATTCGACCGCGCCGGCGATCTCGTCACGCTCAACGTCGGTAATCGCGCTCCAGCGTAGTGCGATCTGATCCAGGGGTATCGGCGCGACCAACGGGCGAAGCACGCGCCGCCAAACCGCGAGGGCCATCCAGAGGATACCGCCGGCCAATGCGCCAGCCCGCAGCAACCACGGAAAATTCACCCACCAATCAAGCACGGCCGTCAGCGCAACCGACGGAATCACAACGACGACGATACGGCCCAGCGATTCAAGCGCAAGCAGTGTCCGCAGCCGGCGCCTGACGCCCGCCAGATCTCGCAGAATGTCGCCGTGATCATTGGTCATATCGCGTGATCGGCCGATCGAAGGTCAAATCAGGCCAGGCCCATCGCCTTTCTCGTCACCCATTCGGCCCCGATCAGGAGCGTGAACAGGATGAGCATGAACTTCGTGTCCCAGATGGCTTCCTCGATGTCCGCCGGTATCTGCACGCTTCGATCCGGAATCGCATCGATCATTTCGGATAGATCATCACCAAGCCGTGCGGTGCGCCCACCGCCGGCGTGGGCAAGTCGCATCAGGAATTCGTCGTCCGCTTCCCGGCGGTCCATTTCACGATCGACCGCGCGTACAACGATCAGCCGGGACGGCGCCTCCTGATTTAGAGCCGATCGGAAGTCTTCCGCCTCGACTTTTAGCGTGCCGGTACGGATGGCATTGAAGCTCCCGCGCGCGCGATCGACGCTTCCCTCAACGCGTCTCAGTTCCACGCGCTCGATCGGCGCGCCCGTGTCGTCTGTCACCACCACGCGGGGATAGACCGGGAGCGACGCCTCCTGCGAGTCGCCAGCGAGCAATTCGACCTGGACTTCGCTGCCCAGTTCATAGCGACGGCGGTCTGTTTCGATCCGCCAGCCTCCTTGAGCGCCGAATCGTTTGCCACGCGCCAGCGTTCGGATTACCTGCAGCCAGAAATGCTGATGAAAGGCTTCCCCGCCATACTGCCGCCAACGCCATGCATCATCGCTGCCGAGATAGAATGTCCGCCCCGCGCCGAACCGCCCCAATACCACCAGCGGCATCGATTCGTTCTCCGCCTGTGCCGACGGATGCGTTGCCAGAACCACGGCACCCGGTGCAGCGCCGCGCACCGTCGAATACCAATACCAACCGGCCGTCATCGGCGCATCACGCAAGGAGACGTCGGCATCCGCCAGACGGAAGATGGCGCTGTCGCGTCCCTCCGCTGTCAGCCGAAGTCGAAAAGGCTCCGTCATCTCGCGCCCATAGGATCCATCAAACGTCGGCGACAGTCGGGCCGGCAACAGCCGCTCCAGCTTCGATCGTCGCAATTGCTGCGGCATGTGGCGTTCACCAGCGATAAATGCGAGTCCGCCCCCCTGATTCGACACGAAATCGACCAGCATGGATTCCTGCACCGGACTGATCCAGTCCCCATGCGGGTCGACGTCGCCAAGAATCACCACGTCGTAGCGTCCCAGTTCATCGATGCTCTGTGGAAACCGAGTGATCGGCCGAGTCCCTTCCTGAGCAAAGCCGGCCGTCGCGCTGAGCAGGAGGATCGAGCTGTCGAGCGTCGCCTCGCGAATCAGGAGATTCTTCAAGAAGCGATACTCAAAGCGGGGATCGCCTTCGACATACAGGACAGACACCGTCGCATCGTGGGCCTTGATCGTCAGGTCTGCCTCGTTGTTCTCCACATTCTCTTCGCCCGCGAGAGGCAGCGCCGCCACGGTAAGCGTTCGCAATCCCGGCGCATCGGCCGAGTAAAGCAATTCGCCGCGCCACGTCATCGCGCCGCCGGCGACATCCGCAGCGCGCTCCGCAAAGATCTGGCCGGTCGCCTTGTCTCGCAGTTGCAGCATCACACGCAACGCTTCCACGACACCGCGCAGATCAAGTTGACACTGCACCCTGGCTGCGTCGCGCACAAACACGTCCGAGACTGCCCACACCGACGAGACCTCCACATCAGGACGCGCTCGGCTCGAACCCGCGGCGATCGTATAGATCCCCACGCCGCGGGCCTCGGCCACCGCAAGCGCTGACTCGACCGATTGATTAGCCGACTGACGACCGTCGCTGAGAACAACGACGCCGGCAAGTCGTGTGCTGCGACCGGCGTCCATGACCTGGAGCAGGGATGATGCCAGATCCGTGGCGCCCCGAACGATTGCGGATTGGTCAATCCGCCTGGCCAGTTCGTCCAGCTCGCTCGCATTCCTGGCCCGTCCGACGCGAGTCGCACCGGAGTTGAACGTCCACACATCCAGGTCGTGACGCGAAATCAGACGCGAAGCCAGGCCGCCCTGCGACGAAAACACGCTCTGCACCGCGGCAGACCAGCGACTCGCGGACTCCCGCCCGGCACCGTTTGGCACATCCTCTTTCGCGGGACCGTTCGCCGATTGCGACTGCGGCACATCGGTCGTCAGCATGCTGCCCGACGAATCGATCATCACGGCAACGACCGAACGCTCGACTTCATTCCGCTGCAGGACAATCACCGGCCGGCTCAACATGAACAAAGCCGTCATGATCACGCTGAATCGCAGGAACATCAGTCCCCAGCGCCATCGAGACGCCACGCGCTGGCGGCGATAGAGGCGATAAACGAGTACGGCCGCGACGACCGCGCCGATCAGCATGATCCAAGCAGCCGGCGGTGATTCAAATCGCAATGAGAGCACCGAGTCGCCGTCGAGGCGGACTCGCTCCAGTCCCAGAAGCCATTCAATCGCCGATTTCATGCTCTCGGACCCGCCGCCGTAGCGACAAACGTCTCCGCAAGAACGAACACGACCAGCATATACACCGAATAACCCGCCAGTTCGCTCGGCGCGTTTGTGTCGCTGCGACTGACGATTTCGGCCGGATCTGAAACAATCAGGACGCCCGGGCCGAATGCCGCCATCACGGCATCGTCATCGGCCATACGAAGATCGCTTTCTCCGCTCCGGATATTCACGGCGAACCAGTGTTCACGACCTCCATTGCGCAATCGATACGCACCGGGAAGCGCCGTATCCGAACACACCGCCGCCAGCGAATTTCCAATCACTCCGATCGTCGCATCGACTTGGGCGCCGTCCGGACGAGTGACGCTCATCGACGTTGCTACCGCGCCGCTCAGCGATTGAATGAACGGTTCGCCCGTCTCGATATTCAGCCGCTCGCTCGAGTCGCCAATCGCTTGCGCGACCAGATTGAGGACGAACGGCACGAAATCGGGTCGCGACGGCAGCGACGATTCCGACATGGTCAGTCCCGTTGTCATGATCACGACACGTCCCGCGCCGATCCGTCGGCTGATAACCGCCGGGAGACCGTTCGAGTAGCGAAGCAGCACCTCCGCGGACGACGTCCCGGTGATTGTCGCGCTCTCCCGCGTGGTCGCACCCACCCCCGTCTGCGTGTCTGCGGAATCCCGCGTCAACGGCCAGACGCATCGAACCACCGCCCGCGTCAGTCCACCACCCTCGCGACCGATGAAATCCGAAAACACCTGCTGTCCTGGATCAGGCGCTTCGAAATGTATGTTGCAGGCTTCGAGATCGTCGACGCGCAGAGGGGCGCCGATCTCAAAATCGGGCAGGAACTCAGACCAGCCGGGTGACTCTGCGGCTTCCCGGATGTCCGGCTCCGCCGGCGTCGATGCGGCCGCTCCATGCGACATCGCCCGATCCAGACCTCGATCAAAATCCGCGCCCAGCGCGAGAATCAATCCACCGCCGTCAAATACGAACTTTTTCAAACGGGCCGCACTCCGGACGGTCAATCGAGGAGAGCCGCCCCAGACGATGACGTGATGGGCGCCAAGAATTTCCGAATCCAGTTCGGCCGGCGATACCGTTCGAACCAGAATAGCGCGGTCGCCGGACCCGACGTTGCGCGATTTGAGTGCAACGCGAAGAAAGAAGAGGTCCTGTTCAGAAGCAGCCGCGAAATGATTCGATTCGATCAACAGCACGCGCACGGATTCAGGCACATCCGCGACGCGATGAACCGCATCATCGGCAGAGAGCACATCCTTCTCGTTGTGGACAAGCTCGACGGTCACGAGATGCGGACCCGCGCTTCCGAACGTCAGTTCATACCGCTCATCCACAAATTGGCCGGAAGCCAGACTGGGCACGACGGACTCATGCACCGAGCGGCCGTCGATCGAGACGCGGGCACGGATGTTCTTCGCGTCGCCGGCTCCGTAATTCGTCACGCGATAGCGAATCGGCGTCGGCAGACTACCTCCGGGAATCGGACAATCGAATCGCAAATCTGTCACTGCCACATTCTCGCGACCGGCGGGCCCGACGTTCACAATCACAACGCGATCCGCCTTGAGCCGTCCGATCGCCTGATCCAAAGAGGCCGGCAATTCACCCGCGAGATCGGTGACGAAGTACAAAATGCGGCCCCCCTGCGCCGCGGGCACGCGCGAAAGCGCGTCGAAAATCTGTGCGGCTGCACCGGACAGATCGAGTTGCTCATACGTCACAGTTGCGGCTTCGACTAGCGCAGCCACACTCGACGTGTCCCGTGTCGGGCGATCGGTCAATCCCCGCGCGGGCATCGCCGCCGTCGCGAGGGTCACGCGATCCTGAGGCTGGATATCGGTCAGAATTCTCCTCACCGCGCGCCTGGCGGCTTCGAAGGATGTGGCGCCGTCTTCACGTCGCGCCTGCATGGAAAGACTGTTGTCCAGGATGATCGCATGATCCACCGCCTTGGAAACGGAGGACAATGCGGATGCCGAGGATGAGACGTAGGGGCGCGCGATGGTAACACCGAGTACGATGAGCGCGATCGTACGCAGAACAAGCAGCAGCCAGTGATCCAGTCGAATCCGCCGCTGACTTCGTCGATGAGCCAGCAGGAGGAACTGCGTGGCGGCCCACGGCGCGCGGCGATGCCGACGGCGATTAATCAGATGAATCACCACGGGAATCAGTGAGATCCCCGCGGTCGCCGCCAGAATTCCCGGATGAACAAACCACACAGTCTGACCTCAATCCAAGGCGCCCACGCGCAGAACGGCATTCAACGCCGTCGAAGTCCGCGTTTTTTTCGCATCGCAAGATATGAGCTGAGCACAACGCTCATCCGCTCGCGCGTATTGAGTAGCTCGTAATCGGCTTCCTGAGCGTGGCATCCCTGCCGCACCGTCCGGATGAATTTCCGAACCTCGTCGATATACCGCTCGCGCATCAGGCGTGGCTCGGCGAGAATCGGCCCCGCGCCTTCCAGACCGTCGAACCGCATGGCCTGCTCAAAAGGGAATGTCAACTCCGCGTCATCCATGACATGCAGAACAATCGGCTCGTGGCCCCGATGACGGAGGTGCTTCAGCCCGCGCAGGACGTCCTGCGGATCGCCCAGCAGATCGCTGAGCAGAATAATAAGATGGTGCAGATGCAGGCGCTCGGCGATTTCGTCCAGTACCCCGCGAATCGACGTCCGGCCTGAGCCATCCGCCAGTTCCAGTTCCCGCACGACCAGCCGCCACTTCCCCGGATGATTTGACGACCGGGTGAGCTTTCGCAGCCGAGTGTCGAATGTCGCCAGCGCGACCGAATCGGATTGCTGCAGGGCGAGGTATGCGATGGCCGCGGCGGCCGTCGTGGCATACTCGCGCTTTGACATCGGTGATTGTTCGTGGCGGTAGCCCATCGACTCCGAACAATCCACGACGATCAGCACGCGCAGATTCGTCTCCTGCTCAAACTGCTTGATATAGTGCTTGTCGGTTCGACCATAGACTTTCCAGTCGAGCGTGCGCAGATCATCGCCTTGACAGTATTTTCGATACTCGGCGAACTCCACCGCGATGCCCCGCATCGGCGAATGGTGCATGCCGCTCATGAATCCCTGAACCACAAGGCGGGCGCGCAGATCAAGTCCCTTGACGCGAGCCAGCGCGGTTGGATCGAGATAGGCGCTGTGGTCAGCTGAGCGTATCAAAAATGGAATCCCCCCGTTCAGCCAAGTACTCGCCCCGCACCGATCGCGTCCAACTCCGGCGTTTCAGCGCGGGGTACATCGTCGAGCAGCATGTCGACAATCCGGTCCGGCGTGATGCTGTCCACTTCCGCGTTGAAGTTTGTAACGATGCGATGCCGCAGCACCGGATGCGAGACAGCCCGGACGTCCTCGGTCGACACGGAATATCGACCCTGCAGGATTGCGCGGGCCTTGCCGGCGAGCACAAGATTCTGCGACGCGCGCGGCCCGGCGCCCCAGCTGACATAGTCCTTGATGAAACGCGGCGATGCATCGACCTGCGGACGAGACAGACGTGCCAATCTCATGGCATATTTCATGACGTGGTCGGCGCAGGGCACGCGGCGCACGACCGATTGCAACGCAAGAATGTCCGCGCTGGAGAATATACGCCGAAGTTCCACATTCGTGTCCGATGTCGTCAGTTCAATGATGCGAAGCTCCTCCGCCTCGGTGGGATAGTCCACAAGGACCTTGAACATGAAACGATCCAGTTGCGCCTCCGGCAGCGGATAGGTGCCCTCCTGCTCGATCGGATTCTGAGTCGCCAGCACGAAGAACGGCTGCTGAAGCCGGTGCGTGAAACCGGCGGCCGTGACCTGGCCTTCCTGCATGGCCTCCAGCAACGCAGCCTGCGTCTTTGGGGGCGTCCGGTTGATTTCGTCGGCCAGGATCACATTGGCGAAGATGGGGCCCTGAACGAAGCGGAGCGAGCGAGTCCCCGTCGCCTTGTTCTCTTCGATGATCTCCGTTCCCGTGATGTCGCTCGGCATGAGATCGGGCGTGAACTGAATTCGATTGAAGCTCAGACTCAGAGTGGCCGCCAGCGAGCTGATCGCCCGCGTCTTCGCAAGACCCGGAACGCCCTCCAGGATGCAGTGCCCCCGTGCGAACATGCAGAGCAGCAGTTGCTCGATCACCTCGTGCTGACCGACAATGACCTTGCCCAGTTCCTCGAGGATGATCTTGCGGCTTGCCGCCAATGTCTGGATCGCATCAATTTCGCGACTGCCTATGGCAGCGCCGGGATCGTTCGCTTCAGTTGGCACAATCCGTACTCCTCGGGAGAGCCGTCCATGGGATGGTATGCCGCGGGGCGCGCGGCCCAAAATGGAGCGATCCACTCACTGCTCCTGGATAAATATCGACCGTTATGCGAGCGCCAAGCCACAAGCCGTTTCGACAACTTCACCTACGGATGGACGGCACCACGGAACGCGAAACGATCGACAGCCGCGGGCAAAATTCGCCGATCAGATTGGATGAATTTCCATGCCGGCGAATCCCAATGACGCGGACCTGAGGATGCGATGGCGACTATCGGACACGCGCTGCTGGGACTTTCGATCGGCGAGATTGGCTTGCCTGCCGCGCGCGAAAGCCGATTGCGGTCGGTCTGGTTCGGTTTCGTCGTGGCGATGGCTTACCTGCCGGATCTCGTGGAGTGGGTCGCCCTCTTTGTGCGCAGTGATGAAGCCGACAGGCATTTCGTGTCGAATTCGCTCCCGATCGTGTGCGCGCTGTGCGCAGCCGTGATTTGCATCATGGCGTTAACAACGCGCATTCGCGACTTGCGCTCCTACCTGGCTATGGCATTGGCGATTCTGAGTCACTGGGCACTCGATACGATGGGGGCCCGAAAAATCCTCGCGGCCCTTTACGGTGCCGGCAGGAGCGACCACCTTGCATATCTCGATACCGCGATTGCAGAGTTATGGTTCTATGGGCTGATTTTGCTCATCACGGCGCTCGTCGTCGCCGCAAAAAAACCGGGGTGTCCGCCAAAGGGTGCCAAAGCAGCTTGGGTGATCGGTGTGGCTGCCGTCGCGGCCGCGGCAACGCGGTACACGATACTCTGGGTTCTGGTCTATGCGGTCGCGGCGACTCACGCCATGCTGCTCGGTCGCAATCGGTGGACCTGGCGGATGCTGTGGAACATCGCGCCGATTGCACCGCTGATGGTCATTCCCGTGACGTCGTATCAGGCCAGGCGGCTGACGTTCGAGGCGATCGAGCGCCGCCAAGAGGGCGACCCGGCGGGCGCACTGGCAATTCATGCGCGAGTGATCAAACTGCCCACACGCGATTCGGTCGTCCACAATTACATCGAAATGAGCCGGTGTTTCGAAGCGATGGGCGATCTGAAGCACGCGGAACAAGCGCTGCTCGATGCGGTTCGGATCTCTCGAAACACGAATCCACATGTCCCGAATTTGTGGCTGGCCAAGTTCTACATGTACCGCCCGTTCGAAGGGACGCCATATTATCAGCCACGGAAGGCCGAGCAGATTTTGCGCGAAATTCTGAGGGAAAGCTCCGATCCGGATGATCAGCGTTGGGCCGGCGGCGTCCTTCGGGAATTGCTCTCCCGGAAGGACGAGACCCGGTGATCTAAAATTCGGGTCGGTTGCCGGGTGATCTGAACGGCCGCCCCATCGAAGTGGAACGCCCTGCGCAAGCGGCAAGCACGGCCCTGCGTGGCAGGATCGGCCGATGCGAGAATTGCCACAGTACGGCTTTGCTGTAGGATTACCCAACCGGTTTGCGAGACTTCGAATCGATCCCGAGTGCTCGTCGGACCGATGATGGATACCGATACTACCGGTCTTCGACGGCCTTAGCGACTGATTCGTCGCCCCGTTTCCACGAACCTGACTGCGGTAGGGAGCGGCGGCCAGGAATCGGTCACTTCGGGAGATGGTTTTTCATGAATGTGCTTGTCACCGGCGGCGGCGGCTTTATCGGCTCGCACCTTGTCGAAGGTCTTGTTCGTCGCGGTCATCGGGTTCGCGTGCTGGACAATTTCAGCACCGGTAAGACGTCGAATCTGGCCGCGCTGCGTGATGCGCACGGCGAGCCGATTTTCACGCCGGAAGGCAAAGCACACCGCGCAGAAATTGCCGAACTTCTTGTCGGCGATGCGGCGGATCCGGCGGTATGCCAATCGGCGTGTCGTGGAGTTGACGTCGTGCTGCATCAGGCGGCGGTACCCTCGGTGCCCAAGTCGATCGCCGATCCGGTCACGAGTCACCGCGCAAATATCGAGGCAACATTCCAACTGTTGCTGGCGGCCCGAGGGGCCGGGGTACGGCGGTTCGTCTACGCTGCAAGTAGTTCGGCCTACGGCGAGAGTGAGAAGCTCCCGAAGGAGGAATCAATGCCGTCGAGCCCGTTGAGCCCCTACGCGGTGCAGAAGCTGGCCGGCGAAAACTACTGCCGGGTCTTCTACGGCTGCTACGGTCTTCAGACGCTTTCGATGCGATACTTCAACGTCTTCGGGCCGCGACAGGACCCCAGGAGCCAGTACGCCGCGGCTATTCCGTCGTTCGTGACGTCCGTCCTCCGGGGTGATTCGCCGATTATTTATGGCGACGGCGAACAGACGCGCGACTTCACATACATCGAGAATGTCGTTTCAGCGAACCTGATGGCGATCGACGCAAAGGAGACCCGCGGCGAGTCAATCAATATCGCTTGCGGGGAGCATGTGACCGTCAATGACATCATCGCCCGCATCAATCAAGCGCTGGGCAGGAGCGTGACACCGAAATACGTCCCGCCGCGGCCCGGCGATATCAAGCATTCGTGGGCGGATATCTCCCTGGCCGAGAGAGTCATCGGGTATCGACCGGTCGTTCCGTTCGCTGAGGGACTGCGTCGAACCATCGAGTGGTATTCGTCAAATCAGTAATCCGCCGGCGCGAAAACCGGCGATCGGCCGGTTCCGCTCCAAAGGCGTCATCAGGCAAGGAAGCGATCATGATGGAATCAACCGGAATGTACCGACTCCGCACCTTCACGGTGGTGCCCGCCCTGCCGGAGACGCTATTGCGCCTCCGCGAACTGGCCTACAACATGTGGTGGAGTTGGAACCCTGACTGCCGGGAGTTGATTCGGCGACTCGATCCGAATCTCTGGGACGAAGTCGGCGGCAATCCGGTGCAGTTTCTCGGGCACGTCTCGCAGAGACGTCTGGATCAGGCTTCCTCGGATTCGGCCTATCTGGCGGAATTGCAGCGCGTACTGAATAATTTCGACACCTATATGACCCGTCGCGGATGGTTCAGCGACAAGAATCCCGACCTCTCCAAGAGCACGATTGCCTACTTTTCGATGGAGTTTGGAATCCACGAAAGCCTGCCGGTCTATTCCGGCGGCCTGGGCGTGCTTGCCGGCGACCACCTCAAGAGCGCGAGCGATCTGGGCGTGCCGCTGGTCGGTGTCGGGCTTCTGTACCGGCAGGGCTATTTCCAGCAGCGGCTCGCGACCGACGGCTGGCAGCTTGAGGAGTATCCTTCACTCGATTTCTTCCAGATGCCCATCACGCAGATGAAACGGCCCGATGGCCAGCCCCACGTCATCAAGCTTCCGATCGGGCCTCGCGACGTTCACGTGCACTGCTGGCGGGCCCAGATCGGGCGCGTGCCGCTCTATCTGCTCGATACAGACCTGGTTGAGAACGCACCCGAGGATCGAGAAATCACGCAGCGGCTTTACGGCGGCAATGACGTGATGCGGATTCGCCAGGAGGTGCTGCTGGGCATCGGCGGAATCCGAATGCTGGATGCCATCGGCGTGGTGCCGGACGTTTGTCACATGAACGAAGGCCATGCTGCATTTCTCTCCATTGAGCGCATTGGCCTCTGCATGCAGAAAAGCGGCATGGATTTCGGCGAAGCGCGCGAGGCCGTTGCGCCGAGTCACGTCTTTACAACGCACACGCCCATTCCGGCCGGGATTGACCATTTCAGCCGAAAGCTGCTCGATGAGTATCTCACTCCCTATCTGAAGGAGCTTCGGCTCTCGATGGATGAATTCGTCGCGCTCGGCAAGATCAACGCGGCCGACCCGCAGGAGCTGTTCTGCATGGCGGTGCTGGCACTTCGGCTGGCCGGTTCGGCGAACGGCGTCAGCGCGCTTCACGGCCATGTCTCGCGCAACATGTGGTACAACGTATGGCCGGGCGCGCCGCGCAATGAGGTGCCGATTACTTCAATCACAAACGGAATCCACACCGACACGTGGATCTCTCCGGAAATCTCCCATCTGCTCGATCAGTACGTCGGACCGCAGCGAATGCACACGCCGGAGGATCAGGACGCCTGGCGGCGCATTCAGGAGATTCCCGCGATCGAATTGTGGCGTGCGCACGAGCAGCGCCGATTCGCACTGGTGTCTTTTGCACGACGCAAGGCAAAGGAACAGCTCCGTAAACGCGGCGCGCCGCCATCGGAAGTGCAGTCCGCTGACGAGCTTCTGGACCCCGAAGCGCTGACGATCGGCTTCGCGCGACGCTTTGCACCCTACAAGCGGGGCGCCTTGCTCTTCCGGGATCCGGAGCGGCTGGCACGAATCGTTGAAAGTCGCGATCGCCCGGTGCAGTTCGTCATCTCCGGCAAGGCTCATCCCCGTGACGACAAGGGGAAAGAAATCATCAAGGAGCTGATGCGTTTCCTGCGAACCCCACAGTTTCGGCCCCATTTCGTATTCATCGAGAACTACGATATTTCGGTCGCCCGAATGCTGGTACAGGGTGTCGATGTGTGGCTGAACAATCCGATCAAGCCGCGCGAAGCGTCTGGTACGAGCGGCATGAAAGTCTCACCCAACGGCGGACTCAACCTGTCGATCCTTGACGGATGGTGGCCGGAAGCCTACGACGGTGAAAACGGCTGGGCGATCGACGAGGGGCACATCTACGAGGACGCCGAAGATCGCGATCATATCGAGTCGCAAGCCATCTACGAGCTTCTTGAGAAAGAGATCGTGCCATTGTTCTACAACCGCGGGGCTGATGGAGTGCCGCGGGGCTGGGTCGATCGAATGAAGGCGTCGATGCGAACCATCACCCCGATGTTCAGTACGACGCGGATGGTCAAGGAATACGCCACGGTGATGTACGCTCCAGCGGCGCGCCGACAACGCAAGCTGATGGACGACAGCTACGCCGCAGCCAAGTCGCTCTCCCATTGGAAACGCAACCTCGCCGGCAAATGGCACAGCATTCGAATCGATGAGGTGACCGCCAACGACGAGAAGGAGCTTCCCGTCGGCGCAACGGTCAACGTGCGGGCCAAGGTCGTGCTCGGGGCGATCAAGCCGGAAGACGTGTCGGTCGAGCTGTATCACGGACGCGTGGATGAATACGGACGGCTCGTCGAGGGGCACAGCGAGATCATGCAGATCGAGGAACGCTACGAGAACGACACTTTCCTGTTCAGAGGGCAGGTCCCGTGCCATCGCAGCGGACAGCACGGCTACGCCGTTCGCGTATTGCCCAGAAATGCGGATCTCGCGCACAAATTCGACACCGGGCTTATTCTCTGGGGATAACGAATCAGACCGCGAAAATGAGCGGAAACGCAAATGGCCGCTTACTGGTCGGGAAGGCTCTTCGGATCGGCCGGCTCCGGACCGGCGGCGGCATCGGAATTGGCCGGTTGCGCCGCTTGCGCCTGCTGACGTCGGGGCGTCGATCTCGCCAGGTAGCACAGCTTCATCAGCGATTCGACTTGCCGCTTCAGATCTGATTCCGACCCCCGTTCTATCAGCAGTTTCTCAACCTGTGCCGCGGCGGACGAGATCGGGTCAAAGCCGAACACACCGGCTTCGCCCTTGAGTCCCCGACAGAGCTTTTCGAGACCGCGCTTGTCGCCACCGCGCACGGCGTCCTCAATCATGCGAATTCGCGACGGCAGTTCCATAACATACTCGCGAACGGCATCCATCATCAGGGGGTCCTGCGCGAAGGCGCTGACCAGGGGTTCCTGCTTGAGCGACTCAATCAGCTCTCCGATACCATCTCGATCGAATGGTTTCGGCATGTAGCGATCGAAGCCCGCGTTCAGGCAGCGATCGCGGTCCTCGGGCTGCGTCATCGACGTGACAGCGACGATGACGCCGGAATATCCGTGCTCGCGAAGCTTCCGAACCGCGTCCAGTCCGCTGAGCACCGGCATGTCCACGTCCATGAGAATTGCGTCGTAGATGTTCTGGGATGCCAGATCGACGGCCAGCGCACCGTTCTCCACATAATCGACTTCGGCCTTGAGCTGTGAGAGGAACAGCTTCGCGATCTTTGCAACGGAAGCATCATCCTCCGCCAACAGCACGCGCGTCTTCACGGCCTGGGTACAGAATTCGGCGGGATCGATCTCTCCGGAAAACGCAACGCCGATCTCGTGGACAGCGCCAACGACGTAGTCGCACCGCGCCACGCGGGCTTCAACGTTCTTCCAGGATCCGAACTTGCTGATGAGTTGGATCACGCAATGCGTGCCGGGATACACGAAGCCGCCGTGAAGGAATGCCATTCCGCCGGCACTGATATTTCGCGTGGGGACCAGATAGAAAGCCGCTGAGCCTGCGCCGGAGGAATGAAAGTTCACGACACAGTTCTTGACACGATAATCGAATCGTTCGCTTCGCCGTTTGCGCTTGACGGCCTGTGTCTCGGCCGCATCCAGGCGATCCAGAACCGCTTTGAGTTCTTCTTCATTGAGGCGAACCGTTTTGACTAAATTGGACTGGCCTGGCACGGGGCAACCTCAATACGCCGGGCGAGGGTTCCACCGCAATCGTGCGACCCTGGAATGCCCCCCGCGAATCAATTCGTGCGGTCATTATCGACCAACGCGCCGCCGATCAGGGTGAGAACCTGTCAACTTATAATCATCGACGCGACGTGATTACAATCGCACTACGCAAAGAATATTCGGTTGTCCGTTCAACCGGAATTAGGTAAGGATCGGTGCTGTTTTTTCACAACGCCCTCTCATCGCGGCCGCGACCGGAAACCGGGCCGTCCGATTACTGCTCGAAGTCTGCCGCCTTCTCGGGCTTGCCCCATGTCCGATACATTTCAATGATGCGTTGCCGCGCGGCAATCACATCCGGATGCAATCGTCCCAACTTTGCTTGAAGGGCATCAAAGGAATCAATCAGGTACGGTTCCGCCTCGTCGAACCGGCCGGACGCCGCAAGCGAAGCGCCGAGACGGCTCTGCGTGTCCACGACCTTCACGTGCGACCTGGGCAGTTTTTCGCCGAAGCAGTTCAGTGCTTCCCGGAAAGCCTCCGCGGAAGCATCGAAGCGGCCTTGGTCGAACAGAACCAGTCCGAGCGAATGCGCCGTCGCACCCGTGCGGCGGTCATCCGCGCCAAGGGCTTCTCGGCGACCCGCGAGCGCCCGCTGAAGCAGCGTCTCCGCCTCCGAAAGCTTCTTCTGAGGATAGAGCGTCATCGCAAGATTGTTCGCCGCAGTCAGTGTTCGAGGGTCATCCGCCCCGAAGGCGCTTTCGGTGGCAGCCAAGAGCCGTCGGCAGACGGGTTCCGCACTCGACGTGTCGCCGGTGGCGAACAATGCCGAGGCCAGATTATTCATCGACTCAATGGTGTCTGCATTGGCTTCGCCGAGCGTGTCGCTGCGAATCGACAGTGCATCGTTGAGAAAGGCGGCGGCTCTCGTCGGATCGCCCGCTGCCGTCATCAGGCTGCCCAGGTCGTTCAGGAGTGTGGCACGACCAGCCGGGTTGTCTGAAAAGTCCCTCTCGATTCTGGACGAGGCCTGCTCCAGCATCTCGCCCAGTCCCGGCCATTTCACCGCGCCGCTCTTCGGCGACGACAACATCACAGCCCAGAAGCGGGAGATCGACTGCATCGCGTCGGCTCGCGCTTCGGCCGTCTCGGCCCGCCGGGTGAGTCGATCACGCAGAGCATCAAAATCCGCCAGTTGCGCCTGTACTTCTTGCATTCGTGCATTGATGGCCTCGCGCTCCGCACGCTCGGTCGCGAGTGCGGCCACCGCGGCTTCGCGTTCCCGGGCGGCAATGTCTCGCGCGGTTTTTTCGAGGGCAAGTTGCGTGCCCAGCTGCTGCTCAACTTCGACAACGCGCCGGTGGCCCGCCTGTCGAGTGGTCATGTGAATGTGCAAACCGAATGCCAGTACGGCCAGGGTCATGATAACGACCGAGATGGTGCGCGACTTGTATCGCGTCGCCAGCTTCCGAAACTCATACATCGCCCCCGCGCGGCGAGCGCCGACAGGACGCCGGTCGAAGTAGTTCTCCAGATCGTGCAACAATGCGAGCACATTCTGATAGCGGTCGACCGGCTGTTTTTCCATCGCTTTCAGTACGATGGCTTCCAGATCGCCGCGCAGGCTGGCCTTGATGCTGCTGGGCTTGGGCGGCATCTCATTGCTGACCGCCTGAACAATTTCCCCGGCATTCTGAGAATCACAACTGTATGGCAGGCGGTCCGTCAGCAGTTCATACAGAATCACGCCGAGTGTATAGACATCGCTGCGTACATCGAGATCGAAAAGCCGTCCCGAGACCTGCTCGGGACTTTTGTATACGAGGAACTCACGCAATTCGCGTTTGGCGAAATCCTCACGGACCGGCACGATGTCCACATCGGTCACGCCGGCGACACCAAAGCCGACGAGCTTCGGGCTGCACTTGCCGTCAATCAGGATGTTGCTCGGCCGCAGGTCCCGGTGCAGAAGGCAGCGCTGATGAGCGTAGTGAACGGCCTCGCAGATTCGCGCGAAGATCGAGAGCCGATCGTCGAGTGACAGCTTGTGAATCGACAGGTACTCGTTGAGCGTGACGCCCTTGATGAATTCGCTCACGATGTAGCAGTGGCCTTCGCGTGTCGTTCCCGCATCCAGAAGCGCAGCCAATCCGGGATGGGCCAGATGGCGCAGTCGATCAATCTCGACGCGCGCGCGGTTGATTCGATCGAAGTCGGGTATGTCGCGATTGTAGATCACCTTGATCGCAACGCGGCGTTTGGTTCGCGCGTCCTCGGCTTTGTACACGATGCTCGTGGACGTCTCGCTCACTGTGCGAATGATTCGGTAATCCTTGATCATCGACTCGATATCGCAGTGGCCGACGGCTTCGCCATCGACTTCGTGCGCGGCGGTCGAATCCCAGGAGGCGGGTGCGACCGCAACGGAGGGCGTGCCCGCCTGCTTTGAAGGGGGATCGCCGATGACTTGCGTCTTGGTCGCGTCAGGCATGCTGAATGGATCGACACTCGTCTGATTGTTTGCGAACAATGATGATTCCTTTTCAGTCATTTTCATCACCCACGCGCAGAGGGCGAAGCCTTCAATCGCCGTTGAAGGCTTCACGTGCTCCGGAATGTCTGATTCAGGCCGGTTCGTCCACGCGGAGCGCAATACCAGCCTTGGCTCGATCGACCATGCAGATCGACCGGCAAGTCCGAATCGATCGTTCAGTCCGACAAAGCGCCCGGTTCACGCTCCTCAATCCCCCAGTTGCCCTGCAACCGGGAATGAATCGACCGCTTCGGCGCGGCATGCACGACTGTGCCGCTCGAGTTCTCTGATTGATTGCTGTCCGGTTTGCTGCTCTGCTGTCGATTGGGTGGAGCCGCGCCCTCAAGCATGCCCAGTCCGAAGAGCTCCCAATCGTCCGGATGTTGCATCAACTGGCCGGGAACCGGCGGAACCTGCCCCGGCTCGAGCGCTTCGACAAGATGCGGCGTCACGAGCACGACCAGTTCCGTATTGGAGCGTTGATAGTCAACTGAACTGAATAGCTGACCGAGGACCGGCACATCACCCAGTCCCGGAATCTTTGAGGCGATTGCGTTCACCGATTCGTTCAGCAGTCCGGCAATTGCAAAGGTCTTGCCATTCGGGCACTCAATGGTCGATTCGACGCGGCGCGTGCGGAACGTGAAAACGGGAATCGTGTCGATCTGGCGTGAACCCGGTACGGCATCACTCACCTCCGTCATCACATGAAGCCGAATGATCTGGTCCGCGCCGACGGTTGGCGTGAATGCCAGGCGCACGCCGAATTCCTTGTACTCGATCGTGATTGCACCGGCGACCGCACCGCCCTGGGCGACCGGAATCGGCACTTCGCCGCCCGCGAGAAACGTCGCCGTCTGACCGCTGATGGCTACAAGATTCGGCTCGGCCAGCGTTCTTGCCAGGCCGTTCGTACGGAGTGCGTTCATGAAGATCTGCAACTCGGCCTTTGGAAATCCGAACGTCACGTTGGTGTTCGTGCCGTTGCCGACTGCTCCGACACTGTAGAGCTGCTGACCGTTCAGAACATTGGCCAGTCCGCTCGAAGTGAATGTGGTCGGGTTCAAACTCCCCACGTTGTTCGCGAAGAAGAAGTCGCGCGACCAGTCCGATGCGCCAATCGCCCAATTGAACCCGAGATTCCGTAGCGCTTCCTTGTTGATCTCCGCGACGACCACCCGAAGGAGGGTCTGCTGCGTGCCGGAGACCGAGAGATGGTTTATCACATCGCGACCCTGGTAGGCGCGGGCAAGTTCCTCGATCTGACGCGCCGTGATCGGGTCCGATACGATTCCCTGAAGAACGAGTTGACCATTCAGAGAAGCAACGCGAACATCAGCCCGAGGTGCGAGCGAGCGGATCAGATCGGTCAGAACCAGAACGTTCGGCTCGACATATACCTGGACCACGCGATGCTGCTGCGCCGCTCCCTGTCCAAGAGTGAGCACCAGCTGGGTGGTGCCGCTCGTTTTGCCAACGACGATCACGCGCGTCGGCGTCGGAACAATGATATCCGCGATGTTCGGATCGACGATGTTCACCGCATCGACCGGACCGCTGAGATCAAGCTCGACGGACGTGTTCGTGCACAGTCGCACCAGCTCAGTCGGCCGATCGCGCTGTGTCATGTTGGTTATGGAAATCCCCGACTGCGACGTCCTCGTCAGCCCGACATCGCCGGCCGATGCAGCCGCTGAGGGCGTGTCCTGCCTGCCCGCCGTTGTCACGGTCGCCGCCTGGACGCCCGTCGCTTTGGATTGGTGAATGATCGGCTGCGGCTCAGAGGTGCGCGGCGCCGGCATCGTAAAATCCTGAAATCCCTCGGTTGAGTCAAAATCGTCCGACTCGGAGTCGGAATCGCCGAAGTCTGCGGGGTCGTCGGATCGGACTGGATCGTATCGCACAGTCGAGACCACCGGAGCGGTGTGAATGACGCTGATTCCCGATCGCTGCGGGGTTGCATTCAAGGCGTTCATGCTGATCTGCGAGTCGGCACCGGCCGCGCGATGGTCGACCGCTCGGGGCGTGGCGGACGGCTTCGCGAACGCGCCTGTGAGACATTCTGAAATGGGCGCGATGTCCCAACCATCGAAATCGTCGAGCGTCTCAGCGGAGTCGGCGCGATCGTTCGGCTCATCAGCGGCGGCTGCCGGAGTTGCAGCGGGACCGATGGCCCAGCCTTCGTAGTCGAAGTCGTCTGATTCCGATTGAGTTGCGGTATCAATCGAAGACCCGATGCCCGGCCGTTCTCCCGTCGCACCGTCGCCAGGATTGTACGGGCCGATCCGGCCGCGTTCGAACCCGGCTGCGGACACGATCCAGGCGGTTCGGGCACATTCGCATGCCAGGACCAGCTCCCGCGCAACCGCAACGCCACTCCATCCGCTGATCGGAGCCGAATTGGCATTCATTAGCACCGACACACTGAAGAGAGAGATGTAAGATATCATATTGCAATGACCCACTTGTCGTTTGGGGATCCATTTCAGGCGAACTTAAGCCTGACTCCGATTTTGTAACCGCCCAGAGTTTGCGTGCAGTGACGGACCTCGCCGACGACATGGAACGGCTTGCCATCGGGATTGAGCTCAATCAAGACCGGCGTACCGATCTCGATGTCTGTTTCGCCTTTCAGCATGATTCCGCTGTTCGATAAATTGACCACGCCCAGCCTTCGCCGCGATGTCTGGCCTTCGGCATCCAGCAGAACGACCGCTTCAAACTGGTAAGGGCTCCGTTCTTCCTGTCGGTGCGGGGCGGCCCGCACGGTGGCGCCGTTCGCCTCTCTGACGAATTTCATCCATTCGCCTCGTGTCGCGAAAACCACATCCAAGTTGCGTGAAGTCATTTCAATCCACCAGGGTTACGCCGGAACGCACATACAGCCCTCGACGGTCGTCGCAGCTATATCGGAACCGGACCCAAGCCCCATAAGGGACAGTCCGAAACAATTTTGCGGACAAGCTGGTACGCAAATCCTTATAGGACGCCGCACGGTCCGGCAAAATCAGCCAAAGCCTCCGCCCTTCGGACACGATAGGTAAGAGACCGGACGCCCAATTCGAGGCATAGCCTGGCTTGGAAGCGGTGATGCGGTATTGCACTTCGGCCGTGCGCCGAAGCCTTGTATGAAGTCTTGCCGAGTTAACGATCCGGCACCCTGCGGAGGTAACGGCCGTGAGCGCGAAGAAGCTTTGCATCCACCAGATCGACGACCCGGTATTTCGTACGCTGACGGACTACAAGATCGTCGCGACTTCGAAGAACCGGGATGAGTTGCGCAACATCATCGGCGCGGAGCACGTCGCCGCGCTGATTATTGATCTCGATGCACAGGATGCATTTGATATCGTCGTGGAAGCACTGGAAATCAGGCCCGGCCTGGCCGTCATCGGGGTCACGGGCAGCAACGATGTGAACCGGATCATTCGGGCCCAACGCGCAGGCTGCCGTCAACTCACCTGCAAGCCGCTCGATGAAAACGACCTGCGCTCCGCGCTGAAGCGCGCCCTGGCGGAATCGGATGAGCGACCGGCCGTCGGCAAGACCATCGCCGTGATCGGAACACAGGGCGGCGCCGGCGCCACCACGGTGTCATGCTACCTCGCCATGTCGATCGCTGACTTCTCCCCGACACTCGCCTTCCTTGATCTCGATCTCGAATTCGGCACCGTCGCAAAGGCATGGGACCTCAGCCCACGATACACCATTGCCGACCTGCGCGAGCACGGCGAGATCGATCGCCACACGCTCGAAGAAACGCTGCTCGACCTGCCATCCGGAATATCAGTACTGCCAAGGCCGGAAGAGATCGAGCAATCCCACACGATCGACGAGACGCTCGTTCGAAATATTCTGAACACCGCCGGTTCAACTTTCCCGTATGTCGTGATTGATCTTCCACGCAAACTCGACGCGATAACCGGTGCGGCCATCGAAGCATGCCATAAACTGCTGATCGTGACACAACTGAATGTAACCGGCATTCTGAATGCGGGCCGCCTGCACGACGGCCTGACCCGCTTTGGTGTGCCGGCCGAGAAGATGGAATTCGCGATTAACCGCTTTTCGAAGGGAATCTCACCACTCGATGTGAAATCCCTCGAACAAAAGGTCCACAAGAAGTCAATTGGCGTGATTCCGAACCATTACAAGTCCCTTTCCGTGGCGAGCGACCTGGGGCAGCCGGTATCCGAAAGCAACCCCGTTCGAAAGGCAATCAACGAAATCGCTAACACACTTTGCGGGCGAGAGGCCGCGCCCGTGGCCACTGGCTGGATGGCACGACTCGGATTCGGTGGCTCGAAAGACTAATTCCGACCCGCTGGAAGCCATGTCGCACCGACCACCGCGCCAGCCCGACCACCAACGGGGACGCGCACTTTCTGCCGGTCCGTAATCTGGCGCATCGGTTTCAAGGCGCAAGAATCGCCGATTGAGCAGAATCGCCCCACGACAGGGATCACGCAACACAATCGAAACCGGTTTGATACGACTCTAAAATGGCGCAACAACCGGCAACAGCAGTCGCTTTGATCATCATGCCGTACGTCTGCATTGCCGTGTAGAATTCGCGATCAAATGAGCCGAAAAACCACCATTCTCATAACGGCCGGCACACGACCCGAAGCGATCAAGGTCGCCCCGTTGATCCGAACCCTTCAGGAGCGGGACTTCGCGCGCGTGAGGGTGCTTGCGACGGCACAGCATCGCGACCTGCTGGATCAGGTCTTCCGATTCTTCAACATCCGGCCGGATGTTGATCTAAATATCATGCAGCCCGGACAGACGCTGGCCGAGCTGACCAGTCGGCTCATTCCGGCGATCGACCAGGCACTTGCAATTGAGCAGCCCGACATCGTTCTCGCGCAGGGCGATACAACAACCGTCATGACGACGGCATTGGCGTGCTTTTACCGTCGAATTCCCTTCGGCCACGTCGAAGCCGGCCTGCGTACGAATGACCGGCATTATCCATTCCCTGAGGAGATCAATCGGGTCATCGTCAGCCGGCTGGGCGATCTGCACTTTTCTCCGACTGAACAGACCCGCGAGAATCTGTTGCACGAAGGCGTCAGCCCGGAGTCCATCTTCGTCACGGGCAACACGGTCATCGACGCGTTGTTGTGGGCCGCCGCAAAGGCCGACCTCCCTCAGACGTTTCAGCCGTCGGGCGGCCGCCGAATGCTGCTGGTCACAGCGCATCGAAGGGAGAATTTCGGCGAACCGCTTCGCGAAATCTGCCACGCCATCGCCGACCTCGTGAAATTGCGAGCAGTCGAAGTGGTCTATCCGGTGCATCCGAATCCCAACGTCGTGCAAATGACAAACGAGATGCTGGGCGGCCTGCCCGGCGTACAATTGGTGCCGCCGCTTGACTATCCTCAATTCGTCGCGGCCATGAAGGCGGCGCATCTGATCCTCACCGACTCAGGCGGGGTACAGGAAGAAGCGCCCTCGCTCGGCAAACCGGTCCTGGTACTCCGTGACGAAACTGAACGGCCCGAAGGTGTCGCTGTGGGAACGGCCGCGCTGGTGGGCCCTCACCGCGAGCGCATCGTATCGAAAGCGATTGAGCTACTCGACAATTCAGCGTCTTATGAACTCATGGCGCGGGCGCACAATCCATTTGGAGACGGCCGGGCATCGGAGCGAATCGCGGACGCGCTGGAGAAATTTCTGGCGGGCAACCGGGCCTGACCGGCAGACTGGCGAATCATCGCGGAAATCGCGAGACTGTCGTGGTGGCGCGACCACTCACCATCCTGATGCAGAATCGGCCTGATTCGCTGACACATCCCGGCGGCGACACCGTGCAAATGGAGCGCACCGCGGCCTTTCTTCGCGACCAGGGCCACCGTATTGACATCTCTCTGGAATCAGCTCCGGACCTGCGAGCTTATGATCTGGTACACATGTTCAATCTGACGCGGCCGCTGGAGACGCACGCGCAGGCAGTGAACGCCGTTCGACAGCGCAAGCCATATCTCCTCTCGTCGGTTTACTGGAATCTTGAGTCGGCCGTCCCGTGGAGTGCGTACGAATTTCCGCGGAATTACTGGCGCCGGTTCGTCCCGGTCTCGGTGCGAAATGCCATTCATTCGGCACGCGGCCGGATTCGAGGCGTTGCAGCAACCAGCGGCGACGCCGCGACGCTTCAGGCCCAAATCGTGCGCGACGCGGCATTTATTCTGCCGAATTCGCAAGCCGAGAAGCGGCATCTGCTCGAACAATTCCCTTTCCTGCCGCACGATCGGCTCGTGGTCGTGCTGAACGGCATCGATCCACCCGAATCGGAATCATCGAGTCAATCGGAATCGGCTGATGACGGGGCATCAACCGGCGACGCCCGCGGCGCATTCGTTTGCGCCGGCGCAATCGGCCCGCGAAAGAACCAGCTCAACCTCGTCCGGGCATTTCGCGAATTGGGCGATGAGAGACTGGTGATCATCGGCAATCCCTCGCCCGGCAGCGATCGATATCTGCGGGCCGTTCAAGTCGCGAGCGGCGCGCACGTCACCATGCACAACGCAGTCGACCATGCCCGTATGCACGCGATTTTGCGCGGAGCGAAAGCGCTCGTGCAGCCGTCCTACATCGAAACGCCCGGTCTTGCGGCAATGGAGGCGGCTGCGATGGGTGTGCCGATCGTGGTCGGAGATTTACCGCCTGTTCGAGAGTATTTCGGCGAACTGGGATTCTATTGCAATCCGAACTCGACGCGAAGCATCGCCGAGGCCTGTCGCGCCGTGCTAGCGGCGCCGCGGCGCGGCGGCCAGGAATTCGCGGCACGATTTGAGTGGCGGACGGTGCTGCGGCCGCTGATTTCCGTCTGCGCCGAACTCGCGGATGCAGTCTGACCTACACGGCCGACGTGGACGGCACCATTCGCACTGCGCGTTCGTTGGCGACGGCCTGATCGTGGGTTGCCTCCTCCTCACCGAATCGCACCAGCCGAGCCGAATTGAAGACGACCACGAAGCTGCTCGCCGTGTGGAGGAAAGCCGCAACGGTCGGCGGGATAATGTCAAACGCACCGAGTGCCATGACTGTGACAACGAACAACACGCCGAACACCAGATTCTGAACAACGACCCGGCGTGTCGCACGCGAGAGGCGAACAAGGAACGGAATGCGCGTGAGATCATTGTTCAGCAGCGCGATTGACGCAGACTTGATCGCGACGTCGCTGCCGGCCGCCCCCATCGCCAGACCGAGATCGCCGGCGGCCAATGCCGGCGCATCGTTCACGCCGTCACCGACAACCATCACGCGATGGCCCTGCTTTCGCATCTGCTCGACGAGATCGAGCTTTTCCTGCGGCAGACAATCCGCCTTGTATTCCGTGCACGCCATTTCGACGGCAACGCGTTTTGCGACAGCGGCTCGGTCGCCGGTCAGCATCGCCACGCGGCGCATGCCGATATCCCGCAGCGACTCGACGGCCGCTCTCGCCGCGGAACGGGTTTTGTCCTCCAGGCCGACCATGCCGAGTACATCATTCCCGCGAGCGACGAAGAGCTGACTCATGCCTTCGGTCTGCGCGATTGCATGGCTCATCGCGGAAACGTTGATCCCGTTTTCGGCGAGAAAGGTTTGACGGCCGACCAGAACGCGCTCGCCATTGACTTCCGCAATTACGCCCTTGCCGGGAACTTCCTGGAATTTTGACGGCTGCTCGAACGAGATGTTGGCTTCGCGGGCGACATTAATGAGCGCGCGGGCCGCCGGATGATTGCTGTTCTGTTCGGCAGAGGCGGCAAGCGTCAACAAGGCCGCGCCGTCCGCGCCGGGGGCGGGAATCAGCCTTGTGACGGAGAGTTCACCGGTCGTGAGTGTGCCAGTCTTGTCGAAGATGACGGCCGTCAGTCGTCCAGCACTTTCGAGGTGGGACACATCCTTGATGAGGATTCCAAGCCGTGCCGCGCAGCTCAGGCCGGCGACCATCGCCGTCGGCGTCGCCATGATGAGCGCGCACGGGCAACTCGCCACGAGCATGGTGATGGCCCGGCGAATTCCGTTGTCGTCCATGGTGAAGAACAGCACGAGTGCGGCGAGCATGAGCACGATCGGCGTGTACCAGACGACGTACTGATCGATCAGCCGCATGATCGGAATGCGGGTGCGCTCGGCCTGGAGAATGAGATCCTGAACCTGACCCAGCGTGGTTTCCTCGCCGACCTTGGTCACTTCGATTTCAAGGACACCCGTGAGGTTCGACGTTCCGCTGAAGACGGGATCACCGACGCGCTTGTCCACGGGCAGCGACTCACCCGTGATGTTGGCCTGGTTCACGGTCGAATCGCCGCGCAAAACTCGGCCGTCGGCGGGAATGTTATCGCCGGGACGAACCCGGACGACCTGCCCCTTGTTGAGTTGACCGGCGTCCACTTCCCGCTCGGCACCATTCTCGATCAGTCGAGCGGTCTTCGGCGTGAGTTTGATGATCTCCTCGATACTTGCCCGCGCGCCGATGGCGGTTCGCGTCTCGATCAATTCCGACAGCAGGAGGAAAAAACCGATGACGCCTGCGGCGCGGTAGTCATTCGTCGCGATCGCCGCGACGATTGCGAGCGCCACCAGTTCGTCCATGTGCATGTGACCCGAAAAGAGATTGCGCAGGGCATGCCACAAAATGCGCGTCGCCAGCAGGATCGCACCGACCGCGGCCGCCAGGTCCATGTGAAATTCCCAGAGGATCGCCGGGGCGTATTGCCGGTCCCAGAACAACCATTTGAGACGATTCCATACAGACGCGTCGGCAATCACGCCGTCGGTGCTGACGAGCGGACTGAAGAACTGAACGATGTAACTGGTGATGATCAGAATGCCGCCAAGCAGCGTGATAAACAACCAGAAGTTTGCAGATCGCGTCGCGGTTGCAGCTTCCTGGGCATGATCATGAAAATGGCTGTGATCGTGCCCGTGGTGGTGATGATGGGCGTGATGCTGTTCTTCGGTCTGACGAATGCCGAGGACTTGGTGTGCCATTAGCGAATTCCCAGGGTGTATGCGCCGCGATCCGCGGCGCGGATATCTGCGAAACCTTATCCCAGTTCGCGTGTCTCAAAAAGCGACATCGCCAGCAACACGAAAGCCAGCGAAAACAACGCGGAATAGCCGAGCGAGGCAAACACATAATTCAAAGGAATCAGGCGGCTTTCTTCAAGGGCGTCCACCATCCAGAAGACCTGAAAATTCGGGATGATCCGATAGACGATTGCAGCCCACCGCCGGCCGGTTTCGGCCAGGGGCCTGATCGACTGATCTGAGATCAGTCCCAGAATGACGACCGCGAAATTCAGCAGGAGCGTGGGGACGATCGGTAATCGCGTGGCCGCGGCCAACGCGACGGCCGCCATCATTCCGATCGCGCCGAAGATCAGCGCCGAGGCCTTGATCAGTTCGAATCCCTGCACCTCGCGCGTTTTCTTCACGAGGTAGTTCACGTTCTTGCGCCACTGCACATCGTCGACCAGGCTCAGCAGATAGGCACGATCCTCATCGCTGATCGGACCCTTCCAGTTCGAACGAACCAGCTGGCCTTCGTGCCCGGCGAGCGCCGGTCCGGCGTCGGCCGGCCGGAATTCAACGATGTCCTTCAGGACTCCCGACTTGCCGGCAACCTCGGGGAGCGGCCCGATGTCCTGCGTCGTTTCGTACACCGCGAACTTGAAATCGCGATCGACGACGAGCAGTATTACCGCGCCGACGGTGAGCGCGGGAATTGCCAGGTTGACGACCGTTGGCAAAAACCGCCAGCCGTATATGAAATTCAGCACGCCGGCGGCGACCATGACCGCGAGCATCACGCCGGGTCCGAGAATCAGCACGGTTACATCAGATTTTTCAGCGGCCGTTTGCAGAACGCCATGCCGCATGCACATGAAAAACGCGATGCAGGCCAGATAATGCGCGGCTGCCAGCGAGCCGAGCAGACCGAAATACTTGCCGAGAATGAAGGTTGAACGCTGAATCGGCTTCGCTGCGACGGTGAGAACCGTCTTATCCTCGATCTCGGCGTCCAGGACGCCGGAGGCGGCAAAACAAGCCAGAACCAATCCTTGCAGGAGGAGCGTAGACAAGATGATGTCGCGCAGCATCTTGTTATCGTCGTCAAGCGTCCAGCCTGTCATGGTCGGCGCTAATGCGATGCCGCCCAGCATGACGAGCACAATGATGCCGAAGACCGGCTGTCGAACCGATTGAAGAAAAGTGCCCTTGGTGATTGCCCAAAGTTGGTTCATGAATCGACCGTTCGGTGTGAATCGCGAATGCCGCCGCGAATCAGTGAATCAGAGGCAATCGCTCTGCGGATGTCACCCGCGCGGCGGCATGCCACGCGCAGCAAAGGCAACTACGGCCGATTCCACCTGACGACATTTGCCGCGCGACCCATCGAATCGCCATCGCCCGGGATTCTGACAGTCTCGACCGAAACCGATAAGGCTTTTACGACTCCGCGTAAGATTGGGTCGCCGACGTCGCCAGATTCTTACTCTACCGATCCTTCGGCGGTATCCGCCGTTGGATGTTACGGTGAACCGCAGAGTGGTCAAGTCAGGATGCGGACCCTGAGCTTCCATTCCGCGATCCAACGCCCGGATACGAGTGCTGCCACGTGATACGAAAAGCAGCTTCAACAATCCGGCCCGCACGGAGCGATGAGAACGTTTTTCCGCAAGGTTCATCCTTCGAAACGACTCCGCGGCGAATCCCCCCCTCATTGGGACTTGGCAGGGCACGCCGAGGTCCTACAATGGCGGGTCTTCCGAACAAGATGTGAACGAATTGGCGCGGCCGATCGTCGTGCGAACTTTGAAGATACCAGAGTAAAGCATGGGAAAATTGAAATCAGTATCAGGAATTGATCGTCGCGGCGAATGGGTTGCCATTTTCGGTGCGGCGGTCAGCTTCCTTTTCGCCCTGCTCCTGGCCTGGCTGGCCATCTGGAGCAGCAGCACGAGCGCGTCGCTCTGGGCCGCGTCATTTCAGATGCTCGGTGTTGTGGGCATCTGGAGCCTTTGTTTTGTCCAGCTCCATCAGCAACGTTTGCTAGCGGAAGAGAAACTGGAGGTCGCAGAGTTGGAGCGTCTCCGCCAGGAAAAACTGGGCGGCGCGCAGACCATCTTCGACGAGGAAGACCTCGAGCAGATGGAATCGCTGGCCATGGGCCGCCGGCTTCGGTCGATTCAGCGGTTTCTGATCCCGGTAATCGCCATTCTGATCGCGGTCTTCCATTTCATCGCCGGTTTTTCGATTTTTCCACAGGGCTGGCAATTCCCTCCGATCCGGGACAACGCTTCGACTGCCGGCGTGCCTCACGCGGAAGTCATCCTCTTCTTCACGGGCGGTTTCGCGTTCGTCGCGTTCATGATCTCGCGATATGCGCTGGGAATGAGCCGACTTTCGCAATGGAGCGCGCTGCGGGCCGGCGGCAATTTCATGTTCGGTGCGAGTGCGTCCTGCCTTGGCGTGTCGATCGCGCTGCTCAGCGTCATTTCGGGCATCAAGGATGCGGACGACTGGCTCAGTTACGCGCTCGGCCTGCTGCTTATCACTCTGTCGATTGAAACGATTATCAACTATGTCCTCGACTTCTATCGGCCGCGCGTCGAAGGCGCGGATCATCGGCCGTTCTACGACAGCCGCCTGCTCGGCATGTTCAGTGAACCGGGCGGCATTCTACAGAGCGTCGCGAAGGCGATCGATTATCAGTTCGGATTCAAAGTCAGCGAGACCTGGTTTTATAGCCTGTTGCGGCGACAGGTTCCGTATCTGTTGCTTGCTCAGGCGGCGACCATTCTGGGCCTGACCTGCTTCGTTGTCGTGCCGCCGGGTCATCAGGCGGTCATGACGCATTTCGGCCAGGTCAGTCCGGTCACTGCGAAGCCCGGACTCCACATCACCTGGCCGTGGCCGATCGACAGCTCAAAGATCATTCCCGTCGAGCGCGTGCAGCGAATGGTTCTCGGCTATGAGCACACAGACGTGGATGATGAACGATTGAAGTCCCCGGTGATGGAGGACCGTGCTCCGATTCTGTGGACCAAGGAGCACTTCAAATCGGAATACAAACTGCTTGTGGCGGATCGTCTCGCGTCCGCCGATTCCAAGGTGCCGGTCAATCTCCTGAGTGTCAACATGCCTGTCCAATGGCGTGTCAAAGCCCACGATGATGCCCAGGTGATACGTTACGACATGCAGTCCGCCGACGTGAACAACATCATCGAATCGCTCGCATACCGTGAGTTGACGCGATACGCCGCATCGTCGGATATTCATGACCTGCTCGGTCGAGGAGGAATCGCCGCGGCCGATGTTCTTCGCGATCGCCTGCAAGCCGCATGTGATACGGCCGGGTACGACGGTCAGGGGCTCGGCGTGGAAATCGTGTATGTCGCCGTCGGCGGGGTTCATCCGCCGCGGGATGGGGAAGTCGCACAGGCCTACCAGGATGTCGTCAGCGCGATCGAAACGAAAGACGCCAGAATTAAACAATCCGAGGGCGATGCCACGCGCCTGCGCATTATGACCGCGGGTACCGAATGGGAGAGTGTCTACGACTCCATTATCGCAGAGGATCAAACACCCGAGGCTGACGTTGCGGCGCGGGCGCAGCGGCGTGCCGAGGTTGAGGCACTGCTGCGAACCGTGGCCGGCGGAGAGGCGCGGAAGATCACGTCCAAGGCGGAAGCGGGTTCGTACGGGCGGCTCTTTGCTGAAAGATCCGGCAGCGAACGCTATGCCATGCAGCTTTCGGCCTTCAACGCCGCGCCCCGAACTTACATGCTCTGGACTTATCTGCGCATGATGTCGACTTCGACGAAGGACATCCGCAAGTACATCATTGCGATGCGGGAACCTTCGAAGGTGCTGTACGAGATAGATTTGAAGCCGCCCGCTGCCGTGGATATCCTCGGCGCCGAGCTTGCGAATATTGAAAAGTCCGAAGCCAAGGAATGAAACGGCCGCGATGCGAACGCGTGGCGCCATTCAATCACCAAGACAGCCGGGGACCGGCAAACCCGTGCGAATTCATCGATATCGCTGATTTTGAAGACCGCCGGTCGGCTTGATAGAGGCAGTGAGGCAAATGAGCAGAAATCTTCCGACGATCATCGTGGCGATGATCATCCTGGTGGTGATCGCAAGCATGATGTGCGCGTATCAAGTGCGATTCACCGAGACCGTCGTCATCACACGATTTCACAAGATCATCGACGATCAGCCGAAGGATCCCGGGCTTCATTTCAAGTTGCCGTGGCCGATTGATCGGGTCAACCGCTACGACAGGCGCATGCGCTCGTTCGAAACGGAATTCAGCCAGGCCGCCACCGAAGACCAGAAAACCGTCATCCTGACAGCCTACGCCACATGGCGCATTGAGGACGCGGTAAAGTTCCTCACCGCGGTCGGTCCGGAGGATGCAGCCGGTCCGAAGATCCGCGACCTGCTCGCCAACCAGGTGCAGTTGGTGCTGCGCACCCACCCGCTCAGCGCACTGGTCAACATCGATCCGAAAGAAATGCAGTTCGATGCCATTGAGAAGGCATTCCTTGACGGCATCAAGCAGTCCGCCCGCACGAACTACGGCATCGACATTGTCAGCGTCGGCATCAAACGGCTCGGGCTGCCGGAGAGCGTCACGAAGGACGTCTTCGCACGCATGAAGGAAGACCGGCAGAAGGCGATCAAGCAGCTCACAGCGGAAGGCGAGGCCAAGGCGACGGAAATCCGCGTCTCGGCCGAAGAAGTCTCTAAAAAGATCATCGCCAGGGCCGATGCCTACGCCAAAACCCTCAAGGGCCAGGGCGATGCCGAGGCCGCGAAATACTACCGAATCTTCTCCGAGAATCCCGAGCTCTCCGCGTTTCTGAAGAAACTGGAGACGGTCGAGCAGATATTCGAGTCCGGCCAGATCACCCTCGTCCTCGACGCGGACAAGTTCGTGCCGTTTGATGTCCTTAAGGCCATGACGGTGCCGGCCGCCGCAGTCACGACGCCGGGAGCGTCCCAACTCGACGCGGACTAAGCGAGGGAGTTTGCACCCGATGAAGACGTCTCCTGACGATCCGCGACACGTACACCTCCACGGCTCCGAAATCGCCGCGCCCCCGCCGGATGAGTTTGATCCGGCCAATGCCGAGCTGGCGAACGCCTTGAGAAAGAGTTTTCGCGTCCTCAAGGTGATCATGTTCATCCTGATCGTACTCTACTTTGTCAGCGGCTTTTTCAGCGTGAAGCCTGGCGAGCAGGGTCTCGTCTTGCGGTTCGGCGAGATCGTCGGCGCGGTGGAAGGCGATGCGATCCGGAAGCCCGGATGGCATTGGTCGCTGCCCTTTCCGATCGATCAGTGGATGACCGTCAAGGTCGAGGAGCGCGAGCTGGAGCTCTTCTTCACGCTGAAACTCTCGCCGGAAGAGGAAGCCACCGGCAAAATCCAGCAGAGGTTCAACAACCTGTCGCCCGAGCGCGATGATTATCTCGTCACCGGCGACGCCAACATTCTCCACGCGACGATTCTGATCAAGTACAAGATCGAAAACATCGTGGACTATGTCTCGAACCTGCTTCCGGCGCCAAGCCCGCACTACGATCTTCGATCCAAGCCGTATGAAGGCTTCCCTGAGTACACACTTCTTCGCAATCTCGCACGGGACGCGGTCATTGCGACAGCCGCCCGATACGGCGCGCTCGATATCCGTGGCAATCTGCAGAAGGAGTTTCTGCTGGCGGTCGGCGCCAAACTGAACGAACGCCTGAAGCAGTTCGCCGACGCCGGAAAGCCGCTGGGCATCTTTGTCGACCCGAACACCGGTGTAATCGCACCGAAATCGAAAACCGGCTCGCTTGAGGCCATCATGCCGCCTCGCCAGACGCAAGAGGTCTTCGATCAGGTCTTCAGCGCGCAGACCAATCGCGTGGTTGCAATTACGAAGGCACGATCCGAGGCCGAGACATTGCTCGTGAGTATGGTCGGGCCGGATTATCAGGAGCTGGCGGATTCCATCGAGCAGGAGTACGAACTCATTCGAAGGCTCTCGTCGCTCGAAGACGGAACAGTATCCACCGCGTCCGGCAAGCCTGACGCAGGCGAGACAGCCGAGTCGCTTCGCCAGAGTCTGGAGAAGCAGCGGGAGCGAACCGAAGCGTATCTCCGAGCCGCCTCGGGGGAAATTCGCTCGATCGTCAAGGACGCCGAAATCGAACGCGACCAGGTGATCCAGGAGGCCATCGGTGATTACAATCGTCTTCTCGCGGTGCTTCCTGAGTATCGGCGCAATCCGCAGATCTTCCTGTCCCGCCTGTTGGACGAATCGCGCGGCCGCGCATTGATGGGCAAGGACGTGGTGAAGGTGTACGTTCCCGAGGACGCCCTGCAATATCGCCTTCAGATTCCGCGAGCGGGCGGAAAGCTGCAAACGCCCGACCAGATCGCCAAACAGAAAGAGAAGGAACGCCGGGAAAATATCGGCACCATCCCGCAGCCTGAAATTCGCCGGCGCTAGTCGATGGCCAAACGGCCACGTTCCGCGCTCGGCATCAGTCGCAAATCGGCGGCACGCGCCGCGCGATCCCAACTGAATGGACGGCCATGAAAGTCGTTGAGTGCATCGCACTGACCAAAACCTTCCAGGATTTCTGGGGGAGAGACCGCGTCCGAGCGGTCGACGCTCTCGATCTGGAGATCAACCCCGGTGAGATCTTTGGATTGCTTGGCCCTAACGGGTCAGGCAAGTCCACAACCATCAAGCTGCTGCTGGGGCTGCTGTACCCCACTTCCGGATCGGCCCGGGTCTTTGGTCGCGTCCCGACCGATACGGCGATCAAATCGCGCGTCGGCTTCATGCCGGAAGAGTCATACCTCTATCGATTTCTCAACGCCCGGGAAACGCTCGACTACTACGGTCGCCTGTTCAAACTCGATCGACACGAACGCCGACGGCGAACCGAACAATTGATTGAAATGATCGGTCTCAAGCGCGCCGCGAGTCGCCCCGTCGGCACCTATTCGAAGGGCATGGCTCGCCGCATCGGATTGGCCCAGGCTCTGGTGAACGACCCTGATTTCCTCATCCTCGACGAGCCGACGACCGGCCTCGACCCCATCGGAACGCGACAAATCAAAGACGTGATCCGAATTCTAGGGGAGCGCGGCAAGACCGTGCTGCTCTGCAGCCACCTGCTCGCCGACGTGGAAGATGTGTGCGACCGCATCGCGATCATGTACGGCGGCAGGCGAATGGAACTCGGCACCATCGGCGAACTGCTCACGCACAAGGACGAAACCCAGATCACCGCACGCGGCATTCAGAACCAGCCGTCGGCGATCAAGCAGATCCGAGAGGCAATCTCCCGCGCGGGCGGAGAAATCGTCTCCGAGACTCAGCCGACGGACCGCCTGGAGGATTTGTTCCTGCGCGTGGTCGGCCGAGCCCAGCGCGACCAGCTTCAGACCAGCGGCGCGGAATCGACGGTCGGCGTCTCGGAATTCCTCGCCGGCGAGAAGAGCGGTGGTGTCGAACTCGTGGCATCGCTGATCGACGCCGGCAGACAGGTCGTCAGCCCCGCTGCCGATCGTGACCAGGCAATCGCCGCCGATGCGGTCGCGGCCCGGACCGCGCCGAAAGGCGAAGTGCTGGATCGATTGACCCGGCGATCCGATGAACCCGCCGAGCCGCAGAAAGCGGCCGAGCCGACTGAGTCGCCGATCGCATCCCGGAAACCGAACAAGGACGTCATCAACCGACTGATTCAAGGCGGCGGGCAAGAGGATTAGGCGGCGACAGGCGCGCGTGCCCGATAGCATCCAGACATTCTGACCCCGGCGAACGCATTGTGAGCATCGAGAACTTTTCCCTGATTTTGATCGGCTTCGGCGGACTGATCGGCGTGGCCACGCTGATCTATGTGCTCCGCGTCGCATTCAGCCGGCAAGCCGGCGAAATGGGCGGCTGGCAGGTGGCCGGCGCTCGACAAATCATCACCGCCATCGCTCGCACCACGATCGCCGAAGGCATGCGGACCCGCATCGCATCCGGCTTCATGCTGGTCATTCTCGCGATTCCCATATGGTGCTATCTGAACGCGGAAGGCGACGGCACGGTTAAAGGCCGCGTGCAGATGTTCATGACCTACACGATCGGCATCAGCTCGTTTGTGCTTTCGCTGCTGTCGATCCTGTTTGCATGCCGGTCGCTCTCGAAGGAGATCGCCGACCGTCAGATATTCGGAATCGCGTCGAAGCCCGTACCGCGCTGGCAGATTCTCATTGGCAAGTTCTCCGGCGTGATGTTTTTGGACATCGTGCTCCTTGTTTATGTCGGCGTGACAGCTTACGTCGGAACAATCGCCATCGTGTCACAATTCAAATCCAATCTGCGACAGGAACTGGTCACCTTCGCGTCGTTCACGCCCCAGCAGGCCGAAGCCGCCGTCGTTGCGCTCGATCACGTAACCGGAGTCGGCAAGCAGGGCGAGGAGAGCCCGATCATCGCGGCCATGTCCAGTGCGACCGGTCTCTCCAGGGAGAAGCTCGTCGATACGCTGATCCGATTGCCCGAGAGCACTCGCGCCGACCTTCGCCGATTTGACGAGCTACGTCGCCAGGTCCTGACGTCCCGCGCATCGATCAAGCCTACAATTCCTGAAGAGCAGATTCGCGCCGAAGTCGAAAAACGATTGGCCCAGATGGCGGAAGAAGGCACTTTGCCGTCGCACATGTCCGATCGTGAGATTCGCGAAGAGCTCGATCGCCAGATGTACAGCAGCTACACAACGATTGGTCCGCTCGGGACGCGGGCGTGGTCGCTCAAAGGGCCGCCGCCACCGGAGGATCGCAAGCTCATCATGAGCGTGCGCTACAAGATGCACGTCCCGCAGACACTCGAAGCCATCGATCATCCCACGATGGGTTTCAAGATCGAAGAGGATACGCTGCTCTGCATCTGGGGCGTCGGCAATCCGCTTAAGTCGACTTACTACGAAAATGTTGATGCCGTCCCGGCTCGAACCGTTCAGGAGATGGAATTCCCCGTCGATGCAGTCGAGCCCGACGGCACGATCCGCCTTGAGTTTGCCAATATCGACCCCCGCCGAGTCGATGTGGTCTTCGACGTCATGAAGGACGCCATCGAGGTGCTTTACGTCATCGGCAGCTTCGAATCCAACATGGCCGCGGCGTGTGCGGCCATCCTGATTCCGCTGGCATGCCTGACGGCCTTCGGTGTGTGCGCATCCACATTTCTCAGTTTTCCTGTCGGCGCGCTTTTTGTCCTCTGCCTCTTCCTGATCTCCGCATCGATGGGCTTTATTCGCGAATCAATGGCGATCACTGAAGACTATGTGCCGGAAGACGCCGGAGTTGATGTGCAGATTCGCCGCATTGCTGTGAACTCCATCGGTTGGCTGCTTTCAATCGGTGACATTTCGGTGACGGACAGCCTAATGGACGGTCGTGCGATCGGCTGGCACAACCTGTGGTCGGATGCCTGGCGCTACCTGCTATCGAAAACCGGCGCGACTCTGCTAATCGCCGTGCTGATTTTCCGGCGGCGCGAACTGGCTGCCATCGTCGTGTAGTGCCTCGGTGCAAGCGGTTTCCGCCGAATACGGAAACTGGAATCCGCGGGTTCAAGATTCAGAACGAGTCATACAGAGAGCTAAGAACGCGAGATGCACCCTTCAACGAAAAGATGGCTGGCCTTCCTGCTGGGTCTTGCGGTCTGGTTCGTCGCGACCACCCGCCTGGAGTCGCTCAACTCCATGCGAAAGGAGTATCATCTCGTACTGCCTCCCATGCCCAGTGAGATGGGCTCCTCCATGGTAGCGACGCCGCTCATGGCGTTTGGCCGCGCGCCCTACGTCGATATTCTCTGGCTCCGCGCGACTAAGCTGAAGGAGGAGGGCCGATTCTTTGACGCTTTGCAGCTCTCGCAGCGCATTTGCGAATTGCAGCCGAAGTTCGGGGCGGTCTGGGCATTCCAGGCGTGGAACATGTCCTACAACATCTCCGTCACGCTCAAATCGCCTGAAGAGCGTTGGCGCTGGGTTCGCAACGGATACGAGCTACTGCGCGACAAGGGCATCCCACTCAATCCAAACAACACCATGCTCTATCGCGAACTGGCGTGGATTCTCTTCCACAAAGTCGGCGATTTCATGGACGACTGGCATTTCTACTACAAGAACGAATTCGCCAAGCAGATGCAGGACATCCTCGGCGATCCGCCGCCGGGCTTTGTCATCCCCGGCCGGGTTCAGGGCGACTTTTACCGGGACTACGATTACAAGTCGCTCGCCGAAGCCCCCAGACAGTACGACGAGCTGTACAAGGAACCGGAAGTCAAAGCCTTCGCCGATGCGATCAAGCCGTTCGGTTTCGATTGCTCGGTTCCCCGTGTCTATCTCGGCCTGATCAAGACCGTCCGCGACAACCGGCTGCAGATATCCAACGTGCCGGAATACGAACAGGAAAACCGTCGGCAGGCGTTTCTGAAAATATGGAACGACCCGGCCTATTCCGAAGCCAGGACCAGGATGGAGCGGTTCTGGCGAAGCTACCTGCTGCGCAATGAAGTCAAGCTTGATCCTCAGCGCATTATCGAACTACAGAACGCATTCGGCGTCACACTCGATTTCCGTCTCGCCGAAAGCCATGCCCTTTACTGGGCAAACCTCGGCCTTGAAATGGGCGTCGACAAACGCGAAGCGCTCGATATCCATAAGTTGAACACGAACCGAATCGAGTTCTACTGCCTCCAGAAAATGTTCCACCGCGGCCGGCTCACCATGAGTCCCAACGCCGACAAGGGCGAAGTGCCGCTTCTGGAGCCGGATATCCGCGTGATTCCGTCGCTTTTCAAGGCCTTTCTCAACGACTCCGAGCAATATAAAGATATGGAGCGAGAGGATCAGGTCGTCTCAGAGAATTTCCGTACCGGCTTTGTAGGGTTCATGCGAGCGTCAATCCTTGCCTATCACGAAGCCGGCAAAGATGCTGAAGGGCGGGAGATGCTCAAGTTCCTGAACAACTCCTTCCCCGATCCCATGTATGCCGGCGGATATGATGCATTTCTCGCGCAGCAGATGATTCCCGACAAGGAGCTGGGCGACTACCGCGTCACCATCCGCCGCGTGCAGAACCTGATTAACCGCGGCCTGCAGAACTACGCCTATGACGAAGACGAGCAGGCCGTTCGCTATCTGACTCGCGCCCGCCAGATATTCGACCGGTATCGCGCGAACGCCGCATCGAAGCGATTAATCCCGCCGCCGACTGCCTTCGAGCAACTGGTGACCGAGGTGGCCCATGTTCTGGGCGGGGTCATGCCAAGAGACATGTACGAGCACCTCTGCGCCAAGTTGAAAATCGAGCCGTTGCCGCCACCCGAAGAGACGACCGGCGAAGCTTCTGCGACACAACCCGCGCAATAACGTCTTGGAATACACCCCCCGGTCGCAGCCTGCCTTCGGCCTGCTCTACCCCGCCTGTGCAATTAACACCTGAGCGATACTGCCCACTTCACGCGCCAAGACGAATGGGATGCCACGATCGGCGGAACACCCCTTTTTCACCTAAAATTAGGCAGACAGCTATGTTACGCCAGACTCTCGTCCGACCGACTCGTGCTCGCCTGTCGCGCGGGCATGATGATTGCGACAAATCACCCACGGAGATTCAATCCTCCCACCGAGAATCTCGGCATCTCCTCGCTTATTTGAGTGATACGAAATGCCCAATCGGCAACCAGCCAGGCCGCCAGGTCCGTCGACCTGTGATGACCTCACAGCAAGCGGCGAAACCGAGTACCTGCTTGCACGTTGGCGTATTTCTTTCTGGCCACAAGGCTGCTGCCGGATTCAGCCCGCCGGGCCCACCGTCAGCCCCGAGGAACTGGCCGGGCTCATCGCCCTGCTGGGGCGCTGCTGCGATGCGGAATCGCCCAAGCTCATCGTGTTTCGCTTCGGCCGAGCGAGGATCATCGGCGAGCAATGGACGCTTGTCATCGCGCTTTTGGAGCATTTCGCGGCGCAGTTAGGCGCGTTCTGTCGCGTTGTCTCCAATCGAAACGGCCGCGCGAAATCCGTGCTGATTCACCGCAAGCCCGGCGATCGGCTAGAATGACCCAGTCTGCCGCCCGCCTCGCGACGTCGTACAAGTTGGGACTCATGCGAAACCTCCACCGCCCGCGCGTTCGAATCGGCTACCTCATTTCGCTGACTGTCTGCGTTGCCGCGGCGACGGGCTGCGAAGTCGATTACTACGCACACCTCGTCTTCGGTCAGATCGAGTCCGCGGCCAGGCTGCAACCCATCAATGATGCGATCGGTGATCCCTCCCTTACGCAGACCGAGCGTGATCGGCTGGTCCTGGTTAAGAATGTGCGCCGATTCGGCATTGACGTGATCGGATTGGCGGAAACCGACGCGTATACCGTTTTTGATCCGAACGGAACCACACCCGCGGCGTATGTAATCACAGCATCTGCGAAGGACCGGCTGGCCGCATACGAATGGTCGTTTCCATTCGTCGGCAACGCGCCTTACAAAGGCTATTTCGATCTGGAAATGGCCAGAACCGAAGCCAGAAGGCTGCAAGACCTCGATTACGATGTGCAGCTCGGCGCGGCCGGCGGATTCTCGACGCTGGGTATCCTGCCAGACCCGGTGCGGCAGTCAAATCTTGCGCAGGACGAAATCGAGCTGGCGGAACTGATCCTTCACGAGATGCTGCATTCGACCATTTACAAACCCGGGGACGCGGACTTCAACGAATCACTGGCGACGTTTGTGGGGCGGGCCGCGGCCCAGCGATACTTCGACACGCAGTTCGGCGAAAATTCCGCCGAAGCGGTCGCGGCAGCATTGCGGTTTGCCGACAAGAGCGTCATCGACGGTTTCGTCGTCAGCCTCTATGACGATGCAAAAGCCTACTACGATGCAGCCGCGACCCGAAACGACGACCGAGCGACGATCATCGCGGGACGTGAAGAGGTTTTTGCGGCCTCATCTGCTCAGTATGCAACGGAGTTCGAACCACGACTGAACGATCCGACACGATGGGAAGGTCTGCGAACGCTCACAGTCAACAACGCAACCATCCTTTCGGGTGTCCGATATCAATCTGGGCTTGGGATTTTCGCGGACGCGCTGGCCGCGGCGGGCGGCGATTTTCCCACGGCCATCCGAGTCTTCTCGGATGCGGCTGGTGTTCCAGACAGCCGAAACTACATACAGAACTGGATCGCGGATCGCTGAGCCGTGTCGAGGAAAATGCTCACTTGCCGGATGAGGCGAGCCGATGTTACCCTGACGACCGATCCAGTGTCGGGGTCAGATCAATCCGCTATCGACAGGAGCGCGTCGTGCGGCACCTCGCGGGAAAAAGCGTACGCTTCCATATATTGATCAGTCTGGCGGGCTGCGCCGGTTTCGCTGCGCCCGGTTGCGCCACTCCGGAAACAACGATCGCCCAGATTCCGCCCTATGCCGGCTCAAGGCCCGGACGGGTCGAACCGCTGGCTCCGCCTCCGCCGAAGAATGTCATACCCCCGCCACCCCCCGCGACCGGCGAAGCCGCGTGGATGCCGAAGAACGGAATCGTCAATCGCTGGAAGTACATCGTCGTCCACCATTCCGCCAACAATCGCGACACACCTGAAAAAATGCGAGACTGGCACATGCGCGGGCGCGGCTGGGACGAGCTCGGTTACCACTTCGTGATCGGCAACGGTGTGGCCTACGGCGATGGGGCGATTTACGTCGGGAATCGCTGGAAAAAACAGATGCACGGCGCGCACTGCAAAACGCCCGACAATCAGTACAACGAACATGGCATCGGCATCTGCCTGATCGGCGATTTTCAGACGAGCCGTCCCACGGCAAAGCAGATCGACTCACTGGCCCGATTGATCACCTTTCTCTCAGGCCAATGCAACATCCCGCAGGGGCGGATCGTGACGCACGGCGGCGTCACTCACAAGACGGAGTGCCCAGGCCGCAACTTCTCGCTGAGCCCCGTCCTCAGGCAGATTAACCAGGTGCGCGCCGCTTCGCGCTGATTCAGTTCTTCGGTAATTCCGCCGAAATTTCCGCAGCGATGGCCCGAGCCGCCTCCATCGCGGTCCGCGCGGCTTCGGAATCGCCGTGCTGACGAGCGGCGGCCGCATCCGCCAGAAGCGTTTCGATTCGCACTCTCTGCTCTCGCAGACACCGCAATTGCTTGCGGCATGCGGCCTGAGAAAACGCCCAGACCACACATCCGAGCCCGCCGGCCACCCCGCTAAGCCAAACTGGAATTGCGTCGGGAGCGATAACAAATCCGGCAATGGTGATGTTTACGCAAATCGCAAACAGCATCGCGACGGCCGCACCCAGCCATTCCTTGCGCAACAAGACCAGCCCGAGTCCGGGCAGTACGAGATTGATAATCTGAGCCATGAATGGTTCTAACGCGGCGGCCGATGGATCCTTCCGCGAATGTCCGAATGCTGACGGCATCCCAAGCATGGAAACACAGGCGGGTCAGCCCGTGATGACGGTTTCGGCGAGCTTACTCCATGCGAATAGCAGCACGGCTCCCGCCGAAAACGAGATCGCCCCGGAAAGCAGACCGAGCCATGACAGATTCTGTTTGGAATTCCGCTTCTGGCCCAGACTGTTGAAGCCCATAATTCCCGCGAGTATGCCGACCAGAATGCACGTTCCCGCCGCTGCCCGCACCATCCAGGGCCGCCACTTGCCAAGTCCGGCGTCCGCGTTGTAATAGATCGTCATCTCGTCGGCCTTGAATCCCTTGAACACCAGAAAAGCCAGTCCGCAGGCCCCGACAATCCCGAGTACGCCCAGCATCGTCGCGAATTTTGCCTGGGTGTCGTAGAGACGAAAGTTCGGAAACTTCATACCAACCTCTGCTCAAGCCAAATTACCGAAGACTGAGGAGTCTTGAGAATCGCCACTCGATCGATTCTCAGACAGCGCGAAAGATTGTAACCCGCTGGATCACGATCTGCGAGTTCTCCAGGACATGGGAATAACACGGTATCCGGACTAGAATGCTCGAGACTTCCACCGGCGCCGGCCGCATTTCTTGCGCACGCGCGATACTTCAAAGCGACCCAGGAGCAAGCCCGATGATGGCTTCGGATTCCGATCGACCCGGCTCAAAGCGTGATCCCGCCATTCGCGTGATGATGATGCCGCGCGACACCAATGCCCACGGCACCATCTTCGGCGGCGTGATACTCAGCTACCTCGACCAGGCCGGCGCGATCGAAGCGCGAAAGCTCGGCTGTTCGCGAATCGTGACGGTTGCGATGGACCGCGTGGAATTCAAGCATCCGGTCTACGTCGGCGACCTGCTCAGCTTCTACGCGGAGGTAATTCACATGGGCACGTCGTCGGCTCGCTTACGAGTCACCGTCGAGGCTGAACGATTCGAACCGCCCTGCCAGACCGAACACGTGACCAGCGCCGAAATGGTCTATGTCGCCATCGGCGAGGATCGACGCCCGATCCCTTTCGCCGTCTGTCGGACGCGGGAGCAGTCCGCCAAATGACGTCGTGCCACCTCCCCTTCTCCGCGCGACGAAATGAAGGAAGCCGGCTCATGAGCCCCATCATGAACCGGCTTCGCATCAATTCAATCTGATATCTGGTGGAACCGCCAGCGCTAGATCGCCACCTCGATTCCACCCGCCCGCGGTGATTGAGATTCCCCGATCCCCGTGCCACCGCCATTAGCCGCCGTCGCACGAGGCGATCCGGCATGGGGCGCCTCAGGCGAAATGCTATTGCGAACCTTCAGTACCCCCGGAATCAACACCTCGACCGGCCGCTGCCCCGATGTCACCTCGCCGATCAGCTTGATTCCCCATGCGGCGATGCGGTCGGTCGGGATTTCATACGCGGTCATTTCCATGTCGGCCGCCAATGTGTCACCCGGGTCGAGCACGGTCGTCAGTGCGATTTCGCCCGACCTCCACCGTTTCATCAGCCGTTCATTGGCTCGAGCAAACCGCAAAGCTTCCAATCCGATCAGCACAATGCCGACAGTCGGCCCGACCGTGCCGCGATCCCGCGCGGCGGCCGCCTCGCTATAGCAGGTGTCGATGCACATGTCAGTCGCGACGCCGGCTTCCATCGAACGGAGAGGACAGGTCTTGAAGCTTCCGCTGTAGCGACCTGCCGCGGTCCGGCAGCCATTAATCACCGCCTCGACCTCCCGGCCGCAGAACCCGTGAACAGCCACGACTGTATCGCAGCCGAGACGATAAAGATGCTCGCAGAGCCGGAATCCCGCATCGACGAAATCAGGCACCACGGCGTTGAGCTTCGATTCGGAGGCGCACGCGCCCAGCACGACAATCTGCACGCGCCGCCGATGCGCTTCCAGCATCAGACCCTCGCTGATATGACCCGACTGACCGGACAGAGGCGAACCCGGAATGCAGAGAATGCCCTCGGAGCATCGCCGCATGGCGGTCGTCCAATCGCGCAGTTGCACAGCCCCGGTCTCATCGTAGGTAGCGCGCTCGATGCGATGTCCCTCGACCACAGCGTCTTTCTGGACAGCGTCAAAAATTCGCTTCTGCAAATAGGTCTCCGCGCCCGGCTCGGGCATGAAACACGTCAATCGCATCAGTCGACGGGCACGCTCGCCACCATGATGTGGTGCAACAAATGTCCCACGTCCAATCTGTCGAACAAGAAGGCCCTCGCTTGTCAAATCGCACAACGCTTTGTTTATTGTCTTCGCATTGGCCTCGAACATCCGCCCCAGTTCACGCTCGCCCGGAAGACGATCGTGAAATTGGCCGTTCACTACGGCCGATCGAATCTGTTCGCGAAGTCGTTGAAATTTGTAGCTCAGCCGCGTCGACTTGCTCTTCGTTCCTTGATTTCTGCCGTTTCCATTCCCAGGCTGCATCATCGAACTCTCCACGCCACACGCGAGGCAATCGCACAGACAGTCGGCACACGGACGGATCGGCCGCGCGAACCGGGCCCTGCCCGACGCAATCCTTCGCCAACGCCGAAAAACCGGGTGCTGTCGCGCCGGCACGGCCAGCGCGCAATCACCCGCACGCATGAAAAAGCGAGGTGGACAACCGAGCTGCGGCTGCGATTCTCAACGGGCGGAAACCGTCAAGTGCCGCACAGGAGAGGTATTCGAGGCGCGAAATCCACGATTTCGACCCGGAACGCCCGGCAAAAGTCCTATCTCATTGTTCCCCGCACCCAAAAGAGGTCAAATCAAATTCGCCGGTTTTACAAAAATTTCCAGCGGCCCGGTTCCAAACCCCAAAAGGCAACCCGGAACAGCCCAGCCTCGCCGTGCCCGACCGATCGGCCACTGCCGCGGCCTCACCGGCGGCACTTTTCACATGGGAATACCGACCCTAGAGTACGGCCGCAGGACCAGCCCCCGACTACGGGAATGCACCCCAAAGGAGCCGCCGACATGTTCCAGTCCGACGCACGGTCCATCGAAGCGTCATCCTCCGTCCTCGTTGTGATCGACGTGCAGAAGAAGATGACCGCCGCCATCAACAGCGATCCGCCCGAGGAGATCATCGCTCGAATCGAAAAGTTGGTTCGGGCCGCCGCCATTCTGGAGATACCGATCCTATGCACCGAGCAGTATCCAGCCGGCCTCGGCGAAACGGATGACGGGCTGCGGTCCACCCTTGCAACGGCGGGCGCCCGCCGGGATCCGATCATCAAGAACACATGCAGTTGCTGGCGGGACGAGACGTTTCGCCTGGCACTTCAACAGTCTGGTCGCGAACATGTGATTCTGGCGGGCATGGAGACTCACGTCTGCATTCAGCAAACCGCCCTGGACCTGCTCCGCGTGGACTATGCAACCTTTATCGCAGCCGACGCGTGCGGATCACGACGGCTGCGTGATGCCACGATCGCGCTCAATCGAATGGCATCAGCCGGTGCGGCCGTGACAAGCACCGAGTCGATCATTTTCGAGTGGATTGAGCGATGCGATCACCCGCGATTCAAGGACATCATCAAGCTGGTGAAGTGAGTGCGACCGTGGCCCCACCGTGCATCGAGGAGATTCCCGCGCGTTCACGATACTGCCGAAGCCGCTGCTGCTCGATCGGCAATGGGTCGGAATCGGTTGCGTCGGCAAGTTCTTTCGCGAGAAGTTCGAACTCAACCTCTACCTTCAGGAAAGCCTTGATGAGGTCCGGGTCGAAATGGCTGCCGGACTCACTGACGATGATCTCCAGCGCTTTTCTGTGAGACATCGCGTCCTTGTAGACGCGCTTGGTTGTGAGGGCGTCATACACATCCGCAATCGAAACGATGCGCGCCGCAAGCGGAATCTCATTACCCCGCTTGCCGCTCGGATAGCCGCTGCCATTAAACCATTCGTGGTGATTCTCCGCGATTTCCTCGGCCATCTTGAGAAAGCTGGAATCGGGTGACCGCTCCCGCAGAGATCGCAGCGTCTCGGCGCCAACGCGCGTATGCGTGCGCATGACGGCGATTTCCTCCATGTTGAGTTTGCCGGGTTTGAGCAGGATTGCGTCGGGAATCGCGACCTTGCCGATGTCATGCAACGGCGCCGCCCGCTCCAGATTGTGCATGAACTCGGCGTCGATCATTGAGGCATGAACCGGGCTGTTCTTCAGTTCCTTCGCGATGCGCATGCAATAGCGCGTCACGCGATCGAGATGCGTCCCGGTGTCGTCATCCCGATGTTCCGCCAGTTTCGCAAGCGCCACGACGATTGAATCTCTTGCCTCATCGCGCGCCTTGCGGGAGCGGTTACTCTGTATCGCGGTCGCCGCATAGTTGGTCAATAGATTAATGAAGCCCTGTTCGGAGACATCGAACGGACGAGTACCGATACGGGCCGTGAGATTCAAGACTCCGACGATCTTCTCAGATGCCCGCATCGGCGTCGACAACATCGGCAGCCCTTCGAAGATCCGTACATCCCCCGGATCAAGTGTCGCCGCCGCGTCCTGCTGACTGTTGATCAGCACCGGCTGACCCGACGCAAAGACTCGACCGGCGATTGATCGACCGATCTCCATCCGTACGTTCTTAACAACCTGGTCCGGGATTCCCATCGCAGCGGCGATGATAAGATGCTCCTCGTTCTGATCCGGCAGCATGATCGAAACCCGCTGACACGTCGTCATCTCCGCGCTGACTTCGATTGTCTTCTGGAGAATCGAGTGCAGATCCTCCTTGTGTGAGAGCGCCATGCTGAAGTCGAGCAGCAGGCTCAACGAGCGGGTTTGTTCTCCCAACAAAGCCCGGCCTTCCTGCATGGCCCTCCACGCTCGACGAAGCCGTGTCAGTGATCGGAGCCGAAGATTAAACTCTCTCTCGCGAATCGGCTTCTCGATATACCCGTCGGCGCCGGCTTCGAGCCCTTCCAGAACGATCGGCGCGTCGGCATCGCCCGTCAGCATGATGATCGGAACATCCTCGCTGGCGGGCGTCGAACGCAATCGGCTCGTGGTCTGAAGCCCGTCGAGCCCCGGCATGTTCAAGTCAACAAGCACTACGTCAGGCTTGAAGTCCTCAAAACAATCGACGGCGGCGTGCCCGTCAGATACTTCATGAACCAGCCATCCTTGCGCTTCGAGCAACTGACGGCAGACCGCGCGTATCGACTCGTCATCGTCGACGACGAGCGCCACCGGCGACGCATCGACTGACAGTGCATGAGAAAGAATCGACGCGATGGATGTATCGATGTGCGAATGCACGAACCGCTTGCCTCAGTTCCATGCCCAAAGTGCCATCCCCAAAACCTGCCTCAAAGATCGGACAGCTTGTGCAGGCCGATGAGTATCTTCCTCTATTAATTGAACTTAGTGACCCAAACCGCGCGACATGCGTCTTAATTCGCCCCCAAAAGGGCATCCGGCCCGACCCGGTCGGACTCCGGACCGAGGCGCGGCGCTCACGAGCGTATTGTGCTTTTCGGACCTTCTGCGGGCCGTGCGGCCTTGCTCCGGCGCCCCAACATAATCGGACAGTCACTGGGGCTTCATACCGATAGCGGCGCGGAATGGACCGGACAATTTCGCCGGCCGGGACATAATCTCACGCAGGTGATAATCCAGCAGATCAAACGCCTGCATCAGATCAGCACGAGCGACCGGTTGCGAACGCCCGCCGCCGGTCTCATCGGACGCCTCAATCACGAGAAGTTGTCGAAGCGACAAGGCGTCGATTCGTCGCTTCTCGACCATCGCCGGTTCGCAATCGCGGCAGATGACACCGCCCTGTCGCGAACTGAAGTAGATCATCGAATCGCCCAAGACCTCTCGCCCGCAGTTGGTGCAACGGAGCCATTGTGGACGAAGTCCGACCTCACGAAGCAGTACGAGCAGGAACTCGATGAGTGACGCAAGCGGATCATGGCCCGCGAAGCGCCTCATCAATTCGACCAACCCATCAAAAAGCACCGAATGCGCGTCGTGGACTTCCGTTAGTTGGGAAGTCACCTCAGCCGCATACTGCGCTGCATAAAGCCGTGCCAGATCGCCGCGAAGATGCGGAAACGAATCAATCTGCCGCCATTCCGTCAGAACCCCGAGAACCTCGGCCTTGTTCGGATTGGACGAGTAAACGAGTTGGCCCAGCTCAAGCAGATCGACACCCACGGCCACGCGCGATCTGGTGCCGCGCTTGATGCCCTTGGCGATGAGCCGCTCTTGTCCGTGTTCACGGGTGAAGACGGCGATGACCTGCGAGGTCTCGCTGTAATCCAGCCGCCTCAACACAATCGCCATGTCTTTCTGAAGGCTCAATCCCGTTTTCTCGCAGGTCCTGAATTCCGCTCCGACGTCATTCGCCGACAGCCGACGGTTCGGGCAGGTGGACACGGACTTTTTCGATGCTTCGATCGCACGCTGCAAGCACTTCTATTCGCACGTCGCCCTCGTCGGCCACATCGCCGATGGCCGGAATCCGGCCCAGCTTACTGAAAATATAACCAGCAATCGTGTCATACGAATCATCAACGGGCAGTTCGATTTCGAGCGATTCGTTAAGGTCCTCGACGCGAACCCGCGCTTCGACATCGACGGTGCGTTCGTCGATTCGGGAAATCGGCGGCGAGGGCGGTTCCTCGTGTTCGTCGGCGATGTCGCCGATCAATTCCTCCATGATGTCCTCGAGCGTCACAAGTCCGGCGGTCCCGCCATATTCGTCCAGCACGATCGCAATATGCACCCGATTGATCTGAAACTCCCGGAGAAGTGAGGACAGGTCCTTCGTTTCCGGAACGAACATGACCGTTCGCATTGTCCGGCGAATTTCAAAAGCAAGGGAGTCCGTAATCTGCAGCATATCCTTCGCATAGAGCATGCCGATTACATGATCGAGTGACTCTTCGTAGACCGGTATGCGGGAATGCCCCTCGCTCAGCAGTTTCTCGCGAACCTCCGCGAATCCGGCCGAGACATCGACCCCGACGATGTCCGTCCGAGGCGTCATGACCTCGCCCACTGACTTCTCATCGAGCGACAGCGCCGATTTGATGATCTCCTTCTCCGCCGGATTCATCATGCCGCTCACTTCGCCCTGGGTCACGGCATCCATGATCTCCAGTTCAATCTGCTGATTGCGATCCACGGCATCCTTCGGCGCCCCAGACAGCCGGCGAATGATCTCGTCGACAACATTCACCATGGATAGAATCGGCCGCATGAATCGCCGTAGAAAGTCGAGCGGCCGAATCACCGCACATAGGAATCTGTCGCCGGTGTAGTGCGCCCATCCGACCGGCACGCCGACGCCGAAACAGAGGATCCAGGCTGCGCCCGACACCGCCACCATGACCCAGCGCGCCGCCGGCGGGTTGATGTCCGAAGTGGAATTCACCAGCAAAATCGCGAAAGCCACGTGCACGGCCTGCTGCAGAATCAGCACTGATCGCGTGTATTGACGGCGCAGCCGAAAGAACCGATCAATGATCTTATCGCTTTCGGCGCAGTCCATCACATCCGAGAGCTTCGTGCGCGACGCACCGCGAACCGACGCGACCGCCGTCCCGAAGAATATCGATAACGCCGTCAACAAAATGGCCAGCAAGGCAATTAACAAGTCAGATTCTCATTCCACATCCGGGGATGCCGCCGATTCAGCAACTCGAAAACGGATCGACGCGGTTCGAACCGAAGACGAATGACGAACCGGTCGATCAATCGGTTCTCCACTCGCATCGAAGATCATCGACGCACGATCGATTTCGGTCGCGTCGCGACTGCCGCCGGGATGTTCCACCAATCCGGCGCACGCAAAGGGCATGCCCAGACGCTTCAATGTGACGCCCAGTGCCGCCGCTCGCTTCGGATTCATGACGGCCTTCGCGCCGAATGTCGCGATCACAAGCCCGGCCCCACCTCTGGCGGCGTTCTCCCACGCTGCCAATCGATCAATTCCGGCGTCCCCCATCAATGCGATTCGTCCGAAAATTGTGTCAGTCATCTGGCAAGCGGGCACGTCCTTCAAACCGGTCGCAGCCGCGTCGATCGCACTTCGGTGTGCAGCAATCATGTCACCATCGGAATCCAGCAGGATCGTTGCAGCGATTATCCGGTCGCCTTCACGCGCCGCCATTCCAAATGAAACAAAAACCCCCCAACTACGGCCGCGCTGTCCGATGGCGGCGGACGTCTGGCCGATGATTCGCTCGATGTGCTCCGAATTCCCCGCGCGCACACGATCGAGGTCCGCAAACGCCGGCAGCACGATCAAATCCGGTGCGGGATCCAGTTCCGCCGCAATATCGATTGACGTCAACGCGCCCTGGAGCATCGCGGTGCGCGAGCCGCAGCGGGCATCCAGTTCCACCACGGCGATGTTCATTTCGCTCCCTCACGCCGGCCGCCGCGGCGCTTCGAAGGTCGCCGGCCGGTCTCACCCGACGAGAAGACGGCGCCCCAGCCAAGCTTTGCCAGAATCCGGTCTTCCGCCGCGTGCATTCGCTTGTACTCCGCCGCCGAATGGTCGTCATGACCGCACAGGTGCAGACAACCATGCACGACATAAAGAAGCAGCTCGGCCCGCCAGTCGCCGCCATGTTCGCGCGCCGCTCGGCGCGCCTCCGGCAGACAGACGAGAATCTCGCCGTCCACGCGGCGTCCGATCGGCTCGTCGCGCAGATCGAAGGTGAGCACGTCCGTCGTCGTGCCGTCATTCATCCAGCGAAAGTGCTGCCGTTTCATCTCGGCGTCACCGATAATCGTAATGTGAACCCGGCCGCGCGCGTATCGCTGAGACGTCAATGTGGCAACGGCCGCATCGCGAATATCGCCAAGCAGACCCTTCGGCGCGTTCATAACGGTCACGATCAGATCGGCTGGTTCGCGAGGCTGCGTGGATCCGGCCCGGGCCGGTGAAGTTCGCCGTCTGGCGCTCATGCGGTGCGAACCTGCGGTGCGTCGTTGGAATCCGACTGTTTTGGATAGGCAATGCGCCCATGGTGAATGGCGCGAAGGCTGCGAACAAGGCTCTGTTCGACCTTGGCGAGTTCCTTCAAGGTGATCTCACAGTCGTCAAACTGTCCATCCATCAGGCGTGCCATGGCAATGTCATGCACCACGGCCTCGATTCGGCCCGGCGTCGGTTCCTGCAAAGACCGCACAGCGCCTTCGACTCCGTCGCAGAGCATGAGTATCGCAGTCTCTCGCGATCGCGGCTTGGGACCGGGATAGCGGAACTCCGTATCACTGATCTCCCGGCCGCGGATGCCCGACGCCTTCGCCTCCTGCGTCGCCATGTGATGGAAATACTTGACAAGCGTGGTGCCGTGATGCTCCGCAATGAATGGGTGCAACACGGGCGGCAGCCCATGCTCGCGGGCCAGCGCGATCCCGTCCTTCACATGCGCGAGAATCACGAGCAGACTCATCGTCGGCGCAAGGCCCTGATGCGCGTTGATCCGCGCCTCCTGATTCTCCACGAAATAGTTTGGTTTGCAGGTCTTCCCGATATCGTGGTAATACGCACCGACCCGAACCAGAAGCCCGTTCGCGCCGATCTCCTCCGCGGCCGATTCCGCCATGCTGCCCAGCAAATGGCTGTGCTGCCACGTCCCCGGCGCCTTCTCAATCAACTGCCGCAGCAGCGGCCGGCTGGTGTCGGCCCACTCCAGCAACGTCTGGCTCGTCGTCACTTTGAAAGCCCGCTCAATCAGCGGCAAGAGAACCTGCACCATGCTCAGCCCGGCCATGGCGGCGATGGCGGCATAGAGCGGATCACCGAAGAAGTTCACCTCGCCGTCATTCAAATACACCAGAAACGTACTCAGATACGCGGACACGGACGCCGCCGCGCCGACTTCCAGCATCTTCATCCGGGTACGGATTTCGCGGAGCATCAGTATCGTCACGACGATGACGGAGATCAGAACAACCATCATGCCGTACGGCGTGCCCAGCATCAATGACGTGATCAGCGCCAGCGCCCCGGCAACCCCCAATGCGAAAAGCTGCGAATAGGCGATGGCCAGTACGCCCGCGGTCATTGCAACGGGAAGTACGCACCAGATCGGCGAATCCGCAACGCGAATCAGTATAAACCGCTCGGCGAACATCACGCCGAGCAGAAGCGCGCCCAATCCGACCGCGCGCGGCAGCTTTTCAGCGATTCGAGGCTGCGTGCGAATCGTGAATGCCGAGAGACCAACCGTGACCAGAAAGATTATTCCCGCCAGGCCCAGCCGCCTGTTCCGCCACTGTCGCTGAAGTATGGGGTCCTTCCCGCGCTGTTTCAGATACTCCTCGTGCTCGGCCTTCAAGAGCGAAAGCGATTCTTCGGTGATCTTGTCAGGTCGGAGCAGGCGATCGCCGACGGCGTACACCACCTTGACCGGCTCGACGTTTCCTGCTTCTTCAATTCGTAATCGAGTCTGCGCCGCATCGAACACATAGGCCGGCGTGAACTGGCTCTGGCCTTCCGGCGAAATCGTTCGAGCGACAATCAATCGAAAAATCGGCTGCACGCGGCGAACGCCGTAGAACACACGACCGGCGATCCGCTCCGAAGTGGCATCCACCTGCTCTTTATTGATTGCATAGGTCAGCTTCGTCGTCGGGACCTGACGGTAATTGCCCGATCCATCCCCCAGTATCACATAATCAGCCGTGCTGCGGATCTCGCGGTCCACCCGGTCCCGCTCAATCAGATTTTCTTCAAGCAGCAGCTTGGTGAGGCGGTCAAGATTCTGTTTGTAAGGATCACCCGACGAGGTGTCGGCCGTCGTTTTCAGTTCGGCGAAAGAATCCGCATCCAAAGGCCACCGCGCCGCATGCTGCGCAAGAAAAGATTCAAGGCTCTCGGCGGCTTTCACCGCCGCTCGCAACTCTCGAAACTCAGTCAGAATCGCTTCAACCAGCGACGTGTTGAATCGGAAGTAATTCGGAACGGCGTGCTGAGAATCCAGCCGGAGCTTTTCGGTCGCCAGTTCATCCACCCGCGCGAACGAGACACGCGACAGAACCGGTTGCTTCAGAACCTTCCCGACTGAATATGGCAGCGGCTCGTCACCGACAACCATGATGATCGTGGCACAGAGCCAGAATACGATCGCAACCGCCAACGGCCACCTAAGTGCCGAACGGAGGCGAATCGACCAACGTCCGGCGCCGTTGCCCAGCTTGCGACGATTGTCAGCTGTCCGACCGGCGCGGGCATTTCCGAAGTTCAGCATTCTAATACTCGCCGGTTTCGGCGAGTCCCAAGCCAGGGGCTTCTCACGCAACCGCCGCATGGGCGGAAGGATTCCGCCTTGCCGCTGCGTGCGGGGATGTCCGCATCCCCATGCCCGTCATTCAACGCTCTATCGCCCTCGATTCAGCAGCGGCTGACCAATTTCAACAAAGTATGTGGACAGCATGCTGATAAGAAAGTCTTAATGTTGCAAGAGTATAGCGGCGAACGCATCCAGGTTCCAACCACACAAACAACTGCCAACAATAAGGTTATAATCTGAATTCGCGTTGCACCAGGCTTCTCGATCGTCACCCGCTCACCAAGCGACCGACCGATAACGAGTCAGATTTATCCTGATGGATCGCGCTGCTTATGAATCAGCGACGCATTTCGCTTCCACATGTCCAATCGCGCCCGCCCGGTCGCTCGGCCCGCGACCGCCCTCTCATACGCCGCCCGATCCCACGAATCGATATCCGATAACCGGGGAAACGCCGCATCGACGCTGGCCTCCTGACTCGGCGGTCGAAAACGCAGCTCGTGACTCTCAGGCGCATGCCGGTTGTGCGGGCAGACGTCCTGACAGACATCACATCCGAACACCCAATCCCCTGTTCTCGTCGAGAGGGTCGGATCAATCTCACTCCGGTGCTCGATCGTCAGATACGAGATGCATCGGCTCGCATCCATAACGTACGGAGCGACAAAGGCCTGAGTCGGACAGGCCTCCAGACAGCGCGTGCATGTTCCGCAGTGATCGACCGCAGGCGAGTCCGGAGCAAGTTCAAGGTCAGTGATCAACTCTCCCAGAAAGAAGTAAGACCCGAGCGATTCGTGCATCACCAACGTGTTCTTGCCGATCCAGCCGACGCCCGACACCGCCGCCAACTCGCGTTCGAGGATGGCCGAGGTGTCGACGCAGGACTGAACCCGCGGCGCGATCGCCAAGTCAGCCGTATCCGGCGCGTCGATGAAAAATTCCGCCTGAATCCGCCCCGCCATGCGATCCAGCTTCTCGCGAATGACATCGTGGTAATCTTCGCCCCAGGCATACATCGCCACGCGGCCGCGCGGCTCGTCTATGGGTTTCTCGCGCGGCGCCTGACGATAGTTCAAAGCAACGACAATGATCGATCGCGCCCAGGGAAGCCACGAACGCACATCAATCCGCGATTCGACATGCCGATGAAGATAGCCCATCGTCCCGGCATAGCCGCGGGAAAGCCATTCACGAAGGAAATCTGCACGACCGATCGGGGAAGCGGTCGTCACGCCGCAGCGATCGAAGCCCAAATCGGCCGCAATTGCCTTAACCCGATTCGAACGGAAAACCGGCGAGTTCGGAGGTTCGTTTGACATGGACTACCCGACTTCCTAAATTGAGCCCGAATCGTAGCGGACGGATCGCGCCGCGTTCAAGGAAGGCACATGGTATTCAATTACGATTGGTGGAACTTCGGCGCCTATCAGGATCGGCTCCAGGAGGCCAAGCGTCGCTGCGCGAGCAATCATTTTCCTGATCTGCCGCCGGAAAAGGCCGAGAAGGACTCCCGCTATAAGAAGTTCTTCAAGGAGCTGGAAGCTCGCACCATCGTCTATCTGCGCGATGGATTTTCCTATGAGATCAAGGATATCGTCCAGCATCAATCCACTGAGACGCTGACGTTTGAGTGCATGGCCGCCGACGAGGCCTACAAGGTGGGGAGCTTCGTTGTGACGGTTCCATTTGAGGATATGGTGCGCGTCGAAGTCTTCGCGGTCCATCCGCATGAAAAACCCGAAGACATGCCCTCGATCAAGGGCTTCGCCAGTTCAACCGCTCCGCCAACACCTCAGAAACGCGTCGACGATCGCCCCGGCCGCCCTGAAGGGTCCGACTGATTGTCCTCGCTCGGCGAAGGTGGCCAAGCTGTGGGTCCGCCAGGTCGCGAACCCCCGCGCGCCATCCAACAAGGGCTTCGCGCGTTCATGCCAACGGATTTTTCCATTCTGGAGGGAAACATGACTCACATCACGATTACATATTGCGGCATGTGAAACTACGCTCCGCAAGCTGCCGGTCTGGTAGCGGAATTGGAGGCGAAGTTCGGAAAAGAGAATCTTCGAGCGGAAACGATCGTTGGATCAAAAGGTGTGTTTGATGTCGTCGTCAATGGCGACCTGATATACAGCAAACACCAAACCGGCACCTTCCCAAGACTTGGCGAGATTCCCTCCATCCTGCAGATGAAGGGCCTGGCCCCCTAGCGGCCGTTCGTCGCGCCGAGCGGCCGGAGCCTCCGGACACCGCCGCGATCAAGCGAACCGGTGCCATGCCACCGTCGAGGTGAAAATTCTCCACGGGACGCTAGAATTCCGCGAGGCCAGACCGATCTCTAACCCTGATCGAAGAAACACCATCTATGAGCGATTTCGAGATATCCCGACCGACCGGCAAATGCTGCGTGACCCAGGCGGCATTTGTCGAAGAGCAGGAATTTTTCACTGTCGTGGTCGAAACCGAATCAGGCCTTGAACGCCGCGACTACTCACTCGATGCGTGGACCGGACCGCCCGATGGCGCGTTGTGCTATTACAAGACGCGCATGCCAAAGCGAGATCAACCCAAACGCCTGCTCGTTGATGACAGCGCGCTCGTGAGCTTCTTCAAGGCATTGGCGGACGCGTCCCACCCGACAAAGCAACGATTTCGATTCGTGCTGGCACTCATACTCCTCCGCAAGAGATTGCTGAAGTACGAACGCACAATCCGCGAAAACGACACGGAAATCTGGGAAATGCGGCTCGTGCGCGAAAAAACCAGTCATCGGGTCCATAATCCGGTGCTTCGAGAAGATGAAATCGCAGCTGTCAGCGCCGAGCTTGGCTCAATCCTTCACGGGTTCGCCGTCGAGGCCATCGAATCAGAATCGACTGCACCCGTTGATGACTCGCCCTCCAATGAAGCGACGGATCGACTTTCCTGCGATCAGGAAATGGAACCGTCGCCGGAAGGGACATTGATATGAGCAGCATTCGACAAACATCGACATCCAATCGCACTCTCGGTCGTGCCGGCGGATGCGCCGGCTTGCTCCTGGGCATGGTTTTCTTTCTCGGAGCCGCTTGCAATCCTCCCGAGGGCGGCCCCGTCCGCCAGAGCGGCAGACAAAAGCCCTCGCGAAATCTCAGCGAAATCGTCAGCACCATCGAGGAAAATGCGTCGCGACTCGATCGGGCCCTGTGGTCCAAGTCCGTTCGAGTCACCGCGCGCATCGCCGATCGAAAAGGCAAGGAGCATGTCTATTCCTTCGACGGCAGCCTGCTGTTCCGCCATCCGCGCTCGCTCAACATGAGCATGCGCCACGGGCTGGGCGGGAACACGGTGATGCAGGTCGGCTCAAACGATGGAGAGTATTGGGCCTGGATCGAGCCGGAGATACAACAGATGTGGTGGGGACATCACAGTAACTCCGGTCGCGATTGCGTGGAGCGCATCTCATTCCGCCCGGAGCAAATGGTTGCAGCGCTGGGCATCGGCGGCCTGCCCACCGGCGATCCCAACTTGTCGGGACCGACACTCGAAGCGGGCAAACAGTACGACATTATTAACTATACGTCGCCGTCCGTCGGCGGCGATTCTTATGTCTCGCGGCAGTACTACGTCGATCGGAGACCGCCCTATCAGGTTCGCCTGATCGCCGCGCTCGACCACCGTGGACGCAAGACGATGACCGCTTACCTGGACGACTACAAACCCACTTGGAACGGCGGCCCGGTCGTGCCGAGCGGCATCAGCATCTTCTGGCCTGAGGAAGGCGGAAAGTTCACGATCAAACTGAACGGCGTCACAGGCAAGTCGGACGGCGAAATCTCCAACTCAGCGTTCATCAGACCGCAAGGCGACCAACTGCCGGCCCGCGTTCGCTCGAACATCGTACAAATTGACGCCGCCTGCAATTAAGCCGGGAACGGGCTGCCCGGCTCCGAAACTGAATCGCGATCTTCGTTTTTCAAGAAACCATCAATTCGGCGCCGGCAGCTCATCGCGCTTGGCGTCGAGGCGGGAATCCGCTCTGATACTGAGAATGATTAATCATCCCAACTTACGCCGTCGGCTGCTTCTTACTCTTTTTCTGACCGTCACGATGACGGGTACACAAACCCGGACGGCTCAAGCCCAGCAGTCTGAATGGAAGCCCGTCCGCCTGTGGGTTTCCGGAAGCAAGGAACAGGTCTGGGTCGTCGCGTCAAACACCGTCAAGTCCGGGGATACTTCGGGGGAATATCGGTTCTGGTGGACCAGCAACCAATCGGGCGCCCAGGATCGCATTCCGACTTCCTCGATTTTTCTTCAACCCTTTCACGGCGAAATTCTCGCCTTGGGTACCGATTCGGATGGTGCCAAGGTGCTCGCGTCGAATTTCAACATATACAGCTACGCGCCAGGCAAACCTGAGGAAATTGCAGCGCTCTGGCGAGCCGTCGCCAATGATCCGCCCCTGGCATGGGCGGGGGACGATTCACAGCCGATCACCCTCGCCGTGGTCAAGACAGCCTCGCTTGTCCCCATCACGAGAGAGTCAAATGCTCCGGCAGCGGAACAGCCCGCAACAAAGTCGGCGTCAGGCGGGGAGGACGCGCTGCCTGAATGGTTCGCTCCCTACAAAGGCGATACGGAAACGCCCGAGACGCCCTACACCCTGCTCACCTTGCGGCGCGGATTCTGGCGCAGGCTTGCAGTCCCCATCGAATCCGACCAGCGCATTCAGTTCTGGATTGCCGGCCGATCCGACCGCGTCTTTCTGTTCTGGCGAGGTCCGGACAATGTCGTCCGATTCATCGAACACTCGGCCGGTGAATGGTCCGCTCCCAGAACTGTCACCAGTGATCCCGACCTCCGCCAGGCGTGGGCGGGCAGCACGCCGAATGGCCCCATCTTCATTGCCGGCATCGGTCCCGATGTAAGGTCCGTCAAGCTGGAACTCCACACCCTCGGCGCGAATGACCAATGGTCAGCCATCGGAACCGCGCGCGAAGGAACGGACTATCTCACGGTTGACGCGCTCACCACGGGTGTCGGCCTGGCGATGGGCCGGATCGCGGTGGCCCGCGTCGGCGATCTCGACCAGATCCAGTTCGCATGGGCGGATGCCGAAGGATCACCCGTGCTGCGCTTCGAGACGCTGACCTCGCAAGTGGATACAGGGACCGCCACCACCACATGGCGATCAATGATCTTCCCGTTTGTCGTCCTCATCCTCATGACTTCCATCCTGGTGATGCGCCGCGAACAGGTGATGCAGCCCGCCGTACTGCCGCAGGGGCTGGCGATCGCTCCGGTCTGGAAGCGCGTCGCGGCGACGTTTTTTGATTTCATGCCGGCGATGTTCGCGGGCAGCTTCGTCATGGCATCGCTGCAACAGGAGCTGGGATTGCCGTCTGATCCATCGCTCATCCTCGAGTATCTTCAGAACAACCCCGAAGCGCTCGGAAGCACGATTCCAGTGTACCTCGTCGTGACGCTCGTCTACAGCCTCTGGTGTCTGGGTTGGGAACTGGCGTCGGGCACTACACTCGGCAAGCGAGTCTTCGGCTGCCGTGTCATCAGCCTCAGCGGCGGCGCTGCGAGCGCACGGCAGATCATCGTTCGAAACGTCATCCGCATGTTGATGGTGTCAATGGGAGAAACCGGCTGGCTCATCACCCTACTGACGATGATCATGCTGACTCGCAATCGTCAGCGTCTGGGCGATGTGCTTGCCGGAACGCTCGTCGTCCATCGCGGTCCGCCCGGCCCCATCCCGATCGCTCGTACGACAGACCAGCGCGACGACGAAACGCCGCGCGTCTGACATCCTGCGTCAGGCCGTTCTCTCCGATTCGGCTCCACGTGCGCCCATCCTCGCCGACCTTCGCTGGTACAACAGCGATGCGCTGAGTAACAGGACGCCCAGGACGACGAACGAGACGATTCGAAAAACCATCTCCAGGTAGGAAAGGTCGACCAGCACGACCTTCAGCAGCGTCAGTCCGAAGCAGGTGATCGCCATGAAGCGGAGCGATGAATTCGTGCTGACAAATCCGACGATCAGAATCGCCGTCGCGCCGAGGCTCCAATACACCGACAGAATCATGTGCATCGTGCGGCGAGGATCCGCAAACGATCGACCCCAGTCTTCGTGCTCAAAAATGCGCACGATCTCGAATGAACCGCTGGCGAGTATCGTCAACGCGCAGAAAAGCGGCATCGCGTAAACCAATCTGCGACACGCCGCCCCACCCGGAGAAGCCGAATCATCACATCGAAGGAACCGACCGCAGACCAGCGTCGCCAGCGCCACAAGTAAGCCGGTGATGACCGCCCGATTCAGCACGATTCCGCTCAAATTCACGATCGAGCCGTCGTCCCACGGCGCGGCGAGATCGAAAAACAGGAACTTAAGGCAACTGGTCAGCACGATCGCAGCCGGTACAACCGACAGCGTCACATCGCGCTGGGTGATTCCCAGCCAGAATGCCGCCAGCCCCAGCCAATGACACGTCGCCAGATACCGATCGTAGTGTGACGCGGTGATCGTGAAGAATATCACACAGCCGACGAAGACAACCGATGCGGCCATTCGCCGATCCATGTCGCTCGACGGACGATTCAGTCGTAACAGGGCCCCCGATCCGAAGGCACAGGCAACAAGAAAATACGAAAGAACAATTGACTTTGAAAGATACCAGTCACCGAATGTGACAAATGCCGCCCGCAACGATTCGTTCACCATCTCCAGGCCGATCAGATGCACGGCGGCAGCAACAAGAACGGCGAATCCCTTTACGCGAATCCAGGCAGTCGGGTAACGTCGGCAGAACGCGAATGTGATCACGCCCTGCATTCCCCACGCCGCCACCACCCACTCATGGTCAAACTGAATGGGAGCAAACAGCGCCAGAATCCACGCACCATCAAGCCAATGCGCAAGCCGGGCGGACTTCGCGGCCTCATTCGCGCCGGCCAGTCGCCATCCCGCCATCCAATTCAAGCCCGCCAGCGCGAGACAAAGGCCCCCCATGTAGCGGGAGTAGCTCGGCTCAGCCAGAAGATAGAACACGGTGAAGTATGCGCCGTTGCAGAGGTGAACAATCGGCGAGTGCCCGAATGCTCGCATCCGACGATAAAACGGCGATCCAACTTCCGGCGCGCCGCCCCGGTAAGCACTCAGCCACGTTTCGGACATGAAAAGGAAGTAAAACGCCGTGAGAAACAGAAGCGTGACATGCAGGGCGTCCAACGTGTAGTACTGAATCCCCCACCACGAAAACAGCAGGACCGTCCCCAGCCAGCAGATATAGCGTAGCAAGATCCACTGGCGCAGGATCCCGACGCAAAGGAATCCAGCATCGAGCACCAGCAAATAGGTTAACAGCCCGATCTGTTCATTCCGGTCGATCGAAAACGCCAGCGGCGTGACGAATCCGCCGACAACACCCATGATCGCGACAGCTTGCGACCGAGCGTGAACGGCGATGCCCGCCGATGCCAAGGTGATGGCGCAATGAAGCGCAAAACCGGCCGTGGGTGAAATCAGGTGATAGAAAGACTGCGCGGCGAACGTCGAAAAATAAAGCGTAACGATTCCGGCGGCCAGCAGTCCGACTGCGAAATTCCGCATCGATCGCCACAAAGCGTATTCGCCGGCCGCGATCAGACCCAGGCCGGTGATCGACCCTGCGGCCACTCGCGCGGCGGGGCCCAGCCAGCCCTGCTCGAACGAGTACTTGATGAAGAATCCGATACCGCATAGCAACACCACGGCGCCGACACGATTCAACCAGGTGCCGCCGATCTTCACTTCCAGCGCATCCGCAACTTTGGCGACTGGCGGCAAGGGAGCGATCCCTCGATCGGAAATCGGCGATCGAATCACCGGCGGCGGCTGGACAGACGCTCCTTCTGCCGTCAACGAACTCGCTGATTCGAATTGATCCGGCCTCGTCTCGTGCGGAAATACTTCGCCCGGGGGTTCGATCGTGCCCCCTGCCGACGCAGTCGCCGACCCGTAATCCGCCGCAGCTCGGTTCGTGGACGTTGCCGTCAATTGAGCCTGCTCGATCGCTTCGATCCGCGATTGCAATCGCGCAAGGTCGGCCGACAACCTGAGCAGATCGCGACGAACTTCCCCAAGTTGCTGTTCGAATTGAGACCCTTCCATGTCACTGACCTCGCCCGCCCCGATCATATTGCAATCGGATGGATGCGGCCGGTCAATCATTCGAAATCAAGCGGATTTCGACGGCATCTCGCGGCCCGGGTTGAAATAGAGCGCGGAGGCGAGTAAGAACATCGCCGGACGACACGACGCGCGCCGGCAGCATACGGAATCACAAACGAGGCGGCGCCGCCAACAACGAACATTCAGCGAACCGAACGATGGACCACTTCCGCTACCAATCAGGCGAACTCTACTGCGAGGATGTGCCTGTCGCGCAAATCGCCGGGCAAATTGGCACACCCGCTTACATTTATTCAACCGCAACGTTTCTCCACCATTACAACGCCGTCGCGTCGGCGTTTGCACCGGTTGACCCGATCATCTGTTATTCGATCAAAAGCTGCGGGAATCTTCACATCTGTCGATTGCTTCGCGAAGCCGGCGCGGGCTTCGATGTCGTTTCAGGCGGCGAGCTGCGCCGCGCAATCGAAGCGGGTGCCGATCCATCCAGAATCGTTTTTGCCGGCGTCGGAAAGACGGACGAGGAGATCAACCAGGGCATCGACGCAGAAATCGGCTGGTTCAATGTCGAATCGGAGGCCGAACTGGAAAACCTCATCGCCATTGCGACGAGCCGCCGCGCGACCGTTCGTGCCGCGCTTCGCGTCAATCCCGATGTCGATCCGAAGACGCACCGATACACCTCGACCGGAAAAAAGGAATCGAAATTCGGAGTCGATCTTGAACGTGCAAGACGCGTCTTCGATACCTATGGCCGCCAGTCGGGCGTTCGGCTCTGCGGCATCCATCTGCATATCGGCTCGCCGGTCAACAGCGTCGATCCGTATGTTCAGGCCATTCAGAAAGGCATCGCCCTCATCGACGAACTTCGCGCCGCAAAGTTCGAGATCGATACACTGGACATCGGAGGTGGATTTGGCGCGCATTACCGCTCGGAGGAAGCCCCGCCGGCAGTCGCCTATGCCGACGCCATCCTGCCGCTGCTGAGGGGACGCAACCTCCGGATCATTCTGGAACCCGGCCGCTCAATCGCAGCCAATGCAGGCATCCTGCTTGCCCGAACGCTATACCTGAAAAAATCCGGCGACCGCGATTTCCTCATCGTCGACGCCGGAATGAATGATCTGATCCGACCCGCGCTGTATGAGGCATATCATTTCGCCTGGCCGGTTCACCCCGGCGAGCAATTCACCCCCACACAGCGCGGAGAGGCGATTCACATGTCCGGACTTCGCCCGATGGATGTGGTCGGACCTGTCTGCGAAAGCGGCGATTTTCTCGCAAAGAACCGCATGCTCCCACCGATGAATCGCGGCGATCTGCTCGCTGTGTTTTCGGCCGGCGCGTACGGCTTTGTCATGGCCGGTCATTACAACTCGCGCCCGAGTCCGCCCGAAGTGCTCGTGAGCGGAAACACCTTTCGCGTGATACGCCGCCGCGAAACCTATGACGATCTTGTCGCCGCCGAGCGCGAGTTGCCATCACCGCGCGACCCATCGGCGCAATAGACAAGGCCCGATCACACGCGCGACCGGGCCTTGCGTCGATTTCCTTCTTCAAGCACCGGCTGGCGTCAGGCGTCAACCGCATGACATCGCACCAGCCGATTCTGTCGCCGCTCAATCGTTTCGATGCGACTGGAAGCAATCCCGACAATAGACCGGGCGCCCCTGGGCGGGCTTGAACGGAACAGTGGTCTGCTGGCCGCAAGCGGCGCACACCGCATCAAACATCTGCTTGGGACCGCCGCCGCCGAAGCCGCCGCGGCCACCCCGACCGCCTCCACCGCCATAGCCGCCGCCACCACCGCCGCCGCCTCGCGAGAAGGACCGGCCGCCGCCGCCACCACCTCCGCCACCAGAAGCCTTTCGCTTATCGCGGCAATCCCGACAGCGCTTGGGCTCGTTGGTGAAGCCGCGTTCGGCATACCGCGCCTGGTCTTCCGCGGAATGGACGAACTCGGTACCGCAGTCCGCGCAAACAATTGTTTTATCGTCGAACGACATGAGAGACTCCTCTACGTTTGGCGACGCGCAATCACGCATCACGCGTGCCGAACCTTGAATGTGCGGGAATGGCCCAACCTGAGGAAGGACGAGAGGAGGTCGAATGCCCTGGAGGGAAGTATATCGGCCTGGACTACTGCGCCTGTATCTGGTGTGGGAAGAACCCGCGGACTTTGGGCGGCTTCACAGGGTGCCGCCGGGATTTACATCCTCCGGTCATTTTCGGCAATACAATCCTGACGATCCATAACGCAGATGCGCCAAGACCGTCGGCCGACATCGACTTACACTTGGAAAGTATGGCTTATGTTGCCCCAATGTTCAAATCAATTCCGAATCAACTTCCAGCAAAATGCCCAGGGGATTGATTCGCGTTGACAACTCCTTGGGCCGCACCTATATACGTTTGCAGAGCCGCTTGACCACAGTCGGGGAATTTACCCTGCTTTCGCCCCGAGTGAAACGTTCCAGCAGCGTCCGCCAAGCCACCTCCTCGCCTGAATGTCGGAGTGATACCCATGACCAGACGGCCCGAATTCTCGCTCTTGGCCCTCGTTCTGTTCGCGACGGGCGGCGCGACCTGCGACGGCGAAGCGCTCACGATTCTGCCTTCCGCCCTCCCCGACGCCGTCGTTGATTCGCTTTACAACCAGGTCCTCTCCGCCCAGGGTTCCAATGGCGGTCGGTGGACAGTTGAAGGAACGCTTCCCCCAGGCATGTCGCTCGATGCAGACACCGGAAAGATCGCTGGCCGCCCAACGACCGCCGGCTCCTTCGAATTCACGATTCGCCTGCTGCGCCTCTTCGTCGGCTCCGGAGAAAAGTCCTACCAACTGACCGTGCATCCCAAGCTGATGGTAAACCTGAACCTCGCTGTGGCCAGACAGGGGGAAGCCTACTCGTCGATTGTCGACGTAACCGGCGGCACACCCCCTTATGAGTTTGAGTACATCGGACTACCCGCCGGCCTCACCGGAAACGCCGATACCGGCGTGGTCAGCGGCACACCGGTCGAACCCGAAATCGGCCGAACCATCCAGGTTACCGTCACCGACAGCGGTGATCCCGCACAGGTCATCAGTGATGTCGATGAACTCGTCATCAAGCCGCGTGCGGTTCAGATCACAACCGACGCGACATTGATGCCCGGAAGGATCAATACGCCCTATCAAACAAACATCTCCGTCACAGACGGACTGCCGCCTTATCGATTCGAGATCACCGACGGCGTGCTGCCGCCCGGACTTTCTCTACCGGCTAATCTGGCAAGCGGCGTCATTTCCGGTGTCCCGACCCAGGCAGGCACCTTTCAATTCACGCTGACCGTAACAGACGACGACGACCCGGCGAGCAGCAACTCCCGCGAGTTTACGCTCGTCATCACGGCAACCTGACTTGCGGCGAATCACTGATTTCGATTCCTCGAGCCACCGTCCTCGCTCCTGGAGAATCATCCATGTTGAAGAAATTCTCGATTCTTGCGTGCAGTCTGCTCTGTGCGTCGGGGCAGACCTGCCGAATAAATGTCAATCCTGTGACCAGTACTCCGCTGAGCCAGGCGGATGCGACCATCGTCATCTCCCGGTCCGCCAACGAATCCCAGGCGAAGGTTGACGCTGAAATCACCCGAGGATTCGCAGGCGTCCGTCTCGAGGACGGCCAGCGCGTACGAGTGAACGGCGAGGTTCTCGAGGGAACGCGCGGCGACTACGCGGCAATCGTCAATGCCGCCGACAGTTACACGATCGCCGTCACCGATCCGCGTCGTGGCACCGATCAAACCACAATCGAGGAGCCGGACGCTTTCGAGATCACGTCGCCCAACGCGAACGAAGACGCATCACTCTCGGGCTTCATGATCGAATGGACCGCGGCGAACGCGCAGCAACAGGTCGAAATCGAAATCAGTCAGCGCTTGTTTGGTGACGAACTACTGCTGCAGATCGGCCCCACCGAAGACGATGGAAACGCGAGCATCACGTCAGGACAACTTGCCTCAACCGGATTCGGGCAAGGCCAGCCCATGACCATTCGACTGACGAAGATTCGCCGGGTCGGGAGCGTTTCGGGCTTTGCCAGTGCGACGACCGAATGCCGAGTCACCGAATCGGTCATCGTCAATCCGGCGCCTTGATGGTAAAAATAGAAAGAGCCTGCTGCAAAACTTTTGTTCGGGCCGTGGCGCTGGTTACCGAACTCGGTTGTGCAGCAAGCTCAATACAGACAGCGGAACCTGCTTCCGTCGCAGATCGTCCCTGAAAGGTTCCGCTGTCGGCGCTCATCCACCCGCGCCAATATGCCACTTCACTTCGGATCGATCGGGTTCGGCAGCGGGATCGAATCGCTCGCACGCGTCGAACGCTTCACCAGCAGTGCGTTTGGCAGAAGGCCCCATGCCATCAACTCGCACTGCGTGAGGCTCTCCACGAATTCCGAAGTCACGACCTTCAGGCCGCAGTTAAATACCAATTGCTCTACTCGCCCGGCGATCACCCGCGCCGCAGGCGTATCAAGTTCATAATTTGAAGTCAGCAGTTGAACGATACGGGCTTTGTCCCATTGCTTCTGAGTCAGACCCACACCGCGCGGCCGGGCGTACGCGACTTTCACCCATCGACGCATCTTCTCGCGCAACTGATGGTGATGCCGAATCGCCATACCCGCGGCGCTGTAACCCGTCTGAACCAGCACCAGCTCGACCAGCTCCGCCAGATGATCCGATGGCACCGCCGAATTCGGACGGCTCTTGCGGAGATAGGTCTGCACCGCCTCGGCGAGTCCACGCGACGTCGGGCTGTTTCGCTCGTGCGGCTCTCCGCTCGACACAAAACCGTTCCCGATGCTGCAGTTCAGTTTCGCCAGTACAAAATTCTCGATCGACCCATCACGCTTCAACACGCTGATTTCGCCATCCATGGCATTCGCTCACTGTTCGTCCTGAAACAAGGACTGTTGGCCGGCTACGTCGCTTTCATCCTCGAGCACCTCCTGTGCTTCCTGGATGAACTCGCCTACTTCCTGGAACTCATAATACAGACTTGCGAACCGAAGATAAGCGATCTTGTCCAATTTTCTTAGTCGCGACGAGATCGCCTTGCCCAGGTACTCGCTTGGTACTTCGCGATCGAATTTTCGAAATACCTCCTCTTCTACGTCATCAACCAGCGTTTCGATCTGTTCGGCCTTCAGTGAGAGTTTCCAGCACGCCCTTGTTACGCTGCCGATCAGTTTTTCTCGTTCGTAAGGCTGCCGCGCGCCATCCTTTTTGACTACCAGCAGCTTGTTCGTCGTATCGATGCGCTCATACGTCGTGAAGCGACGGTGACAACCGAGACACTCACGCCGACGCCGAATCACCGCGCCGCCATCCGCAGCACGCGAATCAATGACTTTGTCGTCCTGTTCTTTGCAATACGGACATCGCATTCCGACGCCACATCATGCGGGATCCATCGCTGAACCCCAATATGTTGTATAGGCTGGAACTTACGACTACCAAATCAGCGTGTCAAGGAAAAAACTGCGCTTCCCTATAGAACAACCCGGCTTTCCAGTACACTCCCTACCCCGCGCCGTCGGCGAAGCGGGAAGCAACCTGTGAATTGTTACGCCGACAACCGCGCGGCACTCATCCACGCACCAGACATCCTGACTTAAAATGTCTTCGGGAGAATCGTGAGCGCCAGACTCGTCGAACATCTTGTCGGGGACATTCGAATTCTCGGGTACAGCGTCGCCGGCGAAGAAACCGTGGTCGCATGCCCTGAACTCAACGTCTGCTTTGACGTCGGCAGAGCGCCAGCCGAAATACTGCCGATTGATTACGTACTGCTCTCCCACGGCCACATGGATCATGCCGCCGGACTGGCTTACTACTTCAGCCAGCGCAACTTCATTGGGAACGCCCCGGGATGTGTGCTCGCCCCGAAATCCCTCGTCGATCCGATCAAAGCCCTGATGCAGGTCTGGGGGCGCATCGAAGGCCATGTCACGCCAACGCGCATCGTCGGACTTGCGCCAGGCGACGAATTCCAGATTCGACGCGGACTGATCGTCCGCACGTTTGAAATCAACCACGGCGTGCAATCACTCGGTTTCGCCGTGATCGAGATGCGACACAAACTCAAGCCCGAATTCACGGACCGCACCGGACCGCAACTCGTCGAATTGAAGAAACAGGGCATCGAAATTCAGCAGAATGTCGAAATTCCGCTCGTGGCGTACTGCGGAGACACGGCCGAGGGTGCCTGGGTCGACAACCCGCTGGTTCGTGACGCCAGGGTGCTGATCATTGAGTGCACGTTCTTCGAGCCGGACCATGCCTCCCGCGCGCGGGCGGGATACCACATGCACGTCCGCGATGTGGCTCGTCTACTGTCCCGGATGCCGAACGAACATTTTGTTCTGTCCCATCTGACGCGCCGCACAAGCCTGCGCGATGCAAAACGGACGCTGGCAAAGATGCTTCCCGCGGAAGTCATGGCACGAGTGCGCTTCCTGATGGACTACAAGCTCGCCCGCGCCGAACGCGAAGCCCGCGAAAGAGAGTCTCCTGCGGTGAACCCCTCCGACGGCCCGCAGGATGAATAGCATCAGACGATGAACAGGAAGGTCAGCAGCACAAACAGCGGTATCAGAACCATGCCACTGAACACCATATAGCCGAAGAAGCTCGGCATCTTGACACCCTCGTGCTCCGCGATCGACTTGACCATGAAGTTCGGCCCGTTCCCGATGTAGGTGTTCGCGCCCATGAACACCGCGCCCACCGAAATCGCGACAAGATGATCCATTCGGATGATCTGCCCCGTAACCAGCCTGATCGTCTCGCCGTCGACGTGCGTGTGTGTCAGTGCGTTGGCAGTTTCAAAGAAAACCACATAGGTCGGCGCGTTGTCCAGAACGCTGCTCAGCAGCCCCGTGGCCCAGAAGAACTTCCACGGCGCATCGATGCCCAGCTTGGCCCCCTCCGCATTCAGAATCTCGATCGGGACCTGCATGCAGATGAAGATGCCGATGAAGAGGCACGCCACCTCCAGAATCGCGGCGTAGTTGAAGTTCAGTTCCTTGCGAATCGCTTTCGATGTGATCATCAATGAAACGAGCACCAGCGCGACCTGCACGAGTTCGCGACAGAAGGGGAACGGCTCCCACGCGCCTTCAATGCCAAGAAACGGCTTGCCCGGCGACAATGTCCCGGTCGCAAAGACAACACCGCCCAGAAGAGCGAAATTCAATTTGCCCGCGATCGAAATCGGCTCGACCCGAACCTCGTCCAGATTGATGTTCGGCTTTGATTCATGTCGATAGGCGAGTGTATCCCAGATGTAATAGACGATCAGCAGGACGACCATCATGAACGCCCACTCCTTCCACAGATGGAGCGTCCACAGAAACGGCACGCCTTTCAGATAACCAAGGAACAACGGAGGATCGCCGATCGGCAGCAGAGTGCCGCCGATGTTGCTCACAATGAAGATGAAGAAAATGACGGTGTGAACGACGTGCCTGCGCTCGCTGTTCGTCCGCAGCATCGGCCGAATCAGAAGCATCGATGCCCCGGTCGTCCCGATCACGCTGGCGAGAACGCCGCCGATCGTGAGAAACGCCGTATTCGTCAACGGATGCGCTGGAATATCGCCTCGTATGGCAATGCCGCCTGAAATCACGTACAGGCTGAAGAGCAGCGAAATGAATGGAAGGTACTCCATCAACGCATTTGCCAGTACGCCCACTGCCGTCGCGGCGCCCCTCGCCGCGATGTGGTGGCCATCATGCTCCTCGATGTGAAAGCCGGCGCTCTCCATCACCTGCACCGCGAACGGATCATGCACCGCCGACCCGAAATCACGCATCGAGTAATAAGCGAGCGTCACCAATCCCAATGCAACAGCCACCATCAACTTACTGCTGTTGTGGTGCCACCAGTGCTCCAGCTTCTTCACAAGCGGAAAAACGGCGATACACAAAAGCAGGATCGCAAAAGGAGTCACCCACACGATGCTCGGGACGTGGTGGGCGGACTGCGTCGCGGCATGTGAGGAAGCGTCTGCGAGTATCATGAGGTCCTTTCGGTGCAGTGAAGCGGCGCGCAATTCATCCCGCGCGGCGTTCAATAAATCACTTATACATCGGCAGAAACCGCCTCTGGCTGAGATATCAGCCAGCCCGGGAAGCCCGTCGGAGTAGTTGTTTCTCAACGACTTCAGGCCGATCGGACCCAATCGGGTCCAACCCCAAAACCCCGAACGAATGGCGAAAGTCAGACAACCGCGCAATTTCGGCCTGCAAGGCATCGGCAATCCGCCGTGTTTCCGGCTGCGAGATGGCTTCCGCCGCGATGAAAGACGACGCGTCGCAACGTGCAGCGAACGATGTGGCATTTCCGGACACAGGCCTGGCAGCAGGCTGATTGCTCCGAGTCGATTGAAGGGGTATCATGCCGTTCCGCTTCGAGGGCAAGTCATGGGCCCTTCTAACCTTATTCTTGCCGCAGGAAGTTCAACGACCGTTCATGGAATTAATGCGGCCGGGGGGGAGCCGGAGCATTCCCGCGGCCATGTTCGCTGGTGTCCGCGTTTTGGACATTTTGATACCCAAACCTCGTCAACCCACCAGGTGTTCTAAGATGCGAATTTCAAGATCAAACCGTGTTTTGCCTTTCATGATCTCTTGCGGACTGCTGATCATCGCGCTGACCGCTGCGGTCGGCCACACAAGAGCGGCGTTTGATCATCATTCTCCGGACGAGCCGGTTTTGCCGACTCGAATTTGCGCGGCCGACGAGATCACAAGCCCGAATCCCGCGGATCAGGAGAAAAACCCGGACGCTACGATCGATGATCTCGCCTGGATGTCGGGGGGATGGCACGGAGAGATTTTCGGCGGCCCGATCCAGGAACACTGGCACGCACCGAAAGACGGTGTCATTCTCGGAACATCGCGGATGGGCGCCGATCGAGCACGCTCTGTGTATGAATTTATGTTGATCGAGGAGAAAAACGGCGTGCCGACGATGTTTCTGCGCCACTTCAGGCAATACCTCAGCTCGGACGAAAAAGCGCCGATGGAATACGCACTAACGCAGATCGAAAACAAGAAAGCCACCTTCGAAACGAGCGACAAGAGCCTCACATTCACCCGGATCACCTATCAGGCCGAAGGGCGCAAAACACTCGTGGTCACACTCGAGAGCGAGCGCAACGACAAACCAATGCGAGTGGTGTGTCGGATGTCACGAAAAACCGGAAAATAGAGCGCCGTCAACTCGTTCTTGGAACTGAAGTTACGTAATCGCCGAAGATTTCAGACACTTCTTGCCGAAAACCACTTGATTTCTCTCATATGTTCGGCTATTGTTTGGATCTTTGTTCGGTAACCTGACCCGGGAGACGCGGCCCCTGCCTCCAACTGCCGCGATTGGAAGTTCGATGCAGCCAGATTCATGTCATCAAAGCCCGGCCGCGCGTCTGCGGCACGGTCATCGTCGAGTGTACGGTGATGAGCTTGTTCTCAATCGTAGAGGAGATTCTCCCATGTTGAATCGCAAGTACCTGTCGTTGGGCGTCGCGTTGCGCACGTTCGTTCTTTGTATTGTGCTCGTCGGGGTCTCGGCATTTGTCACCTCGCGCGTCATTTCGGATGACACCGCCGCCAAGGCCGGCGACCCGAAACAGCCGCAGATGCCGCCTGAGATGGCGGAAATGATGAAGAAGATGCAGGAGCTCGGCACGCCCGGCCCGCATCATCGCCACATGGACGCCTTTGTCGGCGAGTGGAATGCGTCGGGCAAATTTTGGATGGGTCCCGGCGAGCCGACGACGACCGAAGGCACCGCCACTTTCAAGTGGATCCTCGACGGCCGGTACATCCAGGAGGATTACCGATCCGAATGGGACGGCCAACCCTTCAACGGCCTGTCGATTTTCGGTTATGACAACTTCGCCAAGCAGTACACCTCGCTCTGGATGGATAACATGAGCACCAGTGTCTTCAGCAGTACGGGCGAATGCGACAGCTCCGGAAAGAGCTTCACTTTCTCGGGCGAATCTCCGGATTGCATGACGGGCAAGCTCAAAAAGCACCGCATGGAATGGCGCGTCATCAGCAAGGACAAGCATGTCTTCGAGATGCACGAGGCCGACAAGGACGGGAAGATGATGAAGATGATGGAAATCGTCTATACGCGCAAGTGAGTGCGAACCGGCTTCGGCACGCCGGTTTTGATCAAGCCGCACGCCGGGAATAAATCAGGCACATAAAGGGCTTACGAATAGGCAGCCTCGCGGTGTGCAGCGCGCACCGCGAGGCTGTTTGCTGTCGTGACGATCGCGCATAGAATTCGTTCAATCACCTCAGGAGTCCCCATGTATGCCTCGCAACCTCACCGCACGGGCCGGAACAACGCATCACCAGCTTTCACGCTCATCGAACTGCTAATCGTGATCTCAATCATCGCCTTGATACTCGCCCTGCTGTTGCCGGCTCTTTCCGCCTCGCGCGAGAAGGGCCGGAGCGCACTTTGCCTGACTCGTCTGCGTTCGCTCGCGTTCGGGTGGCACATGTATGCGGATGACAACTCCGAAAGCATCGTGCCCGGCCGGATGTTTAATGCCCCCGGCGGCACTACCAATCCGGCAAACTATTACGACGTCGGCAATGGGGAGAAATACCGTCCGCGCTGGGCGGCAACAATGGGCAAGTACGTCGGCATATTCGCCTTCAATCCGCCCATTCCCGATGATGATCGGCAGGATTATGACAGCGCAGTCTATCAGTGCCCGACCGCGCCCGATCGGATGGACGCGCGAAATCACGCCTACGGCTACAACTATCAGTTTCTCGGAAACGCTCGGCAAAGCGGCGGCGTCTTTCGTAATTTCCCGGTCAATCGATCGAGCATCTCAAGTTTCGCAAGCACGGTGATGGCAGCGGATTGTCTCGGCACGGCCGCCGGAATCGCAACCGAACAGCGGAAGCCTCACAACAACAATGGGACGGATTTCGCCGAACTGGGCAACCACGGCTGGACGCTTGATCCGCCGCGGCTGCTCCCGGAATCCGACCATGGCAGCGGAGATCCCGGCAGCCCGAGAACCGGCGTCGACCCGCGGCATCTCGGCAAGGCCGTGATTGCCTTCTGCGACGGCCATGCCGATACATTGACACCTCAGTCGGTTGGCTATCGTCAATCGCCGGACGGGGCGTACCTCGACGGCGGCGCGGCCGGCGAGGGACAACCGACCAACAGCTGGTTTTCAGGCACTGGCCGGGATTCGGATCCACCATGAAGCAATGGTTTGATCATAGAATGATGTCGCGCACTTTGCTGGTGTTCATGTTGACCATGGCCAGTGCTTCGCGCGTGTCGGCGCATGACGTTGAACTGACGCACATCAACGCACAATTCCACGCCGACGGGACCTATGAGATTGACATTTTCTATGATGCGGATGCGTGGCTTGCCGGCGTTCGGCCGGAGCACATCTTGCCGGCTGACCTTGAGGCCTACCTCGCGAAGAGCGATGCCGAACGGTCGGCCCGGGAGGCGGAGTTGGACGACTTCATCCGCCGCCGAATCAAGCTGCGCTTCGACGACGTGCCGGACCAATACGATCTGATGCTGATTCGGAACGAAACGAAGGCAGCCGAGAATCCTCACGGAGCGGTGGCCGCGAATCGTCGGATCCGACTTTTCGGAAGCGCTCCCGAAGGTGCCCGGACGTTTTCGATTTCCTGCTCCAAGACCTTCGGAAATGTGATATTGTTCCAACGGTGCGGATCAGCCGCCCCCGTCGTGAAGCGAATGGATGCAGGCGGGCGCAGCGATGCGTTCGAGCTTGACTTCTCAAAATCGGCGGACCTGAACGGTGAGGCGTCCACGAGGCCGGGGTTCCTCGCCGTCGGCCGCCAGTTCGTGGAACTCGGATTCGCGCATATCCTCCCGTTGGGTCTGGACCATGTCGCCTTCGTGATCGGGCTTTTTCTGCTGAGCACACGATGGAGCGCGCTACTCTGGCAGGTGACGGCCTTCACTGTCGCACACAGCATCACGCTCTCTCTGGCCGTGCTGGGTGTCGTTACGTTGTCCCATGCCACGATCGCGCGCGTTATTGAACCGCTCATTGCGCTTTCGATCGCTTTTGTTGCATTTGAGAATGTCGTCACGAGCAAGCTGAATGTCTGGCGGCCGTTCGTGGTATTCGCCTTCGGCCTGCTTCACGGGCTTGGTTTTGCAAGCATGCTGCTGGAGCTGGGAATACCACAGGGCACACAGGTCGCGGCACTGGCAGGGTTCAACATCGGCGTCGAGATTGGCCAGATCGTGGTCATCGGGCTTGCCTTCGCGGCCGTCGGGTGGTGGCGAAAGGCGGCATGGTATCGTCGTCGCGTGGTGATTCCTGCGTCACTGGTCATCGGCCTGATTGGTTCATATTGGGCGGTTGAGCGGGTCTTCGCTTAACAGCCTGTCCTGGACACACCGTGTCTTGCTTCTTCCGTAATCCGGTCGTGTGTTTCCATCGCCGGCTTGAATTCGTCGGCGTGCGCCCCGGTGCCGCGATGGCTGCAGACAGTGGTTCCATCGTCGTGTAGCGGACTGCAAATTCATCGTCAATGAGATTACCGACAGCGTCTGGGCCGATGCGGGCGGCGCGGCGTGAACGAGCTTTTCGGTGATGCATCTGACGTGGCGCCACCACTCCGGCAAATGGGCAATCAACGACCGCGGCACCCAGGCTGGTGGACTTTTTCCACGGACGTGGTATTTCCCGTCAAAGCACGCGGAACCACATGGCCTTGAGGTATTCCGACTCCGGGCAATTCATCATGACGGGATGATCCGGCCCCGCGCCGGTTTGATCGAATCGCTGCAGCCGGCGACCTGATTTCCGAGCGCCGTGGTGGACGGCCTCGCCAAATCGCTCGGCGGAGACAAGCCCGCTGCAACTGCACGTGAGCATGATTCCACCGGGACGAACGACCTGGGCAACGAGACCGTTGAGGTCGTGGTACTTTCGCAGGGCGTCGTCAATTTCGTCTCGCTGCCGCGCGAATTTCGGCGGATCGCAGACGACGACATCGTACTGGCGTTTGTTGGCGATCATCTGACGCAAGTAGTGAAAGGCGTCGGCATGGGTGAAGCTCACCCTCGCCTGGTTCAGATTCGCGTTCTTCCTGGCGACGGCAATGGCCGCTTCGTCGAGGTCGACGCTGGTGACCTCCCGCGCGCCGCCGAGCACCCTGGCGGCGATGCCGAATCCGCCCGTGTAGCAGCACAGATCGAGGACATCCGCATCGGTGCACAGCGCGGCCAGCCGCCGGCGGTTTTCGCGCTGATCACAGAAGAATCCTGTTTTGTGCCCTTCGGCGGCATCGACGCGAAATCGCATGCCGTTTTCGCGAATCGTTACGGTGCCATCATACTGACGCTCCGACCTGTCAACGCGAAAGCCCTCCAGTTCCTCGATGCGCTCATCGGCGCGCATCACGACGGTCCATTGGTCGCTCACCGCCCCTCCTCGATCAAGCACCGTGGGGGGACCGAGCGCTTTGATGAGACATTTCGCGATCAGCTCGCGCCGCTGATACATGCCCAGCGAGAAAAATTCGAACACGAGATGATCCGCATATCGCTCCGCAATCAGGCCGCTGAGACCGTCGCCTTCGGCATGCACCAGTCGATAGGCATCGCTCGCGGCATCGACACCGAGGGCCCTGCGCAATGCGACGGCCTGTTGCAGCCGCGCAGGCCAGAACGCCTCATCGACGGGGGTCTCGTCGAAAGTAAGCATGCGCAGCGCGAGCATGGAATTCGGATTGTAAATTGCGCGTCCGCAGAATGAGCCGAGCCTCGCATAGACCTGAACAACCGCGCCGGGCCTGGCATCGGGCGAAGCGCGCAACACCATGCGCTTGTAGACAAAGGGGTGAAGCGTGGGCGATCGGATGATGACCCACGGTGCAACCGCCTTCGATGGCGGCTCGACGCGTGCGTCGGATGTTGGCGGTCTGTTCATGCGCGTCCCATCGTCGGTGCAAGTCTCGCAGAAGGCAAGTGCGGGGATTGTTCGAGCGGCGCAAGCCTCGTCGCCCGCGGCTCAGACTCGGGCGGTTCCGGGTTCTGCGATGTGTCTTGGTGCGCGAATGCCCGGCATGACCAGTACGAAAATCGCAGCCGCCACGATTGACGCGTAAAAACAAGAGAACCACAGCGTTTGGCCGCCAAACTTATCCAGCATGTAGCCGCCCGCCGGGGCGCCGAACATCATGGCGGCCGACCAGGACATCGTGAAAACACCCATGTATCGCGCCCGCATCGACACCGGCGCGAGATCGGCAATGACTGCCTGCGTGAACGGGGCCTGCATGAGTTCGGCTGCCGTCCAGATCACGACGGTAGCGGCGAAATGAATGCCTGTTTTCGCGAAAGCCGTCAGTCCGAAGCCAATTCCGAGAATCACCGCGCCGATGGCGATCACCTTCATTCGCTCGAACCGTGAGAAAAGGGAGGTCATCGGCAACTGGAAGATGACGATCAAGATGCCGTTCATTCCAACGAGCCAACCGTACTCATCCGGTCCGAATCCCAGCGACTTCAGGTGCAGCGGCAGGGTTGACATGCTTTGCATGAAGATCACCGCGCCGATGAATGAGCCCAGACAATATCCGAGGAACGCCCAATCGCGCGCGATGTGCGCAGCCGCGACAGCCACGGAGACGCGGGGAATATCAGTCGGATCCGACACCGGCGGCGCCGGGGCGGATGCACTCCCTTCACTGGAACCCACCTGAGCTTCGCCCGGGCATCCGGCTATGCGAGCGATGCCGCCCCCCGCGATCGTCTCGCGCTTCGGCATGCTCTCGCGAATCAGAATCAGGATGATCAAGCCGTAGGTCAGCGTCGTTGCGGCGTCGCCCAGAAACAGGAGCACAAACGAGTGCTTCGCGAGCGTACCACCGATGGCCGCGCCGCAGGCAAACCCGAGATTGATGGCGATATAAAGCAATCCGAACGCCAGTCCGCGCTGATCGGGACGTGTGATATCACTGATCATCGCGGACGTGGCAGGACGGTACATGTCCATGATCATGGCATACATGAGAATCGCGACGACCATGACGACGCGACTGGAGATCAGGGGAAACGCGGCGAGGATCAGTGAGCCGGTGATCAGACTGAACACCATCACCCGCTTCCGGCCGAATTGATCGGCGAATTGCCCGCCAAACAGCGCGCCGCAAAGTGATCCGAATCCGAAAACGCCGATGCAGAAGGTGGCGAATCTCGGGCCGAATCCAAGCCGGTCCCCGACATAAATCGTCAGAAACATCAGCAGGAACGACCCGGCACGATTGATGAGCGTTCCGAGGCAGAGGATGTGAACGGTTCGCGGCAGTTCCAGGTAAGGACCAAGCATCGGGCGGGATTGTATCGGTCGCGAATGGAACGGAAAGTGCCGTCCTTAGGCACGCAGCACAACGGCCGCATCCGATCGAGAAAGCACACGACCAATCGGCATCGCGACCGGCGTCCGACGGCGCTGGAGAGCTTCCACCAGTGCGTCGGCCTTTTCCTCCGGGACGGCGATGAGCAGGCCGCCAGAGGTCTGTGCGTCGCAAAGCAGCTTGGCCAGCCATGGCGCGACGTCCTCAATGCGAAGTCGATCGGCGAGGTGAGCAATCGTTCCCTTGTGTGCGCGAGTCAGCACCCCGGCCTCGGCAAGCTCCGCGGCGCGCTGCAGGAGTGGCACGCTGCCGGCATCGATCTCGATGGTGACATTGCCAGCCTCGGCGATTTCAAATGCGTGACCCACGAGGCCGAAGCCCGTGATGTCAGTCGCCGCATGAGCTCCGATTTCGACCATTGCATCGCGAGCTCCGGCATTCAATTCGATCATGACGGAAACGGCTTCGACGAGATCCTCATCCGCAATGCGATCATCCTTTCGAGCGGTGGTCAACGTTCCGCTGCCGATCGGCTTGGTGAGGATCAGCACATCGCCCGGCCTGGCACCGGCGTTCGTGAAGATGCAACGGGGATCGACCCAGCCTGTCACCGATATGCCGAATTTCACTTCCGCATCGCGCACGCTGTGGCCACCGACAATGACCGCGCCGGCCTCGGCGCACCGTTCGCCGCCGCCTCGCAGAATCTCCATCAGCATCTCAAGCGGCAGTTCCTTGTCGGGGAAGCAGACGATGTTCATGGCCGTGAGCGGCAGGCCGCCCATTGCATAGACATCGGACAGCGCGTTGGCCGCGGCAATCCGGCCAAAAGTGAACGGGTCGTCGACCAGAGGCGGAAAGAAATCGAGGGTCTGAACGAGCGCGTAATCCTCCCGTATGCGGAACACGCCCGCATCATCGAAGTGCTCATGCCCGACAAGCAGGTCAGGATGAGCGGACCGCGGCAACTGACGCAGCACGTGCGCCATGGCCTCCACCGGGAGCTTGCCGGCTCAACCCGCGCAGTTGGCGTAGGCGGTCAGTCGTTTTTTTCGAGAAGGCGTCATGCCTGAATTGTATCGGGCTTCGGGGATTTTGCGAAACGAATGACGAGCCGGCGCAGGCTGCGCACCGCGATTCACGCCATTCGCACGGAGTGAACCGGCGCGAGATGGGCTGACAGCATCCGCCAATGGTCGCCCACGTCATCGCTGACAAAAAGCGAGCCGGTGGTGGTGCCAAAGCTTAGGCACCTACCGGTAGCGTCCACGTCCAGGGCGTGGCGATAGACGATGTCGTACGCATGTTCGGACGGCAGGCCGGCTGAGAGCACATCGAAGGTTCGACCGCCATCTCGAGTCCGCGTTACAACGAGCCTGCCATCGACGGGAATTCGCTTTTCGTCACTCATGGCCGGCACGAACCACGCCGTATCCCCGTGGGCCGGGTGCACCGCACAGGCAAATCCAAACCCGCTGACGCCCGGCGAGACTTCATGCCACGAGGCGGCACCGTCAGTCGAACGAAAGATCCCATTGTGATGCTGGGTCCACATGTAATCCGGAGCGGCCGGACACCCGACCACAATGTGAGGATCCTGCGTGTTGGGGTCATTTGCCAGTTCGGGCGGCATGTAGGCCGCCCTCATGCCGGTCGCGCGGCACTCCCACGTCTCGCCGCCATCGGTTGTCTGCCACACGCCTCCGCAGGAGATGCCGACCGTGACGCGGCGCGAGTCTCTCGGATCGACCAGGATCGAATGAATTCCGGGAAAATCGTAGCCGCCGCCAAACCAGTGCTTTCTCGCGGGATTTTCCCAGAGCGACTGCACAAGTTGCCACGTCGCTCCGCGGTCGGTCGAGCGGAATAGCCCGCCCGGAATCGTGCCGCACCAGAGCAGTCTCGGCTGATCCATGCCGCCGGGCGCGAGCACCCAGATCAGGTCGAGCTTCCAGGGAATCTCTATTTGGCGAGCCGGACAGACATCCGGCGATTTGCCGCCGGGTGGCTCGGGATACTGTGGGACGCCGATTTCCTCCCACGACGCGCCACGGTCGTCGGATCGGTGCATTTTCCCGCCGAAGTGGCCATGTTTCAGTGCGGCATAGAGCGCGCCGTCCCGCGGATCGACCATCGCGAACACAACGTTGTCGCCGAGAAACGCCGTCTTCGAAATCTGAAATGCCCCGCCCGCGGCACGTTCGTAAATCATGAGCCCTTTTCGGGTTGCGACAAGAATTCGACCACTCATCTGATTCGCTCCGGTTGAATCTCCCCACGCCACCGGCACGGCAAGCAGATTGCCGATGCCATGAATCGCACCCGATGTCACCCGCCCGACAGCGCCTGCATCACGCACACCGCACTATCCGGCCCGACGGGATCGCTCAACGATCTTCGATCCTTCACAGTTCTGCCATCCACAAAGATGACCATGTGACTGCGCAAATCGCCATGCTCGTCAAGCACATAGCCGCGTGCACGCTCGTTTTCGATGAACACCCGATCGAGCACTTCGCGGACGGTCCGCCCCTCCACATCGCAAGGCGGACAGTTCACATGCCTCTGAATGTTCTGCGTAAAGCTGACTCGGGCCATTGGGTGTTCATGGTCAATCCGCGACGGCCGCCGATCGCCGCAGGAGCTCTAACAATCCACGAATCCATCGCTATCGGGCCGCGGCTTTCTTCTTCCGTTTCGACGCGGTGCGCTTCGAGCCAGACTTTCGTTCACGCTTGCCGGCGGTCCGCTTCGGTGTCGATTCCCGAAGCGCGGCCGCAAGCACGTCGTCGACGTTCTTCACGGCGACAAATTGAATCTGGTCGCGAATCTCAGCGGGAATATCGACGAGGTCCTTCAAATTACGGTCCGGGATAATGACCGTTTTGATGCCTGCATAGTGCGCCGCGAGCGCCTTCTCCTTCAGACCGCCGATGGGCAGGACAAGCCCGCGCAGCGTCACCTCGCCGGTCATCGCGACGTCGCTTCGGCATGGCCGACTCGTCAGTAAAGAAACAAGTGCCGTGAACATGGCAATACCGGCAGACGGACCGTCCTTCGGGATCGCTCCCGCAGGCACGTGCACATGGATGTCCTGCTTGAGCAAAGCGTGCGGATCCACGCCGTATTTCGCGGCATTCGTGCGCAGCAGGCTTAGCGCCGCGTGAACGCTCTCGCGCATGACTTCACCGAGCTGGCCGGTCAACTGGAGATTCCCGCGGCCTTCCATGGCCGTGGCTTCGACGAAAAGCAGCACACCGCCGACCGGCGTCCACGCCAGGCCGGTCACGACGCCGGGCGTGCTTGTTCGAAGGGCGATTTCGTGTTCGAATTTCGTCGGACCGAGAAATTTCTCCACGTCCGCCCGCCCGATCTTCGTCGGCGGTTTTTTGTCCTGCGCGATCATCGCTGCCACGGCGCGGCAGATGGAGCCGATCTCGCGCTCAAGATTGCGCACACCCGCCTCGGTCGTGTAGGAGTCGATGATCAACTCCAGCGCGCCGTCGTCAAACTTCAGTTGACCCGGCTTGAGGCCGCTGTCCTTCAAGCGCCGCGGCACGAGGTACTTCTTCGCAATCCAGCTCTTATCAAGCTTGGTGTAGCCCGCAATCTCGATGACCTCCATGCGATCCTTCAGCGCGGGCGGCACCATCTCCATGTAGTTCGCCGTGCAGATGAACATCACGTTCGACAGATCGAACGGAACGCCCAGGTAGTGGTCCTGGAAACTGTTGTTCTGCGCGGGGTCAAGCACCTCGAGCAGTGCGCTGGCAGGATCGCCACGGGCCGCATCGCTGCCGATCTTGTCAACCTCGTCGATCATGAACACTGGATTGTTCGATCCCGCCTTGCGAATCTCCTGAACGATTCGGCCGGGAATCGAGCCGATGTAGGTGCGCCGATGGCCGCGAAGCTCCGCTTCGTCCCGAACACCACCGACGGACATGCGGATGAAGTTTCGCCCCATTGCGCGGGCAATCGACTGACCAAGTGACGTCTTCCCGACACCAGGCGGACCGGCAAAACAGAGAATCGAACCGCGACCGGTCGGATTCAGCTTTCGCACGGCGAGAAACTCGAGAATGCGCTTCTTGACTTTATCGAGGTCGTAATGATCCTCGTTCAGGATGCCCTCGGCGCGAGGAAGATCAAGATTGTCCTCGGTCGCGACCGACCAGGGCAACTCGCTGAGCCACTCCAGATAATCCACGATGCCGCTGAATTCAGGCGAAGCCTGGTTCATCCGCGCGAGGCGATCCAGTTCCCGCGTGGCCTCCTTCTGAACCGCTTCGGGAAGCTTGGCATTCTCAAGCGCCTCCCGAATACGCTGAACCTCGGCCTCGCGCCCGTCGACATATCCCAGTTCCTTCTGAATCGCCTGCAATTGCTCGTGCAGATAATATTCTTTCTGCGATTTGTCGATCTGGGATTTGACCTGATTGTGAATCTTGTTCGACAACTCAAGAATCTGAAGCTGGCTCGCCAGCGCGGTATTGATCTTCTCCAGTCGATCGCTGACATCAAAGGTCTCGAGAAGTTCCTGTTTCTGGATCAGACCGAGCGACAGGTTTGCTGCGAGGAAGTCGGCGAGCGCGCCGGGCTTCGATATGTTATTGAGAATCGTCAACGCCTCTTCCGGCACACCCGGTGTCAAGGCAATGACGCGCTCGGCCAGCCGCTTAGCGGTCTCGACGAGCGCCTCGATTCGGGTTGATTCAACGTGAACATCGTCCCGCGGATTGGCCTTTGCGATCAGATACGGCTCAGTCTGTACCAGGTCCTCAATGCCGAACCGCGTCAGGCCATGGACGATGATTGACTGGCTGCCGTCCGCCAGTTCAAGGCGTTTGAGGATCGCGACGACCGTCCCGACACGATACAGGTCGTCCAGCGCGGGATCCTCCACCTCGCCGCGCTGTTGCGCGACCGCCCCGAGAATTTTCGTTCCTTTACTGACCTCCGCGACCAGCCGCTTCGATTTCTCGCGCCCAACGGTGAGCGGAACAATCGTTCCCGGAAACACGACCGTGTCGCGAATCGGCAGAATCGGCAGCAGCCTGGGGATGCGCGGGCGCTTCGCCGGATCGGATGCGGACTCATCCATCGACGTGGAGATCGTTCCGGAGAGCGGAAGACTGTCGGGCTGCACATCGTTGTCTTCGTCCACCCCGACCGCGTCGCTGCTCGAGTCGGTGTCGTTCTCGTCGCTCTCGTCGAGATACTTCAGATCGTCTTCGCTGACGCTCATGAGTCACTCCATGTGAAATCCAGCGTGACACCGAAACGGCCGATCTTGTCGATGGCGAACTGCCCTTCGCTCTGCCAGGTGCGGAATTGTAGCCACGCTTGACAGCCTCGAATAGCGCATTCCGGCAATTGCCGCCGAAAAGCCCGAAGTCGCGCCACGTCAGCATCGTCCGGCATTCGCGGGGCGCTGGTGAATCAGATCCACTCATTCAGGTCGTCGAGAAGCGCGTCGCTCCGCACAGAAATCACAAATTCGTCCGATGGCGCTACAAGCCGGCGAATTGTCCGAAGCGCGTCGCGCTGGGCCGGGGTTATGCCGCCGACGATACGGATTGCAAAAAGCCGGCGTCCGAGGGAATTCACCCAATCGGTCGGGCGCGATGTAACGGACGGATCATTCAGGCACACGCAGCCACCAACCCACGCTGAGTTGCAGTCATCAATGAACTCACGCGCCATGGCGGGCGTGCCCAGCATCTCATGGCCGACTGACACCGCGATCCGCAAGCCAAGCATTTCGGCGTCGAATCGAATCGCCTGCAATACGCGCAGCAGATTCGCATGCTCGTCCTCGATCCGCCGACCCCCGTCGCTCGCGGCATCCAGTCGCGGCTCGCGAACTATCAGCATTCGAAAGCCCGCTTCGGCCGCCGTTCGCACCCATTCGATCGCGTGGGTCGCCTGCGGTGGAAATGGATGCGGCGCGGCAGTGCCCCGCGGCATCGCCAGATGAGTCGGCATCACGATCGCGGCTCCGGGCATAACCGACGCCGCCCGCAAACGCTGCGACGCCTGTCGTAGTCGATCGACCACCCGGGCCGTGGATGCTTCATCAAATCGAACCGATGCGCCGGCCGATGTGAAGCGACCCACCTGCACGGATTCGGATTCGCTGAATTCAATGAACGCCTGGCTCGACATCACACCCCGAGAACCCTGCTCCGCATGGCATGTTCGGACCGGAACCGCCCCGCTCCGACAAAACGGGGCGTTTGCATTCACGAGCGGCCGAAAAACAGCGGCCATTCGCGCTTCGCATTGCCCCGCCACTTCTCGCTAACTAAACTAAAACCCATGGAATCACGCCGAAGGATTCTCGTCGCCATGAGCGGCGGTGTCGATAGCAGCGTAGCCGCGTGCCTGCTCCGCGAGCGAGGCTTCGATGTCGTCGGTGTTTTCATGCGCCTCGGCGCGGAAAATCAGGTGGCAGGCAGCCCGGCGACCGTTGGGGCGAATTGTGCAACGGGCAACGACCGGACCATCTCACTTCCGATCGCCAGTGGACAGAGCGACGATTCCGGCGGTCACGCAAAGTCCAAGGGCTGCTGCTCCGCCGCTGACGCAACCGATGCCCGAGCCGTCGCCGGCCGACTGGGCATTCCATTCTACGCACTGAATTTCGAAAAGGACTTCGGACGGCTCGTCGACTATTTCGTCGAGGAATATGCCAACGCCCGCACGCCGAACCCCTGCGTGCGATGCAATCAATGGCTCAAATTCGGCAAACTCGTGGAATACGCCCGGGTGGTGGATGCATCAATGATTGCCACGGGTCATTACGCGCGGATCGATCATGACGGTCCGCGCTCGCGGCTGCGGCGGGCCGCATTTCGAGAGAAGGACCAGTCCTACGTCCTGTTCGGCATCGGAGCGGAGACGCTTCGGCAGACGCTCTTCCCGCTGGGTGAAATGACCAAGATGGAAGTGCGCGACCACGCCCGCCGCTTCGGGCTCGCGCTGCACGATAAACCGGAATCGCAGGACATCTGCTTTGTCCCCGACGGCGATTACGCGCGACTTGTCCGATCACGCCGGAGGTCCGCCTTCGTGCCGGGGGAAATTCGGCATGTGGACGGCCGCCTTCTCGGCACGCATGATGGACTCGCAAATTTCACGATCGGCCAGCGGCGAGGATTGCGGGTCGCGACCGGTTCGCCGATCTATGTCACAGGGCTGGACGCCTCGACCCAGACGGTTTTTGTTGGATCACGTGACGCCGTCATGTCACCCACTGTGAGCGTTAGCGGTGTCAACTGGCTGATGGAGCCGCCGAAATCGCCGATACGAGCCGATGTTCAGATTCGATACCACCATGTCGCCGCGCCGGCCGTGATCCATCCGTGTGCGGAGCCGGGCGCTGTACGGATCGAATTCGACGAACCCCAGGCCGCGGTGACGCCGGGCCAGGCGGCGGTGTTCTACGCGGGGGATGAGGTCATCGGCGGCGGCTGGATCGAGAGCCGTTGACTCCCGGCGGATTCCGCCTCGCGCCGAGCCATGTCTTTCCAGCTTCGTCAATGCGAAACGATCGCACGAGTTGACCATGCGTTTTAATGACGTGGATCGGCTCGATTCGCAAGTAGCGCCAGCGCGGCCGCCTCGGACTCTGACACCCATTTCACCGTCAGGCCGTCTTTCGTGCGATAGAGAACGTTCCGGCCATTTCTGAACAGCGTCGAGTGCGAGTATTCGCAAACAGCCAGCGGGATCGGCTTATCCGTGCAAGGCCTGGCCCAGTTCGCGTTAAAAAGCAGGTAATGCTGCGGATACCGTCGCGACTCTGTGGCATCGAACCCGCGCCAGATGACGCCGACCAGCTCAGGCGCGAGCGTATCAAGTCCCTGATCCTTCGCCATCGAAGCATAGCGGGTCAGGGCCTCCGCACATTCAATGCGCGAAGTCTCACCCCGCTGCCACGCAACCAGCAGCACCAACAAGGCCAGCCCGAACAGCAGAAGCGAGGCCCGCCGCCAGAAATTCAGTTTCCGCCGAAGCGCAATGGCATGACCCACTCGCTGATCCCGGTTGACTTCCGACGCACTGTCCTGACTGGATTCCGGCGGCATTCCGGCGCCTCCCTGAATGAAGACAGCGGGCCTGATCGTTTGGATTGCGGACGGCCCTGCGCGAGACTATACATCGTTGATGTGTCGTTTGACAGGAGGCGGCAAAATCGCGGGGATGCATGCGGGCGGAAACAGCCCCGAACCAACCGCTCCCCAGAGGCCGCCGCCGGCCGACAGACTGCAAACCGAGGTGAATGAGAGATGGGCAAGGACAAGGGCGTAGTCGTCTCATTTCGCGTGGATCGTCATCTCGCGAAAGTGCTGCGCAAGGTGCCGGACAAATCGTCATTCATCCGCGACGTGATACTCCGCAGCTTCTACGAGACGTGCCCCATGTGCAGAGGCCGCGGCGTGCTCCCGGCAGAGTTGGCGCGCTGGGCCGCCCGGATCCTGAAGCAGGAAAAGACGGTCGATTGCGTCTGCTGCAACTACCGTTATCCCCCCGCGTCATTGCCTGGCAAAAAAAGCGGCACGAAGACGAGCCGGCCGTTCACCTGCCCCCATTGCCAGTCGCATGAGCACGCACACTAGGCCCGCCATTCTGGACCCGCAGCCCAGACACGATGTTGTCGCGGCGGCGGCCCGATGCTATTCTCGGCCCGCCGAATGACCGCGCGAAGCCGCTCTCGCGATCTTCGCTTTTCGCCAGGACAACAGACGCATGAGCGACCATTCCAAGCCGGCTGCGGTCAACGACGACCAGTCGTTCCCATCGCTGCTGATACGAAACCGCAATTTCGTGCTCTTGTGGCTGGCTTACGGCATCTCAGCGCTTGGCGATCACCTATCCGAAATGGGCCTGCTGAAGCTCCAGGACGCACTCAGTCCGGACCGCGAAGACTCAATACGCATTCAAGCGCTCATGCTGCTGACGTTTATGTCGCCATTCGTGCTGTTCGGCCCGGTCTTCGGCTGGCTGGCCGATCGCCTCCCGCGCCGGGCGCTCATGTTGACAGCCGATCTGCTTCGCGCGGCGATCATGGTTGAAATGCTCTGGTTGCTGAAGTACTTCGACTCGGAATTCGCGGCCGGCAGCAAACCCCTCGCGCTGCATTTGGCCGTCATGCCGCTCGTGTTGATGGGAATTTTCGCGGCAATGTTTTCCCCCGCGCGACTTTCCATGCTGCCAACGATCATCCGCTCGGATCAGCTTGTCCGCGCCAATGCAATGACCGCCGGCCTGGGCATGATCGGAACGATCTTCGCGGCATACATCGGCGGCCTGATTATTCAGCACCATCACGGCGCCGAGGCCGGCGTGCTGACGATCTTCCGACTGAACAGCGTCACGTTCTTCCTGAGCGCGGTGTGCATTTTCTTCATCCGCCCGCCGCGGCACATTCCGTCGAGCGAGTCGCACGATTTCAAGGCGATTTCCAAGGGATTTCGCTACATCACCCGGCACCGTCGCGTCGCGGAGCTGATTCTCATTTCCACCATTCTCTGGACCGCCGCCGCAACCATTCGCAGCCTCATTCCGGCCATCGTGAAGAACGTCTTCGGCGGGAGCTACGGGGACCTCGGGTTCTACCAGGGGCTTCTGGGAATCGGACTGCTTGCCGGCTCAATCGTCCTGACGATGTTTGGCGGCGCGCTCAGGAGCGAGCTCGCCATGTCGTGGTCGCTGAAGCTCGCGGGCCTCTCCGGTGGACTGCTCACGTTGTCGGCATGGCTGGGCTGGGGCCGCATGGTATGCGGCGTCGGTCTGTTTCTAATCGGTGTGTTCGGCGCCGGAATTCAAGTCAGCGTCAATGCCCTGATACAGCGTATCGTGCCGAATTCCATGCGCGGCCGCGTTTTTGGTGTCCACGACCTCTGCACCATGTCCGGCCTATGCATCGTAACCGGAATCATCGGCCTGCCCGAATGGCCGAACATCGACAGGCATCTGGCATGGATCACGGCCATCGCGTCCGGCTCGCTGATCCTGGCTGGATTGATCACCACGATCATTCGACTCAAGCGCGGCCGGTTCGGCGTCGTGCTGACGTTTTGGAAGAACCTGAACGACTTCTACTGCTGGTTCTGGCCCCGAGCCAAACGCGACGGGATTTGCACGATTCCGTCGACCGGTGGCGCGATCGTGGTCGCGAACCATTCATCGACGCTCGACCCATTCGTGCTGACCTCCGGGTCACCCAACCGCGTCATCGGATTCATGATCGCCGTGGAGTACGCGAAGATTCCATTCTTCAGCAAGCTGGTTCGCGCCATTGAATGCGTTCCGGTCACTCGCAGCGGCGTCGATACGGCCTCCGTCAAGGCGGCGCTTCGACATCTTCAGGAAGGCAAGCTCCTTGGGATTTTTCCGCAGGGTCGAATCCAGAATCCGGCGGATCCGGTCGTTACCAGGGAAGGTGTTGGAATGCTGGCACTTCGCAGTGGTGTACCGGTGATTCCCGCCTACATCGGCGGCCTGCACTATAGCGACAGCGTTGTCGCCCCGTTTTTCCGGCGGCACAACGCCTTCGTTCGATTTGGCAGGCAGATCGATCTTTCGGCGTGGAAGGGACGCGAAAAGGACCGGGAGGCGTTCCGCGAGGTTTCAGACTACGTCATGGCCGAAATCATGAAACTCAGGGACCAGCCACCGGCAAAAACGGCTGAAAACGTCGAATAACAGCGAGAGCTCGCACCGGCCCGATGCCGGTGTTAGCCGGGGTTATTGACGCCACGCCACGCCGTCTCTACGCTAGAATCCTCGGATTACCAGCAAATTCGTCCCTGAACGATCGAGGGTGAAACACACTTGGCCACGTCATCCCCCACTCCGTCACAGACCTTCGAACAACGGAATCACTTTCTGCTTCGCAAGCTCCACTCCCTGTCCGGAATCGTCCCGGTCGGTGTATTCCTCATCGAGCACCTCGTGACCAACTCGATGGCCGCGTTTGGTACCGAAGCAGACCCCGGCGCCAAGTTCAACAAATCGGTGCAGTTCATCGCTGATCTGCCCTTTCTGTTTTTCTTGGAGTTTTTCGGAATCTTCCTGCCGCTGGCCTTCCACGCCATCTACGGTATTCGCATCGCCATGACGGCGAATTACAACTCCGCCCAGTATCCGTACATGGCCAATCGGAGATACAGCCTCCAGCGCGTCTCCGGCTATGTCGCATTCGTGTTTCTCATCGTGCACCTCCTGAAGTTCCGGTTCGCCCACTGGATCGGCCTCGCCGAGAAGCACTTCCTGCACACCGGAAATTACTTCCAGACCACCTACAACGGCCTGATGGATTGGCATCCCTGGGGCCTCTACATGCCGCCATCCGTCGTCATGACCTTCTATGTCATCGGTCTCGCGGCGGCGAGTTTCCACTTCGCAAACGGCCTTTGGACATTCTGCATCAGTTGGGGCATTACGATCGGCGAGCGGGCACAGAAGCGCGTCGGCATGGCTGCCGCGGTGTTTGGAATCGGACTTTTCTCGCTCGGACTCCTCTCGCTGTGGGGTTTTGCCACCAAGGGATCACCCGATCACAACAGCGACCGACGAGGCTCAACGGCGGTCGTGGAGGGTGCCTCCGCAGAGTAACTGATCGCGCGACCCACCGTGCGATCGCTCGTCGCCATCGACTCATTTGCGGCCAAGCCAGGCGTCGGCCCCGTCTGCTGATCCGTGGGAACTCACTATTCAAACGATACGCTTCAGGTGATGTGCGGCATGGACTTCGTGAAAACGAACCCAGCCTGACTTCGTCATGTTGCCGAAGAACGGATGCGTGCGGTAAGGCCCATCGCTAACGAACATGGACGCGATGGCCGAACGAAGCCGGTCAAGCGAAGCCTCAAGATCGACATCCGATTGCGGCACGATGGAACTCACCGCGGGGACGCCTCGAGGCAATCGCCCTAATCCGAGAAAGATCACGCGAAAGATGCGCCGCAGCCACATGGGCGGAAGACGATCAGGAAGCTTGCCAACGGGAAGGCGATCCAACTGCCACTCAATGGTCATGGCGAGGTGATCGGCAATCTGGGCGAGCGACCAGCTCACCGATCGCGATTTGCCTTCCGACGCGAGGCATTGAATCTGTTCAGGCACGCGAGCCAGCGGTATCTGCATAAGATCGATTCGTCAGAGCGCCCCCACGCGCATGTGGATCGGCCATTCCACGATGCGAGGCGACGCCGGTTCTCCCCACGCCGAACGCAGATCGGCTTCGATCTCGTCGAGCGGATTGTAGCCCCGGGCATCGACAAACCGCTGAACAGCCGACCACGAACCCAAGTATCCGACGTATTGCGCAAGATTCCATGATTCGCGACACGCAAACGTCGGCACCGCAGAATCGTCCCCGCTCGAGGCCTTGTTTCCTCGATCTCGAAAACGCGACTCGTGAAACGGAAACGGGATGGATCGATAGCCGTCATCAACCCAGCATCGGTCCGGCGGCCAGAAGGGGCCGACGATTTCGTGGTACAATTGGCCAACCACCGCGTCGATCGCGGATTCGACGCGCGAAATCCCGTAGCACCACGCGGCAACAATGCCATCCTCATGCAACGCACGTCGCACGTTGGCGAAAAATGCTTCTGTCGCGAACCAGTGCAGAGCCTGGGCGATTGTCACGAGATCGACCGAATGGTCCCTCAGTCCTTCGCGCGGGCCCGCGCCTTCGGCCAGCGCGACATGATATTTGACGCGCGGATTCGGCAAGGCGTTGGCAATCTGTTCCGAGCTGCCATCCGTCGCAATGACCGAATCAAAATGACCCGCAAGCCCGACAGCGGCCTGGCCATTGCCGGTACCGACATCCCACGCGAGCCCGCGGCGGGTCGCAATCCCCGCGAGGTAATCGATGAGCCCGCCCGGATAGGACGGTCGAAACCTTGCATAGAGCGCGGCCTGCTTCGAAAACAGATCCTGAAATTCGCTCATCGTGCTGAAGATCCGGCTGTCGATCCCGACCGGTCCTGGGCGTCGCTCAAATCGTCATGCAATGTCATGCGCCGGAATCCCGTTGATTGTCCACCAGCGCGGCATCGCGTGCGATGTTCATCAGCGTGGTATGCGATCCGACTTGCACAGCCGGATCGGTCGGCGTGCGGCGAACGTACGAGCCATCGGACATCATGTCCCACGCAAGAACCTGATCATCAAGGCAAACTTGCAGAGTCTGCCAGAGGCGTTGCCTGCATCCCAGTTCCTCTACCGGCACGACGATCTCGACGCGCCGGTTGAGATTGCGGTACATCCAATCGGCCGACCCGATAAAGAAGCGACCGTCAATCTCCTGCTCCGCGCCCGATCGGAAGTAGAAAATACGCGAATGTTCAAGAAACCGCCCGATGATCGATACGACCTGGATGTTTTCACTCATACCCGGCACGCCGGGGCGCAGTGTGCAGAAGCCGCGCACAATGAGGCGAATCGGCACGCCCGCCTGCGACGCGCGATAAAGCGCCCGAATCACGCGACGATCTTCCAGTTGGTTCATCTTGGCGATGATTCCGCAGGGCAACCCGGAATTGAGATTTGCAATCTCGCGGTCGATCATCTCGATGAATCGCGTCGCCATGGTAACCGGCGCAACCAGGATATGCTTGTAGTTGCCTTTCAGCGATCTGCCGGTCAGATAGTGAAACAGCTCAACCACTTCCTCGGTGATGTGCGGACGGCATGTGATCAGACCGATGTCCGTGTAAAGCCTCGCCGTTTGAAGGTTGTAGTTTCCGGTGCCGATGTGGACATAACTGCGGAGCTTGTCCCCCTCCTGCCGGACCGCCAGCGCGAGCTTGGTGTGCGTCTTGTACCCGACGATGCCATAAACGACGTGGACGCCCGCACGCTCCAACTGATGAGCCCATGCGATGTTTCGCTGTTCGTCGAAGCGAGCCTTCAGTTCGACAAGCACAACGACCTGTTTACCCTCTTCGGCCGCATGAATCAGACTGTCCATCAGCGACCGGCTGTCGCCCACGCGATATAGCGTGATCTTCAGCGCGAGCACGCGCGGATCCTCCGCGGCGCTTCGGATGAATCGCTCGACACTGTCTCCGAAACTCTCATAGGGATGATGAACCAGGAGATCGACACTGCGGACGACGCTGAAAATATCAGCGATCTCGTCCGATAGACGCGGCGGAATGGTCGGCGTCCACTGCGGATATTTGTTTCCAGGCAGGTCCAGTTCACAAATCGGCCCGAGAGCCGTGAATTCCAGGCCCGCCGGCAGTTCGTATACGTCCTGCTCCGAAAGTTCCAGTTCACGCATCAGAAACTGGAGCGTCCACGGATCAGCGCTAGGATCGTGGCCGAGCCGCACGATTCGTTCAAAGCGGCGCTCCCGCAATTCCTGCTCCACAAGTTCCAGCAGGTCTTCGGCATCCTCTTCGTCGCGCTCGACATCGGCATTGCGCGTCACGCGAAACGGCGTGACACTGAGTACCTGCATCCCGGGGAACAGCGAGCCCAGGTTGTGACGAATTACTTCGACCAGGCTGATGAATCGGTGAACGTTTGTGTTCTCAGGAAGTTCGAGCCGAAGCCAGCTCGGCAGCACGTTCGGAACCTTCACCCGGGCAAAGAGCCGCTCCTCCTGTCTCGGATGGTAGAGCTTCACGCCCAAAGACAGCGACAGATTCGAAAGAAATGGGAACGGGTGCCCCGGATCAACGGCCATCGGCGTCAGCACGGGAAAGACGTTGTTGCGGAAGTAGTCGCGTGCGTAGGCCTTCTCCGCGTCATTGAGCTGGTTCCATTTCAACAGGAACACACCCTGTTGCTCGAGTGCCGGCCTGATGTCGTTCTGGATACAGTCCGCCTGTGACTGCAACATCGGCAAAACCGCCTGCCGAATCGCGGACAGCTGTTGCGCGGGGGTCATCCCGTCGAAGGACAGCGTATTCACATTGGCGGAGACCTGCCGCTTCAGACCGCCGACGCGCTTCATGAAGAACTCATCCAGATTGGTCGTGAATATCTGGAGGAACTTCACGCGCTCAAGCAGCGGCACATCGCGATCGGCCGACTGCTGCAGCACGCGGCGGTTGAAATTCAGCCACCCCAGCTCGCGATTGAGGTAACGACCGCCGCCGATATCGCCGTCCAGGCTCTCAGATTCGATGGGAACGATGCCGGTGTCCATACTGCGATTCCGACCTGTTAATCGTCTGTTCGGCGACCCGGTGTGAGTCCCCGCGCACAAGATGCTGTCGCAATAATGTGGAAATAATAGCGGTGAAACCACGAATCCGCGAGCAGGAAGCTAGTGGTCCTCGTCCGCCGCCGAATCCACCGACTGGACCGGCTCCAGCCCGGCATCGACCTGGCCGGCGATGCGCACCTCCAGCCGCGCTCCGAATTCCCTCGAAAAAAGCCGCTCGTGACGACGGGTCGTGTATAGCTCGAGTTCGGCATCGAGCGTTGCCACTGCCTCGATCACGACAACGCCATCGCCGATGCGACAATCGATATCGCGAATGACCGAGTAATGCGTACGATCAAGCGCGTTGGCCACGCGAAGGATGACCGCCAGTTTTCTAACGGGTTTCCGGAATACCGGGTCGAGTTGCTGGTAGCTGAAGTGAGGCTTCTTCGGCCGCTCCTTTCGGTGATATCGGGCAATGTTCGCGATGATTTCGATTTCCTGGTCCGTGAAGCCCTTCAATTCGCCATTGCGGATGAGATAGTACGAATGCTTATGGTGCCCGCGCTGACTGATCATGTATCCGACATCATGCAGCAGCGCCGCATATACAAGCAACTCCTTGAAGCGGCCATCCATCTGATGAAGCGGCTGCAACTGGTCAAAGAGCTGCCCTGCCAGCCGGGCAACCTGATCCGCATGTTCGCGGCGGTAGTTGCAGCGCTCCGCAAGCTGGACGACGCTCCGCATGCGCGGGTTCGGCCATGTGGCCCGGGCCTGGAGTTTCCGGCGATGGCTCCCGATGTAATCGACGATCACCCCCTCGCGCAACGCGAAGTCGCAGTATTCGATCCGCGGGATACGGAGGGACTTCATCACGAGATGCAGAAGCGTCGCCGCCGGCAGACAGGCATCGACCCGACGCGCATCCATGCCGGGTATTTCGAGCCGTTCCGCACGGGTCGTGCCGGTGAGCACCGCCAGCAAAGGCTTCAGCTCTTCGTGTGAGATGCACAGCTGGGTCGATTCTTCGTCGTAGCTCGCGCCGCGAAGGTGGGCGCAAATCACCGCCAGGCTCTTGATCGCGCCGGACGTGCCGATGCAACGCAACGGTGCCGGAAATGTTCGAACATGATCGTAGAGCGGCGCGACCTGCCGCTGGATGTGCCGGCGAAGCGCCTTGATCTCCGCCGACCGCGGCGGATCCGATCGGATAAATAGCTCCGCCATGCGCGAACCACCCAGCTTCACGCTGTGGATCAGCGACGCGCAGTTGGCACTGCCAACAATGAATTCCACGCTGCCGCCGCCGATATCGATGATCAGATTCTCCGCCCGGCCCAGGTCAACTGCGTGGCGGACCCCAAGGTAAATCAGTCGTCCCTCTTCCTCGCTCGTAATGACGCGAAGGTCAAGCCCCGTCTCAGCCGCGGCCCGATCGACGAACTCGCCGCCGTTGCGCGCTTCACGAACAGCGCTGGTCGCGACGGCCTTGATCTTTGTGACGCCCTTGAGTTCGGCCATCTTCAGAAACCGCTTAAGCGCTTCGATCCCCTTGTTGATCGCATCGTCGGTGAGAATATGATCCTGAAACCCCCCCTTACCTAGTTGCACCATGTCCTTGTCCGTGCCAAGAACATGGAAGTCTCCCTGCGGCGAAATTTCGGCCATGACGAGGTGGATACTGTTGGTGCCGACGTCGATCGCGCCGAGTTTCATTGGAGCCTTCGCGGCATCAGCCAACGGAGTATCGTCCGGAACCAGGTTATCAAGTGGCGTGAATGCCAGACCGGCATCTCCATCGGCTTCGATAATTCTGCGTAGTACATCCATATGTGGTTCGTGAAAACAGACGCTTCCAGTCCCGTGATTCCCGGAATGGGGCGGATCGTACATGGCGAAGGTTCGCGAAAGGCCCCGCGACGATTGCTGTGCAGCCTGCGAGCCGCGGCTCATCCGATATGGTAGAGCGGCGATCGGGTCATGCCGGCCCGCCCGCCATTCGCAAATCTCCCTCCGTTGCCCGCTCCAGCGAGGAGGCGACCTTGCCCTTCGCGGTCACAGAACTGCCGCTGCGGTCGGGGCGGCCGAACACATCGGCTTCGATCGCGCGACGAAGTCGCGGCCAGGAGATCATAATCTCGCCGAGTTCGTCCGTCATGGCTCGGGCTCGACGGGCAGCGAACTCAAGAACTGATGCGCACCACAGCGGACCGGCCGAAAGCGTCTGCTCATCCTGAGCGATCTGACCCAGCATTCGCGCGGCGCAAAAATGATCATTCCATGCCCCGAGCCGATCCTGCATTGACGCACTGGCCTTGAGCAAGTCATCACGCGTCTGGCCATCGAGCCGGCAAACCAGCTCGGTTGAATATCGAAACGCCTTGAGACGGATTCGCGTCTTGTGAAGACCCGGACCGTGTTCACGGGTGGGCGGCCGATCAATCAGCCGCTTGGCCTTCTCCTGCCAGAGCCGACGCGCGGCGCGGAGCAGATCTTTCTCATCGCGGCGCGACTCCAGCCCGCGCAGCTTCTCGCAAAGGGCATCCATCACACGCAGCACCCGCGACGGATCCGCCCGCTCGATCTGATGCCGTGCCGCAATCAGATCGGATTCTCGCTCGATCGCCAGAACACCCTGCAACTTTGCAAGGTCTTCCGGATCGGACGCGAATCCGGATTGATCGCCCGCAATGGCAAGTCGAAGCACGTCAACATCTCGAACGCGTCGAAGTGCATCGCGAATGTCACCCAGTCCGGAACGCAGCCGCAGGCATCGCTTCCGGCCGAAAAATCCGGCCAGTAGCTCGAGCGGCTCGCTGAGTCGGCGGGACGAGACCCGCAGAATGTGAACGCTTTCGATGTCCCGTGTCGCCATGACGCGCGTCAGCGAGTCGTCCAATCTTTCGAGGTGTTTTGTGATGAACTTCAAGAGTCCGTCCGTGGGGGACATGTTGGCGGCTCCTGCGACATCGGCGATTGACAGACGTCTATTCCGGCATTCGCCGAATAGAACACCGCAATTCATCATAGCGGAAGATCGGATGTTGTCTAAATGGATATTGCGCGGAATCGCTGCGACGGATCACAAACGCCCGCCAATCATAAGTTTCGCATCCACTGCAAGTAAGAGCGGATTGTGAAATGTTCCGCGGCCGATTCGAAAAACTTAATAAAGCGAACCCCCCCTGAGCGGGGTGCCTGCCCCCGCTGCTGCTACTCCGCCGCCTTGCGATGGACCTGTTTCGATTGCAGTAGGCCGTTCAGACGGCTCTTGAGCAGTTCGAACACCTTGCCAAGTTCCCGATCGAACCGGTCTTCCGATCGATCCACCGACGACGCGGTGCCATCGTCGTGGCGTAAATCTCCTGCTGGCGCGGTCGATGGCTGTGATATGGCGCTTGCGGCAGACTCGGCGCGCGCCGAGTCCGCTTTCGCCTTACGACGAAGCACCGGCTCCGCACGCTTGCGGCAGTCCTTCAGAATCGCCCACGCCGATTCGATCTGAGCGGCCGTCAGCGTGGTGGTCGGCAGCGCCGCCTTCAAATCGACCACGACCTGATGTGAATGGCGCAGAATCCAGCGGCGGACATAGGCCTCCCACTGATCCGGATCCGACGCCACACGATCCAGACCCAGTGTCGAATCCGATGCTCCCCACCAGCGGGGATATTGACCGTGGCCATGAGCCGCAAGTTCAGCGTTCTTGAACTGACTCAGCGACTCCATGTCAAAACCCGGTGCTATCTGCTCGCGCCACTCGGCCTCTGACACAATCACGCCGCCGCCCAGGTAACGCCCCATCGCATCCATGCCGTAAATTCCCTGAGCAGCCAGCCGAAAATCAGCCACCTGCACACCCGGCGGCATATTGAACGTTTCCACGCCCAGTGACTTCGGATGGTCAGGGCGGTCGAACTCGGCATGATGAAACGTGTGGACCTCGACAACGCCATGCGTGATCGACGTGTTCTCGCTTCGCTTCAGCCACCAGCGACCGTCGACCCGCATATAGTCGTTCTTGACAACGTTGAGGTTGCGCAGGGGGCCGTCACTCTTGATCTCGCGCAGGACAACCTCCACGACCGCATCGTCCTTCGCAGGATCGATCCACCAAACCATCTCACTGCGAGTAGAACTACTCTCGCCGAGGGGGCCTTCTTCAACGTCACCTCGACGAGACCGGCCGACTCCTTTACCAACCAGCGACCTCGCGTCGACTGAAACTTCTCAAGAAGTTGGGATGGAGAAACGTCCTGAAGCGACTGAGTCGTTAAGCCCAGTGTCCTGGGATCGGAGAGTATATACTTGTCGGGCGACCGATCGGCAAAGCCCACGTGAATGATCGTGTCACCATCATATCGCCGCCACTCGTCGCCTTTCTCGCGACATCGGATAATGTGAATCGGAGTACAAGCGTGCCGGACGCCCAAAGTGGCCTGTCCGGTATTAAAATGCACATTCCGAACGCCCTCATCGTTTCCCGAGTCATACCAGTAGGCGTCAGCTCCAGCCAGTCTTGTCTCGAAGCGAGACTTCTTCATGATTCGAGTGTCCAAGGCCAGCCGTTCGGAGTCATACTTCATGTAGGCGGTTTCGAAGGCGGTTCGTCGGCTGAACGCTCGACCTAGCACTTCGGGAACCGACTCGCCCGGTTCTCCTTCAAAAGGCAGAATCAGCACGGCTGTCAAGATAGCTGTCATCAAACCGCCTCACATCGCAATCGAGTGAAACACGAATTCTCATGACGACAAGACTGCTTATATTCAGATCGTAAAGAATCTCCAACTCCACATTCACACGCCATCCAGCCGCCTATTGGAAATTGGCATTCAAATGGAATTTCCTGGACAGGATTCCAGAGGCACTCTGTTTCACCGTTACAAGGAATTCGATCGCACGCGTTCGACATCCCAGTGAGATTGAGTACCCAGGCCGCCGAAAGCACAGTTGTCAGTGCCATGGGTATATCTACCCACTTCGAACTGTTCATCATTGAACTCCTCCGCGCCCATGATTCCCTACAGTCGACCGCCTGACACGATCGCTGCCCGACTCAACCAATATACACCCAAACCACGCAGTGGCAAAAAAAGGGAATTTTCAAAAAAAAACGAGGATCTACGACACAATGGTGTCACACCTCGGAAATCGCGGACGACAGTAAAAACTTGAACTCAACGGCAGAACAGTGGTTGCGCCATGTCTCGCCGAGCCTCATTTCACTCCTGCGAAATATTCAATCCCGGCTGAACAGCCGGCAGCACCTGACAAACTTTGATTTCACACCCTCTGATGGGGTCTAAAATACAGTTGTCCGAGTCAAAATCACGGGGTGCCATCGCAAGGTACTCGGTATCAGCGCGAATTGCGGCCTACCCAGCCAACCCCAGCGCGGCAGGGAGCACTCCACAGAGAGAACGCAGCGCCCGGCCGCGATGACTGATGCGGTTCTTATGCTCCGAATCGAGTTCGGCCGTCGTCCTGCCGAGCGATGGAATGTAGAAATGCGGGTCGTATCCAAACCCATTGAATCCGCGCGGTGTATCGATAATGACACCTTCCACCACGCCGTCGGCCTTTGCGATCACCCGGTCGGCCGTAGCAAGTGCCAGGGCGCATCGGAACCGCGCAGTTCGGCGCTCAGCCGGCACGCCACCCAGCAAGGCGATCAGTTTGCGATTGTTTGCCGAATCGCGTGTTTCACGCGGGGCAGACTCGGGTACGTCCTCGGCGAAGCGCGCGGACCGCACGCCGGGGCGGCCGCCCAGCGCGTCCACTTCAAGTCCGGAATCATCGGCAAGCGTGATCATTCCCGTCGCGCGGGCATAGTACAGTGCCTTCAGCTTGGCATTCTCGGCGAAGGTCTCGCCATCCTCATGCGGCTCCGGGATCGGAGGCACATCGCGAAGTGTTTTCCATCGGAATCGGTCGCTCGCCGCTCCCGTCAAAGCGGTCCCATGCTCGAGCACTTGTTCAATCTCGCGGGCTTTGCCGGGATTACCCGTCGCGATCAAAATGACGATGGAAGGCATGTCGGTCGGCACGAAGTCACTCCTCACTGCCGGCGCGGAGCGGGTTCGGGCCGGGGAATTCGCGCGAGAAACGAGTAATTCGGAATCTTCTCACGCCGATTCGTCTCGGGATTGCGAACGAGGTTGTAAACCGGGTGACCATTTTCGAGGTTGTACTTGAACTCTTCTCTGGCCTGAAGCGATTTGACTTTCGGCGAATAGCCGCGGCGGCCGGATGGATCAATGACAAAGGCGTCCTCGCCAAATGTGCCCACACAGATCGACGCCTGCGACTTGTCTGTCGCGAAATAATAGTACGCCTCATAACCACGCTTGCGCAGGTCTTCGACCCAGAGATAGGCCGCCTGCTTGTAATCATGCAACGTGGCTGTCGGATATGTGACACCGACGTTCAGCGTATAGACCCCCTTGGCGTTCTTCAAATCCCATTCCGGCTTGCCGACGAATGACTCCGGCTTCGGAATCATACGTGCACTGAAGAATGGATACTGCTCGCCGAATGCAAGTTCGCGAATGAACCGCAGATCACGCTTGATCTCATCGCTCAATTCAATGACCAGATCTCCCCGCGTCTTTTCCTTGCCGTCGGTCCTGGCTTCGACATACCGCAGCGGATATTCCCCATAGAAGATCTTGCTGCTCTGCTCGCCATGTTCGACCGAAACGCGCCGTGCGTCGATTCGATCAACCTTCTTCAACATGGTCGCAAGTCGATCGGCCGTCTCGCGCCGACCCTTGCCCTCGAATGCATTGCATTCGATCGTCCAGATTTCCCGGGAGGATCGCGATCCACCGCCGAACAGTTCGGCAAGCGATCCGCCGCTCGTTCGATTCGTACCGCCCGATTCCGCGGTTCGGCTTGATCCGGATGACCGACCGCCGGAATCGGGATCGCACCCTGTCATGACGCAGGTCAGGACCAAACCGCATACCCACACCACGATTCGATGCGCCTCGCGCTTGTCGCTCTGGTAGTTTTTCATGTGCTTTCCGCGTTCGGAGTTTGTCGGATACCGTTCGATCCTCTTCGCGCCGCGACAACCACGAAGGCGGCGACGTCCTCCGCAGATCCATTTATCTGCCGGGACGGCGCTTCTGCGCCAACGAATGCCGCTGCGCCGCAAAAAGTTCCGCCAGACCCTTCTCGGCAAGTGCCAGTATCTGGTTCATCTGGACCCGCGTGAATGTCCCCGCCTCCGCGCCGCCCTGCACTTCGACAAATCGGCCCCCGCCGGTCATCACGATGTTGAAATCGACCTCGGCATCCTTGTCTTCGTCATAACACAGATCGAGCAGCACCTTGCCGCCGACCAGCCCCACGCTCACGGCCGAAACGCTGTCGATGATCGGATCTTCCGAGATCAGCCCGCGCGCTTTCAGTGTCCGTACCGCATCAACCAGCGCGACGTACGCGCCCGTGATGCTCGCCGTTCGTGTGCCGCCATCGGCCTGGATGACGTCGCAGTCGATGAGAATAGCGCGCGGCCCGAGCTTCGCCATGTCCACAACCGCCCGAAGCGACCGGCCGATCAACCGCTGAATCTCCTGCGATCGCCCGTCGATTTTGCCGCCTCGATCGCGCTTGCGACGCGTGCTGGTCGCCGCGGGCAGCATATCGTACTCCGCAGTGACCCAGCCAAGGCCCGACTCCTTGCGCCATGGCGGCAGATCGTTATCGATGCTGGCAGTGCAGAGCACGCGCGTGTGACCCGATTCAATCAAAACCGAGCCCGCCGGAGCATGTGTATAGCCCCGCGTGATTTTCACGGGCCGCAATGAATCGGATGCTCGACCATCGTGGCGGATATTCGCATCTTTTCTTTTCTTGGTGGCGATTGCATCACTCCTCGATTGAATGCCGCCGAAACAGGCCGCGCGGTCGGGTTCCCATGCCTCAGGCTCCGCGCTGCGAGTCCGTTATCGCTTCCTCCGATGCGCCGGTCAAGCCCGCCGACAAAAGGCGGGTTGCAAGTTCCGACTCGGCGGCGCGCAGCGAGATTGATCGCGCCGTTTCACCTGGCGTATCGAACTCAATCCAGAGCGCGTGCCGCGGCATTGCGTCCCCCACGCGGTCGGCCCACTCGATGATGACGATGGCCCCCTGCGTCAGCATCTCTTCAAAGCCGATTGCCGCCAACTCGTCCGATGAGGTCAGCCGATACGCGTCGATGTGATGGATCGGCAACCGACCTTCGTACTCATTGACCAGCACGAAGGTCGGACTGTTCACCGCGCGCGGATCGCGGACGCCAAGCCCGAGCGCGAGGCCTTTCGCGAAGTGTGTCTTACCGGCCCCGAGGCGGCCAACCAGCGCGATGACATCGCCGGCGCGGAGCACCGCCCCCAGTCGACGGCCCAGCGCAATGGTTTCGTCCACGCTCGATGTCTCAATCCGAGCGATCAACGGGGCATCAAATCGTCCGACCGGTTCATTTGCCATCATGTGAAATGCTGCCACCCACCGCTGGTAATCCGCACTTTCGATCCATCCTTCTTCACCATATGAAGTCCCGACTCCTCGATGACCACCCCGATCGGTCGAACCGGCGCGAGCTTCAATCCATGGGACATGGACAACGAATTCAGGGGATTGCGTTTCTCCTGATGAGCCACCTGATGGAACCGAAGCACATCGACGACATGAAGCAATTCAAAGTCCTCGCCGTCGTTCAGCACATGATCGACGATGCTTCGGCCGTCGTTCCTCGATGCCACGATCGCGTCATCCGATGCAACCGACTCCAACGCATCCTCGCGAATCTCCATTCCGACGCCCGAGGACTCACACAGCCGCCGCCCATCGATCGACAGGCCGTCGCTCAGGTCCATCATCGCATGCAGTCCGTCGCCCAGCTCTTCCGCGAGCCATTTCGCCTCATTCACGCGAGGCTCGAACGCCAGATGCCGGCCCGACAGGCTGCCGCCCAGAGATCCCGTCACACACACCAGATCGCCCGGCCGCGCGCCCCTGCGCGTAACCGGCCTCAAACCCGGCCAAGGTTCAGCCATGATCGTCACATCCGCGACCAGCGGTCGATCCCAGCTGTTTGTATCGCCGCCGATGAGGCGGACCCCATACTGCAAGGCCAGTTCGTCCATTCCTTCGAACAACCGTCGAGCCTGCTCCATCGTCCACTCATTCGGAAGCGCAAGACTCACGATCGCAAAGCGCGGCTGTACAGCCATCGCGGCGCAGTCGGAAAGATTCACCGCCAGCGCCTTGCGGCCGATCTGCTCCGGCGAATGAAGACTCGCATCGAAGTCCACACCGTCCATGATCATGTCCGCCGCGACGAGCAGGGCGTCGGCATGCGGACGAATCATCGCCATGTCATCGCCCAGACCGATGAGCACCGCGTCATCCGCGCCACCGGTCGACTGACCGAAACGACCGCTGATCCAGTCCACAAGGTTGTTTTCCGATTTCTCCATTGGCACCAGACATTCTAAGCTCGAAAGCCGGGAGAACGCACGGGGGATAAAGCGGCTTGATGCGCGTGCGCCACGCAGTTGTAATAAGTGCGCGTCTCGGATTCGAGAGTACCCCGGTTGTACGGCATCGGAGTGATCAACATGGCCAGGTTCAGCGTCATCGTCGTCGCCGCAGGAAAAGGGGAGCGGTTCAGCGACAAGGAAAACAAGGTCTTCGCCAGGATCGGCGAGCAGCCCGTATTTCTCAAAGCGCTTCAACTCTTCTGCAATCGCGAGGATGTCTGCCAGACGATTCTTGTCGTCTCGAAGGATGATACCGAGAAGGTGAAATCGCAGTTCGGCGCGAATCTCGGCTTTATGGGTATCCATCTCGTCGAAGGCGGGGCCGAACGGCATGAATCCGTCGCCAATGGACTCGCCCGCGTCCTCGAGGACGCTGAGTTCGTGGCGATTCACGACGCCGTGCGCGTATGCCTCGCGGAGCAGTGGATCGACGCGATCTTCGAGGCGGCAGTCAGATACGGCACCGCCGTCCCCGTGACGCCGATCACGTCCACCATCAAGCGGGTGGACGAGCAACGATTGATCGGAGAGACGGTTCCCCGCGACGGGCTTTACATCGCCCAGACCCCGCAGGTTTTTCGGCGGAAAGTGATTTTCGAGGCGTATCAGAAACTCGCGGCGGAGTCGATCCTCGCGGGACAGTCGCCGACCGACGACGCGCAGGTCGTCAAAGCGGCGGATTTCGAGATCACTGCGATCGATGGCGACGCACGGAACATCAAGATCACCACGCAGAGCGATCTCGTGCTTGCGGGTGCCATACTGAAGACACTACCCGCCAAACCGGTCTCGCGCTCCGGCGCATTTGAAGAAGCCCAGTGGTGAAAGGACGCACTCGGGCCGCGCTTCACGTTTCGAGCTTATGCGCTGGTCGGTTGGATGAGTGACTCACGATCGAGCGCCACAAAAAAAGAAAGCGTCGAGGCCCTCTAGGGGATCCCGACGCTTTCCGGAGGGGAAAGAAGCCTGCTTCCCATGCTCCCTCGCTGTTCAAGTCAGTGACTGACAGCCCTCCGAATTAATGACACCAAATAACGCTATCGGCAAGGGCCCTGTTCGTCCATTAAAAAACGTCAGGGTTTTTCTGGCGGCCAGCCCGGCTTAACATTGGGCGTACCCGCATGCGTGACACTTGGTGCATCCCTCTCCCATATCAAGGTCCCCGCCACACTCGGGGCATTTCAATCGATACGCCGAACGCGCCGCGAGCCGTGCCGGGGGGTCGAGCAGGCGGCTGACGCTCAGCGTGGTGTCCGTATCGGCATCGTCTTCGATATCCGAATAACCGTTGCCGTTGCCGCCCCTGTGAATATCGACCGGCGTCTTTTCAATCTCCGCGGGGTCAATCTCGCCCAGAAGCAGGGCACGCAGGCCGTGGCGTTCCTTCGCGCGGGTGAACCGCTTCAGTGCCTGGGCCAGACCGTCGCCGAGCGACATGATCTTCCCATCCCGTGTGGGAATCTGGAGGTGGGTTCCAATACCCGAAAGCTGCTTCACCACGTGGATCAGGCTGCCGCCGGCCCTCAACCAGAGGCTGATCATCCGGCAAATGGCCTCCAGATCGCTGTTGGCGATGTCTCCGCCCTTGCCGAGCTGGGCAAACACTTCCAGTTCCCGCTCAGTCCGCGGATCGACCGTAATCTGGATGTGCATGTTGCCGAAGGGTGTCTGCTGGCGGACTCGAATCCCGCTGGTGATCGCCGGCAGTTCCTTCGGCTCGAGCGACGCGGGTTTCTTCACTTTCGTGATTCGTTCACCAAACAGGTTCGTTTCCGTCTCGATTCGCGGGCGGTCGTCTCGGGCATCCCGAGCGGCCGTTGAATCGACATTCGTCGATGCAATCGGCGCGGCCTGGGCCGTCTTGCTCGTGCAGCACGCGCTGGGTGCGGCTGCGGCAGGGTCGGACTGTCCGGCGGACTTGTGCTTATCCTCGGAGTTCGCGAGCGCCATCGGCTGGCTCGAACGACAGCCGTCGCGATAGACCGTGACACCCTTGCAGCGCAGTGCATAGGCATCGCGGTAGATCTTTTCGACGTCGTTCGAAGTCGCATCGTGAGCGAAGTTGATGGTTTTGCTGATCGAGGAATCGCAGTGCCGCTGAAACGCCGCCTGCATGCGGACGTGCCACTCTGGTTGAATATCGTGAGCGCAAACGAACACGCGCTTCACGTCTTCGGGGATGCCGTCAATATGAGCGAGGGTGCCTTCCTTGGCAATCCGATCCATCAGACCCTCGCTGAAAAAGCCGCGCTCGCGCGCGACAATCTCAAATGTCTTGTTGATTTCAATCATCGGAGCCTTGCCTTCGTCCTGCCCTTTCAAAACGTTGCGGAAGAAGGCGAGGCTGAACATCGGCTCAATGCCGCCGCTGCAATCGGCGATGATGCTGATCGTGCCGGTCGGAGCAACGGTCGTCGAGCAACTGTTTCGCATCGGGCGATGGTACTTTGTATCCCAGTGGCTGTTGGCCCAGTTGGGAAAATTACCCCGCTCAATGGCGAGCTTTTCGGAGTAGTTGTGACTTTCGTCATTGACAAACTTCATCAGGCGTTCGCCCCACGCCACGCCCTCGTCTGAGTTGTATGCCACACCGAGTTTGTACAGCGCGTCGGCAAAACCCATGATGCCGAGGCCGATCTTGCGATTGGCCGTGCAGATGTCGTGAATCTGTTCCAGCGGGTAGTTGTTCGCATCGATGACGTTGTCCAGGAAGCGAATGCTCTCATGCACCGTGTCACGAAGCGCTTCCCAGTCAATCTCCGCCGCCGGAGTACACTCGTTCTTCACGAACAAGCCAAGATTGATGCTGCCGAGATTGCACGCCTCGTATGGCAGGAGCGGCTGCTCACCGCAGGGATTGGTCGCTTCGATGCGTCCGACATGGGGCGTCGGGTTGGACTCGTTGATCCGGTCGATGAAAACTACGCCCGGCTCGCCGGTCTGCCACGCATGTTTGACGATGATGTCCCAGAGGTCCTGCCTTGAATAGACCGGGGTTACGCCATCATAAGATTCCGCACGGATCAAATCGCGTACACCATAGTCACGAATCACCACGTCACGGGGGATGTAGAATTCCTGGCCGTTGCGAGGGTTTCTCGTGAGGTGCGGACTGTTCGGGTCGCGGAGAAATGCCTCCATCCACTCGTCCGTTATCTTCACGGAGATGTTGTAATTCGTGAATTGGCTGAGGTCCTGTTTGGCGTGCAGGAATTTGAGAATATCAGGGTGATGAATGTACATCATGCCCATGTTCGCGCCGCGGCGAAACGCCCCCTGCTGAATGGCATTTGTCGCCTCGCTGAACGCCCGCCAGAAACTGATCGGTCCGCTCGTCGTCCCGCCGCTTGATTTGATGAAATCGCCCGTCGGCCGAAGCTGGTCAAACGCGAAGCCCGTGCCGCCGCCGGCCTTCTGAATCAGTGCCGTGTGCTTGATCGAATCGAAAATCCCGTCGATGGAATCCGGCACTGGAAGAACAAAGCACGCACTCAACATGCCCATGGACCGTCCGGCGTTCATCAACGTCGGACTGTTCGGCATGAACCTGCGCGAGGTCATCAGGCGCTGAAAGCGGGTCTTCCACTCGCTGCGACATGCCTGATTCGCGCCATACTTCGATTCCACGGCCGCCATCGTCTCCGCGACGCGTTCAAAAAGACTTTCCGGTCCTTCCGTGCAGGCGCCGGTTTCGTCTTTCTCCAGATAGCGCGCGCGCAGAACCCGAACCGCGTTTTCCGTCAGGCCGGCGCATTCGCGTCCGCTCGCCCCGGCGACATCCGTGTCGCCCGCAACTCCTCGATCCGTCGAAATGGTCACCATCTTCGCCACCATGATTAATCTTCAATCCGAAACCGCGCTGAAAAACCTTCAGGCAGCTCCTGAGCCAACAGTTATCACTGCCGCCCCGGCTTCGGTCGCCGAATCCGGGGAGCCACGGCATGCAGTTCGCTTCGTCCCACTCCATTGGACCCAGCAAAGTCGATGAGAAACCGAACGGATCGCCCCGACTTCGCCGGACTCAACCCATTCCGAATCGGAAAGACGTCGGAAATTGTTTCGGTAACTCTTCGATGTGCCCTTGAGGGCAAATGGAAGGAATATCGCAATATGTTGTGGGTGTCAATCAAAACATTACAAAATATAGTAGTTTGCTTAACACTCGAATTCCATGGAAGTTAGGCGCAGAATGGCATCAAATACACAAAAATGACGATCAAATAGCCATCGCCCGGTCGCGGCGGGCGGCTTGGGGTATATACCCCAAGTCAAGGACCTATAAAGCGCGTCACCAGCCTGCCGGGGGGTGAAAACGGCGATTCGATTCATCAATGAGCACTGACCGCCAACATGCCGGATCGGCGGCACTACCACATCAGTGCCCTCTATGCGGCACCGATTCGGCGTCACGGGCGCAATCCCACGGACGCGACTTTCACCACTGCCGTGAATGCGATCTGATCGCCGTCGCCGCCGAGCAACATCTGTCCGCCGGCGCGCAGCGTGAACGCTATGCCAATCATGAGAATTCGCTGGCAAACGCCGGATATGTCCGCATGTTTGATGCGTTCGTCGAGCGGGTTCGTGAATACGCGCCGCCTCCCGCCAGAGCGATCGACATCGGCTGCGGGCCGCATCGGGTGCTGATCGAACTGATGCGACGCGCGGGTTATGACGCGGTCGGTTTCGATCCTGTCTACGGCATCGATGACACGATCGTTGCACCCTTCGATCTCATTGTTTCGACGGAGTCGTTCGAACATTTTTCACGACCGGGCGAGTCACTCACCTTCCTCCTCGGACTTCTGAATGAGGGCGGCGTACTCGCCGTGATGACGCGACTGCACCCGGGATTCGACGGGATCAGTGACTGGTGGTACGCGCGCGACCCGACGCACGTGTCGTTCTACTCGGCGGCCACCATGCGATGGATCGCCAAGCGGCACGGCCTCGAGCTCCTGGCTTGCGACGGCGTACAGATCACGGTGATGCGGAAATTCCGCGGGCACGCCGGCGATGATTCTCCATCAACCCAGCACGTCGGCCAACTGTGAGGTGGACGCCGGGGTCTCTGTTTCGCAGTAGACGGGCGGGCGGCCGACTGAATGGTAGGTGAACCGATTGCGCTTCATCCAGTTGGCGTTGTAGAGATTGCGGCCATCAAAGATGATCGGCCGGCTGAGGGCGGCTCGGATCCGGTCGAAGTCGGGACTCCTGAACTCGTCCCATTCGGTGAGCACAAGCAACGCATCGCAGGCGTTGAGCGCCGCATAGGCCTCATCGGCGTACTCGAGCCGCTTTCCGTAAGCCTCCCGCAGGTTGAACAGCCCCTGCGGATCGTATGCGCAGATTTTTGCTCCGGCCTCCAGCAGTCCGTCGATGATGGAGAGGGCCGGCGCCTCTCGTATGTCATCGGTTCGTGCCTTAAATGTGACACCCCACACCGCAAATCGTCTCCCGGTGACGGAGCCATCGAACTGGCCCAGCACCCGATCGACGAACACACGTTTCTGACGCTCGTTCGTTTCGTGGACGGCCTTAAGAATGGCCGGCTCGTGTCCGACCTTTTCCGCCACGTTGGCAAGGGCCTGCACATCCTTGGGGAAGCAGCTTCCGCCATAGCCCACGCCGGGGTAGAGGAAGTGTGACCCGATGCGCCGGTCAGAGGCCATGCCCTTTCTCATTTCGTCGATATCCACGCCTGCTCGTTCGCAGATGTTCGCCATTTCGTTGATGAAACTGATTCGCATCGCGAGATAGCTGTTCGCCGCATACTTGCTCATCTCGGCCGCGCGACGGCTCATCAGAAGAATCGGCGTGTTGTTGGGCGTGGAGGGCAGATACAACTGTCGGACGAGTTCCGCGGCTTCCGGATTGCCCGCGCCGATCACAACGCGGTCCGGCTCGCGAAAGTCACTGACCGCCGCGCCTTCCTTCAGGAATTCGGGATTGCTGACCAGGTCCACGGGGTGTCGCGTCAACTGCCGCATTATCTTCTCGATGCGATCGCCGGTTCCGACGGGCACGGTCGACTTGATGACCACCACCTTGCCTTCGGTCATTCGCTCGGCGATGGCCCGAGCAGCGGCCTCGATGCCGCCGAGATCGGCACTGCCATCCTCCCGCGGCGGGGTACCGACGGAAATGAAGATGATCCGAGCATGCCTGACGGCTTCATCGGCATCGGTCGTGAATGTCAGCCGTCCTGCTCGCGCGTTCTGAACGATCAATTCCTCGAGGCCCGGCTCGTAGATGGTGCACTTGCCCGCCCGCAAGGAAAGGACCTTGCTCTCATCGATATCAAGGCAGCAGACATGGTTGCCGCAATCGGCAAGACAGGTTCCGGTGACCAATCCAACATAGCCTGTGCCGATAATCGTGACCTTCATGGGTCATTCCTTTCGCGCTGGGTTTCAACACAATCATAGGGTAATTCGGCTCAAAGGGGATGATGCTTGTGGATGCTCGCCTCGAATGGAATCCCGGACGGCCCGAGAATCGCGTCCCCGACGCCGGCCGACGTTCCAGTTCTGTATTGAACCGGGGGTAAAAATAACGAGGGCGGAACGAATCAGGCGATTCGCTCCGCCCTACAGGGTGGAGTGGGTATCAGCGTCCCAACCGGCCTTTTGCCGATTCGAGTTCAGTTGCGTTTGCACCGTTTCGCCCGAAACGGGCGGAATGCGGCTCGCCCTCCTTAAACGTACGAGCCTCGCTCGATTCACGCCGAAGAAAAAAGTTCGAAAAAGGGCGAACGGGGCGCCGAGGTCGATGCTCGACACCCCGATCGCGCAGTCTTCACAAACTTACGGGCAGTTTCCGGGGCTGCCGACCACCACGTCGGCGAAGGCCTGCATGTCGCGCCCGTCAATTTCGCCGTCCTCATTCATGTCGGCACAGCGACAGTCGTCGATCAGGGAATTGCCCAGCGCACAATCGACGAAAGCCGCGATGTCCGCTAAGGCAACCGAGCCGTTCCGATCGGCGTCGCCCAAGCAGGTCGAGCAAAGTGAGCACGGCACGCCGACGTAGACACCCGGATTACCGCGATCGCCGGAGGCGGCGTTGTAGGAGCCTTGCTGATCTCCGACGAGCGACAACTGCCATCCGTACACGTTGTTTTCTCCGAGATTCTGGAGGCAGGTCCAGCCGCTGATACCGGCCGTCCGGATGGTGCCGGGGAAGTTCTGATCGCCATAGGTGAGTCGATCGACGAGAAGGCCGCCGGCATCATAAAGGTTGATCTCGTCGTTGCGACCGAGGTTGTTCGAGTGGGGTCCGACGACCGTCACGCCGGACAAACCCCAGTTCGCGATGAAAGTGGCGGGGGCGACTTCGGTCAGAATCACCGACTGACCCGGCGCCACAATTCCGAAACCCGAGAGGGAAACGCTTCCCGGCGTGCGGCTGTCGTCGTCGTAGCTCCAGCCGGTCATGTCGATCGGAGTATTTCCGATGTTGGTGAACTCGACGAATTCGCCGGAACCGGAGAGCGGATTGTACATCCACTCGGTGATTCGAATCTGCTGATCGGAGGGCGACGGGCAATCGGTCGTCGCGCACTGGGTTTCGGGGCCCTGCCAGGCGCCGTTGGTAGCGGTGCATGCTTCCTGCGTCAAACCATCGTCACATTCTCCGGTGATGCGACAGCACGCGCCAACCGGATCACTGCCTGCACAGGCGTCGGATACGAACACGCCGGGACTTCCGATCGCGCCACCGGCGCTGACCGAGTTCTGGGCATCGCCGACGGTGGAAAGAACCCAGTTCGCGATGTCGTTCTGACCGAGCGCGAAGCTGCATGGCCAACCGGATGCGTTCTGCGTCCGAATCGTGCCGGGGAACGTCTGATCGCCGTAGGTGAGCCGATCGACCAGGGTTCCCGACGAGTCGAATATATTGATCTCGTCTTCGCGACCGAGGTTGTTTCCAACTCCGTCGAGGCCGAGGTCGCCGAGGACCTTGACGGTGGGAGCAAGCCCCCAGTGCGTCCTAAATGCAGCGGCGGGTGATTCGGTGATGATGGCCGATTCGCCGACCGCAAGCGTGCCGATGGCGCTCAGATCGAAGGCGCCCTGAAGGCGGGCCGAGTCGTCAAAGCTCCAGCCGGTGAGGTCGACGGGACCGTCGTCCAGATTGGTGACTTCGATGAATTCCCCGCCGGGCCCGGAATACATGTATTCGGTGATTCGCACGACGGCGTTGCTGGGCTGGGGACAGGTCACGGTGGAGCAATTGACGCCATCGCCCTGATAGACACCGCCCGTCGCCTGGCAGTAGGCCTGTGTCACACCCGGAAGGGAGGAACAGATTCCGGCCGTGCAGCAGGCACCGTTGGGAATGGTCGTGGAACAATCGCTGACCGTGAATGAGCCCGGGCTGCCGACATCGCCTTTCGCGGAGAATCGAGAGTTCTGGGCATCGCCGCCAATGAGCGACAATCGCCAATCCGCAATCGCGTTCGCGCCGATGGCGACGTCGCAGGGCCAGCCGGAGAAATTCTGGGTGCGAATCGTGCCGGCGAAATTCTGGTCGCCGAAGGTGAGTCGATCCACCAAGACGCCGGCTGCGTTGTAGAGATTGATCTCGTCGTTCCGGCTGAGGTTCACATCGAGTCGGCCGATGATCTTTGAGCCGATGATGTTCCAGTCGATGGCAAACTGCGCGCGATCGGACTCGACAAGTATGACGGACTCGCCGGGCTGAACAATGCCGAACCCGGACAAATCGACCTGCCCCGGCAGGTTCGCACTGTCGGAGTAACTCCAGCCGGTCATATCGACGGCGCCGCCCGAGAGATTGGTGAATTCGACAAATTCGCCACCGGCGCCGCTGTACATGTACTCGGTGATCCGAACGGCGGGCGGTGTTTCGGCGTTTCCGCAAGCCGGGCACTCAAGCAGAAACGCATCGACGTCCGCCTGGGTGATCGCGGCGGCGTTCGTGCCTCCTGGACCGTCGGTGAGGTCCATTTCCCGCATCATTGCCGTGAGTTGAAATTCGACGCCTTGTCGGAGGTAGCGGTCGTAGGATACTTCATCGCCACTGTTCGGGCTGGCCGGCGTGGGATCGTAGACGTCCGGCTCGGTGTCGTCGAGTGTATTGCCGACGCGGTCTTCAATCAGTCGCCGATCGATCTGATTGACAACGCCGTCACAGTTGAAATCTCCGCGAGTGAACCGGAATTGCTTTCGATTCGCGTCCGTCGGATGATCGTTGAAGATTCCGGGCGTCAGCTTGAAGCCGACGATGTTGATATCCGTGAATTCGTAGGCCCCGCTCGCATTCGGCAGACAGCCTGGATTCGCGAAATCGTCCGGCTCGGGATCGCAAAATCCGGTGAAGCGGATGGCGGTCGAATCGGTCGGTCCCTTCGTGAGGGGATGACCGGTCAGGAGATCCATCGCCGAGCTGTATTGCAGGAAAGTCGGGCCGGGGAAGACATTCGCGATTTCGCCGTAGATAAACGACTCGTCCGCGATGGTTGTCGGCTTGATCTCAAAGGGAGCAAGCGCGTTTCCAACGGATCGATAGCCGCGATAGGGGTTTACGATGTAATATCGGTAGCGGCTGATGGCGTCGGGGTTCACCCCGGGCGTGTCGCTGATCTCCCACTGCGGATCCCGGACATATTCCTTTCCGGCCTGGTTTGACCAGGCGAAGTCGTCCACCATCTGGTAGTGTTCGACGTTTGCCGCGGGTTCGCCGGTGTTGATCGTATTGACTTCGGTGCCGAAATCGACGTGGTCGTCGAAGTTGACATCGTGTCGCACGTCCTTGTGAAAAGCATAGCCGGGGCCATATACGCTCGCGCCAAATTCGTCGATGGAATGATGCGTCCGTTTGCGCACAAGCACATAGGTGGACGACCCGCTGTCGTCGAGGCCGCCGGCCGTGTCCGGACTTGTGGGGATGTGAGCGGCCGTGAAACTCACGACAGTAGTCGCGGGGGGAATGAGATTGAGGTCAATGAGATTGGAGAAACCGAGCGTGTCGTTATAAAGCACGAGGAAGCCGTTGGAGCCGAGCGTCAGCCCGTCGAGGGAGTATGCCTCGTCGATCTCCGGGACGACATCTCCCGGATCAATCACGCCGTTGCGATTGAAATCCTGTCCGCCCTTGAGTAAGCCGATGGCGTAACCCGTCAGGTCCATTCCGGGCCGACCGTAGAGTTCGATGTACTCCCATTCGGCGTCAGTACCGGGTGGGTTTTCGAACACCTCGTTAATCACGACCTGGGCTGACAAGCCGGCCGGCATCGTGATGCCGACCGCCACAATGATGGTACAACCTAAGGCGAATACCGACCATCTTGACCGCTTCTTCATCAATCCACTCCCTTCATTTGCTGATTTTGATTAATCCTGCACTCGGCGTTTTCACTTCGATATCGTTTAGCCGGTTCACTGCGCGGACGGCCGGACGCGGGGAGCCGTAAAACGGCGCGCACCGCGGGGCCGTCTTCGCGTGGTATCCGGACTCCGAATCCGCGGATTGATCAGCCGGGACAACGAGTGAGGCCGAATCGCAGGGGGCTGCCCCGCACGCGACGGCTTTCTCGTGATTCGGCGAATTCGCCATTACCCGGCCGGTCCCCCATCGAGTTATAGCGATGATGCCAAATCAATGACACCCTCGGCGAACAGACCGCGCCCACGCGCGATCAATCACTGCAACTCAAACCGGCTGTTTGAGCGGCGGCCGATGCTCAAGACGCCGTCGAATACTTCGTTATTCAGGTCCTTTTGACCGTGTGGCGTGGTCGTGGTCAGGATTCCGAATTCGCCATCGCGATCCCGGTCCGTAAAGCTGCCGACATGACCATCTGCAAAGAGGACATTGGCGCGAATCCGATTGTGCTGTTTGAGCGGATTGAAGGAACCCATTCCGTGAGCCGGGCCGAAATCCACGAAATTCTGGGTGCCGTACGGTCCGGCGAAGGGACCGTCCGTCATGGTCTTTACGGCGCGTTCACCGAGTACGTAATCCGTTGGATCAGTGCGTCCGTCGCTGATGAGGGGGACTCGCGAGGACTGCGTATTCTTGAGGCTGCTGAGACTCAGCGCGCCGAATGTGACCTCAAGGCTTCGCAGGCTGCCGCCGCCGGAGGCGGGGTTATATTCTGTGCGGCCCATGTACCAGGACTGGGTGTAGTTCGTGTTGTAGCCTCGATCGATCAGATCGCGAGCCTGATCCGGACCGTAGGTGCCTCCGTTGGGACCGAGTTTCTGGTTGTAGCGTGCGGGATTGGACGGGCACAGCATCTTACCCGGGAAGCCGCTGTTTGAATTGACCAGGTCGGCAACCCATCCGACGGTATCGACGGGGCCGTCGCGGCCCGATGCGACCTCCGGATCGAACGATCCGCTGCAGAGAAACTCGTCATTCATGTTCGAGTAGCCGAGGAAAGCGCTGCCGAACTGCGCGAGAAACGCCTTGCACTGCGTCTCACGTCCGCGCTCCCTCGCGGCACCGAGAGCGGGCAGCAGAATGGAGATGAGAATCGCGATGATCGCGATGACGACCAGAAGCTCGATCAACGTGAAGGCCCGGCGATGCAACATGGAAACCTGCGATGACTTCGGCATCATCAATACGCACCTCGACAATGGAATCACACGATCTGCGTTGTGCCCGAGTTGGCCCGGGCACAGTCCATCACGCCTCATGCCCCAGCCGACCTTGCGGCCAGCCACGGGCACCGCAAGGCTCGATTCTTTCCCCTTCGAGCAAGCACGGCCTACTGGAGGGGGGAGACTAGACGTGGGCTGTGTGACGAACATGATCGAATTATTAAGTTTTCATGAATCGCGGGAGAGTTCGCGAGATCGCCGGGGCTGTGGAATTCCGCGGGAGCTGCAAGTGAAGGAAGCCGGGTGACACATACCAGGCTCCGGCCTGGCGAATATTCGCCCGTCGATCATTCGTTCGGCCAGGGTTTAACGAAAACTTATTGTGAGCGGAATTACTCGCGGCAGACCGCGGCGGTAAGATGCCACCGATGACTTTCCGAAATCGCGACGCAACCCGGCTCGCCCGCCACGCCCTAAACTTGCGTGTCGCCTTGCTCGCGGCAATGATGGCATTTGCTGCGGTCTCGCAGCATGCCGACGCCGATGAGGTTCTCGGAACGCTTCAGCGGATGAATTCACATCTGTCGACGGACATCCCGAACGCCCTGCCGATCCGAATCAACAGTCTGCGCCGCGGACCGAACGACTTCTTTCGGGGCACCGCGGATCTATTTTATTCGTGGTGCCGTGAACATTGCACTGAATGGGCAGCAGACCGGGACGGCGTGGTTCAACTCCACGGAGATATTCACGCGGGGAACATCGGCACCTATCGAATCGGCGGCAATTCCGGCGAGTTGTGTTTTTCGCTTGTGGATCTCGACGAGACGTGCGCCGGTTATTTCGCGTTTGATCTCTTGCGGGCGGCGGTTTCGCTGCGATTCGCCGCAATCGAAAACGGCATCACGCTTTCCGATGAAAAGTGGGAAAGAGTCAGCGAGCAGTTGTGCGACGGCTATGCGAGCGGGCTGTGCGGCGATGTGCCGGACGAACGGCTTCGGTCTGAATTTCCGGTCGTCCGGGCGCTACTCGCGAAGGCCGAAGAAACCGACGCCGCCGAGTACTTCGGGAGATTCGTCGATCGTAGCGATGGTACACGGTTTAGAGACGTAGTCATTAAGAAGGGCCGAGTCGCCGACATCAACGAGACAGTCGATTCCGACGCGCGGTCCGCCGTTGTTTCGTCGCTTCGGGGATTTTTTGACGGCGAGTCAGCAGCAGCCCGACGTCGGCAAATTGGCATCAAGGATGCCCGCGAGCTCGACTCGGCGGTGCTGGATGTGGTGCGTTGGACGCGGCTGGACAGCAGCGGCAGCCAGGGCGTTCGGAAGTTTCTCGTCCTGCTGAAGGCGAACGGCGGTCCGGGCGCGGACATGATGATCCTGCAACTCAAAGAGGAGCCCGCACCGGCCGCGGAACGGGTCGGACTGGTCAAGCCAGCCTCGGGCGCCAATCGTGCGGAGGCGGTCGCCGCCGCTCACGTGCCACTTCAATGTCACCATTCGGAATGGGTTGGCGCGGTCGTGATGGGCGGCGTGCCTTGTCTCGTCAAACCCAAGAGCCCCTATTCCAAGGAGCCCTCAGCCAAGGATTTGAACAGGCCGCGGGAGATTGAAGAGATGGCTCGGCTGATGGGAACGCTGCTGGGTCGAGGTCATGCGAATTCGATCGGCAACGACCCGGGCCGAATTGATGCGATTCGCGAGCGCCTGCGAGCCGCTGCGCCGGTGCTGAACAATCGGTCAGCCGACGCGGCCGTTTTCCTGCGCGAGGCATACGAGTCATTGATAAGAAACCCGGATGCCGCCCGGCTCAGCCAGGTGGCTGAGTCATGGATCGCTGAACGAACCGGCAGACACACGAAGTCGGCGGGCAAGAAGAAGCCGGGGCGTTCCGACTGAATGGAAGATGCAGAGAGATTATGATTACCGCCCGACAATCAGTCATGGTTGAGCAAGCATATATGTCCAACAATGCGAGGCTGCGAAAGTCGATACTGGTCGTCGAGGATGAGGACGATCTGGCCAAGGCCGTCTGTTTTAATCTGGAGCGCGAAGGGTTTGACGTGCGCCGGGTCGATAACGGCAACAGCGCCCTCGTCGAAATCCGGCGCGATCCACCCGATCTGATCGTGCTGGATCGGATGCTGCCGGCAAAATCCGGGGACGAGGTCGCGCAGGAGATTCGCCGCGACCCCGCGACGGCTTCGATTCCCATCATCATGGTGACGGCGAAGGCGGAGGAGTCGGACGAGCTCGTGGGTTTTGCACTCGGCGCGGACGATTATGTCACGAAGCCCTTTTCGCCGAAGGTTCTGACCGCGCGCGTCGCGGCCATGCTGCGCCGCGGTGAAATCCCGAGCAATGACCCGGAGATTCTCCGCGGAGGCCCGTTCTCGCTCGACCGCAACCGCCACGAACTGAAGCTGGAGGGAGTGTCGCTGGGCGTCACGGCGACCGAACTTCGCCTCCTTGCCGCGTTGATGAGCGCGAGCGGCCGGGTGCTGGATCGTGGGACCCTGATCGACCGGGTGCTGGGGCAGGGCGCGGTCGTCCTTGATCGGACCATCGACGTACACATCACATCCCTTCGCAAGAAACTGTCGGCGGCAAACCCCCGAGCGGACTACGCCGGGTGGATCCAGACAGTACGCGGGGTCGGCTATTGCTTCCGATCGCCGACCGCGGAATGAGGACGGTCCACAGCGAACGGCGCGCCTGGTTTCGCAATCGAACGAATCTCGAATTCGACATTACCGAATCGGGCCATGCCGCGCCGAAATCGCGGAATCGACGATTTGCGCTTTGACTCCTACACTATCGCCTGACATACATTGAGCGAGCCCCAACTTGAAGCTACCCGGTCGATTCTTCTGGAGGCTGTTCCTCGGCAACGCCTTGCTCATCGCCGGCGTTCTCGGCGCATCGGTCGCCCTCATCGTTCGCGAAGTTGAAAGCACTTACCGGTCCAACCTTACACACCGGCTGTTCGAGCAGGCGGCCGCCCTGAAGGCGGAACTGGCTCCGCTCCTCGAACCGGCGAGGCATTCAGAACTGCAATCGGCGATTCGCCAGATCGACAGACTGAATCTCGCCGCGATTCGCGTGACCGTTGTCGCGCTGGACGGCCGGGTGCTCGCTGATACGGAGGGCGACCCCCATTTGATGGAGTCTCATGGGACGCGGCCGGAGATCGTGTGCGCTCTGGAGCGCGGCCAGGGTGAGTCCGAACGCTGGTCCGCCACGGTGAAACACGACATGAAGTATGTTGCAGCGCGCGTCGAGAGCCCGAACGGATCTCCGCTGGGCACGGTTCGCGTCTCGATGCCCGTTCGCGGCATCACCGCGCAGACAGCGACGATGACACGGCTGATCTGGCAGACCGGCGCGGTGGGCCTTGCCGCGGCGATCCTTCTGGCGCTGGGTTTGGCCTATATCTGGAGTAATCCATTGCAGCGCATCACGGAGACGGCCCGGACACTTTCGCGCGGGGATCTTTCAGCCCGGATCGATGTCGCGGGCAATGACGAGATTGCCCAGGTTGCCCGATCGCTTAACCGGATGCGTGAGTCAATCGCGCGAAAAGTGAATACCATCGAGCGTCAGAGCAAGAACCTGGAGAATCTCATCCGCAGCCTGAGCGAGGGCGTCATTGTCGCAGGTCCCGACGGGCGAATCGTCCTCATGAATGACGCAGCGTGCCGGCTGCTTGGCAGCCCGCCGCCCCCGGGAGTTGATACAGCGGTCGCGGGCGGACAACTGAATGCGACCAGCCGGCTGTATCCGGACCTGCTGGTCGGACGGCCAGTGGGTGAATGCGTTACGCAGACGGAACTGGTTGAGTTTCTGGTCGGCTCAAACGAGGTGCGCGACATTGCCGGCTCGGACGCGGCCGATGCCCGACATGATCGCGGTCCGACCGTCGAGCCGAATGTCAAGGAACTACGGCTCCAAATTGAGCGAACCGCAGGCCCGGTTCATCTGCTGGCGCGCTGCTCTGAGATCGGCCTGCCCTCGACAGATCGTGACGATGTGGGAGAGATCTCCGGGCGGCTCGTGGTCCTGACGGACATCACGGAGCTTACGAAGACGATACGCATGAAGACTGACTTCGTTGCGAATGCATCGCATGAACTTCGCACGCCGCTCTCCACGATCCGTGCGTCGATTGAGACACTGGAGCAGATGAGCCTGGCCGACGATCCAGCGTCCGCAACGAGCTTCATCCAAGTGATCGCGCGAAACACGCTTCGACTGGAAGAACTGGTCAACGACCTTCTGAATCTGTCGCGGCTGGAATCGGCCGCGACGGAGTTTCATCCGGAGGTCATTGAATTCGACGAATTCCTCGCCGATCTTCAGACCCGCTTTCTGAGCGCAGTCAAATCGAAGGGGCTGCACTGGGACATGGTGTGTCCGGAGAATTGTCGCGATGTCGTTGTCAACGGCCGTCTGCTGCAACTCGTCCTGGACAATCTTGTGGGCAATGCGGTGAAGTTCACGGAGAAAGGCGGCCACATCTGGCTGAGCTGCGCGCGGCTGGGCGCTTCGGTGTCGATCGAGGTGCGCGACGACGGTTGCGGCATTCCGAAGGAGGATCAGGATCGCGTATTTGAACGATTTTATCAAGTTGAGCGTGCGCGTTCGGGCGTGAAGCGCGGCCTGCCCGGCGAGCGCGGCACGGGTCTCGGTCTTTCCATCGTGCGGCATGCCGTCGCCGCGATGCACGGCACGGTGCTGCTCAAGAGCCAGCCGGGTAAAGGCACAAGCGTCACGATCTTTCTACCTCAGCCTGCATAGCGGCCGCGAGATTCCCGGGGGGTAACCGGCTGACCGGCCGTAGTCACAACCTGGGACGGCCTGATCGCGGCAACCCGCGACAAACCCGCGCCGGGTCGCGATAATCCCCGGCAATGACGACGCAAATCCGCCCCATCATCGGTCTTGAAATTCATGTCCAGCTTCGCACGCGCACGAAGATGTTCTGCCCGTGTGAAGTCCGTTTCGCCGCCGAACCGAACAGCCTGGTGTGTCCGGTCTGCCTCGGCTTGCCGGGCGCTCTTCCCGTGATGAACCGCCACGCCGTTGATCTGGCCCGCCGGGCGGGTGTCGCGTTGAACTGCCGCATCGCGCCATTCAGCAAATGGGATCGCAAGAGCTACTATTACCCCGACATGCCGAAGAACTATCAGATCAGCCAGTATGATCTGCCCCTTTGCGCGGACGGATTTTTCGAGATTCCGCTCGCGGACGGTTCGCTCAAGCGCGTCGGCATTCTCCGTGCTCACCTCGAAGAAGACGCGGGCAAAAACATTCACGAGGGGCTCGATCACACGCGCGTTGATCTCAACCGAGCTGGGACGCCGCTGCTGGAAATCGTCACGCAGCCGGACATCGAAAACGCCGAGGAAGCCTACACGTTCTGCGTTGAATTGCAGCGACTCGTCCGGTTTCTTGGGATCAGCGATGCCGACATGCAGAAGGGCCACATGCGGTTTGAGCCGAACGTGAACGTGATTATTGATCACGATGGTCGCGAATACCGCACGCCGATCAGCGAGATCAAGAACCTGAACAGCTTTCGCTCGGTTCGGCACGCCATCGATTACGAGATCCGTCGGCAGGTCACCACGTGGCAGTCTGATGTCGACTACACTCTTGAGAAGGTGGGCAAGCTCAATTTCGGCTGGGACGACGAACGAGAGCGCACCGAATTTCAGCGCGGCAAGGAGGAATCGCACGATTACCGGTATTTTCCGGACCCCGATCTGATTCCGGTCACGACGCAGGACGCCGACATCGAGACGCTGAGCCGTTCAATCGGCGAGCTGCCGGTCGCCAGGCAGCAACGATTCATGGACCTGTACGGCCTGTCGGAGAAGGATTGTGAGATCGTCCTGGCAGATGCCATGACGGCGACACTTTATGAAGCGGCCGCCGGCTCGGGCGTCGATCCCCGGATCGTTACCAAGCAGTTCGTCGGCATCTGGAAGAATCTCGCCGCAGCGGTGGGAGAGACGATCGCCTCGCTAGGCATCACCGCCCAGACCGCCGCCGACCTGGCGCGACTGGTCGAGGAAGGCACGATCAGCGCGACAGCAGCCGCCCAGGTGGCGGAGCGCATCTACCAGGATCGCGCCGGCGGGTATCGGCCTGTGATAGAAGTTGCCCAGGAGTTGGGTGTGATTCAGGAACGCGACGCGAGCGCCACCCTGGCATGGGTGGATGAAGCGCTTGCCGCCCATCCGCAGGCCGTGGCTGACGCGCTCGGCGACAACGAGCGGAAGGCCAAAGCCGCTCCGGGCTTTCTGCGGGGACAGGTAATGAAGATCTCGCAGGGCAAGGCCGACCCGAAGCTTGTCGGCAAGCTCATCGAACACAAGCTCGCCGAGCTTCGGAATCAGGCCTGAGCGCAGCAGGCCGCGCGCGTGCGGAAGCTTCTGGCCGCGGACGGACGCGGCATCATCACGGCACCGTCGTGAATGACCACACCGAGCCGGTTCGGACGCCGGCGGAGTTGATTGCATCTATCCGCCAGTAGTACGTCGTGTTATTCGCCAGTCCCGCGGGCTGATAGGAGCGGTCCGTCCGATTTCCCTGATACTCGGCGGATGCCGTCGTCGCATTCATCACGGCCGTCAGATCGGTGCCAAAGTAGACATCGTAGCTTTCGGCTCGTGCGGCCTCGCCCCAGTTGAGGCTGACATTGAGTGCGACGTTCGTCGCACCGGAGAAGGGAGTCGGCGGGCCGGCCTGCGCCGGGATGTCAATCGAGGTGAACCGCCAGAGATTCCCCTTTGTTCGCGTCGTGCCGTTGGAGGCGACGGAATCCACGCGCCAGTAATACACGGTGTTCGGACTGAGCGCGCCCGGGTCGATCTCCGTGACGTTAACATTCACAAGTGTTGTCGCACCCAGCAGCGTGCCGACTTCGGAGTCCGCGACATCGGACATGTTCGTACCGAAGTACACATCGTGCGAAACGGCTCCGACGCCGGCTGTCCACGAGATCGTCGTGTTTACCGACACGCCGGTCGCGAAATTCGCCGGCGTCGGCGACGTGGCACGACCCGGCCCGGTGCGGAACTGCCAGATCATGCCCTTGCGGACGCCCTGACTGGTGACCGTGTCCACGCGCCAGAAGTAGAATGTCAGGCCCTTCAGCACCATCGGCGGCTGGAACGGCGGCGCCGCGCCGAGGGCGAAATTACCCTGATATTCGGAGCTTGAGGTCGTCGCATCATTGACCGAAGCGAATGATTCGCCGAAGTACAGGTCGTGCGATTCGGCGGCGGCATCGGCCGTCCAGCCTAATGCCGGGGTGAGTGCTATTCCACTGGCACCATTGGCCGGCGACGGGTCGGTCGCCTGTCCGGCAATGGTCGAGAACATCCAGACATCGCCCCTGGTTTTGCCGTCGGCGTTGACTTCATCGACGCGCCAGAAGTATGTCGTTGCGCCGGCCAACTCCGTGTTGGGCGTGAAGGTTGTTCCGGCCTGATTGACCCGGAAGATGCCCGCGGACGCCGTTGTTGCCGCCGCAACCATCGCGGCATCGGTCCCGAGATACACGTCGTGCGAGGTGGCACCATCACCCGCAGTCCAGGACAGCGACGTATCAGTCGCGATCTGCTCGGCGCTGTCAAACGGAGCGGGGAGCATGGCCTTTTCCGGTGCGGTCTTGAAACGCCAGACCACACCCTTGGTCGTGCCACCGGGTCCTCGAGCGTCGATTCTCCAGAAATACTGGGTATTGCCGACGAGCAGTCCCGGATTGAAATCGGGCGAATTTACCTGGCCCTGGAACGCGGCATCGTCGGTGCCGGCATTCGAGACGGCGCTTTGATCCGTGCCGAAATAGACTTCGTAGCGATTCGCGCCCGTGGCCACGGACCACGACAGTGTCTTGTCGAGTGCCACACCATTGGCGTTATTGGCCGGATTCGGGCCGGCCGCGATCTCGGGCTTCGTACCGGTCGTGAAGCTCAGCACCGGACCGTCGTTCCGGCCGCCCGGTCCGATCGCGACGACGCGCCAGAAGTAGAGTGTGTTCGGAGAAAGGCTGCTTGATTCCTCAATGCCGAGGGTCGTGAAGCCGACGTCCTGGGTCGACCGCAGCGCCCCGGCGTTGCGATTCACGACCGCGCTTTCGGTCGTGCTGAGATAAATCGAGAAGAGCGTCGTCGGTCCGCCGCCGCCCACATTCCAGGACAGCGTCGGATTGATATCCTGATTTGTCGCTCCGTTGGAGGGCGAGAAAGCCCCCACCACGGAACCGGGTGGATCGGCGGTCGTGAAGCTGAACACATCACCCTTGGTCAGACCGCCCTTGCCGAGGGAGTCCACGCGCCAGAAGTAGGTCATCGAACCAAGCAGGGAATCAGGATCGTAGGTCGTGATGCCGGTCTTCGTCCGGAAGAGCGGACTGGTTCGGTCCGCCTCGGCCACATCGACCGCATCCACTCCGAGGTAGACTTCGAATTCCTCGATGTCCGTCGTCGCCACCCAGGTCAGGACCTGCTGAATGTCGACGCCGGTCTCACCATCCATGGGCGCGGGCATGGAAACCTTCAATGGCATGGCGGCCGTGCGGAAGCTCCAGACGTCCCCTTTTGTCGTGCCGCCCGGGCCGACTTCGTCAATTCGCCAGAAATACTCCTTGTCGGGCAACAATTCGCCGGGTACGTCCGCAGACTCATCCTCGGGGTCGAAGGAGGTTTCCGATTGATTTCCCTGGAACACGTCGTCGTCGGTTGTCGCGCCAGCGACGGCAGTCTGATTATCGCCGAAGTAAACGTCATGGTTCGTCGCGCGATTGCCGGCGCTCCACTTCAGCGAGCCGTTGACGCGCGCCGAATTCGAGCCATTCGAGGGTGACGGATTTCGCGCCTTCTGAGGCGACCGCGCAGTCTTGAACGTCAGGACATCTCCGGTGGTGGTTCCCAGTTCGTTTACGCCGTCAATTCGCCAGAAATACGACGTATCGGGATCCAGCGTCGCGGGCGGCTGGAACTTCGATGCGAGTTGATTTCCCTGAAACTCCGGCGCCGCCTTGTTCGCCGCCTGAACGGCCGCCTTGTCCGTTCCGAAATACACATCGTGGCTGACCGTAAGAATTCCGGACTTCCACCGCAATTCGACATCGAGTGCCACTCCATCGGCATTGTTCACCGGAACCGGCGCTGTGATGTTTCCGGGAAGATCTTCCGGAGAGGGATTGGGGCCCGGGCCGTTGCCGTTGTCGTTGTCGACGACGATGATGTCGGTTTCAATCTGATCGACGAAACCCGACGCACCGAAGATGTAGGCCGTCACCGGATAGGTTCCGGGTGCGGTGTAGCGGTGGGTCATCGTGGCGCGATCGCTCGGACCCTCGACGAAGCCGGTGCCATCGCCGAAAACCCAGTTCACGCGCGCGACTGCATTGGGATTCAATACCGCAGTCTCGACCGACAGCGCGACCGTATAGTTCGGTTGCTCAAAGAGCTGAACTGATGTCACCTTGCCCAGCGGCAGGATGATCGGACTGCCGCCGAGTCCATCGCAACCGGAGAGCGGCGCAAAAGCGGCTGTCGCGGCGGTGAACATGAACACGGCAGACGTGAAGCGGTTTGTCAGAACTCTCACGGCAAATCTCCCCGTCACGAGCCTCGAATCGGCTCGGACCACTTTTCTTCATGCTCCACTGCATCGTGTAAAATGCGAAGCCACGGCGTTGTCAGGCCGGCAGGCTTTGGTGACATAATCAGCGAGGTCTTACGCGAGCGTGTACCGCCGCGGCGCAGGCTGTGCGGCGGCTGCGGCGCGAGGATCGAGTACAGATCAGTCTACGTCGGGGGATGCGGCGGTTCAAGCAATCACGCCAACGGTGCGGGCCGGGCCGCCCCAATTTGGGACGCTGAGAACCGGATGATCAGGATCATCGGGAAGCGTGCGTCGTCGTCGGAACTAAGGCCGTTCGGCTCCGCCCGGGGATATCGCATTCGACCCGGACTGTCCGACCTTCGACTCCGTGCCCGCGAGCAAACGCCCGATATTGCTGCGATGCCGAAAAATCACCACTGCGGCTGCGACGAGCGTGAGTCCCAGCAATGGATAATGGTCCGACAAGGTCCACTCCATCGGACCCGACAGCGCCGCGAGGGCCGTCGGAACCGCCAGCGCGGCCAGAATCGACGCGAGCGAGACGTAGCGGGTGAGCAGCACGGTGGCTATCCAGACGATCAACGCCACGAGCGCCGAATAAGTGAGGTAGGGATAGATGCCGATAATGACGCCGAGCGACGTCGCAACACCCTTGCCGCCTTTGAAGCGTAGATAGATCGGTGCGGTGTTCCCGACGACACAACAAACGCCGGTCCCGAGCCAGAGCCAATCGCGAACGGCCTCCGAGATTTCCACGCCAAACAGCGCGAGGCACGGGGCAGCGAACACCGACGTTGCCGCGCCTTTCATCGCATCGAGCAGCAGGACCAGCATGCCCCATTTTCGTCCGAGCACACGGCCGACGTTTGTCGCGCCATAGTTGCCGCTGCCATGCCGGCGGATGTCAACACCGCGCGATTTCGCGACCAATAAACCGATCGGTATAGCGCCGATCAGGTATGAACCCATACAAACCGCGACGATCTGCCAACCCATTTGAATATGCACCCAATTGATCGCAATCGCGAAAACGCGCTTGCAGCGAAACTGGGCAGTGTACACGAAGAGGTCGGCGGGCGAGAGTCAGTTGGAGCGGACGTCGGTGTGGATTATTCGACGCCGTCTGATATCGTCTGCCGATCCGCCGAAATCGGCGCTTCTGCGACCTCGTGTTGGGTCAAACGGTTGAGCGTTTGGAATTAACAACCGGGCGAAGCACCGTGATGCGGTTCTTGCCGCCGGCCTTGGCGAGATAGAGCGCCTCATCGGCTAGTTGCACGAGTTGTTCGGGCTCTCCGGGTTGATCCGATGCCCGACTCGCCAGCCCGATGCTGAGCGATGCGATGCTGGCCTCGGGCAGTTCCCGAACCAGATCGCGGCGGAACATTTCGATGATTCGCTCAGCGGAGGTTCTTGCGTCATCCGACGCGGTTTGCGGCATCAACACGATGAATTCGTCTCCGCCGTAGCGCACGGCCACATCGGATTCGCGGATGCATTGCTTGATGATCCGCGAGGTCATCTTCAGCAGATCGTCGCCGAGTTGATGGCCGAGGGAATCGTTGACGCGTTTGAAGTTGTCGAGATCGATCATCACGCAGGTCAGATCCGTGTGATAGCGCGTCGATTCGGCGAAGAATTTGCTGAGCAGATCATTGAAGTGTCGCCGATTGTACAGGCCGGTGAGCGAATCCAGCGCCGCCAGTTCCTTGAATCGATGGTTCGCACGTTCGAGCGCTGCGGTGCGCTTCTTCACTCGCTCTTCCAGTTCGGAGTTCAGCCGGATCAGGTTGCCATGCGTTTCCTCAAGTGCGTCGGCCATGCTGTTGAAAGCCGATCCGAGATGGCCGATTTCATCGTCGCGCCGAATCGTGACTCGCGTATTGAGGTGGCCGGCCGCCAGTTCCCTGGCCGCGTCTCTCATCTTGTTAAGCGGCGACACGAGGCTTCGCACAACCTCGTAACCGATTGGAATCATCAGGAGCGTGATCACAATGGCCAAGCCGACGGTATCGCGGATGAGTCCGCTGATGCGGGCCTCCGCGTGGTCGAGACTCACACCGATTCGCACATAGCCGAGCGTCGGGCGGGCGTCAGAGGGCCGAGCCGAATCCGTGCTTCCATAGACCGGATACACGACGTCGATTCGCGACCCGTTTCCATCCACCTGCGTCAGTTGCGGGTGGTCAATCGGCTCGACGGACACCTTCTTAACGTCTTCGAGGAGGTAGCGCGTGATGTTACCGGCCTCCCGTTGAAATCCAGCCAACATCTCTCCTGCGACATCCGCAAAGATGACGTAGGTCACTTCACCGCCGCTCACGCAATTCGCCGCGATCTCGAGCAGATCCTCCCGATCATTTTCCGCGATCGGGCGCTGCGTCGTCGTCGCCAGCGCCCTGGCGATCTCTCGAGCATGCCGTTTGGTCTGTTCCAAGGTGATGCGCGTCGAAACTCGGAGCGATGACGCAGCGGTCACACCGGCCGCGGCGAATACCACAAATGTGAGCAGAAGGGTCGTCCGAAACTGGAGACCCGACAAGCTATGCTTCAATCTCCCGGCGATAGTTCGCACGCTCACTCCCACTCAGCAGAATGAACCGACAACCTCCCCCATTCCGTGGCGCGGACTCCGCACCGCAGAACGATCGGACGACTCGACCGGATAAATCATCGTCCAGAGGTCGCGGTCGCTGGAGAACTTATCGCGACAAGTTCCGGAAAGGGGACGCCGTAACTCATTCATTGACAGACAGTTCCCATCTGTTTCGCGATTCACGGCGCTTGCAGGTCCGCGAATCATCGCGTAGAATGATTTTTCTTCGGCGTTCGGTTGCAATCCGGCGTGCGTTGGCAACTGCGACGTCCCGAACCGGGGATGCGGAAGCGGCCAAGTCCGTTTTGCCGGCGCCGGCAAACATCATGGTGAGCGTAGCTCAGTTGGTTAGAGCACTAGGTTGTGATCCTAGGGGTCGCGGGTTCGAATCCCGTCGTTCACCCTTCTTCAATTCAGACTTCATTCAGTCCGCGAGCGCGTTTGCTCTGCGCCGATCACCGGGAATCTGAACATGGGCAAACACGCTCCGTTATTCCTGAAGCTTGTCGACGAAGCCCGCTCGCGTATCGACGAAACCCACATCGACGCAGTGAAGGCTCGAATTGATGCGAGAGAGATTTTTCACCTCATTGACGTGAGAGAGGCTTACGAATTCGAAGCGGGCCATCTTCCCGGCGCGATCCATCTCAGCAAGGGCACGATCGAACGAGATATCGAACAGACGATCCCGGACCTGGGCGCGCCCATCGTGCTTTATTGCGGCGGAGGATATCGATCGGCGCTCGTGGCCGACAATCTGAAGAAGATGGGCTATACCGCAGTGCAATCAATGGACGGCGGCTATCGCGCCTGGCATGATGCGGGCTATCTCGTCATGCACGACCGCTAGCAGATCACTCGATTTCGCTCGTCAGACCAGCCTTCAACAACAACTGGGTGAAACCGGCCGAGTCCTCCTCGGAGAATGCGGACAACTCGTGGCTGTCAACGTCCAGCACGCCCCAGACGCTTCCATCGGCCTCAAACAGCGGAATGACGATTTCGCTGCGGTCACGCGGATCGCAGGCGATATAGCCCTCGCCCAGTTCGGCGACATCCTTGACCACCATGATCCGCCGATTGAGAAATGCCTGGCCGCAGGCGCCGTGCAGACCAATCGGCGAACAGGCCGGCTTGTCGCGGCGCGGACCGAGCACCAAGGAATGAGCATCGCCCGGCAGGTAGAAACCGATCCACGAAATGTGAGTGGAGCGCAATTCATCCCAGACGACATCGACGAAAGTCTGCATCGACTCCGCACGATTTGCGGCCGGTGCAATCCGTTTCAGGCAGGATGTGTAGTCGCGAAGCACACTGCTGAATATGCGCGCGGACGAGGGCCGCGCCAAGTCAAACCGCCATCGGAAGGATGCTATTTCGTTGCTGATTAAACCGGCTTGGTCAGGGCCGGAGTGACCTTCCGGGGATCCGGATTGCGGCCGTCCCCTCGCGTGTCATTCGGGGTGACGAGAGGCGTCTGCGGCGCCGTTTGCACCGGGGCCATTGCATCCGTTTCGGGCGACGCCGCCTGAACCGAAACACCGTCCGGGTCCGGCGCGAGAGTCACGCGATTTCTTCCGGCAGCTTTCGATTGATACAACGCCCCGTCGGCCGCCTTCATCAGTTCATCGGGGCTGCCGTATCGATGACTCGCCGCGGAGACGCCGATGCTGATCGTGACCATCAAAGGCGTGCCTTCGTATTCCACGGCCGCTGATTCGACCGCTTTGCGAAGGTGTTCAGCGCAGACCATCGCGCCCTTGGCTCCGACGCCCGGGCAGAGAATCAAAAATTCCTCGCCACCGACGCGACAAACCAGATCGGACTTTCGGCAGCACTTTCGCAGGACCTGTGCGACCGCGCGCAGCACCAGGTCGCCCGCTGCGTGGCCGTGACTGTCGTTGAATCGCTTGAAGAAATCGATATCCAGCGTGATACAGGCAAACTCCTGATCGTAACGTTCGTAAGCCGCCCAGAGCTGCTCAAGCCGGCTGATGGCCTCTCGGCGATTCAGAAGCCCCGTCAATTCATCCGTCGTCGCCATCCGCCGAAGCTGATCGTTCGCGTGCTTCAGCTTCTGATGGGTCAGCGCCATCTCCGCGTTGATCCGGTGAACCTCTCGCGTGCGTTTTGCCAGATCGGATTCCGCAGAGACGATGCGATCGGCGGCTCTGAGCCTGGCGATCAGTTCCGTCGGCTTGATCGGCTTTCGAACGAAATCGTCGGCGCCCGAGTTCAACGCCTCGACCACCTTGTCATCGCCCCCCTGACTGGTCGTCACCACAATATAAGCAAAACGAACACCTTCATGCTGGCGCAACGCGCGACAGAGATCGAGGCCGTTCATTTCCGGCATGAACCAATCGGTGATAATGATTCGGGGCTCTTCGCTCAAGACAATGCGAAGCGCTTCGGAGCCGTCGGCCGCGGTGAGAATCTGAAACTCGGTATCACCCAGGTATTTCGTCATCAGCGCAAGCTGCAGCGGATCGTCGTCGACGATCAGCAGCTTCTTCGCGCGAGGACGGTCCTTGTTTTCCAACGGCGCGCTCATCTTCGCCCCCTGACCCCGTCAATTCCTTGCCCGAGCCCGCTCACACAAATCAGCGACCTGCCGCAGATGCCCTGCCAACCGATCAATCGACTCCGACGCCTTGATCGATTCCTCGAGCGCTCCCGCCGCATCTGTAATGGCGGGAAATCCGTATCCGCCGGCCGCACCCTTGAGTTGATGTGCGACTCGGGCCAGCGTCGCCCAATCGCGCGCCGCAAGCGCCTCGGACATCGCGCCGACCCTCTTGGGAAGTTCGGCGATAAAAAACTCAACTAGTTCGATCATGTCGGCGTCGTTCGAAAGTTCGCTTACCAACGCCGACTTCTCGCCTGTTCCTAAATCGTCGAAAGTCTTCATCGCAGTTGTCCGGTAACCACCTTTCCGGCATCAATCGAGTCGATGGACGCCGACGTCCGCAGTCCGACGACATGGAGCCGCCGTCATCCTGCGAAGGCCGCTCGACTAATTCAGCCGAGCCTGATTAATCCGACAATTCATCGACAGAATAGCAATGCCCGCTTAGTTGAGCGCGGAAATCGTGAACGAATTTCTGACAGCGCCCGCGGGGTGATCGGGCGAAATTGCACGTGCATCCAGAGTTCATCGCGACGCCGAGAAAATTGACGCCGTGAAACGGTTGCCCTACAACGCCCGATATTTGATAAATTTCACAGTCGTCTGATCTGTTTGCGTCAACCCGATAAGAAACTCGCAAGTCGATGCCCATCCGAACCCAATCCAAGTCGACCGATGCACTGACAGCATGGCGCGAAACGCCGCCGCCCGAACGGATGAACCGGCTGAAAGCCATCGTCGAGGCGGAACCCAATAATGCAACAGCCTGGTACCTGCTGGGGGCGGTTCGACTTCGGGCGGGCCAGACGCGCGAAGCGGCCCGCTGTTTCGGCGCGGCCTACCATCGCGACGATCGCTTCGAGAGTGCCGCTATTCTGACATTCTCATGCCTCAAATCCCGCGAGGACGATTACGCTGATTTCGTTTTCAGCGCGATCGCCACCTACCGCGAAGTGAGAGAAAAGAACCCGGGCCGAACTGCCCTGGATGCCGGTGTGCTCAATGCCCTTGATGATGAAGGGCGGCCTCTGGCCGCATTTTCGCCAATCGGGCGGGTGATCTGGTGCATGACCAGTCCGGAGAACCGCAACCGACTCGATCGGATTCTCGGAATGGATGAGGGGCAATCTCTTCGCGAGTCCGAGCGCAAAGCGCCCCCCCGGCGGTGAGTCAGTTTCGAGGACGCATTGCGCGTCACTCGGTTCCGGTCGCGACCTGCATTCCGGAAGCGCGCCAATCCGCGATCCCTCCGGCGTAGTACCAAACATGTGAATATCCCCACGATGCCGCCTTCTGAGCTGCATCGTGCCCGACCGGACAATGGACGCTGCCGCAGTAGAACACCATCGGCTGCGCCTTGTCCGCCGGCAAGCTGCTCACGGTCATGTCCTGAATGTCGATGTTCTTCGCGCCCGGGATGTGTCCCTTGGCGAAATGCTCGGCATTCAACGCATGGATTACCAGAAGATTTCCCGCGTCCATCTTCGCTTTCAGTTCCGCCGCGGAGTCAATCCGCCCGACCTGAATGCCGGCGCCGCCCTGGTTCGCGCAGCCCGCGCCGACCGATATCGTCCAAACAATGCAGAGCAGGCTTCGGCGACTCCAAATTCGGCCGATTCCGCGATTACAACTCGTCATCGGATCTGTCTCCGGAAAATTCTTGAAAGTACCACCTGCAACCCGCTCGCACACGCGAAACGAGTTGCTCCCTCCACTTCAAACCACTTCAAGCAGTTCCTTGGATGTCGTGGTCAGATTTTCGATTCCGGTTTGTGTGGCAACCACCATATCCTCGATCCGCACACCGCCCCAGCCCACGAAGTACAAACCCGGCTCGATCGTGAAAACCATTCCCGGCGCGATCTTTTCCTGGAACGTCTGTTTCAAGCGCGGCGGCTCATGAATTGCCAGCCCGACGCCGTGTCCGGTGCCGTGCATGAACGCATCCGCGCAGCCGTGGTCGCGGAAATAGTCCCGACACAGTGCATCAATGTCCTGCCATGACATGCCGGGCTTAATGCCAGCCAGGCAGCGCAATTGTGCTTTTAAGACAAGGTCATATACCTCGCGATGCCGGGAGGAGGCCTTGCCCATGACCAACATTCGCGTCAAATCGCCGCAATAGCCGTGGTGCACTGCGCCGAAATCGAGCAGCACCAGGTGACCCGATTCCAGCTTGCGATTCGAATTCGGCGAATAATGCGGTCGAGCGCTGGTCTCGCCGAATGCCACGATCGGACTGAAGCTGTTGCCCTCGCTGTGCTTTCGTAGATAGGTATCAATTTCGAACGCGACGTCGCGTTCCGACATCCCCACGCGAATCCGCCCGGCAACATGCTCGAAACAGGCACCTGTGATTGCCTGTGCCTGGCGAAGTTCGGCGATTTCCTGTGCCGTCTTGATCATTCGCAGGCCCGTCATGATGTCGCCGGCCGGTCGACACTCGAGCGTCCCGAGGCACGCCAGAAGGGCGACGGCATCACTATGAATCAATGCGTCCGGCTCATAACCCAGCACCTTCGTCGCGGGACCGAGAATTCTCAGCAATTCGTCCGCGATGATCTTCGGGGTGGTCGGCGATTCGATTCGATGCGGAGTGATGCCGTTCAGTTCGCCCGCACCGGCGATGTATCGGCCATCGCAAAGCAGGTGAATTTCGCCACGATAGGCCAGCACGAATGCTTCCGGATCGCCGACGGACTGTACTTCGCCCGGCATCGTCGCATGAAAGCCTGACAGATAGAGGACATTCTTCGGATTGCTGATGAACAACGCATCCAGCCCGGCTTGGACCATCGCCTGGCTCAATCGCTCATGTCGCATGGAGATCATTTCAGGACACTCCGCTTTGCCGACGTTTCGGCCTGATTATCACTCGCTGCTTGCTTCGCGGGGAAATCTATCTTACCTCTTAATCCGAAGTCCACGGCTAGCGAGGTCTGGATCATGACCGCAACCGCATGCGCGGCCGGTCGCTCCCAATTTCAATCACCCAACCTGGAGAATCATCATGCCAGCGAACAACGATCGCAACACGCCGAATCCGCGCGAGCAGCTCGAAGCACTGGTCAACGAAACGTTTGGCGAGCGCACGCCGCGAAAGCTGTTCAGGCTCAGCGTCGGCGACTACAGCGCCAACACCGGCTGCGGTGATTCGGAATTGTTCGAGGAGTTCTTCTATCTGAGCGACGAGGAAGCGTTCGAAGTCTGTCGAGGCCTGATCGCAAGCCTTAAACCCTATGCCAGCAGACGCGCGGACCGCGACGGCCGACCCAAAAACGCTCTAGGCAACCGGGCCCAGGTCGGCCAAGGTCAATCGAATACGAGCGGTGGGACCAACAATCAGCGTAACGGCAACCGCCGCGAACAGAACGTAGATGACCGGGAGATGGCGCACGCCTGACGGCTGAATTCCGGATTCGGGGGGAGGGAGTCGAGGCCTACAATTGGAGCCGGAAGTTCACGAAAGTTAGGGCGCTAGAAAAAGGCGAGGCCCGGCAATCTCGCGATCGCCGGGCCTCGAAAAAGCCGGCACTAACCTACTCTCGCCCTTTAGGACTACCATCGGCCCAGAGGTCTTCACTACTGAGTTCGGAAAGGGATCAGGTGTTACCCCTCTAGTATGGGCACCGGCACAGCTGCGACGGATCCTTCGACCCGCCGCAACAAACCTGTACGCGACTGCGAGAGCGTGACACTACTTGGGCACCGCCCTCGGGCGGTGAGGCACACACCATGGTGGGTACCAGCAAAGCCAGATCGCCCTCGCAGGCGCAAAATATTAAGAATAGATGTGGGAGGATCAAATCGGCAAGTCACCGACCCGACAAACGAAGTTTGGACGTTGTTGACCGCGCCGCCCGGATGGGCGAGCGCGGGGTGTTGATCAGCAATTCATCAATGCGATCAAGCATTCGACCGTTAGTACCAGTCAGCTAAGGCCTTCACGGACCTTACACATCTGGCCTATCAACCTTGTCGTCTACAAGGGGTCTCTCGTTCTTGCGAAGCTCGAAACGCTATCTTCAGGGGGGCTTCACGCTTAGATGCATTCAGCGTTTATCCTTTCGGCACGTGGCTACCCTGCGCTGCCCCTAGCGGGACAACAGGTGCACTAGAGGTGCCTACAACCCAATCCTCTCGTACTAAGGTTGTCTCCTGTCACGTTTCGTACGCCCACGGCAGATAGGGACCGACCTGGCTCACGCCGGTCTGAACCCAGCTCGCGTACCGCTTTAATTGGCGAACAGCCAAACCCTTGGGACCGCCTTCAGCCCCAGGATGCGATGGGCCGACATCGAGGTGCCAAACGACCACGCCGCTATGGACGCTCGGTGGTCATCAGCCTGTTATCCCCGGAGTACCTTTTATCCGTTGAGCGATAGCCCTTCCACACGGGACTACCGGATCACTAGGACCTGCTTTCGCATCTGTTCGTTTTGTATAACTCACAGTTAAGCCGGCTTATACCCTTACACTCTGCGCACGATTGCCAACCGTGCTGAGCCGACCTTTGTGCTCCTCCGGTACTTTTTAGGAGGAGACCGCCCCAGTCAAACTGCCCACCTAACACTGTCCTCTGCCCGGATTCACGGGTCAGAGTGAGGAGACGAATAATACAAGGGTGGTATTTCAACGACGGCTCCCCGCCGGCCGAAACCGGCGGATCAAAGCCTCCCACCTATCCTACGCATGTGTTAACCGGCTCCAATATCAGGATACAGTAAAGGTTCACGGGGTCTTTCCGTCTTGCCGCGGGTATGTGGTATCTTCACCACAAGTCCTATTTCACCGAGTCGGTCCTCGAGACAGTGGAGCAGTCGTTTCGCCATTCATGCGCGTCGGAACTTACCCGACAAGGAATTTCGCTACCTTAGGACCCTCATAGTTAGGGCCGCCGTTTACGGGTGCTTCGGTCGCCAGCTTCAGGGGCGAACCCCTTGACCGCCTTCCTTAACATTCCCGCACCGAGCAGGCGTCAGTCTCTATACATCCTCTTGCGAGTTAGCAGAGACCTGTGTTTTTGATAAACAGTCGCCGCTCCCGATTCTCTGCGCCCTCCATGATATTGCTAAAATGGAGGGACCCCTTTTCCCGGAGTTACGGGGTTAATTTGCCTAGTTCCTTAAGGACCGTTCTCTCGAGCGCCTGAGGATACTCTCCTCGCCTACCTGTGTCAGTTTTAGTACGGTTCCGCGTATTGCACATACTCGCTTTTCTCGGTTCCTTCTCCACACACTTCAGCAACAAATCGGCCTCGCCCTTTCGGGAGCCCTAATCTAGTAATGGGCTGTATCTTGAAGAAACGCACGAATATGAGATCTCCACGCGGAGTGCAGGAATATTAACCTGCTGTCCATCAGCTACGCCTTTCGGCCTCGCCTTAGGGGCCGACTAACCCTGGGTGGATCTCCCTTCCCCAGGAAACCTTAGGCTTACGGCGAGAGGGATTTTCACCCTCTTTCTCGTTACTTAAACCGGCATACTCACCTGTTAGGCCCTACAGCGCTCCTTGCGGTACGCCTTGTGTCTGCACTAACAGCGCTCCCCTACCCCGTATAAAGACTCGCGTCTCGATACAGCCGCAGCTTCGGCTGACATCTTAGTCCCGTTCATTATCGGTGCCGGATTTCTCGACGGGTAAGCTATTACGCACTTTTTAAATGGTGGCTGCTTCTAAGCCAACATCCCCGCTGTCTCGGAAACCCAACTTCCTTATGCACTTAGATGTCATTGGGGGCCTTAGCTGGCGGTCCGGGTTGTTTCCCTTTTGTCCACAGACGTTATCACCGGTGGACTTTCTCCCAGGGTACACGACATGGTATTCGGAGTTTGATTGGAGGCGGTAGTCGGGTAGACCCCGCGATCCATTCAGTAGCTCTACCCCCATGACGCAATGGCCTGAGGCATGCCCTAGAGCATTTTCGGGGAGAACCAGATATCTCTGAGTTTGATTAGACTTTTACTCCTCCCCACAGGTCATGCCAGAACTTTTCAACGTTCACGGCTTCGAACCTCCGCATCCTGTTACGGATGCTTCATTCTGCCCATGGGTAGATCACTCAGTTTCGGGTCTAGCCCACGCGACTTATCGCCCTTATCAGACTCGCTTTCGCTACGGCTCCACCGCTCAAGCGGCTTAGCCTTGCCACGTAGGACTAACTCGCCGGTCCATTATGCAAAAGGTACGCGGTCGACCTGGGCCAGAGGCCATAGGTCTTCCACTGCTTGTAAATGCATGGTTTCAGGTTCTATTAGCTCCGCTTATTGCGGTTCTTTTCACCTTTCAGTCGCCATACTTGTTCACTATCGGTCGTCCAGTAGTACTTAGCCTTGGAGGGTGGGCCCCCCGGGTTCACACGAGGTTTCACGGCACTCGTGCTACTCTGGAACGCCTCTCAAAGGAGAGCATCAATCGTCGCGTACGGGGCTGTCACCCTGTGTCGCCGGCCTTTCCAGACCGTTCCGCTGATTGCGCTTTTGTAACTCCTCGAGGCGCCCGCAACCCCGGCCCGAAGACCGGTTTGGGCTAGATCCGCGTTCGCTCGCCGCTACTGACGGAGTCTCGGTTGATTTCTCTTCCTTCAGGTACTTAGATGTTTCAGTTCCCTGAGTTAGCTCCGACGTACTATACATTCATACGCCGGTCATGCCGCCTGTTAAGCGACATGGGGTTTCCCCATTCAGAGATCTCCGGATTAACGCTTATTTGCCAGCTCCCCGGAGCTTTTCGCAGGCTGTCACGTCTTTCATCGCCTCTGGACGCCAAGGCATCCACCATGCACTCTTACGAGCTTGATCACATTGATGAATCACTGCCGGCACCAGCACGGAACAACTCCTCACCTTTCGGCCAGTAGCTGAACCACACCAGGACGGCAACACTCTCAACGCAACCAAACGCCGTTTATCGGCGCTCAATTCACTTCGACGGGTCACGAAAACTTCTCGCAACCCGATCTCGGCAAACTGAACAATTTAATCGGTTCTTGTGATCTGAATCACATCCCACATCTATTCGGTTGTCAAAGAGCAGCAGAATCCCGGGACCGGAGTCCTCAGCATTCGGTTGACAGCTCTACACATCGCAAAGCTGTCAACCGACTACTGCCAACCCACTCCCGATGGAGCCGACCGGGATCGAACCGGCAACCCCTAGCTTGCAAAGCTAGTGCTCTCCCAATTGAGCTACGGCCCCGAGCTCTTTCGAGCCTACCTGCCGTGATCTCAGCCGAGCCACGCTCAGCCGCCACACCTGGGACCTCACCCACCGCCCCGCAGCCTGATAAGCAACAAGACGACGAGAGCGCCAGCCAGAGCCAGTACGCCCCAATTCGACATCGAGCACTCGCGGCGACCTGATCGCCACCAATGGGCCCGGTAGGAGTCGAACCTACGACCTCGTCGTTATCAGCGACGCGCTCTAACCAACTGAGCTACGAGCCCAATCTCGCCGCACCACTGACCATTTCGCCAGCCGTGCCAACCTGTCGTTTCCGACGGCGAGCGGATTCATCCTCAGCCGGCCAATCGACTCCGCCGTGCGACCAATCGCATCCGACGCGGCGACAAAAAAACCACCGGCAACCGCCGGTGGCTATTCGATTCGATCGAATGCCTCCGATTCGCGGCTATGCCGTTAATCTCGCCGAATTGCCAATCCTTCGAGTCAGCAGATACCTCCGCATGTCTCACGCCAGTCGCTAAACGACTGACGTTGGATCAACTCGTCAGAGCAAGGTAATTTAGCAAGCCACCGGTCCGTGTCAACAGCCATTTTTCAAGAATCTTTGCGTGATTTTAGCATTTCGCAACATTCGGGCCTGTAACGAATTACAGGCGAGCCCGCCGGACCGCCCCACCACTGCATGCCGACTCGACGGGAACTTTCTCTTTCGGGTACGCCGCATCATCGCAATTTCCGTTATACTTTCGCATCTTGCGGCGGCGAGAAACCGCCGCGTTGATCGGAAATTCACCCATATTGCGGTCGAATCCATGCATCGATCGGCCTGATTAGGAGCAGCGAATTCATGAGAAAGAGCAAGGACATCAAACGAAAGCGAAAGCTCGCCGGCCAGGAGTATCGCCGAGGAAATCGCCCGGAAGCCTACAAGATGTGGGCCGAAGCGAAGAAGGAAATGGACGAGCTTCGCGGCCGAAACAAGCCCCCGGCGCAGAAGGCCGAAGAGACGGCAGGCTGACACTTAGACAGAAGTCTATTTACAGCCGCTGGGACAGGCTACACGGCCCGATGCATCGAGCGTCGGGCCTTTTCATTGCGCCGCTGTTGCCCGGCGGCGAGCGATGCAGGATGCGCGGAGTAGAAAGATCAGCCCTCCCAGTATATGGCCGAACCCGATCCACGAGGGGAGACTGCTTTCCGCCTCAGCTGATTCACTGGGAATAATGTAACGAAATCGCATGAAAAACAGCCCCTGAAACAGGAGCAATCCGCCGATCGCAGCGGCACGCCAACTCATCCGCCGGTGAAGCAGCAACAGCAGCGCCGTTGCCACCAGGATCAGCTCGCGCGACAGCGGAAACACCATGACGCCAAAACTCATCGCGATGGGAATATTCAACAAGGCTGTTCCCAGATCGGTCCGATTTCCTTCCGGAGTCGATCTCACCGCCTTTCTTCCGCCCGGCCCCATGAACTCGCCCTGCGGTGTCATCACCCATACATGCTTCAGGTCCGTCACCAGTTCAGACTTGTACCCCAGGCGGCGCATCAGGGATGCCGCCATGACGGCACGGCCATCACAGTCTTCCCGCAGCACGCCGTCCGGCGCCTTTCGCGCCTGCTCGAACATTTCGGCAACGGTCGGCATGTAGTCCGCGACTCCCCAGACCTCCCAGTCCCATTGATATCGCACTTCGCGATATACGAGGTTTTCCACCACCTGCTGAACCACCCTGGGCGCGAAAGCCGAAAGGTCGTGCAGGAACCGAACCGGCCGGGCTGTCGAGTTCTGCACCACGTCGTTTGAAAAATCCGCAGGAATCTTTCCATCGAAAGCAGCCAGGACGGACTTCTGGCTGAAAGTGCGCGGCGTTTGGCCGGTCGACTTATCATTCTTTAATGCACTTTCATATTCGTGGCGCTCGTACAGAGTCGCCCGCACGGCCGCCTCGAGCGGCATCAATTCGGGCGCATCCGGCGTGACCATCTGTTCAAGATTCCGGACTCGCTCGATCTGGCGAATGAACAGGCGCGGATCGGGAAAGAGCACGAAAAAAAGTACAACGAGGAAGACACCGAACTTCGCAGGCATTCGGATGTACCACGCGCACGATCGACATGGCGCCGCCCGATGTTGATCGAATCCGGTCGACATTCCGGCCCTCACTTTCAACCCAGGTGTTCGTTTCGACGTCGAATTTATCAGATCATACCGGGCAGGATCGGCGATTTCCCGGACGCTCGTCGAAATTCACCAGGAATCCGTCCGAGGCGATCGGGCTCCAAATTCAAGCATTCGCATTCGAGCATCGCCAGGAATTCGGCCTGCAGGGGATTCGACGCCGGACGAGATCGGTCGGGCGGCGCGGATGACGGTGTCACCTGGTCCCGAGCACCGCCTCGAGTCGGTCAAGGCCGTTGTTGATGTGATCCATGCCGTTTGCAAATGACAGACGGACGTGCATTTCGCTTCCGAAGGCGTCGCCCGGCACCAGCGCGACATTGGCCTTGTCGAGCATGGCATCGCAGAACTCGCCCGAGTTCGCGACGCCGAGCGCGGCGTACGCGCCGGAGACGTTGGGAAAGCAGTAGAAGGCGCCGCTGGGCCGCACGCATGAGACGCCGCGCAGCGCGTTGAGCCGTCGCCACATGTGCTGGCCCCGTTCGTCAAAGGCCTGCCGCATGGTCTCCACGTGAGACTGGTCGCCGGTCAGTGCTTCGACGAGGGCGCGCTGCACGAATGTCGGGGTGCCGCTGGTGGTATGGCTCTGCAGATTGCACATGGCCTTGATAATCGGCCGAGGCCCCGCGGCATAGCCAACGCGCCAGCCGGTCATGCTGTGGGTCTTGCTGGCCGCGTTGAAAGTGATCGTCTTCTGATACCACTCTTCGTTGATCGCCGCGAAGCTGAGATGCTCGCGTCGATCGCCGAATCGCAGCTTGTCGTACATTTCATCGCTGAAAACGATGATGTCGCGTCCTGAAAGGGCGCTTGCGATCGCACGCGTCTCCTCGGGGGAATAGGCGAATCCGCCGGGATTGGAGGGGCTGTTGAAAATCAGCACCCGCGTCCTGGGCGTGACCGCCGCCGCGATGGCGTCGGGTGTGAGGCGCATGTCGTTTGACTCGTCACCCCGCAAGGCGACGACTTTTCCGCCGCAGAGCTTGATCTGCTCCGGAAACGAAACCCAGTAAGGCACCGGCAGAATCACCTCGTCGCCGGGCTCGATCAGTGCAAGGCAGGCGAGGTAGAGCGCTTCCTTGCCGCCGACGGTCACAATGACCTGATCGGGGTCGTAGGACAGGGCGTTGTCAACCTTGAACTTGTGGCACACGGCCGCGCGTGCCTCGGGTATTCCGTGCGTCGGCTTCGCGTAGGTGGTGTGGCCGGCGTCGAGGGCGATTTTGCACGCGTCCTTGATATGCTGCGGCGTTGGAAAATCGGGCTCACCCGCGCCAAAACCGATGATGTCCTTGCCGGCGCGGCGCAGTTCAGCCGCCTTGTTGGCGACTGCGAGCGTGGCGGAAGGCGTCAGTTGTTGAGAGCGTGTTGAGAGTCGCATGGATGTACCGCTCGGCGAATCGGGCAGATCGCTATAATGGCGAAACCTCGGACTCGGCGGACTCTATCGCGACCCACAGATCGAGGCAATTCGACCGCGCACGGAAGTGGCGGCGGACGATGGGGAGCAGAAAATGGGAAATGCAAACTCGTCTGTGCTGGATGTCGGAAACTGCGACCCCGACCACGGCATGATACGAAAGATGCTTTTGAAACACTTCGACGTGGAAATTGATCGCGTGATGTTTGTCGACGAGGCGATTGAGAAGTTGCGCAAGCGTTCCTACGACCTTGTGATGTTCAACCGGCTGATTTTTGATGACGGCAGTGAGGGGATTGAGCTGCTGCGGCGAGCCAAGGTCGAACCTTCGCTGGCCGCCACGCCGATGATGATGATCAGCAATTTCGCTGAGGCCCAGGCCCGGGCGGTCGCCGCCGGCGGCGTGCCGGGATTCGGCAAGGACTCCATTTTCGCCGAATCGACGTGCGAGCTGTTGAGCCGGTACCTGAATCCTCGAAAAAGCGGTGCCGCAGTCTGAGGGAGTCGCAAAAACTGATTGTCAGGGTCTCGGGCAGACTGGGTAATCCGGGGAATAGAGCGCAACATCCGAAAAATGGTGTGATATGGCACAGATACGGCCAAATCCACTATCGGGCGTTTTTGTCGCTGAAGAAATTCTACACGAAACGCTTGACCCCTAACCTGTTTCCATTAATGCGTTTACGGGATGATCATCCCCAAAAACCCTTCTTCATCGATTGTTTTTTTCATCTAGGATTTGCCTGCCCCAATTTCTGGGGTATGTTTAGCGTGGTAGTAGTGAAAAAGACCCACTCCCCCCCGCACTCGGCTCCCGGAAGGGAGTCCAGCCGGTCGGCAAAGGGCAACAGAGCGGCTGCCCCCTCGTCGGCCAAGTAGAAAACTCGACTTCATCGTCCATCGGCAACAGGACGGACGCGGTTGATCGCGTGTTCGGTGCTTCGTGCGCCGCGCGGTCTGCTCTCCCAGCCCTGATAAGTTGTTGCCAAGCCATGCGGCCCCTGGAGGCTGCAAGGAGTTAGCGACATGATGAACGAAGGTGGCGCGACCCGTGTTGAGGGTAGTGTTGACCCGAGGATTCCGACGGCCCTTGCGCCGGTGGAATCGGTGCAGAAGACGCTCGACGCGACTGCTCGAGCGCGACTTCACCGGCTGCTCACGCGGCCGTTCGAGTACATCCATCACCCGAGCTTTGAGAAGGCCGGCGCCGGCAAGGAGCTCTTTAGTGACGAGTTTGCCGGCGAAGTTTCGGCCCGACCGTGGTGCAACGCGGTCGATCCGACCGCCCCGTCGTTTGACACGTCGCTGGCCGCCCCGATTACGCTGACTGCCAAAGAAGAGAAGAAGCTGTTTCTTCAGTTGAACTATGCCCGATTTCGGATGGGCAAGATTCTCAGCCGGTTTGCCGGCAAGCGATTGAGCGAACAGGCCGCGCAGGAACTCATCTGGTGGCAGACGAAGGTCGAGGCCATCCGCGGCGAGATCGTCAAGGCCAACATGCCGCTGGTGCTGGCGATGGCCAAGCGAACGCGCCTAGGCAATCTCGATTACGCAGAGTTGGTGAGCGAAGGGAACATGGCACTGCTGCGGAGCGTGGACAAATTCGACTGCGGGCGGGGCTTCAAGTTCAGTACCTATGGTTGCCGGGCGATTCTGAAGAGCTTCAGCCGAGTGGCGATGAAGATCGGTCGATATCGCGGGCGATTTCCAGTTGAATTCGATCCTACGCTGGAGCGCAGCGACTTCGCGGAGCAGCAGCACGATAACGTCGAATCGGGATGCCTGGATGAACTGCGCGGGATTCTCGCGGACAACTCGGCCTCGCTGAACGAGGTCGAGGTAAAGGTTCTTCAAGCCCGGTTCGCACTGGCCCGCGTGGAAGGCGCGCCCGGGGACGGGCCGCAAACGCTGGAGGAAGTCGGCATGCTGATCGGCGTGACAAAAGAGCGCGTCAGGCAGATTCAGAATCGCGCCTTGTCGAAACTTCGGGAACGACTGCAGAAGGATTTTCTGGCGGCGTGATCCCTGTGGCGAGCGGGGATGCGCTGAGGAAGGAAAAAGAAAAAGCCCGTCGAGCGCTAGCGCGCACGACGGGCTTTCCTATATCAAGAAACAGAGATCGCCAGGAGGACCGTTTCCGGCACCTCCAACTGCCGGCCGAAGCCGACGATTCGAGATTGTGCTGACCATAATCGAGCCGGGGCCGTCACTCCGAAGAGTGTCGGCGGAAGCTCGTCTAGGTATCCCCTAGAAAGGAGGTGATCCAGCCGCAGGTTCCCCTACGGCTACCTTGTTACGACTTAGTCCCAGTCACCGGTCTTACCGTCGGCCGCCGCCTCCTTGCGGTTAGCTAAGCGGACTTCGGGTACTACCAGCTTCCATGACTTGACGGGCGGTGTGTACAAGGCTCAGGAACATATTCACCGCGCCATTGCTGATGCGCGATTACTAGCGATTCCAGCTTCATGCAGGCGAGTTGCAGCCTGCAATCCGAACTGAGGGATGTTTTGTGCGATTTGCTCCACCTCGCGGTCTTGCATCGCTCTGTACCATCCCATTGTAGGACGTGTGCAACCCCGGACATAAAGGCCATGATGACTTGACGTCGTCCCCACCTTCCTCCGGTTTAACACCGGCAGTCTCGCTAAAGTGCCCGGCATGACCCGCTGGCAACTAACGATAAGGGTTTCGCTCGTTCAAGGACTTAACCTAACATCTCACGACACGAGCTGACGACAGCCATGCAGCACCTGTGCTAGTTCCACGGCAAGCCGCGTTACTCTACTTTCATAGAGCTAATCCTAGCATGTCAAACCCGGGTAAGGTTCTTCGCGTTGCTTCGAATTAAGCCACATCCTCCACCGCTTGTGTGAGCCCCCGTCAATTCCTTTGAGTTTTAGCCTTGCGGCCGTACTCCCCAGGCGGCGCACTTATCGGTTTTCTTTCGACTCCCAGACCGTCAGAGGTATAGAAGTCTAGTGCGCATCGTTTACGGCGTAGACTACCGGGGTATCTAATCCCGTTTGCTCCCTACGCTTTCGCGTCTCAGCGTCAGGCCGGACCCAGTGCTCCGCTTTCGCCTCTGGCGTTCCCCTAGATATCTACACATTTCACCGCTCCACCTAGAGTTCCAAGCACCCCTATCCGCCTCAAGTCCGACAGTATACCAAGCATTTCCCAGGTTAAGCCCAGGCATTTCACAAAGTACTTGCCAGACCGCCTACACGCGCTTTAAGCCCAGTGATTCCGAACAACGCTTGCCTCCTCTGTATTACCGCGGCTGCTGGCACAGAGTTAGCCGAGGCTTTTTCTGGTCTGGATCAACGCAGATGGGTATTAGCCACCCTTGCTTTCCTAAACCTAAAAGGAGTTTACATCCCGAGGGAATTCATCCTCCACGAGGCGTCGCTCCGTCAGGCTTGCGCCCATTGCGGAATATTCGTTACTGCAGCCATCCGTAGATGTCCGGGCAGTGTCTCAGTCCCGATGTGGCCGTACAACCTCTCAGTCCGGCTACCCGTCAAAGCCTTGGTGAGCCATTACCTCACCAACTAGCTGATAGGAAATAGCCCGCTCTCAGTCCGGTAGGCCCGAAGGTCCCCACCTTTGATTCCCAGGAGATGCCTCCCGAGGACGTCATTGGGTATTAACACCACTTTCGCAAAGGGATTGCTCCCGGCGGTATCCCCAAGACCGAGGTACGTTAGCTATTTATTACTCACCCGTCCGCCACTATACGCCATATTGCTACAACGTACCGTGCGACTTGCATGTCTTAACCACGCCTCCAGCGTTCGTTCTGAGCCAGGATCAAACTCTTTAATTATTATTCGTTGAACCCGCCTCGCCGAAGCGAGACAGATGTCCTGCGAATTGACAGCGTGACCCGGCCGAAGCCGAGCACGCCTATTGGCTCAAACGCTCGTCTGCTACGAGAATGTTTGAGCGTCGGCCGCCTATAACGACTGCCGACTCACCCATTTGCGACCGAATGAATCGGTCGACTTCTGGATCGACAACCGGTCGAATAGCAGACTCGACCGGTGCCTCACATTCCCGTGGCGATCTCTGTTCACTTGTCAAAGAACACTCTTCAAGCGGCCGTCAGGCCACCCGAAGCCGCCCGCAACGATGTTTCCATCCCTCACAGGCGAGCAGCGTAATGTACCGTCAGGATTGTAGGTGTCAAGCGGCCTTGGCCGATTTTTTTAAACTAATTAGTGAGGCACGAGAAGAGGTTCAACGCCGAAGCCGGCAAAATACGCAACCGTTTATGCCGCCGAACGTTAAAATCCACACCAACAAACGGGAATCCCGCCGCCCGACGCTATAATCGGCGGACTTGATCCACGCCGCCAAGCGATTCCCGAGCGGAGGCATCGAATCAACGCAAGAAAACACGAAGTCGGCGAATCGGGGGTGAAGCGGCGGCGCAGAGCCCGCCCCGTCGCGACGAGGGTTATTGTGCCACGCGAATGACACACCCTCAATGAACGACACCAGTGCGATGCAGCCGGCCGAGTTGAATTCCAATTCGGCGGCGGTGTCCGAAAGGCGCGAGGAGAATCGAGCTTGAAACGCGAGGCGGCATGGGAACTAGTCTGCGAGTATGTCGGATCCGTTGCGCTTCGGCAGCACATGCTTTCGGTTGAGGCCGCCATGCGGCACTACGCGCGCCGGCTCGGCGGCGATGTCGAGCAATGGGGTGTGACCGGACTGCTGCACGACTTCGATTATGAGCGATGGCCCGATCCACCGTCTCACACGCGAGAGGGCGCGCGGATTCTCCGCGAGATGAACGTGGACGATGAGATTGTCGGGGCGATCCTATCGCATGCGGAGTGGAATCATGATTCGTATCCGCTCGATCGGCCGATTCGGAAGGCGCTGAGCGCAGTGGATGAGCTATGCGGCTTCATTTATGCGGTCGCACTGGTTCGGCCGACGAGGCTTGATGGGATGGAGCCGTCGTCGGTGAAAAAGAAGCTGAAGACGCCGCAATTCGCGGCGGCGGTGAATCGTGAAGACATCCGAAACGGCGCGGCGCTACTGGAGCTGCCGCTTGAGGAGCACATTTCGAACTGCATCACGGCGATGCGATGCGTCGAGTTGGAAATCGGGCTTGCAGCGCGAACCGGATAAACGGTTACGACCCCGGTGTCGAGACTGCGGCCTCATTCCCGGAGTGAAACTGGAGAAGGGTATGCGAACTGAACCTGATATCCGCCTGGATGCGGATCATCTGCGCGTCGTGGCTTGCGGCGCTTCCGTGAATCGAGGCGAAGCGAACCGCGCCGGCCGGCCAAGGGGCGCTGCGTCTCGTGGTCTTCGCGGGCGATCGACCGTTTTCATTCTCACAACGGCTCTCTCTCTCTTGATCGGCGCGCGGCCGGGATTTGCCGATACGAGCGACGAACAACTGAAATTCGCAAAGGAACGTCCGTTCGACATCGAGCACATCAAGCTGGATCTCTACTTGGAACTTCCGCAAAAGTTTGTTCGGTCACGTGCGACCATCAAGGGACATGCGTTGCGGCCGCTGGAGCGAATCACGCTGGACGCCGTCGGCTTCAATGATGTCTCGGTGGCAGCACGTTTCAGCGGGGAATCGTCCGCGCCGGCCGTATTTGAAAACGACGGCGAGCGGATCACCGTTGAACTCAAGAGATCGCTGGAGGCCGGCGAGTCACTCGACCTGTTCATTGACTATACACTGGATGATCCGAAGTCGGGTCTGCACTTTTTTGCGCCGTCGGAGGAAGAGCCGGAGACGCCTTACCTGGTCTGGTCGCAAGGACAGTCGATCGATAATCGGCACTGGATTCCGTGCTTTGACCATCCGAACGAGATGCAGACCTCGGAAGTTGTTTGCACAGTCGCAGAGCCTTACCAGGTTATCAGCAACGGAAAACTGGAGCGCGTCACGGAGAACAGCGACGGCACGCGCACCTTTCACTGGTCGCAGACGAAGCCGCATGTCTCGTACCTGATTACGCTGGTTGCGGGCGAGTTCGCGACGCGGACGGACACGTGGCGCGATATCCCGGTCGCGTATCATGCGAACCCGAAGCACGAGGAGAAGCTCGAACGATCGTTCCGTAACACGCCGGCGATGCTGGAGTTTTTCAGCAACCAGATCGGCGTGAAATTCCCCTGGGCGAAATACGATCAGGTTTGCTGTCATGGATTCGGCGGCGGCATGGAGAACACCAGCGCTACGACGCTTGGCGAACGGGCCCTTTATGACGACCGGCGAATATTGGACGACGATCCGGACGGTCTGATCTCCCACGAACTCGCGCACCAGTGGTTCGGCGATTTGCTGACCTGTCGAGACTGGGCGCACATCTGGCTGAACGAAGGGTTCGCATCCTATTTCGAGGCGTTGTGGGATGAGCATCACAGCGGGCCAGAGGAATTCTCCTACAACATGCGGAACAAGGCGCGCGGCGCGATCAACGGAGGCCGCGAGCATCCGGTGGTCTGGCGAGGTTACACCAGTCCGGATGAACAGTTTGATTCACGGGCCTATCCGAAAGGCGCGTGGGTCGTCCACATGATCCGACGACGCCTTGGAGACGGGCTGTTCTGGCAGGTGATCAAGACATACGTCGAGCGTTTCTCGCACCGCTCCGTCGACACCGAGGACCTGCGGAAGACAATTGAAGAGGTCACCGGGCGCAGTTTCGAGCGATTCTTCCTTGACTGGACGGGGCGAGCCGGCAGCCCGGAGGTGAAGGTCGCGTATCGGTGGCTGGAACAGGACCGGATGGCCAAACTGACGGTGGAGCAGACGCAGAAGGAGGATCCATTTCATTTTCCGCTGGTGTTTGAGTTCGGTTTCGGTGGGGATGAGACGCCCTACCGCATGACGCACGAGGTGACCGAGCGGCAATCCACGTTTTATGTTCCGCTGAAGCGGCAACCGAAGCAGGTTCGCATCGACCCGGAGCAGGCCGTGTTGATGACGCTGGCGCGCGAGCAGCCTCGGAACATCTGGATTTCGCAACTGGAGGATGCCAATCCATCGGCGCGACTGGACGCAGTGGAGCATTTCGCGGACGCCGGAGGGCGTGCGAACATGAAGTTGCTCATTCGGCGGCTTTCGGTGGATTCATTCTGGGCGGTTCGGGCTGACATCGCGGAGCGACTTGGGAAAGAAGGCAGTGAGTCGTCGCGTGACGCACTTCTTGCGAACATCGGGACGGACCATCCGCGCGTTCGGGCCGCGGTGGTCGAAGCACTGGGGCAATTCGCGGGTGACGAGAAAGTCGCGGCGGCCCTGGCGGCGCTCGTTGAACGCGGCGATCCGAGTTACCGCGTCGAGACGGCTGCCATCCGCGGATATGCGGCGGTACACGACGGAGACTCGGCAGCCATCATTCGTGTGGCGATGGATCGGGACTCGGACCGTGACGTGATCCGCGCGGCAGCGCTGGAGGCGATGGGTTCAAACGGGGGCACGGACGCATTCGGTGCTTTGAAAGCGTGGTCCCTGCCCGAAAAGCCGATGACGTGCCGGGCCGCGGCGATTCGGGCACTGGCCCAACTTGCATCGCGGGATGTGCTGGATGAGCACGCGGTGGATGAGGTCGTGTCCCTTGTCGAGAAAGCGATCAAGTCGACGCCGATGGAATTGCGGCGAGCCGGTTACGCGGCCTGCGGCACGCTGGGTCCGCGCGCGGCGGGACTGGCCGCGACGATCGAAGAGGCGATGAAAGGCGGTCCTCGCCGACTGCGTCGCATGGGCGAAGAGACGCTGAAGCGCATCCGCGGCGAGCAAAAGCCGGATAAGCAATTGGCGGAGTTGCGCGAGAAATTGGAACAACTGACCCAAGAGTACAAACTGATGTCGGCGACGATTTCGAAGCTGAAATCCAGTAAGGGTTCCAGCGAGGCAGAGACCGAACCTCGATCCGGGAAGGAGCAGACATCAGACTCAGCTCCTGCCGCGGAGCCAAGCTCGGGCGTTTTGGCGAACTAATCGCCGCGTCCCAGGTCCGTCGGCGTCGCGTCGATGCGGTTGGGTGGAGGAGGCCTGTGCATGCGGTCTATCTTGCTACTGGTCGCGTCGAATCTGTTCATGACTTTTGCATGGTATGGCCACCTGAAATTCAAGCATGTCGGCCTGATTAAGGTGATTTTGATCAGCTGGGGCATCGCTTTTTTTGAATACTGCCTTCAGGTCCCGGCGAATCGCTGGGGGCACGGCGATGGGCCGGGCCAATTCGACGCCGCGCAACTGAAGACGATTCAGGAGATCATCACCCTGGTCATTTTCTGCGGCTTTTCGGTAATTGTGCTGAAGGAAGAGATGAAGTGGAACTACATCGTGGGTTTCGTACTCATCGCGGCCGCTGGATTCTTTGTATTCAAGAAATGGTGACGGGCTCGCAGCGGCGTCAGCGATTGCCCTCGATGTGTGCCATCAGCTTATAGATCAGCTTGGCCGCGAGAAACTCGGTCTGGGCGGTTCCCGGCAGGGGCAGCACCTCGACAACGTCGCAGGCGACAATTTTTCTGGCCATGGCCGTTGCGCGGAGGAGGTCGCTGACCTGAAACCAGTCGAGTCCTCCGGGTTCGGGTGTTCCGGTTCCGGGGGCGTAGGCGGGATCAAAGCCGTCGATGTCGATGGTGACGTAGACACTTTCGCTGAGCGAATCGACGGCCTGCATGATCCAGTCGGGATTGTTTCGGGTTTCCCGGGCGGAGATGGGCTTGAAGTCGTGGCTTTGCATGAAACGATGTTCTTCGAGGCTGTAGTTGCGGATACCGACGGGAATGACCGGGATTTTCAAATCGAGGACGCGCCGCATGACGGCTGCATGGCTGTAGCGGGTGCCTTCGTATTCATCGCGCAAATCAGCATGGGCGTCGATCTGAAGCACGCTGAGCTTGCGGTGCTTTGATGCCACGGCGCGAACGAGCGCGCTGGTGATGGAGTGTTCGCCGCCGAGGCTGATGAGGGTTTTGCCGTCGCGGACGATTTTCCTGGCGACATCATAGATGTCGGCGTGCATTTGCTCCGGGCCGGCCATGTTCGGGAAGATCGGATCGAGTGTGGCGATTCCGGCATCGAGGAATTCGCGTCCGTACTCTTCGTCGAACAGCTCGACCTGCTGGCTGGAGGTGATGATCGCCCTCGGTCCGTTTCGCGTGCCGACCTGGAAGCTGACCGTACTGTCGTAGGGGATCGGGAGCACGGCGTACTTCGCGCGTTTGTACTCGCTGTACGGCGCGGGGATGGCGAGAAAATTGTCGGGCATCTGTGACATGCGGTCAGTCGCTCCAGCAGGAAAGGTCAGCGGCGCTTCCGCCGCCTGTTCGAGGGGAAATACTATGTCAGCGGAGTGAAAATGGAAAACGAAGGCGCCGTCGGCGTTTGAGCGAGTCGGAATGGCGGCTGGATTCGTCGCAGGGAAAGGTGTCCGGGGCATGTTGACGGAATGTGCGGCATGTGTCATAAAACGCAGACCGCCCCGGGAGATGGGGAGCAAACCGCTCAGTCATTCCATTTCGCGAGGCGGCACAGGAACCTTTTGACGAGGATCAGGCCATGACTCACGTCGTCACCGGACGTTGTGTGAATTGTCGCTATACAGACTGCGCCACCGTTTGCCCGGTGGAGTGCTTCTGGGAGACCGAGAATCCAGCGATGCTGGTAATCGATCCGGATACATGCATCGATTGCGGCTTGTGCGTCCCGGAGTGTCCGATCCACGCGATCTACACCGAGGACGAGGTTCCTGCCCCGTACGCCGAGTGGACGAAGAAGAATGCCGAACTCTTCAAGTCGGGCAAGAACATCACGGAAAAGAAGGATGCTCTGCCCGGCGCCCTCTCACTCGAGGAAATTCAACAAAAAGAGAAGGATCAGGGCTGGGATGTGCCCGAACCTGGCGGTGTTTGACGACTCCGCACGCGACGGGACGTCGTGCGCTGCAATGGCAACCGGACTTCGTGACCGGCGGCTGCCGCGCGCGCTGCCGATCGTCCTGTTGATGGCGTTTTTCGCTTCGTTCGGCTGTACGGCGGAGTCCACGTCGAACAGCATCGTGTATTACTGCGACGGTGCCGGTTGGTACGCGGGAAGCGGAAAGGTTCAATCCGGGCTGAAACAGGCAAAATTTCCGGGCCGGTTTGAGCGGTATGGCTGGAGTACGCTGCTGGGCCCGGGCACGGACCATCTGATTGCGGCGCGGAGCACGGCTGTCGCAATGGGGCTGACGCGAAGAATCGAGAAGCACCTGCGCGAACATCCCGAAGCGGACGTTCATCTCATCGGGCTGTCGGCAGGGACGGCGGTTGTGTTGAATGCGATTGAGCAACTGCCGGCTGATGTCAAAGTATCGAATGTCGTACTCTTGTCATCATCGGCGTCATCGCAGCGCGATCTGACGAAAATCATGCAGCGGGTTTCGGGATGCATTTACAACACGGTGAGCCGGCGTGACTCGATCCTCAGCACGTTGACAGTGAATGCGGACGGCGGCGAAGGGAGGCCTGCCGGTGCGGTGGGATTCCGGCGGCCGCGCGGGACGAAGCGTCCGGGGAGCGATCAGGCGTATCGTCGGGTGGTCAACCTTCCCTGGAAGCCGGCGTATCTGGCGTATGATTGGGACGGCGGCCACACGCGCGTGACGAGTTCGAAATTCATTCGATCGGTGATCGCGCCGCGGCTGAAATCGAAGGATGCTTTCCCATTGGACCGGCCGATGGTCGCTTCGGCGACGAAAGATTGAACATGCCTATCTCCCGCCTCCTGCTCGGCACAGGTCCGACGCGATTACTGCGACGTCGCAGGGCGGCGCTGCGCATCGTCGTTGCGTGCGGCGCCGGCTGGATTCTGCCTCTTTCGTTGAACTGCTCGACCACCGGCAATCGGACGATCCGGGCGGCCAATGCCGCAGAAGACCGCGGCGAGGCACACGTTGCCTATGATGCCTATTGTCAGGCGCTTCGACAGGATCCGGGTGACAGGCGATCGGCATCAGCCATTCAGCGACTTGCCCCGACGGCCGCGACCTACTGGGAGTCGCAAGCACGAATCTCCGAATCGAAAGGCGATCACGCCGAGGCATGGCGGCGCGGAATGAAAGCGCTGGACATTCGGCCGGACCAGCCAGGTCTGGCAGATTTCGTACGGCAATTGGAACAAACCTATCCGAACGACGTGGAGCCGGCGCGACAGGCCTGGATACGGAGCGGACAGGTTCGCGTGGCAGCGGCAACGGCGATTGAGAGTCCGGCGGTTCGCGAGTCGACGCCGCCGGAGGAGCCTGTGCCGGACAGTGATGAGGCTGGGGGTGGAAAATTCGAGCGCAGTCGAAGCGAACCGGAACGTCGAGGAGCCAGGCAAGGAAGACGCGATCAGTCGCATGAGGATCGGCGTACGTCGGCGCGGGATGATCAGCGCGATGCGGCGGAGCGGCCGCGCGGATCGTCGGCGGAGACAGGCGAATTCGTCGCGGTTTACACGCTGAGCCGCCGGCGCGATTCGAATCCGGAACGACAGCGGATTGCGGACGGCATTTTCCTGAGGCTGCGTGATGTGGACGATGATCGATCGGTCGATATCGATCTGGACGACGGCAACGATCGAATTCAGAAAATTCGCGGAATGGGTCAGGGGCAGTCGAAGCTGTTTCGTGGGCGGTCGGGCCGATGGTATCGATTCACCCTGATCGACGTGGACGCTCGCGAGCGGACGATTCGTGTCGGACTCCGACCGGGTTGATGCTCGTGTGAGCAGCCGGTTTGTTCCATTGAGAGAACCGGATCGCCTGGATCGGGGTTAATCCTGCAGTGCCGCGACGATGTTTGTTCTTCCGGCGTAGCGCGCGGGGCCGAGCGCGGCAAAGACGCAAAGCAATGTCGCCAAGGCGGCGCCGGCCGCCACCAACGCCCAGGGCACGGCGAATTCGGGATGAAAACCGGAGAGCATTTCGGTCATCAGATTGCTCGTTCGCCCGAGGATCAGTCCGAGCGAAAGTCCCGCCGCGGAGCCGATGATCGCGAGCACGAGTGACTCCCCCACGACCATGCGAATCAACTGACTTCGCGTGATCCCAATGGCGCGGAGCACGGCGAATTCCCGGGCGCGGCTTGTCACGCTGGCAGCCATGAGATTCGCCAATCCGATCGCGGAGATCAGCAGACCGACGAACGGAACGGCCGACAGGAGCAGTGTCACCCGATCGATGTTGCTGTCGATCTGCTTTTTGAGTTCGCGTGCGGTCACAAAGGCTCGAACCGGATAGTTCATCTTCCTGAGTATCTCGTTGACAAGATCGATTTCAGGCCCAGTTCCGGGCAAAGGCGAATTGCCGGTGAGCGCAAATGTGGGCCGACCATCGGGCGCGCTGTTCGCGCCGGGGATGAATCCGGGAACGGCATCGGGCGAGGTGAGGGGTTCGGCCTTTTCCTCGAAATCGAAATTGATGAGAAGAAGCTTTCCGAATGCGATGCCGAAGAACATTTTGGCGTCCTCCAGCGTTCCGACGATCGCGCCGACCGAATAGGACTGGAAATAAGACTCCGCGTTGAAGAAGCTGATCGCGATGTCGAGACCGGGGGAAGCAATGATACCGGCGATGATGAAGTCAGCGCGTTTGGAGTTTGCGTAGATTCGCACTTTGTCGCCGAGTTTCTTCCCGTGCGCGGAGGCAAACTCGCGGGTGACAAGGATGTGCCCCCCCTGCTTGAGTTTAAGCCGAGCATCGTCCTGATCGCCTTCGAGGAAGGTCAGACGGATGATTCGGAAGGCCTCGTCGGGGTCGATGGCGAGAAATCGCTGAAGATTCTCCATGACGGATAACGTGCCAAAGAGGCTGCGTTTTCCGGGCGGCCGGAGTGAGTAGCCGAAATCGTCGGTGACGGCGAAATCCTTGATGCCGGGGAGATTTCGAAGTTCTCGCACCTTGTCGAGCGGCCGGCCCTCGTAGAAGTAGATAAGCGCATCGGGAAACTCCCTGGGGAATTGCCAGCCCTGTTTGACGGATTTGCCCCAGACGACGAGTCCGACGATCAGTGACAGGCCCACCATGAGGCCGCAGCAGATGGCGGCGGATCGGAATGGGGCCTTTTGCACTTCCTCGCCGAGCAGTTCGTGTCGCAGGCCGAGGCACCGGCCGGCGAGGAATACGGCGGACTTTCCGAGTACGATCACCAAAAGTGGCATGAGGAGCGCGGCGCCGGTGTAGAGCAGGAGGACGCTCCCGACTGACTGAGCATCGAATACGGCTGATCCGGTGTCAAGCGAGCGGTTCAGGAGTTCGTGTGCCACGAGCATAACAATCGCAAGACCGGCGGCAATCCAGACCCACCTGAGATACTCAGGATCCGCCGGGGATCGGGCTGCCTCGACCGGTGACACTTCAAAGGCACGCACGGCTGGAAACGCCGCTCCAACGAGGGTCGTGGCGAAGCCACCGCAAACGGCCAAGGCGATTCCGGTCTGACTGATCGCGAAATGACCGAGGTATTCGGGAACGAACTGGAGGGTGAGCCATTGCAGACCCAACCCCAGAGGCACGCCAAGTATGACGCCAAAGGCACCGAAGGGCAGGGCCTGCACAAAAATGAGCGTGCAGAGCTGTCGTCGCGTCACGCCGATGCAGCGCAGCAGCCCCAATTCGGCGATCCGCTCGGTCACCCCCATACTCATGGTTGCGATGATGATGAAGAAGGCCGTCAGCATGACGACGCAGGCAAGCAGCATCATGATGAATTGCAGGAGTCCCTGCGCCGCGCCAAGTTTTCGGAGTTGGGCTTCGGTCGTTCGCACCTCCAGCCGAGGCGGCGATTCGCCGGCAGCCTCCATCCGAGCGACATTCGTTTCGATCGTCTTTCGGACGGTGTCGGCGATCTTTCGGATACTGTCGTAGTTCGGATCTGCGGCGATCAGCTCGACGGACTTGATTCGCCCGGCCATCTGGCTGAGCGTCTGCACATCCGACAAGGGCATCCACGCCATGAGCGCCTGATTCAAGCTGGCACGTCGGCGCTCGACGATTCCAACCACGGTCCACGCGCGAACAGCGGCATCGCTGTTCGGGTGGCGAAGACAAACCGCGTCACCGACGTTGACGCCCAACTGTCGCGCGAGCATGACTTCGAGCATGATTGCCTGGTGATCCGACGGAGCGAGCATCCGCCCCGACGCCATGACATATCTCCGAAAGTCGATTTCGGCGGCCGGCTCGATGCCCGTGACCTCGACGCGGATGAACGCGTCGTCGGGAGGAGTAGCGGGTTCGCCAGCAAATGTGGTGCCGGGCCGGCTTGCGGCCGGTGAATCCGGTGAGAGGCGAGCGGCGATCTCGAGGTATTCGCGCGTGCGGGTGGTAGAGCGTGAAATGCCGTTGATGTCGCGTACCCAGTTGGCGACTTCGGCATCGAAGTGCCCCCAAACGCCGGCGGTGGACTCGACGACGACATGCGAGCGTCCGATCCAGTCGAGCACCACACTGGTGACGCCCCGGCGGACGGACTCGTAGCAGCAAGTGACCCAGACCACGACGCCGACACCGAGCGCGACTGCGGTGACGGCGAGGGCCGATCGACCCGCTCTAGTCCGCCAGTTCCGCGTAGCGAGCTGCAACCAGTGCCGCATCTGCACATCCCTTCGGCTCGGCTGATCCGGTGAATCTGCCAGCCTTGATGAAATGAACGACGTCCGCCTGCGCCGCGGCTGCGGATTCGTGAGTGACCATGAGCACGGCGGTATTCCTCTCGGTGGCGAGATGGCGCAAGAGCCGCCAGACTTCGAGCGACGAGGTGGGGTCGAGATTTCCCGTGGGCTCGTCGGCGAGGACCAGCACCGGATCGACCATGAGCGCTCTGGCGATGGCGACGCGCTGCTGTTCGCCGCCGGACATCAAGGCCGGCCGATGTCTGAGCCGATGCCCGAGACGAACCTGATCAAGCAGATCCCTGGCGCGTTTTTCAGCGTGGTCCGCGGCGATACCATCAACAAGCAAGGGTAGCATGACGTTTTCAAGCGCCGTGAGCGTCGGCATGAGGTTGAACGACTGGAAGATGATCCCCAGTCGGCGGCGGCGAAATAGCGTCCTTTCAGAATCGGTCAACTCATTGACCCGACGGCCGTCGACGCCGACTGAGCCGCGATCCGGCAGGTCGAGCCCACCGATGAGATGCAGGAGCGTGGTTTTTCCTGAGCCGCTGGCGCCCATGATGGCGATGAAACTGCCGCGTTCGGCATGGAGGCTGACGCCGGCAAGGGCGTCGATGACCTCTTCACCGAGGTGGTAGCGTTTGTGCAGATCATTGACCTGTAGGACGGGAGCGTCCGTCGTTGTTTCCATCCATCCTGCCAACTAGAATTGCTTTCGAGTCCCCGCGAGATCATCATCCCAAAGCGCGCCCGATGCAACGCGCTGAACGCGTTCACGCAAAATCGACGGGTGGGAATCTCGGCGGTTGTTTCTGAATGCCACCATGCGAGTGATCGTCACCGCCGATCTTCATTATGACGTGGGCCGGAGCCGGGAGCCGACACGAGCCATCGCGCGGGAAATCGTCGAGCGCGGCGGGGATGTGCTGCTGATCGTCGGCGACTGCGCATCGAGCGATCTTCGCGTGCTGGACGAATCGCTGGCATTGTTCGATGGTTTTCGCGGCGCGAAGCTGGCGGTCGCGGGTAACCACGAATTGTGGACGGTTGGCGCGGCATCATCACTACATCGCTATGAGAACGAGCTGGGCGAGGTTTTTTCACGCAATGGGTTTCATTTTCTGGATCAGCGGCCGATCGTTCTCGACGATGTCGCATTTGTTGGAAACGTGGGCTGGTACGATTTTTCGTTTCGGCCTTCGATCATGAAGATTCCGCTTCGCTTTTTTCAAAGCAAGGTAGGTCCCGGCGCCGCCGCACGGCTGGAGGAACACCAATCGCTCCTGGAACGCCGGGACGATCTGAGCGAGGGCGCGATGCAGGTGACAGCCCGCTGGATGGACGGGGTCCGCGTGAAGCTGCCGATGAGTGACGCAGCCTTTACACAAAGGCTGGCGGAGCGGCTCCGTTCTCATCTGGATGCGGTAAGCGGTCGGTCGCGTCAGGTTGTCGCGGCGATCCACCATCTGCCATTTTCGGAGATGATACCACACAGTGTGCTGCCGGACTGGGAATTTGCCACGGCCTTTCACGGCGCGGAGATTTTCGGCGAGGTGATCCTGAACTATCCAACAGTGACTCATGTTTTTTCGGGACACATCCATCGGGAGAAACGCCTGAAGAAGCGCAACCTGAACTGCATGAGCATCGGATCGACGTACACGGAGAAGCGTTATGAGGTGCTCGATGTCTGATCGTCGAACCCGGCCGATACGGCCCTTGTGTGCGCGATCTGGCGCAATCTGCATCATGATCCTTCTTGCAGCGCGCGGAATGGCCGCGAAAGGCGATGATTCGCCGGGATTCGATCCGGCCGCGAGAATCACGCCGGCGGTTCGCGTGTTTCGGGAATGCAGCCCCGCGGTGGTCAACCTCTCAACGACCAAGATCGTCACGGTTCAAAGTCCGCTGGGCATGGGCGGGTTATTCGATGACATTTTCGATTTTCCAATGCGCGGGCCCCGCAAGTACAAGACGCAGAGCGTGGGCTCCGGATTCCTGATTCATGCGGACGGCTACCTCGTTACGAACGCGCATGTCGTCGATCGCGCGGCGGAGTGCAAAGTTACCTTCGCCGACGGCAACATTCTCGACGCACAGGAGGTCGCCATCGATCGCGAACACGACCTGGCGGTTCTGAAGGTGAACGCCCGGCGAACACTGCCGCATCTGCGGCTGGGCCGGAGCGATGATCTCATGCCGGGTGAGACGGTCATCGCGATCGGTAACCCGCTCGGACTGCAACATACCGTGACGACGGGCGTCATCAGCGCGCTGGATCGAACACTGGAATTCGGGAATCAGCATACCTACAGGGGGCTGATTCAGACCGATGCCTCGATCAACCCCGGCAACTCTGGCGGACCGCTGTTGAATGTGCTTGGCGAGTTGATCGGCATCAACACGGCAATTCGCGGCGACGCGCAGAACATCGGGTTTGCGATTCCCGTGGATCGTCTGAGCGAACTCCTGCCGGAGATGCTCGATATCGAGCGCCTGAGGCAGGTTGTTTTTGGCATTCACTTTGACGCCGCCGGCACGCGGGGAGGATCGGCAGACCATCCGATCGGGGTTCGGATCGGCCGGGTGGACCCTGATACGCCGGCAGCCGCGGCGGATGTTCAGGCGGGCGACGTGGTCGTCGCGATCGACAATCAGCAAACACGCGATTTCATCGAAGCGTTCAGCCTGCTGGAGCGGACGCCGGTCGGCCAGATGCTCAAGCTGGACATCGTCAAGAAGGACGGCAAGCGACGAACCATCGAGGTTCCGCTGGCCGCATTGAAACCGCAGGACGCCTCGCGCCTCCTGAAGCAGTTCTTCTCGCTCGGGCTTCGCGAAATGAACGCGGACGACCTGGCGCGAATCGGGGTATCACGGCCGATCGGGCTTGTGGTGACATCGGCCGGGCCCGGTAACGAAGCGACACGCGGTCAATTGCAGCCGGGAGATATCATAACGAAGTTCGGCGGCATTTCAGTTGCAGAGCTTGCACCGATGGCTCATCTAATGAAACAGGTGAACCCGGGCGACCGCATTCCATTCCAGGTTCTCCGAATTCGCGGTGATGCGATCGTTCGATTTGAGACCGCATTGCAGGCGCGGTGAATCGGACACGATTGCCTGTGTGCTTCCGGGCCTTCCCGTGCGGTTGTTGCGGTTTATGATTCCGGAATGCCCAAAGTCGTCATTGCCCCGGACAGCTTCAAGGGATCGATCAGCGCGACCGCCGCGGCATCGGCGATCGCGGAAGGCGTCCGCCGCGCGCAGCCGTCGGCAACGATCATCGAGGCGCCGATGGCTGACGGCGGAGAAGGAACGCTGGAAATTCTCGTTCAGGCGCTCGGGGGGCAAATGCGTCGGGCTCGGGTTTCAGGCGCCATGGGTGACACGATTGATGCACCGATCGGCCTCATTCGAGACGCCACGACGGCAGTCATTGAGATTGCATCGATTGCCGGCTATTCGATGGCAACGACTCGTCCGCGCGATCCACTGCGCGCGACGACGTTTGGAGTGGGACAGGCAATTCGCGTAGCAATGGAGACGGGCATCGAGCAGATTATTCTGGCGCTCGGTGGGAGTGCGACCGTAGACGGCGGCGCGGGCATGCTTCAGGCACTGGGCATTATCCCACTGGATATCGACCGCCGCCCGATCGCGTCGCCAGCCGGCGGCGGTGATCTGATTCGAATCGATCGGCTCGCATGGGATCGACCACCGGAACATCTGGAGCAGGTTGAGTTCACGATTGCCTGCGACGTACTGAACCCGGCCTGCGGTCCGAATGGCGCGGCCGTCGTTTTCGGTCCGCAGAAGGGTGCGGACGATTCGGCCGTCGCGAAGCTGGATGCGGGTCTTTCGAATTGGGCCGGCGTGCTGGAGCGGATGAGCGGCCGGCCGTTGCGAGACGAGCCGGGCACGGGGTCCGCCGGGGGCGTGGCACTTCCGCTGCTGGCGTTGCTGAATGCCCACATTGTACCGGGTGTAGATCTGATCGCGGACGCAATCGGCCTGCGCGAGAAGATCGTGGAGGCGGACCTGGTCATCACCGGAGAGGGACGCCTTGATCGGCAATCGCTGATGGGAAAGGTCGTCGGTTCCGTGGCGCGCATGGCCCACTGCGCGAATGTTCCGTGCGTGGCGGTTGTCGGAACGACGGGCGACGGCGTTGCGTCATGTTTGTCGGTGCTGGACGACTATGAGGTGATCGGCGGCCCGATCGAGGAGACGACGCCACGCCTTGCGGATGCAGCCGAGCGCGTGCTGCGCTCCTTGATGTAAGGAATGCCGAGGAGTCGATGAGCGAAACCTATGACGTGATTGTAATCGGCTGCGGCGCGATGGGCAGCGCCTCGGCGTTTCATCTTGCACGTCGCGGCGCGAAGACCCTCGTGCTTGAACAATATGACATCGGTCACGAATTCGGCAGTTCCCACGGCCGAAGCCGAGTGATCCGGAAGGCATATTTTGAGGATCCTCGGTATGTGCCGCTGCTGCATCGCTCGTACGAACTTTGGCGAGCGCTGGAGCGCAAGTCGGGAGAGACGCTACTGCACCTGGTGGGATGCCTGAATATTGGTCCGCGCGGACACGTCGCGATTGAGGGCGTGCTTGAAAGCGTTCGAATGCACGGCCTGCCGCACGAGCTTCTCACTGCCGAGGAACTGCAACGGCGATGGGCTGTTTTCAGCCTGCCTGAAAGTGATGTCGGCATCTTCGAGCCGGAGGGCGGATTTGTTTCGCCGGAACGTTGCATCCGGACTCATGCTGAACAGGCACGACGTCATGGCGCCGTTGTGAGGACCGGTGAGCGGGTCGTCGGCTGGTCACCGCGCAAGCACGGCCTTTCAGTCCGAACCGAATCGTCGGAATTTCACGCGGGCAGCCTGGTGATTACGGCAGGTCCCTGGCTTCCGAAGCTTGCGGCCGAGTTGAACCTGCCACTGCGGGTGGAGCGGCAGGTGCAGCTCTGGTTCCTCCCGGATGAAGCAGCGCCGTTCACCGCCGCGCGAATGCCGTCATTCATTCATTTTGTCGGAACATCGGCTTATTACGGCATTCCGATGCGCGAGCGTGAGGGCGTCAAAGTTGCGCGGCATCACGCCGGCGAGACGACATCGCCGGATGCCGTCAATCGTCTTGTCACTCAGGCCGATGTGGCGGACGTGCGGAGCTACTCCTCGCGTTACCTTCCGGCCGCGAATGGGCCGCTGGTAGACGGAAAAGTGTGCCTATACACGAACACGCCTGATGATCATTTCATAATTGACCGGCATCCGCGGCATGAGCAGGTGTTGATCGCGGGCGGCTTTTCAGGGCATGGGTTCAAATTCGCGCCGATCGTGGGATCGGCCCTTGCGGACATGGCAATCAACGGGGGCACGAACGAACCGATCGATTTTCTGTCGATTCGTCGATTTAGCGCGTGAGCGCGGCTGCGGCTCTTCGTTTAGCGTGTGTTTGATTGCGACCGAACATGAACAATTCGGGCCGAGCGATTACACTTGGCAATGTCACCGGCGCGATCGCAATCGTGGGCGACGGTGGAGCCGCGCATACGGCGCAAGGTGATCGGCGAATCGACAAGCCATGCCTTTCTTCCAACAGACTGAGGAAACGCGCACGCCGGAACAGATTGCATCGGCGCAACGAGAGAAATTGCGCCGGTTGATTCGAGCGGTTATCCAGACAAATCGATTTCAGCGTGCGAAGCTGGAGGCGGAATTCGGATCGGCGATCAGCCGGCCCGATTCATTTCTCGATGAGCTGACGCTTGAGCAACTTCCGTTCACGACGCGCGCGGAGCTTGAAGCGGATCAGGCGTCGAATCCACCCTATGGGACAAACCTGACCTTCGCGATCGACGATTTTTCGAGGATGCACCAGACATCCGGCAGCGGCGGAGTGCCAATGCGGTGGCTCGACCGGGGCAAAGACTGGGGCTGGTGGATGAAGCTCTGGGCGGTGATTTATCGTGCAGGCGATGTCCGCGCAACGGATCGATTTTTCTTTCCGTTTTCATTTGGTCCTTTCATCGGATTCTGGGCGGCCTTTGACAGTGCCGCGGCACTGGGCAATCTCTGCCTGCCGGCCGGTGGCATGACCACGAAGGCGCGGCTTGGATTTATGCTCGACAATGAAGCGACAATTGTGTGCTGCACGCCGACGTATGCGCTGCGCATGGCGGAGGTCGCGGCTGAAGCGGGCATTCGACTCGACCGTTCATCAATTCGGTCGCTATTCGTGGCAGGCGAGCCGGGCGGCAGCATCCCGGCGACGCGCGAGCGGATTGAATCGGCGTGGGGCGCGCGGGTGTTCGATCATGCCGGCATGACGGAGATGGGCGCCTACGCGTTCGAATGCGTTGAATGTCCGGGTGGTCTGCACATCAACGAATCGGAGTTCATCGCCGAAGTAATTGACCCGCGCACGACCGAGCCGGTGCCCGACGGCCACGAAGGGGAACTCGTGCTGACCAACCTCGGGCGGTTCGGCATGCCGCTGATTCGATACCGCACGGGTGATCTAGTCCGCTTGTTACGAGGTCGTTGCGCGTGCACACGCTGGTATGTGCGCCTCAACGGCGGCATCCTCGGGCGAATTGATGACATGGTCACCGTTCGCGGCAACAATGTATTTCCGACTGCCATTGAGGCTATACTTCGACGATTCGGGGACGTCGTGGAGTACCGAGTCAGCGTCGACGAGTTGGCGGTAAAGCAGGATTTGCGGATTGAGATCGAAGCGTCGGGCGCGTGCGACGCCCCGGCGGCTCTGGCTCGCCGGATCTCCGAGGCGATTCGCGACCGATTGAACTTTCGCCCCGTCGTCACAATGGTACCTACCGGCACTCTGCCGCGATTTGAGATGAAATCGAAGCGCTGGATTCGCGGGAGGCCGGTTCCACCCACTTGAATTCGGCCGCCGAACACAAGGGAGAAAAGAAGATGAACAACATGCGTTTTCGTCGCGGGCTTGCTGGATTCGGAGCGGCAGTCGTCGCGGCGATTTCAACGAGCGCGCTCGGAGCGGACTGGACCTCCTGGCGCGGACCGGATCAGTGCGGGCTGGTTCGCGAGAATGCCGTTGTGAAGAACTGGTCGCCGAGCGGAGAGAACCTGCTCTGGAAAAGCAACGAGGGGGGGCGAACAACACCGCTGGTGATGGGCGGCCGTGTGTTTTTCATCGCTCCGGTCGGAGACGGCGACTGCCTTCAGGAGCGCGTGATCTGCCTCGACGGCAGCACGGGCAAGACGATCTGGGACTTTCATTTCAACGTCTTTTTCTCGGATATCGTCGCGCAGCGCGTCGGATGGACGGCGCTGGCGGGCGACGCGGAAACGGGCAATGTGTACGCCCACGGAACCGGCGGTGAATTCATCTGCTTCAGCCGCGACGGCAAGGTGCTGTGGAAACACTCCATGACGGAGGAGTTCAACCGTATCGCGGGATACGGCGGCCGACTGCACACGCCTGTTGTCGACGAAGATCGCGTCGTCATCAGTTTCTTGAATACGAACTGGGGCGGACACGCGCGACCGGCGCATCGGTACGTGGCGTTTGACAAGCATACGGGGGCTGTGAAGTGGTGGAGCGAGATTCCCGGCATCGGCAAGGACACGACCTACGCGTGCCCGGTCGTCGCAACAATCGCGGGGCGACGACAGTTGATCTGTCCGGCGGCCGACGGCGCTGTTTATGGACTGGAGAGCCGCACGGGGAAGATCATCTGGAGTTTTCTGCTGAGTAAGATGGGGCTGAATTCGTCGCCGGTGGTGAGCGGCAATCATGTTATCGTGTCGCACAGCGAAGAGAACATTGACTCGACGGTCATGGGGCGTCTCGTCTGCATCGACGCGACGGGCACCGGCGATATCACCGCAACGGGCGAAGTGTGGCGAAGCGAGGGCGTCGATGCCGGGTATGCGTCACCCGCCCTTGCGAATGGACGAGTTTACATCGTGGACAACTCCGCCAATCTGCACTGCGTCGATGCCGAGACCGGCAAGCCGCTCTGGAAATTCAAACTCGGTCGCGTTGGCAAGGGCTCTGCCACGGTCACGGCGGACGGGGTGATCTACGTCGGCGAACAGAACGGCGTGTTCTGGATCCTGAAAGACGCCGGTGACCACTGCGAGAAACTGAGCGAGCAGGCCTTCGAAGGCCCGAATCACACCATCGACGAACTCTATGGCTCGCCGGCCGTCGTGGATGGGCGAGTTTACTTCATGACGCGCTACGGCAGCTATTGCCTGGCGATAAAGGATGCGAAGGTACAGCGCGTATCCGCCGCCGATCCGGCACAAGAAATGAGCGTCCGGGCAGATGCCAAACCGGCGACCGTGCTCATCGAACCCGGCGATGTGACCATCGGGCCGGGCGGTACCATTCAGTTCATGGTCAAGCTCTTCACGGACCACGGCGCCGCAATTGACGGCGCGTCCACGAAGGTTGAATGGACGATCGCGGGAATACAGGGCGAGATGACACCGAGCGGCGCCTTTACGGCCGCGACGGGCGTGCAATATTCAACCGGTCTGATCAACGCCCACGTCGCCGGGCTGACCGCCTCGGCGCGAGTTCGAATCGCTCCAGTGCTGCCGATCGAGGAAGACTTCGAGACGCTGGCGCTGGGTTCGACGCCGGCCGGTTGGATCGGTGCAATGGGCAAAACATCGATCGTCGAGCGGGACGGATCCAAGGTTCTTCAGAAGCTCGCGGAAAAAGGCAAGCCATCGCCGGTCTGGAAAATGCGGGCATACATCGGGCAGCCGCTGGAGGCGGGCTACACCGTGGAGGCCGACGTTCTGGGTTCGTTGGCACGAAAGCGGTTCAAGCCGGACATGGGCATTATCAACGACCGCTACGAGTTGATTCTGCTCGGCGCCCAGAAGGAACTGGAGCTTTCTCGCTGGCGAGATGAACCGACCCACGGAAAGCGCCTTCGCATTCCGTTCGAGTTCAAGCCCGATGTCTGGTATCGGATGAAGCTCCGCGTCGATGTGACAAACGGCAAATCGGCGGTGCAGGGCAAGGTCTGGCCGCGCGAAGACGCCGAGCCGAAGGACTGGACGATTCGCTTCGACGACGAGTGTCCGAACCTGGAGGGCTGTCCCGGCTTGTTTGTGTATTCCAACGGCACGACGGACAAGAGCAACGGTCCCGAAGTGTTTTTCGACAACCTCAAGGTCACGCGAAACTGAATTTCGCGGATGAAAAAAAACGACTGCCAACGCGCGACGATCGCGCCGCGCATAGATGAACGGAGGAAAAAGATCGTGCACGACGATGTCAAGATCAGCCTGAATGTGTCGGCCGAGGTCCGCGTGCCCGACGGCGCCGCGGCGGGCCATCGCAACCTTTCACGGTGGGCCGCGAGTTCAATCGTATTTTCGCTCTGTATTGCGGCGATCCTTCTGGCAGCGCCAACCGGACTCGCCAGCGAACCGACGAAACCGAAGAAAGGCGATTGGCCGATGTGGGGCGGCTCGACGGATCGCAACATGGTGTCGGACGAGACGGGCATTCCCACGAAATGGGATGCCAAGAAAGGCGTCAACATTAAGTGGACCGCTCCGCTCGGATCGCAGACGTACGGCAATCCGGTGGTTGCCGGGGGTCGCATCTTCGTGGGCACGAACAATGAACATGAATATCGTCCCAAGATCAAAGGCGACAAGGGAATCGTGCTCTGTTTCGATGAGAAGACCGGCAAGTTCCTCTGGCAGGCGACGCACGACAAGCTGCCCGCTGGCCGCGTCAACGACTGGCCTGAGCAGGGCATTTGCTCAACCGCGGCGGTTGAGGGCAACCGCGTCTATTACGTCAGCAATCGCTGCGAAGTAATCTGTGCGGATGTCGAGGGCTTTCTCGATGGTGAGAATGATGGTCCGTTCAAGGATGAAAAGTACAACGAGAAAGAGGACGCCGACTTCATCTGGGTCTATGACATGATCGAGGAGTTGGGCGTTTTTCCGCACAACCTCGCGACCGCATCTCCCGTGATCGGCGGCGATCTTGTTTTCGTCCTCACATCAAACGGCGTCGACGAAGGCCACCTTAATATCCCGAGTCCCGATGCGCCGGACTTTCTCGCGATCAACAAGAACACCGGTGAGTTGGTCTGGGAGAAGAATGACGTCGGCAAGAAAATCTTCCACGGTCAGTGGTCCAGCCCGGCCTATGGCATGGTAGCGGGCAAACCCCAGGTCATTTTCGGCGGGGGCGACGGCACCTGCTATGCCTATGAGCCGAAGTCTGGCGAGCTTCTGTGGAAGTTTCATTTGAATCCGCCAGACGCAAAGTATGTACTCGGCGGGCGCGGCACAGCCAATGAAATCATCGCCACACCGGTGATCCACCATGACAGGGTCTATCTCTGCGTGGGTCAGGATCCGGAACACGGCGAGGGCATCGGTCATTTCTACTCGATCGACGCCACGAAGCGCGGTGACATCACCACGTCCGGTCGCATCTGGCACATCGGCAACGACAAGTTCAACCGCTCCATCAGCACCTGTGCGATTCGCGACGGCCTGCTCTATGCCGCGGACCTGAGCGGATTTCTCTATTGCATGGATGTCGAAACGGGCAAAGTGAACTGGCGACATGACACATTCTCGGCAATCTGGGGATCGCCCTATTACGTCGATGGCAAAGTGATGCTCGGCACGGAGGACGGCGAGGTGCTCGTCTTTGAGCACGGAAAAGAGAAGAAACTCCTGGCGACGAACGACATGGGCAACTCCGTTTACACGACCCCCGTCGCGGCCAACGGCGTGCTTTACATCACGAACAGGAACACCCTCTTTGCCATCGAAGGCAAAGATGAAAAGAAATCCGAGGAAAAAGCGGCAGTGAAGTAGAGTGTCTGACGGGCGGCATGTGTTCGAGATGAATTCGCGCGCCGCCGGACATCCAATCGCGAATCCCACGACGGAGCGGCGAAAGCCCGCCTGATTCGGCGGCGATCCAGTGGTTTGCGACCGCGCGGGTCCGGTTCACTCCATCCTGATTCATCGTTCAACCGATTGTGCAACGTCGGCCGAGTTGTACAATGCAAATCGCCGAGTGGTGGTTGAATCGTTTGAATCCTGGCCGATCCGCCTCGCGATTTCACGGGTGTTGCGTGTCACGACAATTTCACTTGCCGTTGTTCATAATACCCCTGTTTTTTTCGGCCTGCGGGCCGGAGGAGCAGACCGCGCCGTTTGTTCTGCTGCCCGCGGAGGAAGTCGGCGCAGCGACGCGGCCGGCGAATCCGCCGCCGTTCTGGTGGGGTGTATCGACGTCATCTTTTCAGACAGAAGACCGCCGACTGCCTTCAGGTGAACTTAGCTTTCTTACGGACTGGGATGCATTTGGCACTCTGGGCCTCGTGCGAGAGCCAGACGACCGTATCGGCAGCTTCAGCCATTTCGAGCGCGACCTGGCCGCCCTGAAATATCTCGGTGTGACGCACTATCGCGTCGGCATCGAGTGGGCCCGCATTGAGCCGACGCAGGGGGAATTCAATGAATCAGCCATTGAGCACTATGTCCGAATCGTCCGGCGATTGAAGGAAGAGGGCATCGAGCCGCTGGTCTGTCTCTGGCATTTCACGTTTCCAAGCTGGCTCGGCGATGTGAACAATCCGGACCAACACGGGTGGCTGCATCCTCACGCCGCCGACGCCTGGGGCGCCTATCTCAAGGTCATCACGAAGCGGTTGGCACCCTATGTTGAGCTCTACGCACCGATCAACGAGCCGAATGCCTATGCCTTCGGCATGATGGTCGGGTTCTTCAAAGGTGGTCGGGTGCTTGACGGGCCCTATCACGACCGCCTTAATCAAAAGCTGATTGATGTCTTCATGCAGGCGGCGGGAATCATCCGCGACGCGCGGTCTGATGCGAAGATTGTGAGCATTCAGTCGATCACCGCCTGGCGGCGCGACTCATTTGACCCGTTCGGAACGCTGTACAAACTGGGTATTGACCACAACTACTCGCATCTGGACGGAGTCGTGTCAGCCGTCGATTATGTGGGAATCAACTACTATCAGCGCGCCGTGGCGTCGCCACTGTTCTTCCTCTCGATCCTGAACAACCAAGGCGAGAATGTGTCGGACATCGGCTGGGTGATCGATGCGGAGGGGCTTGAGGTGCAGATCGTGGAATTCAGCCGTCGATACCACAAGCCGATCATCATCACGGAGAACGGCGTGGCAGATCGCACGGACCGCAAGCGGCAGAACTACATCTACACGCATCTTCTGGCGGTGCGCCGCACCCTCGAAGCGAATTACGACGTGCGCGGCTATTTCCACTGGACCCTGGTGGACAGCTTCGAATGGCTGTTCGGATATGATTACGACTTCGGCCTGTTCCGCCTCGGCGACGACATCAATCAACTGACACCGAAGGCCTCAGCCGACTACTACCGCTCGATGATCGCGTCCGGTTTCATGGACCACGGAGTCGATGTGACGCAGCTCGCACCGACGGCGCCCTGATGAATCGGCGAATGACTCGCACACACTCAACCGATTCATCAGAAGCAGCCGTCGATGATTATCCGCCTCAGGAGGCTCCGGCACGCCGGTTCATTCGCCCCCTGCAAAGTCAAACTTCAAGTCAACGCCGTACGCGCCGCTGCCGCCGGTTCGACCGCATGCGACGCCCCGTGCCGATCATGGCAAGCATGAGCGACGAGGCCATGGCCGCGCCGCCGCCGCACGCGCCCGAGCCGAAATCAACCGGCGTACCCGCACTGTCGCTTGATTGATCGCCACCGGTTTCCGTATCGGCATTGTCGACGGTTTGACCTCCGGCCGTATCCACCTCGCCGCTGTCGACACCGGATTCATCCTGCTCAACCGGAACTTCAGCGGGGCCGACAGCACCGCGCTCGATGAGCGCGAACGCACCGAGTTTTGCAATCTGAGTTTCCACGGCGAGTTTTCCGTTCAGGAATCGCGAGTCAATCTCATTCCAGAAGCCGGTTTGCTCATCAAATGCCAGGACAATAAGCAGCTGAGGATCGATCTCGTTCAGCATGGACTCCTGGCTGTCGAACGGAAGGAGGAACCGCAGAACGACGGGAGCCGACAAAACCGCACCGTCTGTTGAAAGGGCGATCGGTCCAGCCACCATGCGACCGGGAAAGTCATGCGGCAACGGCGCGGTGGAGCCTCCAATCGCGATTCGCGTCGGTTCCATGAATGCTCCGGCCTGCACTTCGATCTCGACGAGCCCGTCGGCGGACGCCAACTCGCTCGCGTCGTCATGCGCGGCCCCGGCGATGGTCGATTGTGTCACGACTTCGGCACTCTCTCCGGTCGCGTTGACGGCACTTACCTCGGCAATGACGGTGAACTGCTCCGGAAATCCGGACATTCGACCGATCCAGTCGCCGGTCGCGGGTTCGAGGCTCATTGGGACGTCTCGCGGTGCTAACTGGGTCTCAACGGAAAGCCGAACAATCGGAGCGGACGCCAGTTCCGCGCCGGGTCGAACACGAACCAGGATTTCGTCGACACCAATCGGCTCGAGCTGCACCGCCAGATCAAACGGTGCCGCCTCAGCCACGAGTTGATGCACCTGCTGCGAGGGCAGCACCTGTCCGGGAGCGGGTTTCAGTACGACAAGCGCACTCGTGCAATCATCCTGTGTGAATTTTCTTTTCTTTGTAAGAACCTGATAGGAGTTGCCGACATACGCAGTCCACTGGGCACCGACCGTATCACCGATGTGGACTCCCGCAACGGTTCGCACGTTGTTCTGAAACGGCTTGATGACGCCTGTCGCATCGGTGAATCCCTGAACGATCATGCGGCCTCGGGTGTCTTTCGAGAATACCCGCGCGCCGAGCGCCATCCCGTTGTGGCTGGACCACTTGAACTGAACCGGCTGACATAGTTGCACATTATTGGCGTCATCGATTCCGACGAATGCCCGCCAGTCGTCAACGGGAATTCCAGCAAGGCGCCCGACGATGACGCCGCGATCGACCGGCGTTCTGATTCGCCATCGCGGTGCGCCATTCGGTCCCGGGGCCTCCGCTGTGAAGTGCTCCTTGATCTCGCTCCAGCAGTCCTGATTACCCTGTCGAGTGCCGGTGAGATGCGGATTGTCCGGATGAATGGAACAGATTTTCGTATAGCTCCATTGATTGAACATCATGCAGGATGCCTTTCCGCCGTTGCTCGCGAATTTCGGATCCGCCCCACCGACACCGTGCGCGCAGTGCGTGTCGTTGTCGTCTTCGTATTCATCCTTCAGGAGCAAGCCGTAGTGTCCGAACTCGTGTACATAGACCGGGGAGTCGTTGCTGCGCGACATGTGAATATGGCTGCTTCGCCAGCAGCACAGATCGTCGCTTCTCCAGAATCCGTCGGCGGGCCAGTCCACATGGGCGCGGAGGGATGCATTGGCGTAAATTCGGAAATCCGCCTCATCCCAGCGCGCCATGTCATCGAAGATATCCACGCGCTCAATGAGCATCTGACCGTCGGTCGCGTTGTACAGATATTCAGAAGCGTCTCGAAGATCATTGGCGAGGCCGCTCAGTTCGCTCGGTGATGCGTCCCACTCGACCGATGCCACGAGGTGCAGACCGATGTGCGCCGCGTCGCGCTGCAACTGAAGCGAATAAGCGCCGTTGGGGTCGGTGACAAGGGTTGGAGTAAAGCGCGGGTTGTCGCCGTTGGCGTCGTGAATCAGCGGAAGGCTCGTGATATACGCACGATATTTCCAGTTTTGCGTGCCGCCGCGGCTGTGACCGTCGCGTTCGCTCGCGCTTTCATGGACCAGTGCCCGAGCAACAAGCTTGGACCCGGCGGCAAGCGGCGGATTGACCGTGATGAACCCGTTCGCGTTGGATCTCTCGGGATAGAGCACTCCGTTTACATAGAGTTCGGCATTCAGGACGCCGCCACCGTTGGGACTCAGGATGCGAATTCGAGTGCCTTCGGTGACGCAGTAGTTCACGTCTTCATAGACGAAATACTCCTGATTCTGATTCTGGCCGTAGAATGCGGTCTGCCAGATTGGGACGGTGCCGTTGTCGTCAATGACGACGATGCGCACCTGGGTTGTCGTCAGCGGGCTGTTCGGCGCCACGCCTGTATAGAACTCGATATCGAACTCGCCATTGGAATCCGTCTGGCCGGTGGCGATTTCGCTCTCAAAAAAACTTGCCGGCGGGTTGTAATTGGGATCGCATGAGAAGACCTGCGTCGTCACAAGCAGCTTGACTTTGACGGCCTTGTCAGCGACGGGCCGAAGGATTCCGCCGCAGGTTTCACGAATCTGTCCGCGGGCGTACGAAGGCAGCATGGGGCCGGGCGGCAACTGAGGTGGATTGCAAGGAATCCCGGGAGGCAAGGGATCGATGACCACTCCCCCACCACCAAGCGGCGGGCGCGGTCCGGATCCGGTGTTCTGCTCGGCGACAACGCCGACGGCACAAAAAAGTGCAAGCGCGGCGGCAACACCGCCAGAACACAGGAGCGACCGGTTGCGACGATCGTCACGAGATTCCGAGGCAATAATGAAACGCAGCATATCTTGATTCTCCCTTTGCGAGGAAGGCCTGAGTCCGAACTCTGACACGAACGAGCCCTCCGCGCGGACTGCAAAAAAAATGTAGCGATCAGAAAAAAGGCCGAGCGGCGTAGCCACAGGCGGCTGGGTCCGAATTACCTGTCCATCGACCGCCCCCACGAGAGCGTGATCGGGTGGAAAATCGCGACCGAAACCGGTAATCGAGGTCTGGCACCTGGAATTGACGGACCGGAAGAAATTCCCCGCCCCGCGGACGCCGACTTTCGCAAAGGCTTCCCCGGGATTACGATCCGCGCCGGAATTTCGTGTCAGGAGGCGCCGGCGATTGACCGAATTCGCGCTTCCGCGAACGCCGTACGACCGACGCTATCATCGTGGTCCAGTTACTCCATTCCTCCCCCTTTTTCCTGCTCTTTGGCCTGATCGCTGCGGGCATTTCGATCGGAGCATTCAAGTATCGCGGGCTGTCGCTCAGTTCGGCCGGCGTATTCTTCCTGGCGCTGATCGCCGGGCATTTCCAGTTCATCGTGCCATACGAACTCACGGAGTTGGGCCTCGTCCTGTTCGTCTATGCCGTCGGACTTCAGTCAGGTTCGCGTTTTTTCCGCGTGCTGAAGTCGCACGGTCTGTCATTCCTTGTCGTGGGTCTCGGCGCGACGCTCGTCGGCGCACTGACCACGATCGGACTTGCACGCCTGCTGAATATCGCCCCGCATCTTGCGGGCGGTCTCTACGCCGGAAGCACGACCTGTACGCCGGGCCTAGCCGCTGTGCTTGAGGCGGTGCGGCGAATTCAACCGGCGAACACCGATTTCGCGGCAGTGGGCTACGCAATTGGCTATCCATTCAGCGTCATCTCCGTGGTGATCTTCGTGCAGTTGCTCCCGCGCATCATGGGCACGACGGCCCAAGCGGCAGGCGAAGCGTTTCAGCGGGAGCAGGCGGCTCGGGTGACGCCGCTCGAACGCTGTGCCTTTCGAATCACAAATCCCAATTGCGCCGGAATCACAATTGATGAATGGCAGGCGCTCCACCTGAGCGGAGCCGTGCTGTGCCGCGTCGAGCATGAAGGTCACGTTCAGCCGGCTCGTCCGGGCACGATTCTGCACATGGGTGATGTGGTGCTGGCGGTTGGCCCGCCGGAGGAACTTGCCAAGCTGGAGGCGATTCTGGGAACGATCACACCGGAGCCGAAGCCCGACGGGGCAGCCGATTATGCCAGCGAACTGGTTGTTGTGTCTCGGGCCGATGTCTTCGGCAAACGGCTGCGCGAGCTGCGCATCTGGGAAAAGTATGGCGTGACTGCGACGCGGCTTCGGCGCGGCGTTGTGGAGATTACGCCTCGGGGCGAAACGGCGCTGGAGCCTGGTGATGTGCTCAGGCTTGTGGGAGGCCGGGCCGATGTCAGGATGGTGACATCCGTCGTCGGTCTGGAAGAGCGACGCCTTGATGAGACCAGCATGATACCGTTCGCTGCTGGCATCACGCTGGGTGCGGCCGTCGGATTCATTCCGATTTCGCTGCCGGGCGGCTTGAGCTTTCGGCTTGGGATTGGCGGCGGCGCGTTCATCGTCGCGCTGATCATGGGCTATGTGGGGCACGTCGGAAAGCTTCGCATCTATGTACCCAATGCCGCCAAGCATTTCGCCCGCGAACTCGGATTGGTGATCTTTCTCGCCGGAGCGGGCACATCCGCCGGCCAGCAGCTTGTGCCGGTACTTCGGGAAGCCGGCGTGAAGCTGCTCCTGGCCGGAGCGATCATCACTCTCGTCACCACGACGACGGCGCTTCTGCTCATGTGGAGATACTTCCGATGGAATCCACTCTTTGCGGGCGGCGGGCTCAGCGCTGTCATGACAAGCCCGCCCGGTCTGTCCGCCGCGTCGGACATGACGGATACCGATGCACCCGCGGTTGGATTCGCAAGTGTCTATCCATTGGCACTACTCGCAAAGATCGCGCTGGCTCCGCTGACATTTCTGCTGCTTGATCTGATGGGCTCGCATTAACATCACCGGCCCCGGCCCTGCGACGCAACGAATCGGGGCTCATCCGGAATCGCACCGAATTCCGCGAATCACAGGTGCGTCAGCGAGAATCAGTTCATCTCCGCCAGTCCGGGCGAGTACTCAGATAATGAGCGGACGGCCGATCGCCCCGCCTGAACCAGCCAGTTCGATGAAGCGTCGACTCCGAGGAACGCCGCCTCCCCCCATCGCGCCGCCGTGCGGCCAAAACCACGAAAGGACCACGTCGCAGATCGGCCGACGGATGGATCGCTGTATTTCTAATCACGAATGAAACCGGTAAACTCCACGGGTTATCCGATCCGGATGCGGAACTGAGGCCGACCTATGCAATCATCGCAATATATACACCGTGTCGTCGATCTGACATCTCAACATCATTGTTGCATCCACAATCTGTCGATTGACGAGGCGCGTTCCCGCATCGCCCGCGGCGACGCCGAGGGTGTGCGATCGATCGACGGACATTTCGCACTGGTCGCGATCGTCGGAAGGACGGTACGAATGGCGAGATCGCTGGGCGTGCCGATGCGCTACTTCCTCGCAAAGCATCACGATGGGCCGGTGCTCATCGTCGCGCATCGGATCGACGAAATCCACGCTCACCTCCTGGCGAACGGTCTATCGGATCAGTTTCATCCCACATACACGCGGATGGTGCCGGCCCATTACATCACGGAGCTGGAGCTGGTCGGCTGCCCCGATCCAAGCCCGGTCCATCGGCGATTCTTCGATCCCGCGCGCGCCGCCCTGCCGGCCGAGCCATCGCGGATCGGCGAGCGATATATCACGGCCCTCAAGGACGAAATCATCAAGCATATCCGCAGGTTGCCGGCGGATTCGCCGATCGGTGTATGCTTCTCCGGCGGCATCGACAGCGGTGCGGTGCTGCTCACGACCTATTGCGCTTTGCTGGAGACCGGCTCGCATCCGGGGCGTCTGAAGGCATTCACGCTCAGTGTCAATGGTGACGGCGACGACCTGCGCCAGGCGCGGCGGTTTCTTGAACCTCTGAAACTGGGCTACCTGCTCGAACCGATCGACACCACGGCCGACGCACTGGACCCGAATGAAACCCTGCGTGTCATCGAAGATTACAAACCGCTCGACATCGAGGCGGCAACGATGCTCCTGGCGCTGACGCGCGGCATCCGCAAGCGCTACCCGGACTGGCGGTATCTCTTTGACGGTGACGGCGGCGACGAGAATCTGAAAGACTATCCCATCGAGGAAAATCCGGAATTGACCATCCGCAGCGTGCTGAACAATCCCCTGCTCTATCACGAGGGCTGGGGCGTCGGATCGTTCAAACATTCGCACACCTACAGCGGGGGTCTGAGCCGTGCCTACGTCCGAAACTTTGCCGTGCATGTGTCGCAGGGATTCGTCGGATTCAGCCCGTTCACACTTCCGCGCCTGATCGAAATCGCGGAGGGCATTCCATTCATCGAGTTGACTGACTGGTCGCACGAGCGCCTGTACGAACTGAAGGGCCGCATCACGGCCGAAGGCATTCGCGCGGTGACGGGGCTGGAGATGCCCGTCTTTCCGAAGCGGCGATTCCAGCATGGCGTCGCGCCGCGAGAGACCATTGACGCCCGATTCGTGTTGCGGGAGGCCGCTTATCGTCGGCGGTATCATGCGATGTATGAAGCCTGAAACAGCCGGCGCGCTGCCGCGAATGGATGATGAGTGGATTCTGTCTCGGCGCGGTCCACGCGCGACGGTGGACCCGCAGCGGGCCTACGCATGTCTGGTCGAGCCCGAGTATCAGCGCGATGGACGGCTTGAAGACGTCGCGACGATCTTCATCACGAACAAGGAGTGTCCGTTCCGCTGCCTGATGTGCGACCTGTGGACGCACACCACGAGGACGCGGTCCCGGCCGGGGATGGTCATCGAGCAGATTCGCCACGCCTTGTCGGAGCTTGCCCCGGCCCCGCATGTCAAGCTCTACAACGCCGGCAACTTCTTCGATGCGCAGGCTGTTCCGCCGACGGACCTCCCGGACATCGCGCGACTCGTGAAGTGCCATCGAACTGTCATTATTGAATGCCATCCGCGGCTGGTCAACGATCGGTGCACGGCGTTTGCCGACCTGATTGACGGCCGGCTGGAGGTCGCGATGGGCCTGGAGACCGTGGACCTGGGCGTACTTCCGTTGCTGAACAAGCGAATGACGCTCGATGATTACCGGAAGGCGGCGGAATTTCTCTTGGCACGCGGCATCGGCGTGCGAGCGTTCATCCTCCTGCGGGCCCCGTTTCAATCCGAGGCCGACGGTCTGCACTGGGCGATGCGCTCACTCGACTGGGCTTTCTCCATCGGCGTCGAGTGCTGCGTGGTGATTCCGACGCGCCCGGGCAATGGGGCATTGGATGCCCTCCAGGGAATGGGTCAGTTCTCGCCGCCCCAGCTGGCTTCGCTGGAAACCGCCGTGGAATACGGGCTGTCGCTCGGACGCGGCCGGGTTTTTGCGGATCTGTGGGACGCTCACCGCTTTATCGTCGAGGCCGAAGATGCAGCGCGGATCGATCGAATCGCCCAGATGAACGCGACACAGTGCCGCCCATCCGGCGCGGGCACCAAGGCGAAGGGCCGAGCGGCGCGAGCATGAGTCACATGCGCGCAGAATTGCTCGTCATCGGCTCCGGTTTCGGCGGCTCGATGATTGCGCAAATGATGCAGCGCCACGGCATGCGCGTCGCCCTGGTCGATCGGTCGCACCACCCGAGGTTCGCAATCGGTGAATCGTCCACGCCGATCGCGAACCTGCTGATCGAACGCATCGCAGTCGAGCAGGGCCTTCCTCAGTTGCAATCGTTTGCCCGTTACGGCGACTGGCGACAAGCACACCCGACCATTCCATGCGGCCCCAAGCGCGGCTTTGCCTATATTCATCATATTCCGAACCGTCCGTTTTTGCGGCGGGCCGACCACGCCAACGAACTATTCGTCGCGTCGAATCCGGACATCGAGCGCTCTGATTGCCAGTGGCTTCGATCGGAGTTCGACGCGTATCTCTTTGGCGAGGCGTGCCGCGCCGGCGTTGCCTGCTTCGAGGATGCCGAGCCTGTTGCGCTGCACCGCGCTGGCAGAAAACGCCGCAACGCAACCTGGCAAGCTTGCTTCGAACGGGCCGGCGCACACCACACGATTGATGCGGATTTCGTCATCGACGCGACCGGCAGCGGCGTCATACCGACGGCACTTGATGTGCCGGACGCGCTCAGGGGGATTCGCACGAACTCACGAACAATCTATGCCCACTTTCGCGACATCGCACGGTGGAACGAACTCCACGCGACTCACGGCGCGGACGAGCATCCGTTTTCGGCGGATGAGGCGACCCTGCACCACGTCTTCGACGGTGGCTGGATGTGGATCATCCGCTTTGACAACGGTGTGACGAGCGCCGGTTTTTCCCTCGATACGACGCGCTTCCCGAGCAACCCGGCCACGCCGCCCGAACAGGAATTCGGAGGGCTGGTCGCGATGTTTCCTTCCATTCAACGGCAGTTCGCCCGGGCACGCCCCATCACGCCGATGATACGAAGCGGCCGCATTCAGCGTTTCCGGTCGCATGCGGCCGGGAACGACTGGGCGATGTTGCCGGCGACCGCGGGGTTCGTCGACCCCTTCTTCTCAACCGGCAATGCACATACGCTCCTGGGCGTCATGCGCCTGGCAGAGATTGTGACGAGGACCACGCCCGGCGACGACCGCGCGGAGCGACTCGTCGCGTATGATCGGATGATCCGCCAGGAAATCCGTGCGATCGACCGGCTGGTGCACGGCTGCTTCCGCTGTTTCGGCGACATGGGCCGGCTGAGCGCCTTCGCGATGCTCTATTTCCTCGCGGCGACAACCTGCGAAGCCCGCCTGCGCCGGGGGGAACCCGTGGACGACGTCGGCTTCCTCCTGGCGGGAGACGCCGCCTTTCAGGACATGGTTGCCGGCTTTCATCATCGGATATGCATCGATCGTGACGCAGCGACGCCGGCCGGGGATTCGTCGCTGCTGTGCGAGATTCGCGACCGCGCGGCAGCCTACAATTCGGCCGGACTCTGCGACCCGAACCGGCGGAACCTGTATCCGTACCTCGCGCCGACGGACGAAACCTCAGCGCGCAGCCGCTCGGAGCGTTGAGACCCGCGATGTTCTGCCTTATCCTGACGCGTCCGACCCGCCGCATCCGGCCCGGACGAAAGCCCTTGGGCATTGCGACGGGCGAGGACACACTGACCCCGGACGAATCAGGAAACCACCATGTCCGACAACGACCTGACTGCCCGCGCCGCCGCCGCCAAATCCCGTCTTGACGCACACACGCGAGAGATCGTCGCCTGGCACTTCGATCCCGCCACCGGCTGCCCCTTCTGGCTCGAACGCGCCAAGACCCTCGGCTTCGACCCGCGGAAAGAAATTCAAACGTACGAAGACCTCGACCGCTTCGGCAACTTCCAGGACGAATGGCTGCGTGGCGGCCCCGTCCGCCGCTGGGTGCCGAAGGGGCTGGCGGGCAAGCCGGTCTACGTCTTCGAGACCGGCGGCTCCACCGGCGTGCCCAAGAGCCGCATCAACATGGACGACTTCCGCATCGACTACGAAATGTTCAGCGAAACGCTGGACGACGCCAGCTTCCCCAAGGGCAGCGACTGGCTCATGCTCGGCCCGTCCGGCCCGCGGCGGTTGCGCCTCGCGGTCGAGCACCTCGCCCAGCATCGCGGCGGCATCTGCTTCTGCGTCGACATGGACCCGCGCTGGGTGGTCAAGCTCATTAAAAGAGGCCGGCCGGGCGACATGCACGAATACAAGGACCACGTCGTCGAGCAGGGGTTGACGATCCTCCGCGCCCACGAAAACGTCCGCTGCCTCTTTACGACGCCCAAGCTGCTCGAGGCCCTCTGCGAGAAAATCTCGCTGGTGAAGGCCGGCATTAGAGGCGTCTTCTGCGGCGGCACGAGCATGACACCCCAGTTCCACAGGTTCGCCCGCGAGGAATTGCTCGAGGGCAAGATCGATTTCGTCCCCACCTACGGCAACACGCTCATGGGCCTGGCCACCCACAAGCCCTTCGACATCGCCGACCACTACGACATCATCTACCACCCGCCGCAGCCGCGGGCCGCCGTGGAGGTGGTCGATTTCGAGACCCAGTCGCGGATCGTCGGCTACGGCGAGTGGGGCCGTGCCCGGCTGACGACACTCACGAAGGAGTTCTTCATGCCCCGCTTCCTCGAGCGGGACGAGTGCAAGCGAACGCCCCCCTGCCCGAAGTACCCCTGGGACGGCTGCGCCAACGTGCGGCCCTATTCGGGGATGCAGCAGGCGGTGGTGGAGGGGGTGTACTGAACAGCGCCGCGCCCTTGAGGTAGCGGTGGGCGTGCCGGGCGACCTTCCGCCGCCGCGCCGGTTCACGGCCGATCAGATGAAAAGCTGGATCGCCGAAGACGATGCCGACCTGGCGCGGAACCTGCTGAAGTTGCGGGTACGGAAGAGTGGCATGGAATGCGCAGGATATGTCAGCCTTTTGACCCTAAAGCGTGTTCGCGGGCAGGTGAGCGGTCAAGGCTGACAACGCTACGGCACTCGTCCAACCTTTGGCACTGCCCCGCACTGCGGACGGTTCGCCACCGCAGGCCCTTTAAGAATAAGGGAAAAACATAAAGACAAGCGAAGTCTCGACTCAAAAAGAAGGAAACTGTACACTTCCGCGCATCGGTGCCGTGGATCGGGCTCGCGGCAATTGACAACGGAGAGATCACATGAAAGCAAGAACTGCCGTCCTTGCCGCGTTATTTGGCGCGTTGTTCTGCGGGTTTCAAGCTCGCGCGGAAGTGGTCTGGGTCGACTGCCACAGGACACGCGACCACACGATTGACATCGCGGAAAAAGTCGAAGGCGAAATCACCACGATCGAACTCAAATACGATGGCGAGCCGCTCCAGGATGTCCAATTCACGCGTGAACCAGAGATGGGCCAGCTCAAGTACATCGCTCCCGAATGGACTGGCGCGATCGTCTACGATGATTGCGATAATGTCACGCACGTGACATTCTGGAATCTTGATCCGTCCATCAGTCCCCTTCACATCGCCATCACCCACGACAAATCGAAGCTCGCGCCTGAGGCGACGGTGAAGAGCAGTCCCGACAACGTGAACATCGCGCTGATGCAGAAGTCAATTCCGCCTGAACCGTGCGGTGGCTGGGGCGGGACCAATCCCAACACCGGACGAGGCAACCCTGGGTATCCAGGCAATCATCCGGACAACCCGTACAAGCCAAACGGCGGTCCCGGCGGCAACGGCACTGGCCCCAACGGAGTCGGCGGACCCGGTGGCGACGGCGTCGGAAACGGCAACGGTGGGCCCGGCGGAAATGGTTCAGGGACGGGAAGTGGCGGAAATGGCGGAAACGGTTCGGGCACCGGAAATGGCGGTGATGGGGGTAATGCCGGCGAATCCGGAAGTGGCGGCACTGGCGGAAGCGGCGGAAACAATGGCGGAAATGGCGGGGCTGGAGGGGATGCCGGATCCAACGGAAAGGGCGGAAGCGGCGGAAGCGGTGGCAGCAACGGCGGTAACGGCGGTGCGGGAGGAAACGGCGCTGGAAATGGTGCCGGCGGCGCCGGCGGTGCTGGTGGAAGCGGTGGCGGCAACGGCGGCAACGGTGGAAACGCCGAAACAAGCGGAAATGGAGGCAAGGGGGGCAACGGAGGAAGCGGCGGGGGCAATGGAGGCGCGGGCGGGAACGGGGGCACGACAGAAGGTAGCGCTGGAAACGGTGGCCATGGCGGTGCTGGAGCCGCACCGAACGGTTCGGGTGGCGCCGGTGGAAACGGCGGGAGCGCCGCGCATGGCAATGGTGGCGCAGGCGGGAATGGCGGTTCGGGTACCGGCACGGGAAACGGAGGCGCTGGCGGTAACGGAGGAGTCGGTGGTGGGACCGGCAGCACGGGTGGGAATGGAGGCAACGGAGGTTCCGCATCGAGTGGCAACGGTGGCGCTGGCGGAAATGGCGGGACTGGGCGCGATGGCGGAAGCGGCGGAGGGGGAGGGAACACCTCGGGCTCAGGAACCGGTGGTGCCGGCGGGACTGGCGGGAACGCCAGCGGAACGATTGGGAATGGTGGGGCTGGTGGAATCGGAGGCAATTCCGGCAGCGGTTCGGGTGGCGCCGGTGGTAATGGCGGCAACAGTGGATCGCACAGCGGCACTCCGGGTCAAGGCGGCGCGGGCGGCACCGGAAATCCTGGCGGTGCGAACGGCAATCCCGGCAATCGGCCGTAGGCCGGCCGCGCCGAAGAAGCGCCGCTCGAAGGCGGGCCGGTGATCCACGCGGGGCGAGAGCGGCAGATCCATCGCGTGTGTCGTGGCGCGTGCCAGCGAACGCCGCCGTGCCCGAAGGTCCCGTGGGACGGGTGTGCGAATGTGCGGCCCTGTTCGGGGATGCAGCAGGCGGTGGTGGAGGGGGTGTACTGATCCGGCGTCGTCCACCAACAATCGACAGACGAGGATGCGCTCATCTGTCGCCTGATGGTGTACTGATCCGGCGTCGTCCACCAACAATCGACTGCTGACCCTTAATTCCAGCCTGGCATTCGATTAGAATTCAGCGCGTGAAGCCATCCGTTTATCTTGAAACAACAATCGCCAGCTACTTGTCGGCCCGTCCCAGCCGCGATCTGGTCGTCGCGGCCAATCAGGCGCTCACTCGCGAATGGTGGACGGACCGAAGCCATCGGTTCGACCTGTTTGTGTCGCAGATCGTGCTGGATGAGGCAGCCGGGGGCGATGTTCAGGCAGCCGGGAGACGTTTGGAGTTGCTGGAGGGCCCCGGACGCCTTGATGTCACCGAGCCGTGCCTGACTCTCGGCCGCGCCATCCTGCGCGGGGCGAAGATGCCGGCCCGCGCGGCGACCGACGCGCTCCATGTCGCCATCGCGGCCGTTCACCAGATGACTTACCTGCTGACGTGGAATTGCACGCACATCGCCAACGCATCCATGCGGCAGGGCATAGAATCCGTGTGCGTGGCCCGCGGCTTTCGACCGCCGGTCATCTGCACGCCGTTGGAGCTGATGGAGGTCTGACCATGTGGCGGGACCCGATTGTCGAGGAAGTGCGGCGGATGCGCGACGACTACGCGCGGCGGTTCAATTACGACCTGGAGGCCATCGTCCGCGACGTCCAGTCGCGGCAGAAGAAGGCGGGCACGCCCGTGGTGGACCGGTCCAGGCCCGCCGCCAAGGCGCGGAAGCCGGCCAAGGCCCGGCGCGCCCGACCGGCCGCGCCGAAGAAGCGCCGCTCGAAGGCGGGCCGGTGATCCACGCGGGGCGAGAGCGGCAGATCCATCGCGTGTGTCGTGGCGCGTGCCAGCGAACGCCGCCGTGCCCGAAGGTCCCGTGGGACGGGTGTGCGAATGTGCGGCCCTGTTCGGGGATGCAGCAGGCGGTGGTGGAGGGGGTGTACTGAACAAAAACAACGTGTCCCACTAATATGGGGAATACCAGGTTACCCGATAGCGATCCGTATCAAGAATGTCATCAAGTGCGGATATAGTTCACCTACATCCAGCGTTGGGATCGATTGCCCAAGCCTTCGCATCCGTCTCTCGGAACCTCCCTCCCGTCCTTCCGGCCGGGTATTGCATCCATCAAATCCGGAATTTGATGGATCGATTTGTCGAGCGGGTGCCTTTTTTGCGCGATCCGATTCATCCCGGCGTCAAAACGGTCTTTCGCGGCGCGGATTGCATGTCTTGATTCGCAAAATCAGTTGATCATTTCGCGAAATCGGTTCATCCGTAGCGAAAGTCGGGCCCTGCGGCGGCCGATCACTGGGGCGGGATGTGCGAGAAGGGATTCTCGCACGAGCGTCGAAGCGTTTGGTTTCGGCGTTTCGACTTTTCGGCGTTTCGGCGTTTTCAGCGATGAGCACCTTTCCGACCGGCAAACGTTCCGACTTTCTGCTCTGGGCCCAGGCCCATGCCCCCGTGTGGGAGGCCCATGCCGGTGACATCGGCCTGACGCCCGCCCGGGCCGCGGCCTTCGGCATCGCCGTCGTCAAGCTGGCCGATGCGGAACGGGCGCTGGAGGAGGCGCGGCAGGCCTATCTTGCCGCCGCCGCCAAGGCGCAGGGCGCCTGTCGCGCCGCAACCCGCGAGGCCTCCGAGGCGGTGCAACTGATCCGCGCCCATGGCGGCGCGGCGAAAAATCCGCTGCACGTCTACAACCTCGCCCAGATCGCCCCGCCGCGGAAGCGCTCGCCCGCCCCGCCGCCGGCCCAGCCCGCGCGCCTCGCGGCCACGCTCGACGCCAGTGCCGGCAGCCTGACACTCACGTGGAAATGCTCGAACCCGGCGGGGACCAGCGGCACGAACTACGCCGTCCGCCGCCGCCTGCCCGGTGAAACCGGATTCACGATTCTCGGCATCGCCGGGAAAAAGACGTTTGTCGATGACACCCTGCCCGCCGGCGTCGAATGCGTCGAGTACACCGTCCAGGGCCAGCGGGCCGATCGCCGGGGGGCGGCCAGCCCCATTCTCACCGTGCAGATCGGACGGACGCCGGCGACGACGCCGGCCGACGCGCTGCGCCACGCGGCGGCCCGCGCGGCGAATGCCGCCCGCCAACCCGACCCGCCCCGCGCCGGACCGGACGGACGCCCCGTTGTCGCCCCCCGCCCGCCAGCCTTCGCGCCGGCCGCCAGGACCTCCCCGCGACCGATGTCGGCCCATATTCCGTAGGACCGCCGTTCGGGTACACTGATCCGCGGTTCGGTCGATGCCGGATCGAGACGGCGGACTGGCCGGCGTCGCGGCACGGCCCGGGCCCGCCCCGCCCCCGCGGACGTTCCGCCCGGCCGGGCATCGCCCGACATGAACGCTGGACCCCGGCGCCCCCGCGCCCCACAAGGCCTCAAGCCGCCATGCCCTACAAACCGCCACGCAGCCTGATCGAAAAGCTGGCCGTCCGGATCGGCCTGCTGCCCGACCTGGATGGACCCGACGCGACATCCACCGTGACCGCCACCGGAAAGCTGTCTCGCTATCCATCGCAGGCCGACTGGAACGACGTGGTCGAATTCGACCCGGGGCACTGGCCGCGCCGCGCTGTCGCCAGGCACTATCAGCTCGTGCCGACCACCTGCTTCAACTGCGAGTCGGCGTGCGGACTGCTGGCGTACGTCGATAAGAACACCCGCGAGATCCGCAAGTTCGAGGGCAACCCCGTCCACCCCGGCAGCCGGGGAAAAAACTGTGCCAAGGGTCCGGCAACGATCAATCAGGTCACGGACCCCGATCGCATTCTCACGCCGATGAAGCGGGTCGGTCCGCGCGGCGGCGGTCAGTGGCGGGAGGTCGGATGGGACGAGGCGCTCGCCGACATCGGCGGACGCATTCGACGCGCGATCCGGGAAGACCGCCGCGACGAGGTCGTCTACCACGTCGGCCGGCCGGGCGCCGAAGGCTTCATCGACCGCGTGCTGCGCGCCTGGGGCGTCGATGGACACAACAGCCATACGAACATCTGCTCGTCCGGCGCGCGGCTCGGCTATGCGCTCTGGTCCGGCTATGACCGGCCATCACCCGATTATGCCCACGCCCGGTTCATCCTGGCGCTCAACGCCCACCTGGAGTCCGGCCACTATTTCAACCCGCACGCCCAGCGCATCAGCGAGGGACTGAAGCGCGGCGCGACGATGGCGGTCGTCGATCCCCGGTTGTCGAACACGGCGTCGATGGCCACGTACTGGCTGCCGACGCGGCCGGGGAGCGAGGCGGCGCTGCTGCTCGCCATGGCCCGCGTGATACTCGAGGAGGGACTGTACGACCGCGGATTCATCGAGCGCTGGACCAACTGGCGCGAATCGATGCAGGCGATGTCGAACCGCCCCGGCTCCCGCGACTCGGCCGACGCACCGGCGGCGCCGCACGCAATCGACGACTTCATCCGCGCGCTTCGAAAACGCTATGCGTCCTTCACGCCCGAATATGCCGAGGCGGAATGCGGCGTGCCGCGTGACAGGATCGTGACCGTCGCACGACAGATCGGCGAGGCCGGATCGCGATTCTGTTCGCACACGTGGCGCGGCGCGGCCAGCGCGCACGAGGGCGGCTGGCAGGTCTCGCGCTGCCTGTTTCTCCTGCATGTGCTGACCGGGAGCGTCGGCACGGAAGGCGGCTGCCTTCCGTCGGCCTGGAACAAGTACAAGGCCAATCTGATCAACGTCCCGCCGCCGCAGAATCACTGGAACGAACTGCACTGGCCCCGGGAGTTTCCGCTTGCGCACTACGAGATGAGCTTCTTGCTGCCGCACTTTCTCAAGAGCGGACGGGGACGGATCGACACCTACTTCACGCGCGTCTTCAATCCGGTCTGGACCTATCCCGACGGCTTTGTCTGGATCGAAGCCCTCCGGGATGAATCAAGGATCGGCTGCCATGTCGCCCTGACGCCGACATGGAATGAAACGGCGCTGTACGCCGATTATGTGCTGCCGATGGGACACGGACCCGAGCGTCACGATCTGAACACATACGAAACGCACAGTGCCACATGGATTGCATTCCGTCAGCCGGTGCTGCGGGCGGTCGCGCAATCCGAGGGCCGGGTCATCCGCGACACGCGAGAAACGAATCCCGGCAAGGTCTGGGAAGAGGACGAATTCTGGATCGCCCTGACCTGGGCGATCGATCCGGACGGATCGCTGGGCATTCGCAGGTACTTCGAGAGTCTCAAGCGTCCGGGCGAGATTCTCGGCGTCGATGAATACTACGAACACATCTTCGACCGCGTTCCGGGACTGACGGAGAAAGCCCGGGAGCAGGGACTCTCGCCGCTCGATTACATGCGAAAGGTCGGCGCGTATGAGGTGAAGAAGAAGTCGTACAGACGGCACGAGCGCGTCCTGAGCGATGACGAACTGTCCGGCGCAACGATCGATCCCGCGTCGGGCGTCGTCAGCAGGAATGGCCACGCGATCGGCGTCTGCCTCGACGTGGCACATCGAGACCGGCAGAATCGTGCCGCGGCAGGAGCGACCTCCGCCATCTCCGCCCTGGAAAATCCGAAATCGCCGGTGGCCTTCCGGGCGAGCAGGTTCGAACTGTCCCGGTCGGTTACGGCGGAAGAGGCCGGCGATGTGCCGGCGGTTGACGACGCCTTCACGGCGACAGTCGTCGAGGGATTCGCGACACCCTCGCGGCTGCTGGAGTTTTTCAGCCCGACGATGGCTGAATGGGGCTGGGCGGACCAGTCGTTCCCCGGCTACATCCCGAGTCATGTGTATGTTGAAGAAACGCCCCAGGCCGCGAACGCGCCGCCACGGGAGGCGTTTGTTCTGCTTAACACCTTCCGCCTGCCGACGCTGATTCACACACGCAGCGGCGCCGCCAAATGGCTGAACGAGATCTCGCAGCGCAACCCGGTCTGGATACACACCTCCGATGCCGCGCAGTTCGGCCTGTCCACCGGCGACCTGGTCCGCGTCGTCACGGACATCGGCCATTTCGTCGATCGCTGCTGGGTGACCGAAGCGATTCGACCGGGGGTGATCGCCTGTTCGCACCATCTCGGGCGATGGCGTCGACGGGTGGACCCGCCGAACAGCCGGTGGAGTGCCAATACTGTGGCAGTCGAGGAGGCGGGCGAAGGGGTTTGGCGGATGCGGACCCTTGAAGGCCCCGTTCCATTTGAAAGCAAGGACCCCGACAGCAAACGGCTGTGGTGGCGCGAAGGCGGCGTGCCGCAGAATCTGACCTTCCCCGTCCATCCCGACCCGATCAGCGGCATGCACTGTTGGCATCAGCGCGTGCGGATTGAGCGGGCCGGGCCGGGCGATCAATGCGGCGATGTCGTTGTCGACACCAAAAAGTCGATGCAGATATTCGAGGCATGGATGAATAAGACGCGATGGCCGGTCGGACCGGGAAATCTGCGACGTCCGCTCTGGTTCAATCGACCGCTGCGGCCGACGGATGAGGCCTACCGGATTTGAACGGATTGTCAGTATTCACCCGCGCCGAGATCGCGCACGGCGACAATCGATGCAATGACCGACGCCATCACCAGCACGAGAAACCCGCGCATCAAGGAAGTGACCGATCTGCGCGATGCGCGGACCCGGCGCGAGACCGGCCTGATTCTCATCGACGGCCTCCGCGAAATTCAGCGCGCCATCGACTCCGGCGTCGTGATCGAAGAAGCCTTCGTCCACCAGCCGAAACTCCAGACCCCCGCCGGACAGGCCGTTTTGCACCGACTCCGCGAGATCGGAGCAAGGCTCGTCACGATCTCCGATCGTGTACTGGAAAAAATCGCCTATGGCGAGCGCGGAGACGGCCTGGTGGTCGTCGCCCGGAGGCCGTCGCATAGTCTTGAGCAAATCGACCTGGGGAATTCCGCGCTGGTCGCGGTCATCGAGGGATTGGAGAAACCCGGCAACATCGGCGCGATCGTGCGGAGCGCAGACGGTGCGGGGGTCCGCGCGGTAATCGTCACCGAGGCGGCTGCTGATCCGTACGGTCCAAACGCCATTCGGGCCAGCACCGGAACGATTTTCAGCACGAGGCTCGTCGAAGCCACATTCGATTCGACCCGCGACTGGTGTGCGGAACAAGGGCTTCAGATCGTGGCCGCGACACCCCATGCCTCACGCAGTTACCATGAACTGGACTATGGACACCCCACAGCGGTCGTACTCGGCTCCGAGGCGAGGGGACTGACGCAGCGATGGGGCGATCGTGCGATCGGGGCTCGTGTGCCGATGTGCGGTCGGGCAGACAGTCTCAACGTGTCAGTGACGGCCGCGCTCTTTTTCTATGAAGCGCTCAGACAACGGGGCACGATGTGAATTGCCTCGATTGGCACGCTTCGCGACGGAGTTCAACTCAGAGAACGGAGGAGAATTTCATGTTTCGCTTTGTGAGAACTCGCCTGGTGGCAAGCGGGATCGCCGGCTTCGTGGTCATCGTTTTCGCCGGATGCATGCCCACCGGCAGCTTCAAAATCACCTCGATGCCGAACGACCAATCGCTGAAAGAGCGGATTGTCCACAAGGATCCCGGCTGGGTCAGTGATCGAATTGCCATCATCGACATCAGCGGCCTGTTGATGAACGCTCACCAACCGGGCTTGTTCTCCGAAGGCGAACACATGGTGTCGGCCACGGTCGAGAAGCTGGACAAGGCGGCAAACGACTCCCGCGTGAAGGCTGTCGTGCTTCGAATCAACTCCCCAGGCGGCACAGTCACTGCTAGCGACATCCTTTACAGCGAAATTCAGGCGTTCAAGCAGAAGACCGGCAAGCCCGTTGTGGCGTTCTTCCAGGATGTCGCGGCGAGCGGAGCGTACTATCTGGCCTGCGCGTCTGACGAGATCATCGCCCAGCGTTCGACGATCACCGGCTCGATCGGCGTTATCATGCAGATGATGGACCTGTCCGACGGTCTCGGGAGACTGGGAATCACGGCGGATGCGATCACCTCCGGTCCACACAAGGATTCGGGCACTCCCCTGCGAAAAATGCGCAAAGAGGAGCGGGAACTCTTCCAGACGATGGTGGATGGACTCTACGCGCAATTCGTGGATGTGGTAGTCGCCGGACGACCGAACATGGACCGCGAACAAGTGCTAAAAGCCGCTGACGGCAGGGTTTATCTCGCAAAACAGGCGTTGGAAGTGGGGCTGGTGGACGGCATTGGTACCCTGCACGACGCGCTTGAAGCGGCAAAACGCCGGGCCGGGATCAAATCCGCTCATGCTATCATATATCACAGGCCGCTGGGTTGGGCACCCAACATATACGCACAGGCACCAGAAGGCGGCCCGTCAGCAGGGGGCACCACAATTAACCTGCTTAGCATTCAAAATTCCTTAGACTGGACAATTCGCCCCAGATTCTTGTATATTTGGAGTAGTCAGTAACGGACAACTCGGCGTGTGCTCTGGGCGGAAATCCGGCGAATTGTCCGGTGTCTTCAGCGATCAGTCTGATCGGCTGAACCGTAGTAATTTGGGCGACCCGAGGAGTGGGTTCTTCCGCTTGATTTCCAGGCGGCTTCTGGTTGCTCAAGGAGCGGTACAAGTGCCGCTGAATCTGAAATGCAGTTCTTGCGGGCGAATGCTCGTTCTGGAAGAGGCCTTCCAGGGCGCACGCTGCCGTTGCAAATACTGCCGTCAGATCGTCGATGTGCCGCGAGCCTCCGCGGTCCCCCCGGCACGAAGCGGCGCTCGCCCAGATTCGCCGGCGTCCCTTGCCGACACACTCACTGCAATCGAGTCGCACTCCTCCGGCCACTATGTCGAAGCACTTCCGACTCGGCGGCCCGGCGTCGCGGCTCAGCCCGCCGGATCCAGGCAGCCTCTGCTCGGCGGGCGCATCACCGCATACCGCATCATTGCGTCTTTCTCGTTGGTCGCCGCCGCGATTCTGGGATTCGTCGTCTGGACGGTTTCTAGCGATGGAAACGGACGGCCGCCCCGTGCGACGCTTCTGACTTATGACACCTCCGTCGATAACGACGGTTCGGATCGGCCGGCGCCCCGGGCGGCAGACAATCCGAGACTGGCGATTCGCAACTCCGACCCGCTGCACAGCTACTTCGGCATTCCGGTCGAGGGCGGAACTATCGGCTATGTCGTGGATTGGGACGCGACGATGTCGCCCTATGCCGACAGGCTGGCACTGGTCACCAATGGCGTCAATCAGTCGCTCGGATCGGAAAGCACTCGATTCGGAATCGTCCAGGCGGTCGAAAATCCCGATGGCCTTCGTCTGTACGAGGTGTTCGAACCCTCGACTGATCTGGCCGGCGCTTCGGCGATTCTGCACGGCCGAATTCCGTCCGGCATGACGGATCTCCCACGAGCCTTTTCTGTGACGGAAAGCTGGTATGCGAACGAGATTTTCCTCGTCCTTTCAAAGCAACTTTCGACGCAGGAAATCGAATTCCTCTCCCAGTTGGCCGAGCAGTCCGGCGCCGTCACGCATGTCATCGCATTGGGCGACGCGGCCGCTGATACCGAGCTGGCCCGCATCTCAGACGCAACCGGCGGACAATTCGTCCCCGTCGCGGACGACGTGCTGGATGAACTCGTCAGCCTTCATGAGGCTGTCGCCGAAGCGTCCCAGAAGTGACTTCCATTCCTGAGAAAGCGGCTGATTCTGCGCCAGCCCGGCGACGCATGCTATTGCGCTCGCTCGAGGGCCGCCATGCGGCGGCGTCAATCCTCGGCGAATCCGTCGTCCGCCATTTTCACGATGCGCGGTTCGAATCGGGCGACGACCCGTACCAGATCTCGCTGTGCGGCCATCACATCCTCGATCGGCTTGTAAGCACCGGGCACTTCGTCCAGCCCCGCTGACATGAGCCTGACACGCCGCTCGCCAAGCAGCTTCCGGACGGGGTCCCAACTGAAAGTCTCTTTGGCCTTCTTTCGCGAAAACTGCCGCCCCGCACCGTGGGCAGCGGAGTCGAGACTGCTGTGACGCCCCATGCCCTCCACCAGGAATCCGGGCGCCGCCATCGAACCGGGAATCACGCCCAGCACCCCTGCGCCGGCGGGCGTCGCTCCCTTGCGATGTACGATCACTTCCCGGCCGCCGTGCACTTCCTTCCACGCAAAATTATGGTGATTCTCCACCTGCAAAATAGGTGACATATTCATGTCACGAAGAATCGTCTCGTGGATGCAGTGATGATTGGCTGATGCGAATCGCCCCATGAGTTCCATCGCGGCCCAATATTCCAGACCCTCGGGCCTGTCGAGAAGCAGCCAGGCAAGGTGCCGATATTCCTTCGGCAGCCGGGGGTGGAGCGATTGAGCGAGCCGCGAATAGAAATCGCAGGTTCGCGCACCCGGCCCGCGCGAGCCTGAATGAGTAAGAATCGCCACATATCGGCCGGCCGGGACGCCCTTGTAGTCCTCGGCAAACTCAAGCTCGCCGACATCGACGAAATGATTGCCGCCGCCGCTGGTGCCGAGCTGCTCGCATGCCGTCGGCTTCATTTTTTTCGTGATGTCCGTGATGTTCCAGTCTTCATCGAGAACCGGCGCTTCGCGACGATCACGCCCGGTGAACTTCGCGCCTGCGCCGAATCGCGTATTGCGTTCGATGACACGGACGAATTCGCTTTCGAGCTTCTTGATCGGGTCAGGCTCCGTCGTCGAAGCATTGATCGGCAACACGGAGAGCATCATGCGACAGGCGATATCCACGCCGACGGCATAGGGGATGACCGCACCCTCGGTGGCGAGCACACCGCCGATCGGCAGGCCGTAGCCGACATGGGCGTCCGGCATGAGCGCCCCGGCCACCGCAACAGGAAGTCGCATCGCATTGACCATCTGGTCGATGGCGCCGGCGTCGATCCGCTCCTCACCCCAGATATCGAACATCGATCGGGCCTGGCCGGCCTCACGAAAGATGTATCGTTCGAGGCGGGTGTCCTGCAGTATCATGTCCGCGGCAACCCCGAAGTAAGTGTCGTTCGACAGCGCCGAAGGATCTTCCCGAAGCAATCTCAATCGCTCGAGAATTTCATCCGAGGCGACCCCACCGGCCAGCGCGCGCTCCGCGGCCCGGACGATCTCCCCGATCGCCGGACCCTCCGAGAATCCGAGATTGATGAGCTCACGCGGCTTCATGAATCCGACGCCGCCGAAGCGACGCTCCCCGCGGTCTGGTCAGCCGCGCGTGGTGACAAACTCCCCGGCGCCTCCGGCGCTTGCGCCGCCGTCGCCATACCAGCGCGACATGATCATCTTCTGCTGCGAGTAGAACATGATCCCTTCGCGACCCTGCATATGCAGATCGCCAAAAAAGCTGGCATCATGTCCGGTGAAGGGAAACATGGCCATCGGGGCGGGAACGCCGACATTGATACCGATCATTCCCGCGCCAGCCCGATGCTTGAATTCGCGGGCGGCATGACCGCTTCGCGTGTAGAGAACCGCGCCGTTGCCGTACGGGCTCCTGTTCGTCAGTTCGATCGCCTCATTCAGCGAGGCCACCCTTGTGACACCCAGCACAGGGCCAAACAGTTCGGTCTTTGAGACGTGCATCTCGGGCGTGAGATGATCCAATATGGTGGGGCCAAGGTAGAACCCGCTCGGCGCCTCCGCCACCTTCAGCCCGCGTCCGTCCCGCGCCAGCTTCGCGCCCTCCTTTGCGCCCTGGTCGATATGCGAAATAAGGCTATTCAGATGCTCGCGCGTAATCACCGGCCCCATGTCCGCCCCGCTGTCGCGATCGGTGGGACCGACCTTCATCCTGTCCGCGCTCGCCGCCAGCGCCGACACCAGGGCATCCCCCACTTTTCCGACGGCCACGGCATGACTTCCCGCCATGCAGCGTTGCCCCGAACATCCAAACGCGCTGGATTGAAGGGCTCCCACTGTCCGATCGAGATCGGCGTCGGGCATGACGATAATGTGATTCTTCGCGCCGCCGTTGGCCTGGACGCGCTTTCCGTGTTTCGTGCCGACTTCCCACACATGACGAGCAATCGGCGTCGAACCGACAAAGCTCACGGCCTTGATGAGCGGATGCGTCAGCAGCGCATCGACACAGGCTTTGTCGCCATGGACGATGTTGAACACGCCCGATGGCAAACCAGCCTCGCATAGCAATTCGCCGAGCTTCATCGCCGAGAGCGGAACTTTCTCGCTGGGCTTGAGCACAAACGTGTTGCCGCAGGTCAGCGCGACCGGCACCATCCACAGTGGCACCATGAAGGGGAAATTGAAGGGCGTGATGCCCGCGACCACGCCGAGCGGATGCCAATAGGTCTCGCAGTCCACATCCTGCGCGAGATTGTGGACCGTGTCGCCCATGCTCAGCGTTGGGATGCCGCAGGCGAATTCCACCATCTCGATGCCACGCCGGATGCTGGCGACCGACTCCGCATGAGTCTTGCCATGTTCGAGCGAGACAATCCGAGCAATCTGCTCGGCGTTCTTCTCCAGGAGCGCAACCAGCCGAAACATAACCCGCGCCCGCTCCACCACCGGCGTTTCCCGCCATGCCGGAAACGCATCCTGTGCCGCGCGGACCACCCGGTCGACCTCATCCGGCTCGCAAAACGGCGTTTGAGCGATCTGCTCGCCCGTGGACGGATTGAACACCGGCCCGAACCGCGTGGAGGCCGAAGGCGTTGGTCGATTGTTCAAAAACAGCGGGACCGTTTCGATGCTGGAACCGGCAGTCGTATGCATGGGTTTTCTCCGTTAATCACTCTCGTGAATCATAACCCGCCCGGTGGAATTAGGCGAAACCTGACACGCCGTGCGCAAGAGCAGGCAGTGCTCGATTCGGCTCCAACGCCATCGACGGCGTCACCTCGTCGCGACGACACTGGCCACATACCGATTCCTGCTCAATAATGCGTGCAATCCAGCTTTCGAAGGAGCCAATCATGCCACGCATCGTCCGAGGCGCCCTCATCCAGGCCACGCTGTCCGAACCCGGGACCACACCCATCGAGAAAATCAAGAAAAGCATGATCGAAAAGCATGTCGCCCTCATCGAGCAGACTGCCGCCAAAGGCGCGCAAGTGGTCTGCATGCAGGAGCTTTTCTACGGCCCATATTTCTGCTGCGATCAGGATACGAAGTGGTACAGCCTCGTGGAAAAAATTCCCGATGGCCCGACCGTCAAGCTGATGTCCGAACTGGCGCGCAAGCACAAGATGGTCCTGGTCGTGCCCATGTACGAAGAGGACATGCCCGGTGTCTATTACAACGCCGCCGCCGTCATCAACGCGGACGGCTCATACCTCGGCAAATATCGCAAGATGCACATCCCCCATGTCGCCCCCGGCTTCTGGGAAAAGTTCTTCTTCCGGCCGGGCAATCTCGGATATCCCGTGTTTGACACGGCTGTCGGCAAGGTTGGGGTCTACATCTGCTACGACCGCCACTTTCCCGATGGGGCCCGCTGCCTGGGTCTAAATGGCGCCGAGATCGTCTTCAACCCGTCAGCCACGGTCGCGGGACTCAGCGAATATCTGTGGAAACTGGAGCAGCCGGCCCACGCCGTCGCCAATCAGTACTTCGTCGGAGCGATCAACCGGCCCGGCATCGAGGAACCGTGGCGCATCGGCGAGTTCTACGGCCAAAGCTATTTCTGCGACCCCCGAGGCCAGATTATCGCTGAAGGCAAGCGCGATTCCGATGACATCGTCGTGGCAGACCTGAATCTGGACATGATCCGCGACGTGCGAAATACATGGCAGTTTTTCCGCGATCGCCGGCCGGAGTCCTACGGCGAGATCGTCCGCCTGTAATTTGACGCCCACGCCGGCCGCGTCACCGGGTTCGCGGCATCCGCTTCCCGCGGAGTGTCCGCGATCCTGCCAGGATCCAGCCTCGGATCGCCTGGCTCAGCAACCGTCGGGAACTCTCGATCCGCCGATGCATGCGGGCGACATGACGTCGGACAATCCGAATTCAAATCCGTGCGCACGTCCGATTCTCTGCGGAATTGACGACGGCCGTTTACTATGATAGAAGGAGTTTCCTCGCCACTTGATAATGATCGGACAGGCTGCCGAAGTCGGTCGGCGCGGGGACGGCTTGCCTGTCGGGCAACCGGCGTGCGGTGTTCTCTTCATGCGCTTCGCTGCACCATTCCTGATCGCGTTACTCCTTCTCGGTGCAGTGGTACGCGCCGAGACGCCGCAAACGGATACCGGACCCACGGCAGGCTCCCCATCCCTCGCGGACTTGGAAACTGCCGATACGGTCTCGCCATCGCCGACGCTTGATTCGACCCTCGGTTCGATCGCCGTACATCTCGGAGCCACCACGCAGCCAAATCCAACGACTCAGCCCGCGGAAGGCACGCCGGCAAGTGCGAACAAATCCTCGGCGCAGGAATTGGACGAATTCCTTCTGCTGGTCACGGGCAACAACACGCCGGAAGCGCGTGAACTGGGGGCGCGCAGCCTGCTTCGCAACGCCTCCGACGAAGCGGCACGCCGATTGATCGATGTGTTGAAAGGTCCGAATGACACGCTTGCGAAGCAGGCCGTTTGCCGCGCGATTATCAACACGGAGCAGACGCCCTCCGCACTGCTCGATCCGCTTCTGAATTTGCTTGGGCGGAGTCCGCCGGAAGTTGCGCAATTGATCCCGCCGACGCTTCGCCGATTCGACTCAAGCGCTGTGATTCCTCGGCTTCGGGTTCTGGGCGGTGATGAAAAGCAGCCGATCGAATCTCGCGAGGCGGCGATTCGCACGCTGGGCTTGCTCGGGGAAGACTTGCAGGCCGTCGCAGCGTTGATTGACTTGCTCTCCGCCTCCGGCGAGTTCGTTCCCGTCATCGCGCTCGATGCCTTGTCCGACGCGGCCGGGGTGCGGTTTATCGACGCGGTGTCTGCCCGAACCTGGTGGGACACCCATCGTGAGAAAAAACCGCTTGACTGGCTTCGCGATGTGAACCAGCGTCGCCGCGATGAAATCCAGCGCATGCGAATGGATCGTGAGGCGGTGCTTGGACGGCTGGTTTCGGCGCTGCGCGAGACATACACCCTGACGCCGGACGCCTCCCAACCGCAGAAGTTGCTCGGATTCCTTCGCGATGACTCGGCCGCCGTTCGCGGGCTGGGTCTCGACATTATCAACGGCCTGATTACCGACCGTCGCGAGATCAGTTCCGACATCAGGTCGCAAGTGCTCAAGATGGTCGGCGACACCAGTCCGGTTATTCGCCGTCGAGCGGCCGCACTGGTCGGCGACCTTCGTCCGCCCACCAGCGGCGAGCGGCTTTCAAATGCGCTGGCCGTCGAACTGGACCCGGTCGTGCGTTCAGCCCAGGTGACGGCGCTGGGTCGCCTTGACGACGCGGCGGTGATTCCCGCGCTCATTGCCCGCCTGGATGATCCGTCGCGAGTGGTCGTTGCCGAAGCCGCGACGGCACTCGGTCAGATCGCGCGGCGCGGCGGATCAGCTGGGGGAGCGGCTGGGAGCGTCATTGAGACACTGCTGAAGCGATTTGAGCGCGTCACGCCGGGCGATGACGAAATGGCTGAGCGATTCATCGAATCGATGGGCCGCATTGGCGCGGAGGAGTTTCGCCCCATCTTCATCGCGCAGATGGATGAGTCGCGGTCGGCCCGAGTGCGTAGTGCCGCGATCACGGCATACACTTCCTATCCCGGCAGCGCAGAGCAGATTCGAAGTATCGCGACAGCCAAGGACCCGGAAGTGCGACTGGCCGTCGTACAGTCCCTCGGGCGGTGCGGTCGCAGCCGTGAGGATCTCGACGCGCTCGGTTACTGCATCGACGCGGCACAGGAGCCAATCGCGGCGGTCCGCGAGAAGGCGTGGGAGAGCTACCTTGTCGTTCTTCGCCGGCTGCCGATCCGCGAGCAACTCGACCTTGCCGAGCGGTTCAATCGACCGAACGATATCGCCTCGCAGCGGCGGCGATCGGAGATTCTGCTCGCAATCAAGAACGCGAACGACCGGACCGAGCCGCTGCCCGCGGCGATGCGGCTAACCCTCCTCGATCGACTTGCATCGGCTCAGTCGGGCATCCGCGACTACGCCGGCGAAGCCAAATCACTGACCGAAGCGCTGCCGCTGACGGCGGATCTCGATGCGGCGGTCCGTGTCGATCTGCACGTGCGCCTCATCGAAGCCCTGCTGCATGCGGGTCAGGATGACAATGCCTTGGCACGATTCGGTGAGTTTGCGCAAGACGCTGCCGACGGACCGTTTCACTCCCGGCTTGCCGACGCCATTCTCCGCGAGGCCCGCGCGAGGCTCGACGCGGCCGACTCCGCCCCCGAATTTGTCCGCCTGTATGACCTGCTTCGGCTGGCCGAGTCACCCCTGCAACAGACCCTGCCGGATGCGGCCGCACGGCTCGCGGAAATTCGTGCAGGCGCCGATGAGGCTCGACGCGGCACGGTCAATCGCCTCCTCGACACACTCTCGACAGATGCCGATGCCGAAGTGCGGCTTCTGGCCTTCGGCCGCGACAGTGTGCTTCCGGAAATTGCGGCGCGGCTGTCGCGCGAGGGTGCATCGCGGCCGGCACCGGACGATGAGGCACGACTGATCGATCTGGCCCGCAAAATTGCGAAGGATTGGCCCGGCTACGCCGCCGGCGCGACCGAGACGGATCGTCGCGAGGCCGTCGAATTGCTCAAGGCGATCACCTCAGGGACGAATGTCGCCGCCCCCCCTGCGCCCAGCGGCCAGTAGCAGTCCATCTCGAATTTCGGTGTCCGGCAGACCTAATTGATCACCACTTCATGACAGTCCAGGCAGTTGGTCACACCCGGCTGATAGACCGTGTGGCCTTCCGGTTGAGGGTAAATCGGATCCTCCCCGATGTGACAGATAATGCACGCTTCGATGTCGTTGGTATGCGTCTCACGCCGGTCGGCCGCAAAGCTCCGACGGAAGATTGACAAATCCAGCGAGCCGGTCGCCGTGCCGTTCGATTGCTCCACGGCCCCCAACGCCGCGAGTTGCTTTTCTTCTTCCCGACCGAAAAGCACAACCTCGCCCGCCGGATCATACTCGCCCGTGTCATAGAAACTGACGGCAAATTGCTGCTCTCGGCCGTCGTCATCCCGGATCAGCACGCGCCAATCGCCGCAACCGCAGGTCGCGAGCAGAAAATCCCCACGTTCAATGTTCAGGGCGTCGTAGGTCTTTCCAAAGAAAGGTCGCCCGTCGGCAATGCCACCGCTCACGCGCGAGTAACTGTCCGGCAACACAAGCGGCGCGAAAAACGAAAGGCCATCGCACGCCGGCAAACCCATGAGCACCGTGAGCCAGATCAGACGCCCGGCTGCAAATCGGCGTGGTTGTCGCGTCTTTTTTATCATCGTCAGACCATTCTATCCGGTCGGGCCCCCGAATGTCGCCGCCTGAGCCAACGCGAGGCCGTGGCCAATTCCACCGGCCAAACCCGACGGAGTTCCAGCCACGTTGCGGCGCGGTTAGCGATTACTCATCAATTTCCGATCTCGCAGCGTCCGAAATGGCGAAAAAACGGTAATCCCCATGGCGAACTGTCACCCGGGGTGTCGACGTACCATTTCAAGTCGATTCGGCGCATAATATACGTCCAGGCGTTGCCGAATCCGCTCTTCCGCGGCGCTCGCGGTGAGAATCCGATGTCGTGGGCTGCCTCGTCAGGGGGTTGTATCCCTGCTGGTTTGATTCGGTTGGCGGCCGGCCTCGATGCCGATGCTCGATCGACGGCTTTGGGCGTCCGATGAAATGCGGATACACCGCGCTTCCGGAGTCTCAAAGCGCGACAACTTCTTCAGGAGCCAAACGTTATGTGCGGAATCGTCGCATACACCGGTTTTCGCGAAGCCCAGGCGCTTCTGATCGAGGGGATCAAGCGCCTCGAATACCGCGGGTATGACTCCGCAGGCATCGCCATGCAGCGCAATGGAAAGATCGTTGTCGAAAAGGCCGTCGGGCGCATTGCCAACCTTGAAAAGAGGCTTGTCGGCGCTGAACTCAAAGGCGTTTGCGGCATGGCGCACACCCGCTGGGCCACCCACGGTTCACCCAGCGACCTCAATGCGCACCCGCACCTCGACGCCACTGGTCGCATCGCGCTGGTCCACAACGGCATCATCGAAAACTACCAGTCACTTCGCACGTACCTTGAGCATCGCGGCGTCGAATTCAGAAGCGAAACCGATACTGAGGTGCTCGTTCAACTCATCGGGCATTTCTATAGCGGAGACATCGAGACCGCGGTCCGCACGGCGTTGCGCGATGTTCGCGGCACATATGGCATTGCAGTGATCGCCGCGGATGAACCGGGCAAAATCATCGCCGCCCGAAAAGGCAGCCCGCTGATCATCGGCGTGGGCGATAACGAATACGTTGTCGCGTCCGACGCCGCCGCCATCATTCAGCACACGACCCAGGTCATCTACCTTTCCGACGGAGAAATGGCCGTCGTCTGGGAAGACGGATTCCGCACCACGACGCTTGATGCCCTGCCGGTCACGAAGGAAGTCCAGGAACTGGAAATGACGCTCGAGGACATCGAGCTCGGCGGACATGAGCACTTCATGCTCAAGGAAATCCTCGAACAGCCGGACGCGATCGCGGACTGCATGCGCGGCCGCGTCAATCTGGCCGAAGGCCGAGTTCACCTGGGCGGCATCGCCAGCTTCGCGCGGGAGCTGGTGCGCACGCAGCGCGTGGTGATCACCGGTTGTGGCACGGCCTGGCACGCCGGCCTCGTGGGCGAGTACCTCTTCGAGGACCTGGCCCGCATCCCGACGGAAGTCGAATATGCCAGTGAATTCCGATATCGCAATCCGATCATCGACCAGGGCACCGTGCTCATCGCAATGAGCCAGTCCGGCGAAACTGCTGACACACTCGCGGCACTCAGGGAGGCCAAGGAAAAAGGCGCCACCGTTCTCGGCATCGTCAATGCCGTCGGTTCCACCATCGCGCGCGAAACCGACGCCGGCGTCTATCTGCACGTCGGCCCGGAAATCGGCGTCGCAAGCACCAAGGCCTACATCGGCCAGGTGCTTGTCCTTACGATGATGGCTCTGTATCTCGGACGACGGCGCAACCTTTCACAAAACGCGCTGCAGTTCTATCTCGAAGCACTCGCATCCATTCCCGAAAAAGTGCGTTCCATCACGGCGCAGTCCGATGAGATCCGGGAAGTCGCCGACCGCTACAAGGATGCCGAAAACTGGCTCTACCTCGGACGCGGTTACAACTACCCGACGGCTCTCGAAGGCGCTTTGAAGCTGAAGGAAATCTCCTACATTCACGCCGAAGGCATGCCGGCCGCCGAAATGAAGCACGGGCCCATCGCACTGATCACCAAGGACATGCCCGTCGTTTTCATCGCCACGAAGAACAGCCAGTACGACAAGGTCGTCAGTAACATCGAAGAAGTCCGCGCCCGCAAAGGACGCGTCATTGCCGTGGCGACTGAGGGAGACACGGAAATCGCCGGTCTGGCGGAACACGTGTTCTACGTCCCCGAGGTGCCGGAACCGCTCCAGCCGATCGTCAGCATCATTCCGCTCCAACTGCTGGCCTATCATGCCGCCGTCCTGCGCGGGTGCGACGTGGACAAGCCGCGAAACCTCGCCAAGAGCGTGACCGTGGAGTAACCCGCCGCGTGCCCCGGCCGGGATCAACACCCGTCGCGGGGCCATCGTGACATGCGATCGCGCGGGCATCGGACTATAATGAGGCCCGGCGGCCCGGACATCGCGCGCGGCGCGCCGTGCCGCATCACCCAAACTGAATCGCTCGTCATGCTACACATTCCGATACTACGCAACGGAAGACCATACAGCTCCGTCGATTCTGTCGAGATCGTCCATCATGCCACTGGTGAGCCGGTCGCCCGCGTGTCGCAGGCCAATAGCGGCATGCTCAGCCGGGACATCGCCTGCATGGACCACGGCGTGCTCGATGCCTTCAGCGTCACAGCATTGATGGACATGACCCGACGCGCCGGCGACCTTTTCATGACCGCCGATCTGCCTCTGGGCGATGGAAAACAATCGTTCGACGACTACATCACGCAATTGTCCGCCACCACTGGCATGCCGATCAGCTATTGCCGCTCCAACGCGGGCAAGATTCATCGCATGTTTGCGGAAATCGATACAGTCGTGAAAGGGCTCACGCGCGGCTTTCCGCTGGAGATTCTGGACACCGGTCACGGACAGGTCGCAGGCCATACGCTCAGCTTCTTCCGGGTTGCGAACTGTCTCGGGGCGGTGCTGCCGAGCAACTCTCCCGGTGTTCATTCACTCTGGATTCCGGCGATTGCATTGAAAACGCCCGTCGTCCTCAAGCCGGGCCGAGAGGAGCCCTGGTCGCCTTACCGGATCATCCAGGCATTCATCGCCGCGGGGATTCCTGAAGACGCCTTCGGGTTTTACCCGACGGACCATGCCGGAGCGGCGGAACTGCTGCGGTGTTGCGAACGCTCAATGCTCTTCGGCGGCAGCGACACAACCCGGCCCTACGAAAACGACCCGCGCGTCGAATTGCACGGGCCCGGATACAGCAAGATCATCCTCGGCCCCGATGCCGCGGACGACTGGGAGAAGTACATCGACATCATGGCCCAGTCGATCGCCGCGAACGGCGGTCGATCGTGCATCAATGCGTCGGGAGTGTGGACGCCAAGAAATGGACGTGTCATCGCCGAGGCACTTTCCGATCGACTGGCGAAGGCGGAAGCGCTGCCGGCCGAGGACCCCCGCGCCGAAATTGCGGCATTCGCCAATCCGCGCATGGCGGAGATGATCTCGCTCTCCATTGATTCGCAGCTTAAGAACGGCGCGATCGACGTGACGGCCGCAAAACGCGGCGGGCCGCGACTCGTTCAGAAGGGGCGTCTTGCATGGCTGCTGCCGACGATCGTGTGGATTGAGCCGGGGACGCCGGCGTCGGGTGCATCGTCAAGCGCCGCGGTCGATCTCCAGGATGAACCATCATGGAAACATCCGCTCGCCAACAAAGAGTTTCTCTTCCCGTTCGCAGCGGTGGTTGAATGCCCTGCTCAGGTCATTCCCGAGGCGATCGGGGATACGCTGGTGGGGACAGTGATTTCGCGGGACCCGGCATTTCTTCGTGCCATGCGTTCGACACCGCATATTGACCGGCTGAACCTCGGGCCAATTCCGACCTACCAGTTGAGCTGGGATCAGCCTCACGAGGGAAACCTGTTCGAACATCTCTACCGGCAGCGGGCGTTTCAGGCAATTCTGGCGTAAGCGCCGGATCGCGGGCGGTCGGGGCTGGATTACGGTGTGCGTTGAGATCACGAACTGGGCCTGTGAAGGCGGTAGCTAATGAGTAGAGCGACTATCAATATGATGAGCGCTCCGTTGCGAACAAGCGACTCCTGAATGGTCAATCTGGAGAATGGGCCCATACACCCGCATTTCTCGCTCCATCCGACTGATTGGCCGAGTTGAACCAGCATGGCAGAGAACAGGATCAGGCAGATTAGCGTGAACCAGGAAGCCACACGCGGGAACCTGCCAGTTGCAAGCCAGCAGCCAAGAATGACTTCAAAAATTGCGATTGAATAGGCAACGACCGGGGACGCGTCCCACCCCAGCGCGCCAAACGCCGCCATAATCTGACCCGGGCCGTAATAGAGTTTCTGAGTTCCCGCGACAACAAAAATGAGGGCCACTGCGGACTGTCCGATGAGAAATGCGGCCGGGAAGAATTTGCCCAACAAGGCGTATCTTGATGCCGTTTTCACGGCACTGGCGCCGATCGACCATGTCGGAGACGGGCTCATCGCCGTCGCCCACGCTGCGCTACCCATACTGAACAGGCGCGGAATCCAAGAACCACGGCGACAATAAAGACACCGATATATGTAGCGGCCATTCCCGGCTTCTGTCGGCCTGGCGGTGGTGTCGAGGGCTGGGACATTGCATAAGCCGGCACTTCATGCAACTGACCGGCGGAGTCCGCTTCAAAGGCGATCTGACGTCCGCCGTGCAACTCCGTTCGATTATCCAGGACGAGTGAATTCGGCGGAAACTGAAACTGCATTGCCTCGGGGGACGGGACGCCGTACACGAAAGATTCGGTTCGAAGTTCGCTTCGCCGAATCAATGAGCCGTTATTATCGCGTAATTCGATTTCGGCCAGACGCGGAACGACGCGACCCGCAGCGTCCCTTCCGTAATAAATGGACCCGCTTGCCCGATTATCGCCTGATCTCCAGTTCGTGATGGAAAAATCGAACGCCGCTGACAATGTCATATTTATGACACTTATCCCGTCTGCGGCAATCCTGATCAGGCAATCGCCATCATTTCCATCCCAGAAACCCCGAATCTGAAAACGATCATCTCCCCGGAATGTCCCAAGGCCCTTCTTTGAACCAGGGATGAGCCAATCTGCCGGACTCTTCGAACGAAGCAGGCCGGGACGTAAGATGGCGGCCTGACGGGTGCGACACAGGAAATCGATCTGTCTTTCAGCGTCCTTCACGATGACGAAGTCCTCGTATTCGTGCCGCATCAACTCCTCTGGAATGTCGAAGGCGGCATCCAGTCGCTCGCGCTGTCCGTCTCGCCACCATCGCATCGTGCCGGTCATGTGGCCGTTGTTGTAGGCGAGGTGCGGGACGGACTGAATCGATTCCATCGAGAACCGTTCGAGATTCTCGTGGAAAGTCAGTGAGAATTCGGCACTCAGTGCATCGAACTGACTCTGCGTTGCGGTCGCCTGATCGAGAATGGCTTCAAGTTCGTCAGCCGCAATCGCCATGACTTCGGGGTTTTGAGCATTCGGGCCATCCATTCGATTGCCCTCTTGTCCGATAGCGATCGGTGCCACAGCGCACAGCGATACACCAACTATTATGCTTGTGTGAGTTCGCGTTAACATTGGTTCTCTCCTTCAAGCGGGGTATGCCGCGCGGCGGCACCCTGGACATCACCAACATCCCTGCACATACACCTGATATTCGTTGCAATAGTCCTCACATGTCCCGCAGAAGAAATCGGTGACATAATAGTCTCGATAGCACATCATATTCTGCCGAAAGCAGGTGGTTGGGTAGGAGATGCACAGTTTAAACGGGAAATTATGCCCTTCTTTACAACCCGACACTCCCCCTTTCACACACTCATAGCCAATCGATTCGACGCAGATAAATGTGGCATCGCATCCCCAATAGACAGTCTTGCCGCATTTACCTGCAATCAACTCACCTCGTGCCACGCCACAGACATCCACCATGACCAGTCCGACTGCCACAATGAAAATCAACAGCGAACTCATGAATTCCCGCAGAGTGGCTGCTCGTGGTTCTAATCGCACGGCTACCTCCTTTCACATTGGGATTGATCTCTGCCTGCTTTACACGCCCATAGGTTAATTCTACCCCCCCCCCCCCCTCAGAAAGAAAAGAGAAAAAAACAAATTTACGAGATCGAAGAAACCTCAGGTGACAGTCTCGCAACTGTCATCGGGGTGCAATCAGATACAAACCCGACATTCGCAACTCACACGGGACAATGTGGTTGAGAACGCCTGAAATCTGCTTATCACTGGCAAGTCAGTGACCGGCATCGAAGCCGAACTCGAACCACAGTCATGTCATCGAGCTTCGTACCCTTCAAACCGTGCCTCACCTACAGCCACGGGAATCACCAAATCGACATGGTCGCCGTCGCATTTCGCACTCGGCATGCAACGTGTCGCATGCGCTGCAAGACAGGCCACATTCCAGGATTGATCATCCACGCTGCCAGTTGCCAACGATTGGTGTCACTTCGCCTCAAGCCCGGCAGGTCAGGAACAATGCGTTCTGCCGCCTCGTCGCCGCAGGTCGTGCGAGGTGCTGAATCTGGACACCGCCAATTGTGGCCGTTACGATCCGATTTCGGAGGGGTGATGCTTGGCCGTGAGTGGCTTGGCGTCCATCAGGAGCCATCGACCTGCATGTGGAAGAGCATTTTACAGCGTTGTGCCCGATCGCTGGGCTATGAAATTTCGCGTCGCGGGAAAGCCGAGACCTATACGGAGTGCCCACCTTACGGATACTTCACGTATTCGCCCTGGTTCGAGCCGTGGTTTCAGGAGAAGTACAACCGCATCAAGGATCATACGTGCGTCAAGGAAGACCGCTGTTACATGATTTATCGCTTCGCGCAGACGTGCGCGCGTCTGCCCGGCGATTTCGCGGAATGCGGTGTATATCGCGGCGGGACCGCGGCACTGACGGCGGGGACGCTCGTTGAAAGCGGCATCCATGGCAAGCAACTGCACTTGTTCGACACGTTCGCCGGCATGCCGACGACGGCCGACAGCGATCCGAGCAGCCACAGGAAAGGCGACTTCGGTGACACGAGCCTTGACCATGTGAAAGGCCTGTTGCGCGATTATCCGTTCGTGACGTTCAACCCGGGCTTCATTCCGCAGACGCTGGAAGCGGTGAAGGATCGGACATTTGCGATGGCGCATATCGACGTGGACCTGTATCAGTCGACGCGCGATGCGTTCGAGTTTTTCTATCCGCGCATGAGTCCGGGCGGCATCATGCTGTGTGACGACTACGGCGCGCCGGCCTATACCGAAGCGGCAAAGAAGGCGGTGGACGAATTTTTCGCCGACAAGCCCGAAAAGCCGATCTCTCTTCGGAACGGCCAGTGTTTCGTGATCAAAGCGCCGGCCTGACTAGGCCGATTCACGGCCGAAAACAGGCCGGTTCGACGCCCTCGGCAATTCCTAACAATTTCCTAAAATTTCCACTTGCCTCCGTCCGATCTTACTGGCAAGATACCCGAAGAATCACCGAACGTCATTTCGCGCCGCTGCTCGGGCGGACCGAGGCTGAACGTTCGAATCAGCCTGAAATCGAAGGAGCATCATCATCATGGCCAAGCCCGCGAACCCATCATCCGCCGCATCGCCGATGGACAAGATCAAGGTGGACGACAAGCGCCATCAGGCCCTCGACCGCGCCCTTCAGCAGATTGAGCGGGCCTACGGCAAAGGTTCCATCATGGCGATGGACGGCAACGTGGCCATCACAAGAGATGCCATCAGCACCGGGGCGTTGTCGCTCGATCTGGCACTGGGCGGGTTCGGCATTCCGCGAGGCCGCGTGGTCGAATGCTTCGGGCCTGAGTCCAGCGGAAAGACGACACTGGCGCTGAATGTCATCGCCTCCGCCCAGCGGGCCGACGGCGTCTGCGCCTTCATCGACGCGGAGCATGCGCTGGACCCGGCATGGATGAAGCGCAATGGTGTCAATCCGGAGACGCTCCTCGTCTCACAGCCGGACGGCGGTGAGCAGGCGCTTGAAATCTGCGACATGCTCGTCCGGTCCAATGCCGTGGATGTCATCGTCGTGGATTCCGTCGCCGCCCTGATTCCCAAGGCGGAATTGGAGGGCGAAATGGGCCAGGCCCAGGTCGGCGCTCAGGCACGCCTGATGAGTCAGGCCTTGCGAAAGCTGACAGCCGCCATCGCCAAAAGCCGATGCATTGTCATCTTCATCAATCAGATTCGCGAGAAGATCGGCGTGATGTTCGGTAATCCGGAGACGACGCCCGGCGGTCGCGCCCTGAAATTCTACAGCTCCATCCGCCTGGATGTCCGGCGCATCGCGTCAATCAAGGAGGGCGATAGCGTCATCGGCAATCAAGTCAGGGCCAAGGTCGTCAAGAACAAGGTCGCCCCACCCTTCCGAGATGCCCAGTTCGACATCATGTTCGATAGCGGAATCAGCCGGTCAGGCGATCTGCTCGATCTCGGCGTAAAGTACAACGTAATTGAAAAGCAGGGGGCCTGGTTCCGGTACGGGAACGTTCAGATCGGACAGGGCCGCGAAAACGGAAAGCGATTCCTCGAGGACAATCTCGATCTCTTCAACGAAATCCGCCTCAAGATTCTTGATATGGCCGGCTTCGGTCCCAACGCCATCGGAGGAAACGGCGGCTCCGAGACGAATGCCGTCCGAACCGACGAGGACGCCCCGGCAAAGTCCGACGCCAGGCCGGCCACCAAGGACAACGGTACCCCCATCGCGAGCAAGTCGGCGCCCATTGATCGTCCGAAGGGTAAACCCGCCATCGCGGTCGCGGCGGCCAAGCGTCCTCCCATGAAGGCCCGGTAGGCTTCGCGGCCAATCGGCCCGATCTCCCGTCATTCGTCGGTGCTCGGCATGCACGACATCGCCCGGACCTCAGGCCCTACCGCGCGGACAACATTCAATTCCGGTACCATCCCCCTGATGTTCCGTTCGGCCCAACCTCTTCGAGACGGATCCACCGACGTCGGCTGAACGACGTCGACGCAAGCGATCAAGGCCGATTGAGGCACAACGCGAGCAAACCATAAACTCCGCGATGAGGGGAACGACATGATGCAACAAGGCACACTCCGAAAACCACAGATCGCCATCATGGGTAGCAGCGAGGCCGACGAGCACATGCTGCGGATTGCAGAACAGGCCGGTGCAGCCGTCGCGAGGCTTGGCGCGGCAATTGTCACCGGCGGACGCGGCGGCATTATGGAGGCCGCGTCCAAAGGCTGCGCGGAAGCCGGTGGACTTGTTCTCGCGGTGACACCCGGCACAGACATGAATGAGGCCAATCGATTTGCCCACTACGTCATTCCCACAGGGCTGGGCTGGGCGCGCAACGTCATCACCGCCATTAGCGGCGACATCATCGTGATCATCGGCGGCGCCTGCGGCACACTCAGCGAGATCGCCTATGCCTGGATGTACAATCGGCCCGTGATCGCGCTGTCGGAGTCCGGCGGCTGGGCAAAAAAGCTGGCCGGGCAGGCCATCGACCATCGCCGAAACGGCGAGGTCATCGTCGACTGCAAATCGGTGAACGAGTTGGAGAGCATACTGAAACGGATGCTGGCCGACCCGAAGCTCCGACAGCCCAAAAATGTCAGCGTCGCGTCACTCGGATGAGTGGCCGGCGACGCAGCGATGCGACCCTGAAGAGCCGATTCCCGAACTAGCCGCGGCCAGGCATGTGGTCACTGACCCGCGCGGGACACGCCGGGTGGCGTAATTTGCCGGTCCGCCACCCTGCGGTAGAATGACCCACAGAGTTTCGCCAATGGAGCGGGCTCGCCGACCTGCAAAAACTGTTACCATCGCAGTGAATGACCCAATCGACCGCTGAAAAACGAATCGCCATCGGAGCCGATCACGGCGGATTTCCGCTGAAGGAGAAGCTCAAGAGATTTCTTGTCGATCGGGGCTACGTGATCGACGACTGCGGCACATATGACGCCGCCGCCTGCGACTACCCGACATTCGCCGGAGCCGTCGCCTCCCGCGTATCGGAAGGCTCCGCATGGCGCGGCATCGTCATCGATGGAGCCGGCATCGGATCCTGCATGACCGCCAACAAGTTTCCCCGTGTGCGCGCGGCGATGTGTTATGATCTGTCGTCGGCCGCCAACAGCCGCGAACACAACAATGCCAACGTGCTGACACTCGGCGCGGGGTTGATCGGCGCCTCCCTGGCAGAGCAGATTGTCGAACTCTGGCTGGCCAAAGACTGCACGGTCGATCGCCACCTCAAGCGGGTCGCGATCATCGATGAGATCGAGCGTCGCGTGCTCGGCGGCGATCGTCCCGTCCCCTCAAAGGCCGCCGCCCATCCGGCGGATTCCGCGCAGACGCAGCACGAACATGACTCCGGTCGTGCGGACGCCAAACCACGCGCCGCCCCAATCGAGAATACAATGAACAAAGCATCGGGCGATTCGCTACTCCCTGCCGAACTTTCCAATGCCGATTTCGAACGCATCGCCGAGCGCATTGTACAGATTATGGGCGGCACGCTTCGAGCCACATGCCGCTGCGCGAGCTGCGGACCAACATGCTGCGAACACTGCGCCGTCAAAGACCCGGCGGCTGTCCGAGAATTGATCGCCCACGGCGCATCCCGCATCGGTCACGGCCTGGGCGGCGGCCGTGTCGATAAGGAAGTCGCAAAATTCATCGATCACACGCTGCTCAAGCCCGAGGCCACGCGCCAGCAGATCGACCAGCTTTGCAGAGAAGCGGCTGAGTATGGCTTTGCGTCGGTCTGCGTGAATCCCACCTATGTGAAGCAGTGTGCCAGTCTGCTCAAGGGAACAAGCGTCAAGGTCTGCACGGTCATCGGCTTTCCGCTCGGAACCCACGTCGCTGACATCAAATCGCTCGAAACCCGCCGGGCCATTCGCGACGGAGCCCGAGAGATCGACATGGTCATCAACATCGGCGCACTCAAGAGCGGCGACGATGAGCTGGTCTTCCAGGACATCAAGGCTGTCACCGACGCTTGCATCGACGGTCGCGCCATCTGCAAGGTCATCATCGAATGTGCGCTACTCACCGACAACGAAAAAGTGCGAGCCTGTCTCGCAGCGAAACGGGCGCGCGCTGAGTTCGTCAAAACGAGCACCGGCTTTGCAACCGGCGGCGCAACGGCACGCGATGTTGCCCTCATGGCCGAAGTCGTTCGCGGCACTCGCATGAGCGTCAAGGCGGCCGGCGGCATACGCAATTTCGAAGACCTCAAGGCAATGATCGCCGCAGGCGCGTCACGCATCGGCGCGAGCGCGGGCGTGGCGATTGTGCAAGCGGCGAAAGGACTCACCGTCTCCGGAAGCGACGCCGCACCGGCAAAGTCCGGCGCCGGCGCGGAGAAGTACTGACGGGCCGCCACCCGCGAATCCTCCCCGCTCCAACCGCGCCTCATTAACACCCGTCCATATTACGCACGCTCGGTTCCTTGCAATTCCGGCCGGGCCTCGCTACGTTCTACATCCCAACCGGAACCAGAGTTTGTCCGGGCCCTTCTCGCCGTCTGATAGAGTGCAAAGGAGTACCGCGTTGGCAAAGGAACAATGGGGTTCGCGCCTCGGCGTCGTTCTCGCTGTCGCCGGTTCGGCGGTGGGACTGGGTAACTTTCTCCGCTTTCCCGGCAATGCCGCACAGAATGGCGGCGGCGCCTTCATGATTCCGTACTTCGTCGCCCTCCTTGTGCTGGGCATTCCGATCTGCTGGGTTGAATGGAGCATGGGGCGTCGTGGCGGTCTGGCCGGTTACAACTCATGTCCCGGCGTTTTCAGCGTAATTTGGCGAAACCCGATCAGCAAATATCTCGGCTCATTCGGCCTGCTCATTCCGCTCATCATTTACATGTACTACATCTACGTCGAAGGCTGGTGCCTTGGGTATTGCTACTTGTACCTCACGATGCCCCAGGAATTTCTCGCCTGCGGGAAAGATCCCGAAAAGTTCTCAGCCTACTTCAAGTCCTTCGTCGGCCAGGACTCCGATGGTCTGATGATGGAGGGCGGCCTCCACATCAGCGTGATTTTCTGGATCATTGTCTTTTGCGTGAATTTCTTCCTGATCTACCGCGGTTTGACCAAGGGAATCGAGTCTTTCTGCAAGTATGCCATGCCTGCGATGGCCGTGTGCGCGATCGTCGTGCTTGTTCGCGTCCTGACTCTCGGCACCCCCGACGAAAGCCGGCCGGATCAGAACGTGATCAGCGGCCTGGGCTTCATGTGGAATCCCAATCTCGAAAAACTCAAAGACTTCAACACATGGCTCGCCGCCGCCGGTCAGATATTTTTCAGCCTCTCGGTCGGCTTCGGAGTCATTGTCAACTACGCAAGCTATCTCAACCGAAAAGATGATGTCGTGCTGTCCGGCCTGACAGCCACCTCAACCAACGAGTTCTTCGAAGTCTGCCTCGGTGGACTTATCACCATTCCGGCCGCATTCGTGTTTCTGGGTGCCAGTGGAATCGCCGGCAGCATCAACTCCAGCTTTTCGCTCGGCTTCCACACCTTGCCGGTTGTATTCGCCTATATGCCGTTCGGCCGGCTAATCGGCTTCCTCTGGTTCTTCATGCTGTTCCTTGCAGCCATTACCAGCTCACTTTCGATGTTGCAACCGGTCGCCGCTTTCCTCGAAGAGGCGTTCAGGTGGTCTCGAAAACAGTCGATCATCGTGCTCGGCGCGATCACCGGCGCCGGCGGTTTGTTTGTGATCTACTACAGCAAGGGACTCGCTGCTGTCGACGCCATCGATTTCTGGGTCGGCACCCTGGCGATTTTCGTGCTCGCCATGATTCAGGTCATTATGTTCGGTTGGATTTACGGCGTGGAAAAGGGTCTCAATGAGGCCCACGAAGGCGCTCACATCCGAATCCCTCGAATCTTCTACTTCATCATCAAGTATGTATCGCCGACCTACCTGCTCGTGATCTTCATCGGCTGGTGCACTCAGAATCTGCCGGGCCGGATCAAAACCCTCACCGCGGGCAGCACGGAATTGAAGTCGGTATATATGATTGCAGTCTGCTTCGTCACTTTACTCATCATGATCTACTTCGCCGGAAAGCACTGGAAATCGCGGGGCCCCGAACCAACGAACATCCCGCTTCCGGGCGGATTTCCCACGGCTGAGATGGAGAGGAACAACCGATGACGACACTCGGCTGGATCATCATGCTCGTCTCGATCACATTCGTTGTGTCGCTGGCGAGCTACTGCTACTACAAAGTCCTCACGTTGCCGCCACTCGGACCGGACGAACACGTATAAACTGCACATGCCTGTGCACGGCGGCTTTGTCCAGCGACGGTTCACGGGCGAACGCCGCTGCCAGATTGCGCGGGCGATGACACGTCTCATGACTCGATTCCTCTTCCATTGCAGCGTTCCCGACATGCTCGACGAAGGAATCGAGGCCGCGATCGACCGGCTGCACGGTGAAATCGGCGTCAATGGGCTCGTGGTCGACGCAGTCGGGCCGGAACGCATGGCCTTCAGACCACGAATCGCCGATTCGTCGAAGATCGTTTCCCATGGTGCGGCCGCCTGGTTTCAGCCGACAGCCCGGCACTACACAAGCACCCGGCTCCGCCCCAATACCGCCCCCGCTATCAAGTCGCGCAACGAGTTGGAAAAGATCATCACCGCGGCCGCTGAGACCGACCTGACCGTCGCCATCAGGGTCGGCCCATTCGAGAATGCCACGCTCGCGGCACGACATCCCGGAACGGCCTGCGTTGATCTTTTCGGCCGACCACACGATGCTCGACTCTGTCCGGCCAATCCCGATGCAAGGGAGTTCGTCGCCGCCATGGTCGAGGACCTCACCACGAACTTTCAAATTGACTCGATCGAACTGGCGGGCGCGGACTTCGGCCCGGGACTCTATCAAATCCAACGCCCTATCATCGGCTTGCCGAATGAGGCCTCGACTTCGGCACTCATCGGCTGGTGCTTCTGCTCTGCCTGTCGCCAACGGGCGATGGACGCCAATCTCGATCCCGACGCCATATCGAACGAGTTGAAGACGCTTCTCGACTCGCTTCCCTCTCTGATGCCCTGCCCTGAATCAGATTTCGCCGCGATCGTATCGGGCAATCCCCGGCTCAGAGCATTCGCCGCCATCCGGGAAGAGATCGTGTCATCGCTTCTCCGATCAATCCGGAAGCGAGCAAGCCGTCCGCTCTTCGTACGGACGACATCGCCCGCGATCATGTCCGCTGCCAATCCGCACGCGCTCGCCGAACATTGCGATGGTTTCGTGCTGGCGCCAGAACACTCCAACGATAGACTGCCTTTACCCGCACGACTGGAGATGCACACCTGCCCACCTGCGTGGAACGACAGCCCCTCCCTGGTCGCATCCGTGTATGACGCCACGCGGCAACGCCACGACGCCATCGAATTCCTCGACTATGGCACGACGCCGACGCCCTGCCTCGAATGGGTGCGCCAAGCCATCCGATTCGCGCGTCGCAAGCAAATGTGATCTGCGCACCCTGCACGAAAATCGTACATGATCCGAGGATTTGCCCGACAAACGGCGCACGGCAGCGTGGAACCCGGATTCACCCGCGATCAGGCGACGGCCGACGATTGCGGCTCCTTGCGATCGAACCAGAAATTGAGCAGCAGGACGATCACACCGACGACAAGCAGCGCATCCGCGATATTGAAAATCCAGGGCCACAACGGAACCCCTCCCACCCGGGCATCAATCTTGATGAAATCGCGAACGACCGGCTGCGGACCCGATCGGAAATCATCCGTCTTGCGAATGGTGCGTTCGTTGCCGCCGTGCGGAAAATCCTCCAGGTACACGTGCGTCGGCGTCTCGCGTACCAGCTTGCCGATGTCGCGGCCGAAGTGATTGTGCACGACATAGGCTTCCTGCGTGCTGCGGTCGTACAAGTTGCCCAGTGCGCCGCCAAGCACCAGACCCAGGGCGATGTGCATCGACCATTTCGATGCGCCGGAGTTTGCGAAGATGTAAAGCACGAACAGAAGTGCCAATACGGACGCACCCACGAAGATCGGGGCGAATCCCGCACCGATCCCGAATAGCGCGCCCGGATTCAGTGACAATTGCAGCGTCAGCAGCTTGTCGACCAGGACGCGCGGCTCATCCGCCTTCATTGAGTCGAACGCCCACGTCTTCGTCCACAGATCAACCGCCAGCCCCACGATCGTCACCAGCCAGAGTCGCAGATGGCTTGGAAGGTGCGTCATCGACCACGGCTCAACCATCTCGGCAGCCACGATCGCAGGCTTCGGCGCCGGTTCGGATATGTCTGCGTCACTCATGAAAGACCTCAAACGGAGCGCCCGCCGATGACAACCTTCGATCATCCCGGCGCGGTCAAAAAGTCGCCGTCAACAATGCCGGATTATACGAAAACCCCGGCCTGGAGCGACCGGGGTTTCGAAATGTTCCATTCGTGCAGGGAAAGTGCTGCCGCCGAACCGCAGTTGCCGCGGAGCCCCAATCAATAGCGACGCGCTCGGCGACGCTCCGCATCCTCCTGTGTCCGCTTGTACTCGATGCAATAGCGCGCCCAGGGCTTCGCACGCAGTCGAGCCTTCGGAATCGGTTGATGCGTCCCTAGACAGACCCCGTACGTTCCGTTGGCAACGCGGGCCAACGCCTCGTCGATCTCCTTCAAGGTCGCACGCTCACCCGCGATCAATCCAATGGTGAACTCCTGCTCATAGTTGTCCGTTCCGATGTCCGCCATGTGAATCGGCATCATCGACAGATCGCCGGATGCGTCGGAACGGTTCGTGCGAAGCGCTTCCCGTTCCATATGATTCACAGCCCCAACCAGTTCACGGCGTTTGAGCAGCAGCAGTTGCTTGAAAAATTCCAGTTCAGCCGCCTTCAGGCTTGTCTTCGGAGTTGGCTTCGGCGCTTCAATCTGAGACGCACCATTTCCGCCAAGTTGCTTTCGATGAGAACGAGACGGCGTCCGTGTTGATTTCAGCTCCGCTCCGTTGGAACCGGCCGCTCCGTTTTTGACAATGGAAGACTTGCCCGACTGCCGTGTCGAACGGCTCGCCGGGCCGGCGATTCGCTTTTTCAAACGAATTCCCTCCATATCGACGGCGCAAAGGCCGTCATAACCGCGGGCATCGTGCCTCCGCACAGCGCGTCAGCCTCCTGCCGATACGCCCGCTACGCTGACATTGCGCCGAATCACTTCCTCTCCAGCGGAACGGGCGGGGGAACATGGCCCAAGCGCCCCGATTTCAACCCGGCCGGACTGATTCGTTACGCAATCCCGAAGCGATGACTAGGCGCTTCGAGCCTCGTCAGTATACTTGCACACTGCCGCGGAAGTCAATGGTTTGACAGGTCCGACAATCATCCAGTTCACGGCCCCCCGGTGCCGCTCATGCACGGCCTCCGGTAGCGTGCCATGATAACGGCACTGACCGCGAGAAAGTATTCCGACGACTTGTTCGAATTCGACGCCATTCATAACGACCGCGGCACACGCGCCCGTATCGGCCGATTCGCCACACCGCACGGCACAATCGATACACCTGTCTTTATGCCCGTCGGCACAAGAGGAAGCGTCAAGGGCATCTTGCCCGAACAACTCCGGCAGGTCGGCTCGTCCATCATTCTCGCGAACACCTATCACCTCGCGCTTCGGCCCGGATCACAGACCGTTCGCGATCTCGGCGGCCTTCATCGCTTCATGTCGTGGGACGGCCCCATCCTCACCGACAGCGGCGGGTTCCAGATCTTCAGCCTCGCCACGCTTAATGCCATCGATGACGACGGCGTCTCCTTCAAATCGCATATCGACGGCGCGCTGATGCGCCTCGATCCTGCCAGCGCCGTCGCCATCCAGCAGGAACTCGGTGCTGACATCATCATGGCATTTGATCAATGCCCTGCCCTTCCCGCCACACCCGACGCCCTCAGCCTCGCCGTCGAAAGAACCATCCGGTGGGCCGCGGAGTGCAAATCCGCATGGACCTCCTCGGCTCAGGCCCTTTTCGGAATCGTGCAGGGCGGGCTCGACCTGGATCTCCGGCGCCGTTGCCTCGACGCACTCGTCCACATCGGATTTCCCGGCTACGCCATCGGCGGATTGTCGGTCGGCGAGTCAACCGGCGACATGGCGACCTGTCTCAACGCATTTGCACACCTGATGCCCTCGGACCGCCCCCGGTACCTCATGGGAGTCGGCCGACCGCTCGACATCATTCGTGCCGTCGCCGCGGGAGTGGACATGTTCGATTGCGTCATGCCCACCCGAAACGGCCGCAACTCCTTCGCATTCACCGACGCAGGCTTTGTGAGGCTGCGCAACGCAAGGTACCGCCTCGATGAGCGGCCGCTCGACGAAACCTGCGATTGCCCCTGCTGCAAACAATTCACACGAGCCTACCTGCGACATCTTTTCCTGGCGGACGAGATGCTCGGCCCAATACTGGTCTCACTCCACAATATCGCTTACTATCACCGGTGGATGCGGCGCATTCGCGACGCCATTCGACAAGATGCCCTGGCGGACATGCTTCGAGAGGCTGAGAACTCCGCGGCCGCCGGTTCGCCCCTTTCCGAGGCCCCCGAATGATCGACACCCTCGCACTACTCGCACAAACGACATCAGCCCCGACTTCCCCGCAACCGGCGCCGGGATTCTTCGACATGTTTCCGTTGCCGCTCATGGTCGGCATGTTTGCAATCGTCTATTTCCTGATGATCCGGCCTCAGTCCAAAGAGCGAAAAAAACGCGAATCCATGCTCAGTGCGATCAAGAAGAACGACCGCGTCATCACGATCGGCGGCATCATGGGAACCATCACGGCGGTCCGGGACGATGAAGTCACCCTCAAGGTGGATGAATCAAGCAACACGAAAATCACTTTCTCAAAAGCTGCGATTCAGCGTGTCCTAACCGCCACCCAGGGCGCTGCCGACACCGGTGATGCGAGCGACGCCGCGAAGGACAAGAAATAAGACCCCCGGCGACGACAACCCGAACGGGCCGGACCCCGCAGACAGGGTTGACTTCTCCGGACCGATATCGCCGAAAACACTATAAACTCATTACAAATCAATGGATGCGTAAATATCGCCCCGCACCCTCGATTCCGGCAGATTCTGCCGACCGCCGATTCACCGCCCCGGAATTTCGCATACGCGGATTCGATTCCGATTGCGACTCACGACCCTCGCCGATGTATAATGCATCGCGACTCGGCCACCGATCCGCACAGCGGTCGGTGATTCATGCAATCTTCGTGGATTGCGGAACTAATTTTCGGAGCGAAAGACTTATGTCCAGAACACTTGCCCGGCGGATGATCGGCCAGACTCTCATCCTCGGAAGCGTTGCGATCGCCCTCGTTCTTTTCACCGTCGCTCCAAACGAGGCTCAGACAACGACGCAGCCTTCGGGCACGACGCGACAGCCCATCGTCACGAACCAGTTTACAACGACCAGCGGCTCAGCCCTCCAGGCAAGAGCGCCCGGCCTTTACACCCGGCAGGCGATCAGCATCCAGGCGGGAACCCTCGACCCCTTCGATGGCAACATCCCGGACGATACGCCGTGGGTTCGCCAGACTTTCGATATGCTCTTCCTGCAATTCGTCGACATCATCAAGGGACTCGTCGACAGCCTGAATCTGCTCGTCGGCCCGGGTAATGCGCTCGGAGGAATTTTTAACGGCGGCTTGGGTGGCGGACTTTCAAACGCAATCTCCAACCCGCTCACCAGCGGTGCCGGCACCAGCACGCCCATCAACTGAATCCCGCATCAAACGCATCGAATTGATGATCAAACCGGGCGCGGCCAGGGTCCGATTTCACGCCGAAATGCCGCCTTCACGGTGATTCGACACCTTGCGCGCCGCGATTCCGAGCACGATCAAAAGGCACACGCTCGCACACACGATACCCCGGACGGTCAAATCGGCGCCCCAGCCGGCCGGATGCAGTGAATTGATTCGCGCGGCCGCCCCTTCGTTCCAACGCTCCCCGTAATAGGCCTGGACCATGACATTCAGGGTTCCCGCCCACTCCGCCATGACCTGAACGACCAACCAGATCGCCATGACCCCGATCGCCGCGCGTCGCCAGGGCAGCTTTCCCAGGCCGGCATAAACAAGGCAGATCAGCCACGGGAATACCACGGCGCCGTACCACACATTCGTGCCGATGTTCCCGACGGCCGCTTGCGAATGAATGGCATGATAGGCCAGCGCGGCCATCATCCCCGCCCCAAGCGCGCCAATCGCCAGGCTCGTTCGGCCGCCACCCGCGAAGACGCTCCTTCCCAACCGCCTCCGACCTGCCGCAATAACTGCCGCGATGATGGAACATGCCACAATCGCGCCGTATAGCGTCGGGAGCGGCTGCCTGATTCCGAGAATCGGCGTATCCAGACCCAGCATGCTCCAGCCACCGCGCCAGAGCGATTGACGAAACAACCGCATGACAAAATCGCGACGCCAATCAATCTCTGCCGCGGCTCGCGCCAGATCGGCCACACCGCGACCGGACGCCTCATTCCTGACGGCCTCCTGCAGCGGCGTCATGACGCCGTGACGAGCAACATTTGCGCGGAAATACGGAAGGGTGATCGCCGCCGTGATACCGAAGATGATCGCCGGGCCAGCCACTGCCCGGCCCCATGCCGCCTTGCGACGCCACGCCAGCCACAGGCAAACCACGAGCACAAATGGAATCAAGCCCAGCAGGTTCGTCTTGGAGAGAATTGAGAGGCCCAGCGTCATCCCTGCGACGACCGCACGCCACCAGGACCATCGCGACAACAGTTGAAACAACATCGCCACGCAGATACTGCCGAGCAGAACGGCGAGCGCATCATTCGCAACGCGAGCGCAATTCAGCAGATACAGCGGCTGCGTTGCCACGATCAACCCGACAGGATATCGATGCGCGGTCGGTCCGAACAAGAACGAAATCGACCCCAACGCGACTGCCACAGCCGCCGCACACAGCCATACATTCACCAATCGCAAACCGGTAATGGCCGGAAGCATGCCGCCGTCCGCCTTCAGTCCGGCATAGAGCGGTGCAACAAGCCGGTAGTACAAAGGCGGCTGCTGCGCCTGATACAACGGAAGATCGCGCGCATCAGGAACGAGCGTCGGAGGTTCGTTGAGGCTCCAGTACTGTTCGTAGTCGACTCCGCCGAGTCGCCGAACCTGCTCGGCACCGAACGGGGGGTGCGGATAACGGACGAGGTCGGCATGCATCGACCGCGGCACGATGCTCTGCCCCATCACCGGCTCGCTGCCATGCTCGATCAAATGCTCAATAAAAGCGATGTGCTGGTATTCGTCCCAACCCTCGAACGGGGGCAGGATCGACATGACGAACAGGCCGCGCGCTGCAACCAGACAAACGAGCAGCGCTGCGTAGCATCGCCACACCGTCAGCCGTTTCGACAATCCTCCGCTCGGTGAAGCCATCGTCGCGAAAGTTAACCGAAAACTCCACGCGTGCGAGAACCCATTCCACTCGACTGATTCTCCGAGCCGGATCTCGGGTATGATGTCGCGCAAAATCGATGATCGACGAGCCCCTGCCAGTCTGCCCGCAGTGCGAATATGCGCTCACCGGCCTGCCTCCGCCGCATCGCTGCCCGGAATGCGGCTTCGAGTATGACGAGCGATCCCGCGCATGGTATGCGCCTGTCCGTTCCCATTATTTGATCGAATACATCGGTCCGGTCGTCGCCGTCGGGCTGATTGGGCTTGGGCTTGGGCCCATCTTCGTCAACGGGATCAGCCGACCGGCCCATCTGATATTCGTCGCCCTCCTGATGCTCGCAGTCGCGGGGATCGTTCGGGGCGGATCTCGAAAGCTCGCTTCGCGTCGCAGGCTTTCCTGTGTGGCCATCGCGCCTCGCGGACTCTACATTCGAAGCGACATCGGCGAGAAATGGATTCCGTGGCAGGACGTCGGCCGCGCGGTTTTCTCAGGGGAGTTCAGCTACATGACTTACCGCGGAAGCGACCAGACCGCCAACATCCCCGGCGTCTTCACGGATCAGGAAGCGCAGGCCGTCTTCTCCGAACTGGTCCAGCTCGCCAGAAAGCACTACCTGGAAATCGCGATTCCACCCGATTCCCGGGCATCGCAACCGTCCTGACTCCGCAATCGGCCATCGCGGCATGTCATACTGGCAGTCGCGAGCGATCCACGTAGCGACTTTGCGGACTCCTGTGTTCATAACTCAAACAAATACATACAGTTATATTTCAATTCGAATAAGCTCGCGTCTGGCACCGACCTTGCTTTTCGGAAGACGGGGCGATGCGCGCCGGTTGTCTTCAGACGGCGATCGCACCGCCCCGAACCCAAAAACAGGAGACGAGACAGATGGGTAAAATAATCGGAATTGACCTCGGCACGACCAACTCGGTTGTTGCCGTCATGGAGGGCGGCTCACCGAAGGTGCTCACCAATGCGATGGGCGCCCGGACCACGCCCTCGGTCGTTGGGTTCACCGAAAAAGGTGAGCGCCTCGTCGGCCAGGTTGCGAAGCACCAGCAGGTGACCAACCCCAAGAACACAACGTTCTCAATCAAGCGATTCATGGGTCGGCGGCACAACGAAGTCGCCTCGGAAGAGAAACTTGTTCCCTACGAAGTCGTCGGTGGTCCCGATGAACTCGTCAAAGTCCGCGTTCGCGGCAAGGATTACACCCCGCCGGAAATCTCGGCCATGATCCTTCAAGACCTGAAGAAGACGGCCGAAGACTATCTCGGCGAGAAGATCGATGCGGCAGTCATCACCGTGCCGGCCTACTTCAATGACTCCCAGCGTAAGGCGACTCGAGAAGCCGGAGAGATCGCGGGCTTCGAGGTCAAGCGCGTTCTGCCCGAGCCGACGGCCGCCGCGCTCGCTTACGGTGAGGACAAGAACAAGGGCGGCAAGATTGCGGTTTTCGACCTCGGTGGCGGGACGTTTGACATCAGCATTCTTGACGTGGGCGACGGCGTCTTCGAAACGCTGTCGATCAATGGCGACACGCACCTCGGGGGCGACGATTTCGACAAGGTGCTCATCGACCATGTCGCGGAGGAGTTTCGCAAGCAGTACGGCATTGATCTGCGTGATGACGCGATGGCACACCAGCGGCTCAAGGAGGCGTGCGAGAAGGCCAAGTGCGAACTCTCCACCAGCATGGAGACCAACATCAACCTGCCGTTCATCACCGCCGACGCGAGCGGCCCCAAGCACCTGAATATGACGCTCACTCGAACCAAGTTCGAACAGATCTCGGAGTCGCTCGTCGAGCGGTGTCGCCGGCCGGTGCTCAAGGCGCTTGAGGACGCGAAGCTGACCGCCAAGGACATCACGGAGTGCATCCTGGTCGGAGGTTCCACTCGAATTCCGGCCGTCCAGCGACTGTGCAAGGAGATATTCGGCAAGGAACCGAACAAGAGCGTGAACCCCGATGAGGCGGTCGGCATCGGCGCCGCCATTCAGGCCGGCATCATCGGCGGCGACGTGAAGGACATCCTCGTGCTGGATGTTACTCCTCTGTCACTCGGCGTCGAGACAATGGGCGGCGTCATGACCGTCATGATTCCGAGGAACACCACGATCCCGACGAGCAAGAAGGAAACCTACTCCACTGCCGCCGACAATCAGCCCGAAGTGACGATCCACGTCCTTCAGGGCGAACGGCAGATGGCGGCGGACAACCGCACGCTCGGCAAGTTCAACCTTCAGGGCATTCCGCCGGCGCCGCGCGGCATGCCGCAGATCGAGGTCACTTTTGACATCGACGCCAACGGCATTCTGAACGTCTCGGCCAAGGATGTCGGCACTGGCAAGGAACAGAAAATCCGCATCGAAGGTTCCAGCGGACTGTCCGAGGCCGAAGTCGAAAAGATGCGCAAAGAGGCCGAGCAGTACGCCGAGGCCGACAAGCAGAAGCGCGAGCTGATCGACGTCAGGAATCAGGCCGACTCGGTCGTTTACCAGACCGAGAAGACGCTGAAGGAGCATGGCGAGAAAGTTCCCGCGAACGAACGCTCGGCCGCGGAGAACGCCCTGTCAAACCTGCGCGACGTGATGAAGGGCGACGACGCCGCATCCATCCGGAAAGCGATGGAGAATGTCATGACCGCGTCACAGGCGATCGGCAAAATCATCTACGAGGAAGCGGCCAAGGCCGGTGAAGCCCACGGCAAGGGTTCGCCCACCGGCGACCGGGAGCCCGTCGGAGCCGGCAGTCACAGCGGCGGCAAGAAGGACGACGATGTGATTGACGCGGAATTCGAGGTGAAGGAATAGCGCGACGCACCCACGATCACCCGGGGCCGGCTCTACGGTGACGAGTTGGCCTCGCATCAAGCAGGGCCTACAAAGCCCACGGCAGGAATGTCGTGGGCTTTTTCAATGGCAACATCCGGAATTTTCGGTGGATCTCTGCGAGACCCACGGCATGACGCACGCGCCGAAATCGTCGCATGCACGGGAAATCGAAGACGAATGGGCCGCGTGGGCAATGCAGGATCAGAATGCGTTCCCGGCGGCCTCGGCCTCTCGAGACGCTTCGAGCATGTGCCAAAGGCGATTGGTCACGGCTTCAATACCGCGACCGGTCACGGCGGAGATCGCCATGACATTCACTCCGATCTCACGCGACAATTCAGTCAGTGCCTCTGGTTCGGCATCGGGCGTGAGGTCCAGCTTGTTCGCCACGACCAGTTCCGGCTTCGCGGCCAGCACTTCGCTGTACTTTCGAAGCTCGTCGCGGATCATCCGATAGGCCTCCGCCGGCGCAGGGCACCCTTCCACCGGAAACAGATCGATCAGGTGCAGGATCACGCGCGTACGCTCGATGTGACGCAGAAACGTGTCACCGAGTCCGACCCCCTCATGCGCGCCCTCCACCAGCCCCGGAACATCCGCCACGATGAAACGGCGGTATCCCTTCAAGTCAACAATTCCCAGATTTGGAACGAGCGTCGTGAAGGGATAATCAGCGATCTTCGGCCGTGCCCGGGACACACGCGACAACAATGTGCTCTTACCCGCATTGGGCAGTCCGACGATGCCGACGTCCGCCAGCAGCTTCAGTTCCAGCCGCAGCCATCGCTCCTCGCCGATCTCCCCGTGTTCAAACTCACGCGGCACCTGGTGGGTCGCGGTGGCGAACCTCGCATTTCCGCGGCCACCCTTGCCGCCGCGCGCGACGCACAGCCTTTCGCCTTCCGCGGTCATGTCCCGAAGCAGCACGCCGTTGTCGCGATCGTAGACCAGCGTGCCCGGCGGCACTCGAACCACTTCGTCGCGGCCGTTCTTTCCCGTGCAGTCCGCGCCGCGTCCGGGCTGCCCGTTCTCGGCAGTCCAGTGATGTCTGCCGGTGAAATCGACCAGCGTGGAGCGCTGGGCGTCCACTTCGAGGTACACGCTTCCGCCGTCGCCGCCGTCGCCGCCGTCCGGTCCGCCCTTGGCGACATATTTCTCGCGACGAAAGCTGACGCAGCCGTCACCGCCCTTTCCGGAGCGAACGCAGATTTCAGCCTGATCGATGAAGAGCATTTGAAGACTCGGAGTTGCACCTGGACGACAAACGATTCAGAACGCCTCGGACATCCGACGTGAGGAGCGACCAATCGCAGATGGCGTAAAAGCAGAGCGCACCGGCGCGAGCAGACGCGACGGTGCGCTTTTAGAATCGAAACCGTCCGATCGCGGCCGGCTATTCCGTCGCAACCGGCACAATCGAAACGCGACGACCGGTGAACACAACCCTGCCCTCGCGCATTGCGAACAAAGTATCATCCCGGCCTCGGCCGACGTACATGCCCGGCTTGTAGGGCGTGCCGTTCTGCCGCACGAGAATGGTTCCGATTGTGACCATCTCGCCGTCATGCCGCTTCAATCCGAGAAACTGCGGATTGGAATCGCGGCCGTTTTTGGTGGAGCCTTGTCCCTTCTTATGTGCCATGTTGAATATCCTCTACCGCGTGGGTATGCCCCACTCATTCACCTTTCAACAATCCGATTCAACGCAGGATGACGCGGTCCTCACCGCATCACCCATTCCATCCGCCCCAGCGCGGGTTCGGCATTCCGCCTCGTGGCCGGATCGCCGGGAAGCGTGTAAGGAATCGCCAGCGTTTTGGTCAGGACGAAGACCGGCTGATTCTCATCAGAGACCGGCCGCTTCGCGTCGAACGCCGGATTCGGCTTTGTGACCCGCTCGCCCGACAGGCCGCTGACATAAATCGTGAACTTGCTGACGCGCGGGTCCAGTTCCGGAAACACGACGACGGATGTCAGGGCGTTGTCCTTGCCCTGCCTGAGTTTCGTAATCGCCTTGTATGGCTCAACGAGGAAGGGGTGCGTCTTGGCATGCAGCGATTTGATCGCCTCGAAAACCTTCGGATGGATTCCGACAATCGACGGCTCGACCGTCAATCGCGCGGCCTTCTCCGGCATCTGTGCGGCCTGATCCTCCGGCACCTCGCTCGAAATCTCGCTGACGCGAACGATCTCAGGATGAAAATCGACATCCTGGGGAGAATTGTTCGTCACCGTGTAGAGGAAATACCAGTACACCTTTTGGCCGGCGCCGGTATCGACAAGGATTCGCACCGGGGCCGTGGGCTCGAATTGCAGCTCCCACGACACGCGAACAGGGCTCGGCTCAGGCGTCGCCCAGACCAATGAATCCGCGGAGATTCCGACGAGCGCGATCAGCGTTAGACTGGCAATCAATTTTCGCTTCACGACTGGACCTCGTTCGGTTCCCCCGCACACCGGCGCGATCATCACCGCGCCGCGGCGATAAGGTCTGCGGGGAAACCTGTTAATATATTGTTTTCCCGCGCGTTGTCAATTTTCGGCGGACGGTGTTAACTTGCGGCGGACTCGAATGTTGTGATCCGAACTTCGCCACACGAATTTCGGCGGGCGGCTGGATGCGATCCTGCCACCTTCTGATTATGGCGAACCGATGGCTGAAACTCAACAGAACACCAGCTCAACATTCCGAATTCGACTGGAAGAAACCGACTGCACGAGCAGCGACTGGCAATTTTTCGGACCCAGCGGGCCGACAGAATCGCCGATACCCGCTATCGTGACACGGACCTGATCGATTGTCGCTCGGCTCGCCGAGGGCGCCGGCGAACAATCGTGGAACAAATCGGCGGATACCCGCCTCTGCGAGGACCCAGATGCGCCGGATGATACGCCGCAACGTGACTCAGGCCGACGGACGGAAGCGACCCATTCGATCGCGTTGGAATGAGCGAATCCGCGCCACACTTGCATCGTTGCTGATTTCGATCGCGATGCCGTCGATCGCCGCCGCATGGGACGAGGATGGGCACGCCATCATCACGCTGCTGGCCATTGACGCACTGCCGACAGACATGCCCGACTGGCTGCGCTCGCCCGATGTCCGGGAGCGTCTGGTGTACCTTTCCTCGGAACCCGATCGATGGCGGGGCCAACGGGACTTTCAACTCGATCACATCAATGGGCCGGATCATTATCTGGACGAAGAGATGCTGCACCCGTTCGGCCTGTCGGTTCGATCGCTGCCGCGATTCCGGGTCGAATTCACTGACATGATGGCGACACAACGGGCGCTGCATCCGGAGAAGTTTGCTGAGCCCGCCGGGGAAGAGAAGCCACGGCCCGATCGCGATTACACGCGTAAGTTGCCCGGCTTCCTTCCATATCGCATCACGGAGCTGCAATGGCAGGTCGCAGCGAGCTGGACACAGCTCAAGACCTACGAAGCCCATCCGGACCGCGTGACGCCGGGCATGATCCGCAATGCGCGAGAGAACATCGTCTATTCTATGGGGATACTCAGTCATTATGTCGGCGACGGATCGCAGCCGCTTCATATGACGATTCATCATCACGGCTGGGTCGGCCCGAATCCGAAGGGGTACACGCGCGACAACAAGTTTCACGCGTACATCGACGGCGACGTTCTCACGCTTCACAACATCAGCTATGACACACTGAAGGACCGAGTGAAGCCGGCTCGAAAGTTCTCGAAGAAGAACAATTGGCAGGACATCGTCGCCTATCTGTACGAAACCTTCGAATTGGTTGAGCCGCTCTACGAGCTGGAGAAAACCGGCGAGTTGAAGCGCGCGCCCGGCAAGCAGTTCATCGAAGGCCGCATGCTTGAGGGCGGCGCGGCGCTGGCGGGCGTCTGGAAGGCGGCGTACGACGCAGCCAGGATCGACGAGTTTCGCGAAAACCGGTTGAAATCCGAGTTCCCGCATGAGCCGGGCCGAAAACGTGCGCTGCGAGATCAGGACGAGAAGAAACCGGCCGATTCACAGTAATTCCTGAATCAAGCCGGCGCTTTTGCGCAGTCTTTGCGCGATTGTGATTCGCGCGTTTTTACGGTGTGAAGTGCGTGAAAATACCAGCCGATTTTTTTTGCCTTTTCACCGGCATGTTGTATTTATTAATTAGGCGCGATGAGCGACATTGGCGCTAAGCGAGTCGACGGTTCCTGTAACTGCACTCGCAACCCGACTCGAGCACCCTTGTGTGCACCTGCAGGCTTAAGCAGAAAACCTAGGTAGGGTTGCCGCTGGTCGCTCGTCTCGCCTGTTTTTTTGCGCATGATTCAATGCGGAATCGGGGCCGAGGATGTCATTTGGTACATGATCCACCCAATGGTGCCATTCGCGCGCCGTGGCCCGATCCGGAAACTCTTTTGAAATAATTGGCTCCCACGATTCAATACAGAGGATGCGTGCCGTGGATCGATGTCGGCGTTAGTCTCCGACTTCGACCATCTGCCACGAGAATTTCGTAAATGACGGTTGATTCCCTGAAAGTGGAGTTTCATCGCATGTTTGTTCCTCGTATGTGCCTCGCCATCCTGCTGGCTCCCATTTTGACCGGCTGTGCCAGTCCCCGTGTCTGGATCGAAGAAACTCAGACGATTCGCGTCGCCGCGGAGCAACTGGAGTCTCTCGAGATTCAGTCGCACAACGGCGATATCAGCATGTCGGGGGATTCCGCGGCCACCGAGCTTCGCGTGGTCTTGAAGGCACGCTTTGGCGGGGTAACCACCGCGTCCGCCGAGGCGTGCAAAGCGGCTGTCGAGATTGCGTCAGAAACGCTTCCAGGCGGGCAACACCGCATCCTGTCAAAATGGTTGAAACCCAAGGCGCCGGACTGGCAGCTTTGCACCGAATTCACTGTCGTCGGCCCGCCGCGGCTGGTCACCACGTTCATTTCGCACAACGGCAACATCACCCTCAAGGATGTCACGGCCGCAACCCAACTCACGACGCACAACGGCAACATCATTGTCAAATCTGAATCGCCGTCACTGCAAATTCTCACGCACAACGGCGATATCGATGCCGTCGCGCCGGCCAAGACGGTCCATCTTGAGTCACATAACGGAAATGTTCGAATGAACGCGTCGGCCTCGCCGGAAATCGGCGGCGAGATGACGACGCACAACGGCACGATCATCGCCACATTCAGCGAGCGCACGGCGACCCGACTATCCTGCCGAACTCACAACGGGCGAATCCGATGGTCGATCCCGTGGAATCTGACAAGCTTCGATCGACGATCCGCGGAGGCCGTTCTTGCGGATGGGGATTCTCAACTGACGATCGAGAGTCATAACGGCAATATCGTGCTTCAGAAATGAGTCGGTTCGCCGCGGCCGGTATGACCGGTCGATTCGCCTAGTTCGTTAATACAACGTCCATGATGCCGGGCGCTTCCCACTCCCAACGGTCGTCGCTCGCCCAGCGAAGTGCGGCCAGCATGCCGGCGTGCTCACACGCGGCGGCGAAGAGCGCATCATTCGAACAAAACCGCACGTCTTCTCCGTAGATGCTGACCGAGTGCATTGCGGCCGTTTCAAATTCCCGTTGCATTGCCGGATCGCGGCGGGCCGCTTCGTCGAAGCGCAAGCGCATTTCCAACCGAATTCGCCAGAGATTTCTCTGCACCTGCTCCTGCTTGCTGAGCACATCGCCGCAGCATCGCATCGCCTGAGCCGGCGACAACGAATGAAAATCCATCGGCGACTGGGGCTTCACAAACGGGAACAGCCAGCACAGTGCGCAGAACTCACCCCATACCTGGCGCAGCCGCATCATCGTCTCGTCCGGGGTGTAGGCTTTCACGGTTTCACGATCCAGCAGCAAATGCCGCATTTGCGTCACCGCGCCCGGCGCGGGTGTGCGAATATCGTCCAGCCCCTCCATGTGACCGACCTTGCGCTCGAGCGCCACACGCAGCGTCACGACATTTGCCTGAACGGCCAAGGTCGCGGCTGCGATCTCGTCCATTGATCGCGGCGACAGTGCGGACAGACATTGGGGCAATTCCATCGACATGGCGCCATTCTAGCCCGACTCGGCAGCCGAAACGAGAGATTCGACCGCAGCCCCCAATAAGACGCCGAGACGGCCGACCGCGGGAGAGGCAGCCGACACGCCCCGGCGTTGCGAGAACAGGCCGCGGTGCGAATTGCAGCGCGCATCCGCCGCACCCGATGGCGAATGCATCGAGATGAGGAGAGGTCCTTTCGCACCGCAGCCGCAGATGGATCAAGGCGCCGTCGGAGCTTTCGCCGGCGGGACACCGCGAACGGCGCCGCTAGCGGGCGGGATTCCAGACATACGCCCCTGCCGAATTCACATATCCGCGCTTGCCGTCCACCTTCACCAGCGCGATATTCGCCTGACAAAATGCGTCGGCCATATCAAAGGCAGGCTTCACGACGACGCGCCCGCTCTTGTCGATATAACCCCACTTTCCTCCAGACTTGACGGCCGCCCTGCCGAACACGAAGAGCCGGACTTCCTCATACTGCGGACTGACGACCATCTTCCCATTTCGATCGATGAAGCCCCACTTCGCTCCCAGCATCGATCCAACCAGCACCGCCGCACGGCCGTCGCTGAAGAGGCGCGCCTGCGCGAACTGCGGCTCAATCACAGCTTCGCCCCGGCGGTTGATGTATCCCCACTTTCCATCTTCCTTGAAAGCGGCCAATCCGTCGTTGAAATCACCGCACTCGTCAAATTTCGGGTTGATGACGAATCCACCCTTGGAATCGATGAACCCAACCTTGCCTCCCCAGTCTCCACCGACACGAACCCGCGCCATGCCCTCTGAAAAATCCGAGGCCTCGTCGTATTGAAGCTTGATGACTTCATCGCCCGCGGGATCGACATAGCCCCAGGACCCGTCACGCTTCACGCGGGCGAGCCCTTCATGAAAGTCGCCGGCATCGACATACTTCGGATGAATGACGGCGGCGCCGGACCTGTCGATGAAACCGTAGCGGCCGCCAATGAGCCCCTGTTTCTCAAAGACGCGGGCCATTCCCTCGCGGAACGATTCCGCCTCGTGATAGGTCAGGTTCACGATCATCTCACCTTTTTCGTTGATGAATCCGCGAATGTCGCCCTTCTGCACGAGCGCCAGTCCGTCGGAGAATTTCCCGGCCTTGTCGTATTGGGGTTCGACGACGACGTTGCCTCGTGAATCGATATAGCCCCAGCGATTGTCCTTCTTCACCGGGTGAAGGTCATCCGCCATCGCCGGCATGACAGCAACCGAGCCTGAGATCACGATGAGCAGACCCATTTGTCGAATGTACGCGTTCATCTCTCTGCCTCACTTTCGTATGCTCGCACACATGAATCAGAATTACATTACGCCAGAGATTCTTCCGGAGCAGCCTGGCGTCACACTCGGCCTTTGCGAGCGAAGACCGCTTTCACCTTGTGGTCCCTCCAGAACTTTCCGACAACAAGTCGTCGGCCGTCACCGGATAAGGTCGCGTCGAAAGTCATTGCTTCACCATCGTGTGGATCCAGGACGAGAAGCCGGCCATCGAAGCGATAGGTTCCCGATGTCGTGCGAATGCCACCCATGTTGCGTTCGGCGTAGTATGTTCCGTCCTCCTGAAGAGTGATGACGGAAAAGTCAAAATCGCGGATTGCGGCCGTCGGCTCTATATCCTTCATGTTCCACTTGCCATGCACGGTGCAGCCGCACAACACCGCGACAAGGCCAGTGACAATCCATGTACACACCTGCATATTCACAGCCTCCTTTCTCGGGCTTCGGGGATGCGCTGAGCCGGAAGACAAACGGCCCTGGCGTCCAGCTTCGTCATCGCCGATTCGTGCATCAGTCGGGCGCGCGTCCGGTCGTGACGTCGAAGTCGACCAGGACGGCGGAATGATCGAAGGTGAACAGAATGGTGTCGCGACAGCCGAAGTCCGTACCGTCGCGCAGCACCTCGCTGCTGGTCTCCGGCCCGATTGCTCCGATCACGCGCAGATCAGCATCATCGAGCACAATGGCCTGCAGATCGTCGCAGTCACGCACGAACGGCATGGTCTGGCCCGGCTCGATCGTGATTGCGATGCGTTCGCCCAATTCAACGAGCAGCGCCCGCGGGATATTCTGCTCGCCGCTGATATAGAACACCGCATCCACGGGATAGTCCCCGTTATTTGTCACTTCGACGCGCGTGCCGCGGTCCAGAAGCCGACCGAGGAGTGCCTCCAACTCGTCACACCCCGTGCAGGTCATTATCAACAACGAGGCTGACAGGAAGGCGACACCCAGCATTTCCATTCGCCTTATGCGGATAATCGACATGTCCGTTTCTCCTTTCCGGTTCGGCCGCCACTGAATTCTCGAACCGCCATGGGCGCGGTGTCTTCGAATCGCGACGGCGCGAGGTCCACTTTTCCGAAACCAATTCCAATCCATGAGAACTGCACGCACGGGGTGCGGGTGCAGGATGAACCACCGTGCCTCGCACATGATGCGCGCGAAGGACGTTCGGTTCGCTATGTCAGCGCGCGTGCTGTCGCGGCCTCGCCGCGATGCGAGGATATTCTGAAGCGGATTGATCGTGGGGTGGAGATCACTCGGCCGCTGACGGCACAAGCGCACAGGCCGGGGAGGACACTTTGTACGCAGGGATGAATGTCAATCGAGCGACCGTTCGTGGGCACCTGGGTTACGCGGGAACTCACGGGCTTTCGAGTTTCCACCATGGGATACCTCCAATCCTGCCATCATCAAAGAAGCGTCGAAACGCAAACGCCCTTGATCGAATCCGGAAAGATTCTCGGATGCTCCATTACCTAGACCGTAACCCGTGAGTTCGTGAAGTCAAATCGGTCCGGGGATGCGAGCCGACAAATGCATCACCGAGACGAAGCGCAAGTTCTTGAATTTCAAAAGCCGGCCACACGATTGCCCTATTTCCGCGCGCTCGAAAAAAAATCGCGTGAATTTCCGATTACGCCGAACTCCGGCAAGCCGAGTGCCACGCGGATGACAAATTGAGAATCGAAAATTATTCAATCGCATCCATTCGGCATCGAGTTTGCCGGGATCCCGACATCAGACCGGTACGTCGCCATTTTCATACAGACGTTTGTCTATTTTTGACGGACCTGCCCGTTGCTTCCCGATCGTCGACTTCCCCATCCACGCCGTTTGCGGAGCGCGATTCCCCCTCGCCATCCCGCGACCCCGCCGACGAATGCCCGGCCCCCGGCTTGTGCAGCACTCGCCCGATCGATGACCCGTGGCGGACCGGCCGACAGGTAGAGCCGTTTCCCGCCGAAATCGCCGATGCTATGATTCCCTTTGATGTCGCCAAAGATCGGAAAAACTTGCGTTCGTCTGGGTGTGCCGACCGCGTTTTTTTTCATCGCGTTGACGAGTGGCTGCGGTCCCGGCAGGCTGCTCGAACGTCCTGCCGACATGCCGGCGGAGGTTGATGGTCGTCGCCTCTGGCATACCAGCCGGGCCTATATTTATGCAACCCACGAGGCCACGGCCGGCGAGACGAATCGATGGATCGGGGAGTTGGCCGGTCACCTCAATCGCACGTACAAGCGGCCGCTTGGCAAGGGACTGGTGATCGTCGTTGACGACAACGAAGCGCCATTTGTCGACTCCATCGTCGAACTGATTCGCCTGCAAAATCGAACGGCGGTTGCGGCGGGCGTTGAACAACATGAACTGCCGAATGAGGAGATTCAGCGCCAGAAATACAAAGATGCGGAGATGTCGGAGGACCTTGTTTGTCGCATTACCCCGTTTGAACTCGACGCCAAGGCCCTGGCCGCCCGCGGATTTCCCGAGAATCTGCCCCCGGACGTTGAGTGGCGCCTCTGTTGCCCTTCCGAATCGCTTATGAAATCCGCCATGTGGGACTTCGGGCCCAAGGCAATCGAGAAGAAACAGGGCAAGACCTTCGCTGTCGCGACCGCCTGGGCGTGGCCTCTTGCGTTTGCCGAAGCGGCGAAGGGCTTCGAACTGGGACGCGATGTCCTTGCATTCGAGCTGTGGTCGACTCGGCAAGCGGATTGGGAATCTGAGTTTCGGCGTCGAGAAATCGAAAAATACGCGGAACAACGGGCTTTGGTGCTGAGTCCGACTTTGGCACTCGCCATGAAGATTGCCAAAGGCGGAGATGATCCGAAGCCGCGTCTAAAGACGCCTGACTCAAAACCCCCGGAGGATTCCGATCCGAAGCCACACAGCTCGGCGGATCGATCGGACGATGGTGACTGAACGCAGCCGGGCGGCGATATCGGCATCGATTGAACATTGCATGGCGCGGCAGGCAATCTTCGGCGCATCATTTCTCGCTCAGACGCTGTAACGTCCACGGCACAAAGTCCGACGGCAAAGCGGCAGTGAATCAGCCGGAGGGTGAATTGTCCGCCGGGAAAATCATGGAGCGTGCCGGGCCGTGTCCATTGCATCAGGCCATTCGGCAAATCACCCAGTCACTGCGCAAAGTTTCGCGATTCGCAGATGAGCCCAACGCGGCTTACGGCATCGATTCGCACGTTTTCAGGCCACGGCAAAGCGGAAGCTGCCCAGCCCTTGCTCGAACTGATTGGGATCATCGCAGTCACAACGGCGGCCAGCGTCGATCTCACCCGACGATGGCTGAGGCGAATCATCGCTTGACGGGACGCGGATTCCCGCCGATGCGGCGCGCCGATTGCGTAGTGAATGTTTGACGAGGTGACACTAATATTCAACCGCCCCAGCGGGGCCGATGGTATCACGATGTTCGAATCAACCGAAACAAGGGAAAAGACATTGGTGACCGCCAGCTGGAAAGATCGCTATCGGGACAAAATCCGGACGGCAGCGCAGGCTGTCGCCGGTATCAAGCATGGGCAGCGCGTCTTTCTGAGCAGCGGCCCTGCGGTCCCGCAACTTCTGTCCGAGGCCTTGGTCGCGCGTGAGGACCTGACGGACGTTGAAATCGTGCACATCATGACGCTCGGTCCGGCGCCGTACATCGATCCGAAGTTCGTGGGCCGGTTTCGCCACAACGCCTTTTTCATCGGTGAAAACGTCCGCAAGGCGATCAAGGAAGGACGCGCCGACTACACGCCGATTTTCCTGTCCGAGATTGCGGAGCTGTTCCGATCCCGGCGCATGGTGATTGATGCAGCGCTGTTGCAGGTGAGTCCGCCCGACGCGTTCGGCTACTGCAGCTTCGGCATCTCATGCGATGTGGGCAAGAGCGCGGCTGACATGGCGCCGCTGATCATCGCGCAGGTGAACGAGCAGATGCCGCGCGTGCTCGGCGATAACTTTATCCACGTCAGCGATATTGACGTGATGGTTCCCTGCGACATGCCGCTTTTCGAGCTGACGATGGGCAAGCCGGACGACCTTTCCCGTCGGATCGCGCGGCATATCGCCAATCTCATTGAAGATGGGTCCACGCTCCAGCTGGGAATCGGAAACATTCCGGATGCGGTGCTGCACAATCTCCACGGCTTCAAGAATCTGGGGATCCATACAGAGATGTTCAGTGATGGCGTGATTCCGCTGGTGGAGGCGGGCGTCATTGATAACAGCGAGAAGACGCTGCACCGCGGCAAGATCGTCGCGAGCTTTGTCATCGGCTCGCGAAAGCTCTATGACTTCGTCAATAACAACCCGATGGTCGAATTCCATCCGACGGAGTACGTCAACGATCCGTTCGTCATCGCGCAGAACGAGAAGCTGGTCTCGATCAACGGCGCGATCGAAGTCGACCTGACCGGGCAGGTCTGTTCAGACTCCATCGGAACCGCCTTCTACAGCGGCATCGGAGGACAGGTGGACTTCATGCGCGGAGCGGCCCGGTCCCACGAGGGCAAGCCGATCATTGCGCTGCCTTCGACCACGGGCGACGGCAGCGTCTCGCGCATTGTGCCGACGCTGAAGCCCGGCGCGGGTGTCGTCACGAGCCGTGGCGATGTGCACTATGTCGTCACGGAGCATGGCGTCGCGTATCTCCACGGCCGAAACGTGCGAGAACGGGCCATGGCGCTGATTCAGATCGCCGATCCCCGCTTCCGCCCGTGGCTGGTGGGCGAGGCAAAGTCCCGCAGGCTGATCTACCCGGATCAGATCGAACTGCCGATACGGACTCCGGTCTATCCCGAGGACCTGGAGCGATGGATCGTGCTGAAGGACGGCCGCCGGGCGTTTCTCCGGCCGCTCAAGCTTACGGACGAGCCGCTGCTCCGCGACATGTTCTACCGGCTTTCGGAGGAATCGATTCACTATCGGTTTTTCCGAATGATCAAGGCCATGCCTCATGAGCGATTGCAGGAGTTTCTGAAGGTCGATTATGACGCGGATATGGCACTTGTGATGTTGACCGATGCGGACGCCGACGGGCAGCTCATGGGAATCGCCCACTACAGCAAGGACCCGCGCAACACATTCGCCGAAGCGGCGTTCCTTGTCCGCGATGAGGATCACGGCAAGGGCATCGGCACGCAGATGCTGCAATCGCTTGTCGAAGCGGCGATTTCACGCGGCGTGACCGGATTCACCGCGGAGGTCCTGCTCGACAACCAGGGAATGCTCCGCGTGTTTCACAAATGCGGCTATCCTGTGCAGAGCGAATTGTCCGACGGCAAGTACTCTCTCAGGATTCCGTTCAAGCGGCGCAAACGCACCACGGCCAGCCGAGCGGACAATCTGTGACGACCGAGGAGCCTCGTCGCAACGCGGGACGTTTGCGAAAGCGTCGCGGAGATTCCCGCGCGTCATTCAAACTCGCTGGATAAGTCGATCCCGCCTTCGCGGAGATAGGGATTGTGACGCTTTTCATCTCCGATCGTCGTCGTCGGGCCATGACCGGAAAATACGACGGTTTCGTCCGGGAGCGTCAGCAGATTTTCCCGGATATTCTCGATGAGCAGCTTCGGTTGGCTGTGATGAAAATCGACGCGGCCGACCGATCCCTGAAACAAGGCATCCCCAACAATCACGATACCAGCGCTTTCGCAATACAGGCTGCGACTGCCGGGCGCGTGCCCCGAGGTGTCAAACACACGCCATCTTGTATTATCCAGCGTCAGGACGCCGCCGGGCGGCAGGTCGATGGTCTCAAAATCGCCGACGACCATGCCCATGCCGAACGGGCCGGACAGATTCTCGTCCGGATCAGTGAGCGCGGGTTTCGCGTCGTTCGCGATGTGAATCGGAATTGACGGCAGCGCTTCGCGAATTGCGGGCACGCCGGCGATGTGATCAAGATGGCCGTGCGTCAGAATCAACGCCGCCGGTTGCAGATTGTGGGACTTGAGATGGGCGAGAATCTCATGCGGCGAGGGCGGTAAGCCGGGATCGATGATCCAGCATGGGCCGCCGTCGCGTGTCCGAACGACGTAGGCGTTCTCACCGTAGAGGCGGTCGACGAAGGTCGAGATCTGAATCTTCATCGGGCGATTTCCAGAGGATCGTCATGTACGATCAGCACATCCGCCTCGCTGCGCGGAAAACCCGTGCGTCCGCGTTATCCGTCACCGCCAACGTATCCGATCAACCGATCGCCGTCGAGAACGATGATCGCCCCGTCGCGCACAAAGACGCCGCCGAACGAAGTGAGCGGCTCGGTGATGAGCGGTCCGTCCGCGGTCGCAGCGGCGGCGCGACCATCGCTGAGCAGGAAGCGATCGATCCGGAATTGCACGGACTTTTCGTGGTCGTCGCGGGAAAACGGAGGTTGCCCGTCGCGTTTCCTCTCAACCGGCGTCACGGTCAAAACCGAATCCGCCGTCACAATCGGCGACTGCCAACGCATTACCAGCGGCGCGTTTGTGCTCCACAGCAGACGGCCGTCAGCGGAATCCAGAGCGGTCAGGCCGTCTCGCGCACCGATCAGCACGCGTCCGTCAGCGAAGGAAGTCCAGAGCCCGTCGCGTTCATCCGCACCGATTAATGACGACCGCCAGAGTAGCCGCCCGGACTGGTAATCCCGTTTGAAGACGCTTCGTCCGTCGTCGCTGAGAATGAAGCCGTCCACATCAGCAAGAAACGTCGAGACGAGATAGTGCCGCGAGGTCGCCACACTCCAGAAAACTTCACCTCGCGCCGGATCGACGCACATCGCGCTGCGTGCGAGAAGAATCAGCAATCGGCCGTCGCCGATGGGGCGAAGCATCTGGATCGGCCGGCTATCGTCGCATTGGAACTCACCGCGCGGCTCTCCCGTTCCGGCATCAAGAAGATGGATGACATTGTGCCGTCCTCGCCATTTCGCGCAATAGACGAGCCGTTGATCGGCCGCGAGATGGCTGGCTGTACCGCCCTCGAGCGCTCGCCTCCAACGGACCTGCCCATCCGCGAGCTGAACACAGACGAGTTCTCCCCGATCCGACGCGCTGATCACCCGATCGGCGAGCACAACGTGGTCGGTCCAGGTCGGCAGCGCTTCCGGGTCGATCATGGGATCGTCATCCGATTCGACACCGAACTGCCAGGCAACGTTGCCGCTCGTCCTCGTCAGCGCGAAAAGACTGTGAGCGCCGGCGAAGTAAAGCAACGCCGGATCATGTCCCAGCAGAATCGGCAGCGTCGGACATGCAAAAGCGCGGGGCCAGATGCTGCGGCCCGTGGATGCCTGTCGAGCTTCGATCTTCGAAGCAGCAAACGTCAACACCGCATCCCACGGAACGGCGCGTGCATCCATCTCGCCGGACCCCAGTACGGACACACGCTCGGACGACAGCCGGCGATACCCGATTCTTGCCGGAAAACTCGGCGAAGGAAACTCCGATGCCGCAATACCGTCACCCTGCTGGCGCGCGTTCGCATGGAAATTCGGCGCGGGATCGGCGCCGGTTCGCGACTCAGACCAGTTCAGTTCCGGATGCCATCGCGTGCAGCGCTCCCGCCATCGCCGGGCTTCGGTGACGTCACCCATCGCGGAGAGTTGATCCACAAGCAGTTGAAGATTCGATACACGAGCTGACGCCACCGCGCCCCGAAATGGGTCGGGTGACAGATCGCGGGACAGTCCCAGCCGCAGTGAACGAACCGCCGCCTCCGCATCGTGCTTTGAAGCCGACAGCCGAGCAGCATGGAATAACGCATCACAGGCAGCAGCGCTGTTGGGATATTCCGATGCAATTCGCAGATAAGACTCGGCATCCGGCGTGGATTCACCGGCGTCATTGAGCTTGTCCAGCGTGGCCCGCGCCGCTGATTCCACTCCAGAATATGCCGGACGGCCGAACTTCGAGATCGCCAGGTCGATCCATTCTTCCGCAATCAGCTTGATGGTGGTTTCCTGCTCAGCGTCGATGGACTCACCATTGTCCAGCGGAGGGCACCACGCCCGCCGCATCGGCACGCGAAGCTCGCGCAGCTCCGGCCGCGAAAGCAGCGATTGATAAAGATCGATCGCCTCCGACGGCTCGCCCAGAGTCCAACGCCACCTCGCAAGCAGCAGGCGAGCGATCACATCTTCGGCCGGCGCAGCGGCACAGCGCCCGGCCAGTTCAACCAAATGGACCGCGGTTGCCGCATTTGATGCCGCCGTTTTGGCATCGTCGCCCTGCCGGCCTGTCCGATTCGCGACTGACTCCGCCAGCGTTAGCAGCCGGGCAAACAGGCGACTTCGGGCCAAGGCGGCCTCGTCGTCGCGCCGCGAGGGCCGATCCGGTGATTCGTCCGCGAGACATCGCTGCACGCTCTCACGCGCGGCATCGAGGCCCCGGTCGTCGTCGCGGGATTCAAATGCCAGTTCGGCCATCGCAAGAGCCGGCGCGACATCGTTCGGCCCGGTTTTCATTCTTGCTTCCAGTCGGGCAAAGGCGCCGGTCCGGGACATTAAGCCCGACAAACCACTGGACGATGCAACGACAATCACATCGTCGATCGGCACGAGATTTCCCGCATGTTCGATCGGCCACGGATGAACCGACTCAGACTGGCCGTCCAGTGAATAGGCTATTACTGCCTGAGCCGTCGGAACGAAAATGCCCGCCGACGTCACCACGCCGCGTCCAAAAGGCCGCCCCTCCGAAATCGGACGCTGCCAGGCGATCTCATCGCGATCAAGGTCATAGGCGACCAACTGCGCACCGGCCGCGTAAAGCAGATTCCCCCGAATGCCCAACAGCGATTGGGCATTGAAAAGCCTATCCATCGGCAATCGGCGCTTCACATGCCCGTCCGCCGCATCCAGCATGAGAATCTCGTCGAGGTCCATCGGCATGCAGACGACGTTGCCGCGCCACACCATCGTCGGCTGGTACTGCCACGAGCGGATCGGCTGGCCCAGTCTGGTCGGCCAGGTCGCCTCCGTTTCATCCGCATATCGTGAGCGGTAGGTCGCCAGCCAGATTGTGCCGCCGGTGGACGCGCTCACCGCCGCGACGGTGCCGAGATTCGAGTGTACATAGATCCGATCGCCGGATGCCGCAGGCAGCGAGCATGTCGGATGGGTGTATCCGTAGCTGCCGGTCGCGGCTTCACCCACATGAAGTGCCCAATCCAGCCTGCCTGATTCCGGATGGATGCAAAACAGGTGGCACGATTCGAAGCCGAAGCCCTTCCGCTTGCGGGCAAGCGTGTACAAGCGTCCGCGATGAAGGATCGGCGCGCCATCGAGCGACAGTTCCTCGAAGCGCGTCGCCTGACTTGCGAAATCGTTCCGCCAGAGCTCCGTGCCCGTTCGCGCGTCGAGACAGACGAGACAGGACGATCGGCGCGGCGTCTCTTCCCCGGCCGATTCATTGGCCTCCCGATCCAGAGCGGCATAGACCCGTCCGCCCGCGTAGAGCAGCGTATGCAGTTCCGGCGGCTCGTCCTCGCTCATCCAGCCCGAATTCGACCGCGGCGCGCCCGACAGATCGAACCGCCAGACGGGACGCTGCGGACGCTCAGGATCGATCGCCCATACGCTGCCGGTGCCGCTCACAAATACTCTGCCGCCGCCGCCAACCGGCATCGCCGAAAGCAGACGGCCGCTCTGCACGGAACGCGACTGCAACCCCGAATCGCCACCCTTCAGGAGATCGAAGACCGTGTGTTCAACGCCGGCCTGAGTGTCATATAGGTTGCACCGCCACAGCGCCGCCTCCGGCACCGCCTGCGTCGAGAACCAGGCCAGTCGATCGGCGCCACCGCAGAATGCGGCCGACGTTCCGAAGGGCTCCCCACGCGCCCCAAGTCCGGCCTGTTCTTTCAGATCGGCGGCCATGTCGGAAGCGAATGCGCGAATGCTTCGCTCACGCCCACCCCAATTGACGCGCATGGTGTCCGGCTCCGCGGCCTGCGACGAGACAATTGCCTTGAGGCGGCTCAGATCGCCCAGCCAGGCATCGCACACCGCCAGCTTTGTCGTCCATTCCAATCCGCGCTGTGCTCGGTCCGGATGATGTTGCACCAGATCTTCCATCCACTGACGGGCAGCCTCGAAGTCGCCGGACTCCATCGCCAGTTCGACCGCGCGATCCATCGCGGCGGCCCCGCTTTCCGTGCAGAAGAAGCGCTCCGCCACTTCGAGAACCCGAATAGGATCGCGCTGTGTGGCAACTGCTTCAAGATCAAGGCGAGCCGCCTTCTCGAAGGCCAACCGATACGCCCTCAACCCTGCATCGGGCCACTGACTGATTTCGAACTGAACGAGGCGCGGAATACCGACGAAACGATCCCGGTCAATGCGCGAGACCTGACGGCCATGCCGAGAAATGATTTCCTGCATCGCGACAGCCGCGGCGGTCCAGTCTCCTTCATCCGCCCGCGCGCGAGCCTTCCGGATCTGTTCGTCCGCCTCAAAACTGGAATTGACGTATGACGCATTCCCATTCGCGGAGGAATCCGCAGCGGTGGAGGTCGGCGACGAATCGCCTCGCGGTGACGCGTCGTCCTGCATCGCGACGGCGGACACCAGCAGCACAATCAGAAGAAACGAGTGCATCCACGCCACCTCGCTCATTCTACGCCCCGGACCGAGCAACGCGGCAGACGGGGACCCGGCGCATTCGGAATGGCGACCGCACATCCCTTTCCAGGACTACTCTTTATCGCGGCGGCGGCGATCCTCTTCCCGTCGGACTTTCGCCTCCTCGTCTTCTTCGAACTCGCCTTCGCGGCGGGCGCCGAACCACTCAACCAGTTCCTTAGCCGACGAAGCCGCCATATCCGAATCGTCGGTTCGCGAAGCGGCGCTCTTGGTCACGATTTGCACGCGATCCAGAATTCGACCCTCGATCGACATGGTGTAAACCACGACCGTATATGAATAGGTGCCGAGGATGTCGCCAAGCGCGCCGGGCTTGTGATACCACATGACGCGAGCATCGATATTCAGCGCGGGCTCGTCTGACTTCCGGAACAACGGCTTATCCCCGCCGGTCAACTGGTTAACCAATTCTATGCGCAGCGCCTTCATGAATTCAGGCGCGACCAGGGGCTCGACCTCGGTGGTCGCGGGGCTGACGCTCACCGCGCCGTACGACCGGTACTGATCGCGTGAGGAGCCGGGAACGGTTCGCGATTTCGAGGTCGCGCCTTGCGCTTCCTTCAAAACGCGCTTCGCTGCCGTCATGCAGCCGGTGTTCATCGCCATAAACAATGCAAGACAGATCAGCGGCACGTATCGTCGCATGGGTGTCACCTCAGAATGTCGACGCCTGGTTTCACGCCTTCAAGACACGGCCATTCTAGAAGCCCCCGCCGTAGGGTCAATTTTCAGTCTGTGCCGTTGCAGCCTTGGCCACGCTGAAGCGTTGCCGAACGAGTTCAAGCAGGCTCGCCGCGTCCGGCAATCGATCAACATGAAGAAACACGCCTGCCGCCTTGTCGCCCTGAAACAGGAACTTCGCGACAAGGGAAGCCAATTCGCCACGCTGCACCGCCTCCGCACGCGCCGATGCGACGCCAGCCGTCGATTTCGCGCTGCGTCTCACGAGTCGGAATTGTCGAGCGGATTCGATCCACGCAGGCAGGTGCTCGGCGACCGACGCCAACGACACGGCCGCCCCGGTCTCGAGATGGCCACCCGCAACGAAGTAGGGCCGCAACAGCGACTTTCTCTCATCGCGCCGCGGACTGGAAGCACGTTGAATCACCAATCGCGCCTCAGTTGCCATGTCGCCCATGAAGGCGTACTCCGGCCGCGCCGCAGTCATCTCGGCTCGTTCGATGACCTTGCGAATCGTCGAGGCTTTCTCGAACGCCAGCCTGTCGGATGCCTGCTGCATCAGGTTTCGAAGCACCGCCAGGCGATCGTCATGTCGCCCACCGGTGAATTCGATGGTGCCGCGAATCATGTCGCGATATGCGTCCATCGAGAGACTGCCGTCACAAGGCGCCGGGCACTTGCCCATGTCGAAATAGGCGCAGCGCTCGCCGTTCGGTGCCCTTTCCAGAACGTTGTGATAGCGGCACAAGTCGAACGCATCTTCCAACATGTGGATCCATTCGTCGGCATCGCGCATCGCCGCAAGCGGACCAAAATATCGAGCATCGTCCGTGCGAATCCGATCCGTCGCCGTGAAACGTGGAAACGGCGCGGATGGGTCAATTCGGACGAACCACGCCGGCGCAAATCCGATCATTTCGCCATACGACGCCGGATACATCGCTCGGGCCGCGCGATAATGGACCCAGTGTGTTTCGAATGGGCTGAAGGTCTCTGCCCAGTGGAGGCGCCGCGTCACGTCTGACAGATTCGCACGCTTTGTGCGTTCATTCGGATCGGGTGCGGCCAATCGATGCGCCACCGCCCGCCGCACGTTTTGTGCATGGGCAAGCAGAATCGGGCGATCGGATTCATCGGTGAGCAGATAGACGCCGGCGGAAGCTGTCACATTTTTAAGGGGATCGACAAGCGATGTTTCCGCGGTTGCTGCACCATCCTCCGGCAACGCGCCAACCACATCGGGCAAGGAATTCGGCGACGGACCATCGCCACGAGCTGCTGGAATTTCAATCGAATGCGGAAAGAGTGATCTGGCAATCGCCGAGCACCGCGTCATCGGCAACTCACGCGCCGGCGCGGACGTTCGTCGGCCGCGCGCGGAACAGATCGTAACCCAGGCATCGCCAGCGCAGCAGCTTGGCCAGAACGGCCATAAAGCCAATGCGACCGCGAAAGCCCCGGCTCGCGCGCCAGCCGCGATGCCTGATTTCCGCGAGCCCGTCTTCAATGGAACGAGCGACCGGCAGCGACGCATCTTCGTGACGCAATAGCTCGAAACCGTGTCGGCGGAATGCATTCTTGTAATCCGTCACGGACCACAGATGCACATTGGAGTTAAACTGCGACGGAAGCTTGTTCAGCATTTCCACGGGCGCGAACAGCCATTTCCGGCTTGTGGTGATATCGCCAAGACACAGCGTGCCCGCGGGCTTCAGGACGCGCCGACACTCGCTGATGAAACGATCCTTGTCGGCATAGTGCAGCGCGGATTCGAGATTAAAAATCACGTCGATCGACGCATCCGGCAACGGCAGGTGATGGGCGTCGCCCTGCACGAAGAATGGCCGCCGTGCCGACGACGCGAATCGGTCATTGGCCGCGCGGACGCTCGATCCCAGGTATTCAATCCCGAAGAGTCGCGCCGGATTGAATTTCTGAAACATCCAACCTGCCGGCCCGCCGATGCCGCTACCGACATCGAGTACCGTGGATTCGGCTGAGATTGGCGCATCGCCAAGCAGCTGCCAGACCAGCGATTTCTGGTGTTCATCGAAAGTCTCGACGACATCTGGCCGGGCATAGCCGCAGTTATAGCCGAGCAGGCCGTGAGCCTGGGTCAATTCCCAGTTCGGCCGATAGTGGGCTTCCATCGTTCGCTGCGACATGCCGCGAAAACTCCAAATGGCGTCGCCAGCGCTTGCTGCACCGACGACCGCAATCAAGGTTCGGCCCGACTTCGGACGGCTCGTCCTCAGATGGAACGGGCAAACTGCCAAACGGGATCGCCTCAGCCGCGCTCCCGACCAAAGCCGCATTGTATCGCACCACCCTTCGACGGTCACCCTCGGCTTGACAACCCCGATGCCCCGCGAGATGGTGCGCTCGCGGCGGATGCGACTGAGACCTGCCGCCAGGACCCGAATCAGAACTCGCCCCCCGCCAAGGAGCCGGCCGCGCGTGTCAAAGCCCGATCTAAGCGTCCGCATCGGTGGCATTCGCCTGTCAAATCCGGTCCTCACCGCGTCCGGCACCTGCGGTTATGGTCGCGAATATGCCCCCTACCTGGACATGTCGCGGCTCGGAGGCTTCACCACCAAGAGCGTCACGCTTCAGCCGCGCAAAGGTAATCCTCCGCAGCGCATCGTGGAAACGCCGGGCGGCATGCTGAATGCGATCGGCCTTGCCAATGTCGGCCTCGACGAATTCATGCGGTCAAAGCTGCCGGAATGCGCGACGCTGGGACCCGCGGTCTTTGTGAATGTCGCGGGACACAGCATCGACGAATATGTGGAAGTGTGCCGCGTACTTGACACCGCGGAGGGTCTCGCGGGGATTGAATTGAATGTTTCCTGTCCCAATGTCAGGGACGGCCTGACGTTCGGGACCGATCCAGGCCTCCTGCGCGAACTCGTCGCGGCGGTCCGTCCGACCGTGACGCGCGGCGTGCTGATGGTGAAGCTCTCGCCCAACGTCACCGACATTTGCGCCACCGCGCGGGCGGCCGTCGAAGGCGGAGCCGACGCCCTTTCGATGATCAATACCTTCATGGGTATGAAAATTGACATTCGCAGCCGTAAGCCCGTGCTGGCAAACACCACCGGCGGCGTCAGCGGACCAGCCATCAAACCGATGGCGGTTCAGATGATCCATCGCGTCTATCGCGAGGTGGCCCGCGACGCAGGCGTGCAGATCGTCGGCATGGGCGGCGTTCGTGGCTGGCAGGATGCGATTGAGTTCATGCTGGCTGGAGCGACCGCCGTCGCGGTCGGCACCGCGCTATTCGCGCATCCGGATGCCCCGATGCGGATTGTCAGCGGGATCGAGCGATATCTGATTGAGCAGGGCGAACCGTCGGCTTCGGCCATAATCGGCGCGGCGCATCCGCCGGCGGGACCTGCCCGGGCCTGAGTCCGGCGCTGTTCGCGACGAGGCCGCGTAGCCGCGCGGACGACCGGCATTTTTGCCGCGCCAATCAATCCGGATTAAACTTCGAGTGCCGCACGAGAACTGCTCCCCGGCCTCACGCCGGATGGCACGAAATAGAGGACTCGGCGAATGGCATCCGAAGTGGGCTCCGCATTCAATCCGATCGGCTGGGTTCAGATACGCCTCGCGGGCGGCATCAACCGCGTTCTGGCCATGTGCGGTATTTATGCCGGTGCCATGCTCGCATTGAACATCTTCATTTACCGCAGTTCGGCCGATTATCGTTCGCTCAGCCAATTCGCCGCCGGCTCCCTGATTTTGACGCTCGGGATTTCGGGCGTCCTGCTGGTGCTTGTCGGCTCTGGCGTCATCAACAAGGCGATTCTGCGCGACTACACCAGCGACATGATCACGTCGCACCGCTGCTCGGCAATGTCCGGCTATACGGCGGTGCTGGGCTATCTCACCGGGCCGACGCTCTCGATTCAGTGTTTCACGCTCGTCAATATCATCGCCTGCATGATCCTGGCGAGACTTGCCGGGTTGCAATGGTATGCGCCAATCCTGATTTTCGGGGCGTTCGCGTGTGGAGCTGCCGTGACGTGGACTGCTTCGGTTCTGTCCGCGTTGTCCTATCGAGGCAAAGTGGCCATCGCGGGAATCGTCACGCCGATTGCGGTCATTCTGATCGTTCCGCCGCTTCAGGAGATGATGGCCGCACACCCCGGATTCTCATTACTGACGAATTTGCAATTGGTCAGCCGTCTCGCTTCCGCCGCCGGCTCGACGCTCTCACCCGACGACGGGATGCTCGTTGTCGTATCCATGCTGTTTCAGCTCGCCATGGCGCTGACGTTTTTCATCGGAGCGTCGCGACGATATCTGCGTGATGATGTGCCGGCCTTCACCCCGACGCTCGCACTGGGATTTGTCGCCCTATGCACGCTGGCCTGCGCGGCCGGCATGCGCATGTCGCAACCATCGCAACCTCGGATTGTCTCCCCGGAATTCGCCGAAACAAGCACGCAATTGCTGGCATCGATTGCGTCGCTCGCGCTCGTGGCGGTTCTGCCGGTCTCGAACGCGGCATGGAGATCAGTCGCCTGGAATCGGCGAAAGCGGAAAGACCCGAACTTCAAGGACCGTCGCCCACGCGGCATGTGGGAGGCTGCGATTGCCTCCGCACTCGTCGTCTTCGGTGTTCTCGGCCTGGTTGCTCCGAGGCAGGTGATTGCCGGATTTGATGGCAATTTGCATTGGCCGATTCCAGACGCCATTGCGTTGGTGATCGCATCGTTTCTGCTTTTCATGCTGGCAGCGGGCGGCCTGATGCGAATCGCATACTGCCATCTGCGGTCCGCCGGCTGGCTCACGGCCATATTCGTCGTGGTGCTCTGGGCCTTTCCGCTGCTCGCCGAAATGTTCGTTCAACTCGCGAACGAGTTTTCCGAGGACGATCCCGCCACATTTCTGTTTGGCATTTCGCCGCTCGGGACGTGGATCATCCTGATCAAGGACTTCAACGGCCCGGTCTGGCCTGGACTTGCGATCCAGGCCGGCCTGGCTGCCTGTTTGCAACTTTTCGCGCGTCGCTCCAGATATTGACGACGCCGCAAGAATTGCTCCCTCGCCCACGGAGTGCATTCTATGAAAGCAAAACGATTCCATCCCCGAAAGCTCGTTCTGGTCGCAATCGTCCCGATTCTCGCCGGCTGCGATACGACGCCGATTCCCGTGCCGGAGGCCGTGCTCGAAGGCCAGTGGCAGCTCATCAAAGCAAGCGATCCAGACGGCAACAACCGAATCGTGATCGAACTGAATCAGCTCGGAACGGTCACATCCGTGACAAACTTTCTCGGTGGCGTTTCATTCAAACAAACCAACGCCTCGGGGAAGGCCACGCTGACTGGCGATAACCTTCTGCTCCGCACCAGCACCAATCTGAAATTCGAAGCCAGTTTCAACGCCGGCTTCACGGAGGCAATCGGGCGACAATTCACAGAAATCTCCTTTCTGGGGATCATCACCACAATCGACGAAGGCGAGGCAACGCTGACGCGCGTTCCTTAGAAGCGGTTTCAAAATTGGTTCTTGGGGCCGCCGAACTGCCGTAACGAGCCCAAATCGCATGCTTTGAGGAGCGATGTCGAATATTGAAACCGCTTCTAGTCAGATTCACAATCATTCCATTTCAGAAGTTGAGGAACCGACCGACGATCGTTTATATTCGACCGGTCGGCTGCTCGGCAGTTCATGCGCCAGAAAAATCCGCGCCCGTCCAGCTCATGGAGGAGCCCCCATGCAGGTTTATCTCGATCTCGTCAGGAACGTGCTTGAAAACGGGACTTTCAAGCCCTCGCGCACCGGCATCGACACAATCAGCCTTTTCTCAGCGCATTACCAGGTCGATCTGGCACAGGGCTACCCTCTTTTGACAACCAAGCGCGTCAACTTCGAAGCCGTCATCCGCGAACTGCTCTGGTATCTCTCCGGCGAAAACCACATCCGCAACCTGCGGAAGCACACCAAAATCTGGGACGCCTGGGCCGATCAAGACGGAAATCTCGAGACCGCCTACGGCCACTACTGGCGACATTTTCCCAGCGCAACGCGCGATCAGGACGGCCAATGGCGCGTTCGCGAGATCGATCAAATACGATATATCATCGATACAATCCGGCGCGATCCAAACAGTCGGCGCCTCGTCGTGACGGCATGGGAACCGGGCAACGCCACAACAAGCAAGCTGCCGCCTTGCCACTACACCTACGCGTTCCACGTCCTCAATGGCCGCCTGAATTGCCATCTCACCCAGCGCAGCGGCGACATCGCCCTCGGCATACCGTTTAATTTGGCCGCGTATGCCGCCCTGACCCAGATGATCGCCCAGGAATGCGATCTGTCGGTCGGGAAGTTCGCCCACACCATCGTGGATGCCCACATCTACTGTGCAAAACCCGGCAGTCCGACCGCCGATTTCGATCATGTCGCCGGCCTGCGAGAGCAGTTGCAACGTAAACCCTTGCCGCTGCCCAGATTGGTGATCGCCCGGAAACCGATCGATGAATTGAAATTCGAGGACTTCCAACTCATCGGCTATCAATGCCACGACGCGATCAAGTTCAAAGTCGCCGTCTAAGGCTTCATCCGGGAACAAACGGCCGCCTCATGACGTGTTTGCGCGCTTCGCAGCCATCACGGGGGATGTTCAAACGGGATCAGGCTGCTCCAATCAACATCCGGGGCGATTCGATGCAACAGTCGGTCGGCATTGCCGAATCCGTACGCATCGCGCATAATAATGTAGTTGTTTCTCAAGTGAATCGCGCTTTGTCATATCGCGTCGCCCGGACGCGGAAGGGACTCGACATCGATGGGAGCCACGATCGAGGCACTGCATCGCCTTCAGGAAGTGGAAACACAAATTGCTGAAATTGAACGCGGCATCGACCGCAGGGTTCGCGCCTGCACGCGGCAAATGCAGCGAATAGCCGAAGTTGAAGCGCGGATCAAATCGCAGGAAAAGCAGATCAAGTCCGACCAGATGGAGGCCGATCGGCTTAATCTCGAAGCACAGACCGCCGAAGCCGAAATCGCCCGTTATCGTGCAGCCCTCAATACTTCAAAGAATCAGAAGGAATATTCCGCGGTCCTCACCCAGTTGAACACCTTCAAGGCGGACACGAGCAAGGTGGAGGAGCGCGTTATCACCCTGCTCACCCAGATCGACGAGAAAAAGAAGCAGCTCGAATCCATCCGAGCCGAACACGAAAAGGAAAGATCGCGCCTCACCGAGTTGGAAGCCGAGGTCGCGGACGCCCGTTCCCGAAGCAAGGACCGGCTCGACAGACTCCAGGCACAGCGTGAAGAGGCGGCGGCCGCTGTTCCATCCAAGACGCTCGAAATGTTCAACCGCGTGGCCCGCGCCAACGAGGGTGAGGCGATGGCCGGCGTCCTGCGCACGCACCCGCGCCGGCAGGAATATGCCTGCGAAGGCTGTAACATGTCGATCACCATCGAGCAGGTGAATTCAATCCTGTCGCGTGATGAAGCCGTGCTTTGCAGCGTCTGCGGGCGCATTCTCTACATGACGCACGCCGCGGCTGCCCACTCCTGAATGGCTGACAACCGATTATCGTGTAACCCTGCAAACCGGACCGCGGACTCTGTCCCGTCGAACGCTGAGCTGGGCCGATGAAACTGATTCTTCATGTCGACGGTGGTTCGCGAGGCAATCCCGGACCGGGCGGAGCCGGCGCGGAACTGCGAAATGCCGACGGCGAGCCGGTTTTCGAAGCCGGCTACTTTCTCGGTCACGTCACCAACAATCAGGCGGAGTACACGGGTTTGATTCGCGGGCTTGAGGCGGCAATACGCGCCGGCGCGGACGAAATCGAGATTTACGCTGACAGCGAACTGCTCGTGAAGCAGATTCATGGCGATTACCGCGTGCGAAACGCGGGGCTCCTGCCGCTTTATGACAAAGTCATGGCACTGCTTGGCAATGTCCGAAAATGGCGAATCCGACATGTGCGGCGAGAACAGAACCAGGCCGCCGACGGCCTCGCCAACGACGCGATGGACGCCCAATCCGATGTCATCCGCACCGACCACTTCGCTTCGGCAGGCCAGGACGATTGACTGGACGCCCGTTCTTCCTCCCCATAAAAGCAAAGCACCGACCGCGGTGGGCCGGCGCATTGGATCCGCATGGATTGACCAGCGACCGAGGAATGCACAGATGTCAAATCACGACGCGCCGAGCATTTCTTTCGCCGCGACCCTGGCCGGGGCGCGCCGCATCAGGCCGCTGGCCCTGATCGCCGCCATCACGAAATCGTCGCATCGCATCGCGAAGCTCTTCCTTCGATAGTCTTCCGTCGTTGTTCCGGTCGATCGCCTTGAATCGTTCGGGGCCGCCCGGGAACTCCTCAGCCGTCACGAATCCGTCACTGTTCCTGTCCATGCGGCGAAACTGCATTTGCTGCCCGAGTTCGCCCGGCCGACCCTCATGCGGCAATCCATCCCGCATGTCCGCGCCTCGTCCTGCCCGACCCGCGTCCGCCGCCGGAGGTGTCTCGCCCTTGGCATCCGGCGGGCCGTCCCGTCCAGGCTTCTGCCAACCCGGTCGACGCGGTCCACCCATCGGCGGAGGCGGAGGACCATCCGGCCCCTTGCCCGGACCGAAGCGTGCACCATCCCGTTCGCCCGGACCTGCGTCGGGTCGCCGGCCGTCCCGTCGATCGGGCCCGCCGCGTCGCCAATCGCCGCCGCGCGGTCCGCCGCGTTCACCCATCGTCCTCTCGTGGGCATGACGCAACCCATTGATGACCGCCTCGATCACGTCGCGCCGAAGCTCTGGCGGATATCCCTGCAAGACGTCATTAACAGATTCCTCAATGACGCCGCGAAGCCGCTCCAGATGCGCACCGTCCCGCCCGCCTTCCCGCATCGGTCCACCCGATCGGTCACGCGTTTCCCCTCGTCCCGGTCCACGCCGATCGCGGTCCCGTTGCCACATGCCTCGCTCGCCATCGGGGCCGCCCGGTCCCTTCCAGCCGCCACGCCCTTCCCCAAAGCCGCGGTCAGCCGGTCCGCGACGTCCATCGCGATCACTGATCCGGTCACGAATCCCATCGCGAAATGCAAGAAACTCGGCTCGATCGATGACGCCATCGCCATTGGCATCCATGCGATCAAAAATCATTGCGGGACGCCCTTCGCCCGCGCCGCGGTCACCACCCGGACGCGGTGGACCCTGGGGCGGCTGAGCCGCGGCAACTTTCACTCCCAAACCAAGCAGAAGAAACAACGCGATCCGCGCTGAGAAAAATCGAGCAACCATGTGAAATTACCTCCATCTGCGAAGATGTGCCCCGTTTCGGCATTCTCCGCTACCAATCTTGTCCCACATCGCTAAACGAGGTACCTTCGCAGTTATTGCCGCGACTTCGAGCGAGACAGCGACCTGTTCCCAGCGCCGCAAGTCGTTCGGCATGCGTGCGTTGGCGTTCGCCTGACGCCGGACCGTCCGCATTTGTGCGTTAGCACGGCAACCGGAACTCGTTGTGCAGTCTGCGACTCGGCGATTCCAAAGCCATCGCCAGGAAGAAAGGGCCGGCCGATCTGACTCGGCCGAATCGAGGTAGGAATCTGGACCATTTGGGAGCTCAATTAGATGAGAAAATTGATGAAGAGAAATGTGATGCTGTCCCTCGCTTTCGCGTTCATGTGCGGCTGGGTCTCGCCGACCGGCGCGCTCGCACAGACCGATCCGAACCGTTTTTCGCTGGGGAAGGCTATTCCGGAGGACGTCTTCATCGCCGTCGTCGCCAGGTCCAACCCCGAGCGAAAATTTCTCGATGACTACTGGAGCGAAGTGACCAAAGCCGTCAGCGACAGCGGCGTATTGAACGACGTGTGGGACATGTTCGTCGATGCGGTCATCGATGACGAGCAGATGGACAAGATCGACGACACCGTCGAGCGGTTTTCCACCCTGTTCAAGAATGTGAAATGGTCCGACATCTTCGAAAAGGAATTTGTCTATTGCGGGCGATTCAATCCCGGAACGCCGGCATTCCACGAGGGAATGTTCATCGGCCGCGCGGACAAAGACGGCGCTTCCGCCAATTATTCCGCACTTCGAAAGCTGCTTGCCGAGTTTGTCAAATTCGTGAACGAGGAGGCCGGCGAGTCGGTCCTGGCGCTGGAGGAGTCCAAGCAGGAGGGCGCATCGATCACGACCCTTACCTTTCCGGCGGCGCCCGGCATTACGGTTTCGGTCGCTAATCATCAGGATGCCATCTTCATTGCATTCGGCAGTCCCGCCATTCTCAAGGACGGCATCAATCTGATGTCTGGCAAAGGCGAGGCCAAGTCGCTCATCGCAAGTTCGCGCTTCAAGCAGGCATTTGAGAAGCTGCCCCCTGCCGAAGACCAGTTGGTCTTCTGGGATGTCGAAAACATGATGGCGACCTTCCGGCAGATGTCAGCGATGTTCGCCGGACCGGAGCCAAAGGCGGACGCAGAAGGATCCGGCGCGGCAAACGACGGTAATCCAATGAAAGCCGTTTCCGCCATCCTGCACGACCTGTCTGTTATCGATTATGTCGCCTCGGTCGAGTGGACGGACGGATTCCGTGTGATGAGTGATGCGGCCACCGTGCTTCGAAGCGGCGCCAAGTCCTCGCCGATCTATGACATCATCACCAGCGGCAAACCGATCGCCAACTTCGAACGATTCATTCCGATGGAAGCCGATTCGTTCAGCGTCTCGGCTGGCATCGACATGACCAAGGTGTACCGATACCTCATTGATCTCGTTACCAAGCACGCGCCCGACGGAAAGGCAAAAATCGAAGAGTGGGGTCAGATTCAGAAGAATGAACTCGGCCTCGATGTCGAGAAGGATGTCCTTGCACTCTTCCAGGGATCGACGGTTCAGTATGCCGACGGCAAGGATTGGGTCGTGCTCGCCGGCATCACCGACGCGGCCAAGATGGATAGCCAGTTGAACCGGCTGTTCACATTCATCAATCAGCTACTCGGTCAGCAGAACGGCCTGATGATTTCCAAGGTCAATGTCGCCGACAAGGTCGAGTTCCGACAAATCTCCCATCCAATGATGATGATGATGGGCGGACTCCAGCCGCCGGTCATCGGCTGCGCCGAAGGCCATCTCATCCTCGGCTCTTCAGCGAAAGCCGTAAAGAAATGCCTTCAGACCGCGGCCGGATCGCATCAGAACATCACCAAGAACAAGCGCTGGCAGTCGGAAGCGCTGATGCCCGATGGATCCGTTGTCAGTATCTCATTCACGGATCAGGCCAACATGGGACAGGAACTTCAGCAAGCCATCGCAGGAATTTCCATGGGACTCGGCATGATGGGAATGATGATGGCCGACGCGCCGCCACAGGTCCGAACCATGGTTTCAAACCTGCCCCCGATCCTGGCGAAGCTCGGTCCCGTCGCCGGACGGTTGGATTTCTACAAGTCCAAGGCATCCTACGAATCGTTCGACGGCCAACGCTGGATCATCCATGACGTGCAGAACTACAAGAAGCCGAACGAGCGGCCTTCGCGACTTGAAGAAAGCACCGAGCCAGCCGAAGCCAGCGGCGACGGCGCGAACAAAGCCGATGGCGACTCGTCGAACGAGTAACCCCATCTGATCGTCCCGCGCCGGGTTTCGGCACTGGAAAGATCGATCCACCAAATCGCGATGAATTACTCAGGCGGGGCTGCGGACGCTGTTCGTGGCCCCGCTTTCTTTTGCATCGGAGGTGTCGATCGGCCGGCCTGTGCCGTTTAGTAAACGCCGACGAGGCCGCCCGGCTGGCGTTTGATCGACCCAAGAACTGGAAGGCCCAGAAACCGCTCCGCCTCAGCTGAGGAACGCAGCGTGTGATCGAAATGATCAAGCACGAAAACCAGTATCAAACCCAGCAGAGCGCTCGCGCCGAACGCGATCCACGTGTAGAGCGCGGTTCTTGGACGCACGGGCCGATTCCGGTCCGGCATCGACGCCTCGCTCAGCTTGCTGATTGTCACGGCCTGCCGGGCCTGTAGCGTGTTGGAAACAGCCTCGCTCTGCTGCCGTCGCAGATCCGCAAGATGCTGCTCAGCCACCAGAAATTCATTCTTCAATCGTGCATATGTCACGAGCTTCCGATGAATTTCGTTCTGCTCGCGCTCCGTCCGGCTGAGCAGTTCACGATTCATCGCCAGTTGCTGCTCGCGCGCCTCGACCGACGCCCGAAGGCTTCTGGCCCGCGAGACGATCTCCTCCAGCATTTGACGCGAAGAGCGATCCAGTTCGGCCGTCACATTGCGCATCTCGCGACTTTCGGCGGTGAACTGGGTCTCCAGCTTTGCCTTTCGTGCCGACAGCACGCCGATGTGCTTCTGAATTTCCATCACGGCTGCATCGGACTGCACAAATTCCGTCGGCGTATTGGCGATGGCAGACCGAACTTCGGACGCCGGCATTCCCTCGATGCCGTTCGGCTCGAACGCTTTCTCCGGCAGCACCCGAGTCAGGACATCCTGCACGGCCTTGTCGCGCGCGTGCTCCATGCTCAGCGTCGCATCATTCTCGCGAACGCGCCTCAGGAGAATCTGGACGCCGTGCTCTACCCCACTCTTCATCAATTGCTCGAGAACGCCCACATCACCGGGATGCGCCTGCACGAACTGATCATATTCCGCCAGTTTGTCACGAACATACTTCTCATAATTCGAGATGACGTCGTCCATGACTCGGACGGCCGGTTCACTCAACTCGCGCTGCAATTCCCTGAAACGGACGATGTACATATCCGCGAGCACGTCGGCCGCGTACTTCGCATTGAGATGTCCATCAGGAGATCCGGCGACGCCCGGACGGTCCACCACCATCGTGAACGATTCCGACATCGCGCCGTCATCGCCGCACGGCGTCGTGAAGGTGATCGATTCGCGAAAGCGGTCGAACGCGCCCTGATCTTCTGCAAGAACCGCACGGACCTTGTCGCCCACGCGCGTCTTAAGGAAGTCGTCCATTCGAGCACGCTGGTCAGCGGCCGCCGCTTCCGACGAGGCCGTGCGATCGGCATCGCGCAGCGCAAACCATGCATCCCGGAGCGATGCATCCTCCGATATCACCTGTGTGCGAGCCAGAACCAGATCGGATAACACGATCTGCTGTTGCGCTCGGACGAATACTTCCAACGCCCGGTCGCCGGACGAATCGGCGGAGATCGGACTCTTGTTCTGCGGCTTCTTGAAGATCAGGCTGATCTGGCTGCGGAATTCCTGGGGCACGACAAATCGGCAATAGGCCCAGGTTCCGGCCGTCGCAATGACGACGACGGCTCCCAAAAGCAGCCAGCGTTCAAAAATTGCCCGCGCCAGTTCGCGCAGAGATTTCCTGTCAGGTGTATTGGGCATGAAGACATCCACTTTCCCGATCAAAGACCTTATTCTGAAATCGGCAAAATGGACTGAAAAAGTTGTGGGACTTCGCGCAAGTTCAACGCTGACTCTTCAAAAACGCGAACCCGCAGCGCGCCGGAACGTCGCCGCGGAGGATCGGGAAACAGCGCGACCGTCAACGGCCGCCGCGCGCATGACCCGGCACGGTGCGAATCTGATACCCCAGACTGGCGCCAGCATCGGAGCAAACCGGGTTTACAGTGCGAATTCTTCGCCTGAACACCTGATCGATCCAGTCAGAGGATCGGGCCAGGCCCGTTGGCGGCACATAAATCACGTCGCCATCCTCCAAGTATACATCATGACGGAAGACGCCGCCGTCCGGACCCGCCTTGGCCGCATCGAGCAGCCCGTCGAGATCGAACAGGATGGCCTCGGGAATGGGCTGATACTTCCTTCGCACCAGCATGATCTTGCGCGCATCAGCCCGCGTCGTCGGCCCGCCCAGATGAAACAAGGCCTGGACGAGCGACATCGGTGCATGAGCCACAATCGTACCGGGCGACAACACTTCGCCGCCGACGTAGATTCGCCGCGGCGCGAACTCCAGCGTCTGTACCGTCACTTCCACCTCTTCGAGATCGGATTCGGCGTAGCGGCGATCGAGCAATTCCTTGGACTCCTGCACCGTACGTCCCGCGACACGGCATTCGCCGACGTATGGCAGGTCGATCGTTCCGTCTGGCTTGATCGGCACCAGCCGCGACTGGCCGCGCGGCGCCGTGGTGATGGCTTTTTTCAACTCATCGATTTTGACGTTGGCAGCGTCAACCACCACGGTCAGTTCCGGTTCCTTGAGATAGGTTTTGTATCGTTCGCGAAGTTGCAGTTCCAGGTCGGCCGCGGTGTAACCCGCAGCCCGCACGCCGCCGATCAGCAGGCATCGAATGTTGCCATCGCCACCGACGGTCATCTGCTGGGTGTATTCCGGCTGATAGGGGAAAACGATACGAACGCGATCCTCGATTTTCAATCGATACGGTTCGGCCGTGATCTCGTTTCGAATGTGATAGATCACTTCAAGGACATCGCCGACGCCCAGGCGATAGGGTCGATGTTCGAGATACTGCTCAGGAATGCCGGACCGCAATGCGGCAGGCTGATAAATTTCCGGCGGGCAGGCCGGAGCGCAATCGGGAATCCAGTTCCCGGACCGCGCGCAGCCGAGGGTCAGGCCGAATACCGTCAGCAGAAAAGTGAACTGCGCAAGAACTGCGCGTCGAAATCGAACGAGGCTTGCCATCCTTGGCACTCCGTGTCTTGCGGCGCGACGGCCGCGAACCTGCACATTGAAAGCTGTCGGCGCCTCCGTCCGACAAGCCGATCCACCCATACCCGCGCCCGCCTCCATGCCGGCGCGGAAAGACCAATGCTAAGGAACGATGTGCGCTCCGGGCGCAGACCGTTGCACGCGCGGCAGTGCGTCACGCGCCTGCGCATAGCTCGGGTAGTTGCCTGCATAGACGGTATGAAGCACTTCACCGCTGCGGGAGCGCTGTTCGACCCATGCTTTCAGTCCGGCCTGCCTGATCTTCTTTTCCAGCGAGACCGCGGCCGATTTTTCGCGAAACGCACCGCACTGAATTGAGAATGCATCATGCTGCCACTGGGTCATGCGCAACGCCAGCGGCCCCAGATCGCTGCCGGGATACCTGTTGCACACGGCGTTGAACTCCGCCTTGGCCTCGGCCCATCTTCCCTCCCGCTGAAGGCAGGTCGCATAACGGAACCGGAGCAGGTCGGATGGCGCCTTATCCGGCAGCACGGCGAGCGCCGCGGCGAAATGATCGATCGCCTCGCGGTTGCGATTGGCTTCGAAGCAGAGTGTCGCAATCGTGGCATGCGCGTTCGCGGTCAGGAGCTTGTCCTTGGAAAGACGCAGACAGGATCGCGCATCCGCTTCGGCCGCGACCTTGCTCGAACGACGCGCATTGCAGAGCGATCGCAGATAATAGGCCTCGGCCGCTTCCGGGGATTTGGGATAACGCTGGATAAACTGCGTCAGCTTCGCTTCCGCGGACGGATAATTCTGGCTGCGGAAGTCGCGCTCGGCGTCGGCGACCTGCTTCACCGCATCTCCGGGAGGCTGCTCGCAGCCGACATGCGCAAACAACATCGCCACGCTCATCGCGACGAGACCGGAACAGCGAGACACTTGAGCGGATACGTTCAACCTGCGCACAACCATCTTCATTGCATGCCACCTGATTTCGCCGAACCGCGTTCCGAACAGACCGGAAATGCCGCGGGAAGGGCTTTTCTGTCAAAGGCCTTATCGGAGCGGGAGCAGCCTGATTCCAGATAAACTCCGACGACAAGAGAGGCATTTTGACGGCAGATATTGCGCGAGGGAAGACGCGGGCCGCGGCAAAGTTCACCGATTGCCCGCCTTCGAGCCGACACGCCGAATGATGCGGACGCCACGGGACCGATGAAGCAAGCTCCCCAGCATTGAAACTCCGTTCTTTGACACCCCCACCCCCCCATCTATAATCCGCCCATTCCGAGGCCGCGATCTTCATTCGTGTGGTTACTCGGCATGCGCGGACGGCCTTGGGCCGAAGACGGAGCAGTCAACTCGGATGCGATGGATTGTGCCGACCATGCTGGCAGGTTCGCTGATTTCGATCAGCCTGACAGCATCTCCTCAGATTGCCGCCGCACAAGTCAACGCCGCAACAATCTCTGAAAGCCAGGCGCCCCCCATCGAACCCCTACTGCCGCCGGGAGTCGGTGACTTCGATCTCGAGCTGTACGGCAAGTATGCGTATCTCTGGCAAATGGACGACGGCTCGCAGGTCGTCGAAATCCTTGGGAGTTTCTCCGGTCGGATGGGGCCGCACACCCTCAAAGGGCGCGATGCCGTCATCTGGTTCCGATCCCTGCCCTGGCAGGACCGACGCTATATCGACTCCGAGATCTTTATCTGGCAGGACGCCGAAGTGGTTCAACGAACCGGCACCGTCGAGACCGGACCGGCGCTGCTCGTCACGCTCCGAACGTTCGGCCGTCTGCTTCTGAATGTTGACAGCCAGAATCGCCATGATGACTCAGGCAGTGAACTGTATCGCGAAGCATCCCTCGCCCGGCGATTGCTGGAAGTGGCGCCGGCGGAGTCCGCGACGGAGTCCGAAACGCCGGTGCTTGTCTCACCCTCACTGGAGCAGATCCTGCTTTCACAACCGAAGCCGCGAAAGAAAGTTTCATATCGCGCGGATCAGCTCTTTCACGAACAACATGACGGACAATCCGTCGTTATCACCTACGGCAATCTGTATGTCTCGCAAGGCTCGCCGGCCGACGCGGGAGAATATCTCGAGCTTCGCGCCGACGCGGCGGTTGTGTATCTCCAGGGAGAAAACGTCGGATCAGCGATTCCCGGTTTGATAGACGAAAGCCGCGACCCCGCCAAGAAGAAGAAAGCTCCAAGCATCGAGAACGCACCGAAGGATGACGTGGAGCCGACAGCCGAGCCGAAGTTGACCGGCAACGACCAGTCTGACCGCGCAGCAATGGAGCAATGGGTCAAGGCGGTTTACCTCGAAGGGGATGTGGTGCTCTCGCGCGGCAACCGCATGATCCGTGCGGACCGCCTTTATTACGATTTCTCGCTGGATCGGGCGCTGATACTCGATGCAGTGACGCGCGCGATGGAACCGGCGCGCGGACTGCCGATTTACGTGCGAGCTGAACAGATCCGGCAACTTAACACGACGACCTACCAGGCCAACAACGCAAACATCTCCATGAGTGAGTTTCACACACCGCATATCGCCATCGGCGCGCGGGAGATCGTCTTCGAAGACCTCACTCCTCGAAACGAGCGCGGAGAAGTTGTCGGCGTTCTCGCCGGCAAATATGCCGCACGAGACACCACGCTCAACGTCGAGGGCACTCCGCTCGCCTATTGGCCTTATTCATCCGGCAGCCTTTCGGCCGATCGCCAGTCATTCCGCCGTGCGACTTTCGGCTACAACGAGAACTTCGGCGGGCGATTCGAAACCCAATGGTTCCTGTTTGATCTGCTCGGCGTTCAACCGCCGGAGGGCTACGACGCGACGCTGCGGCTTGATTACTTCACCAAGCGCGGCCCCGCCGTCGGCATCGATGTCGATTACCAGCAGGACGACTACTACGGCCTGTACCGCGGATATTACATTCATGATACCGGTTCGGACCGCCTCGGTCCGACGCGCGGCGGCGAGCCGGATCACGAGAATCGCGGCCGAAGCCTGTGGCGCCACCGCCAGTTTCTGCCGCAAGGATGGGAGTTGACGGCGGAAGCATCGTACATCAGCGACGATCAGTATCTTGAGAACTACGAACGACAGGAATTTGAGAACGCGAAGGAACAGGAAACGCTGCTGCGCCTCCTGAAGCGGCAGGACACGTGGCAGTACTCGCTCCTGACGAACTGGCGAATCAACGAGTTTGATACCCAGACCGAGCATCTGCCGGAGAATCGATTCACCATCATTGGAGAACCGGTCGGAGAGTTCGCCACCTTTTACAGCGACAATCGACTTGGTGTCGTGCGATATCGGCGCGACGAGCGCGAGATTTTCAACACGCAGGACCGCTTTGACAATCTCGGACACACCGGCAGCGTGCTCCGCGGCGACACGCGACAGGAGGCCCAGTTTCCGCTGCCTGACCTGGGTCCGATCAAGCTGACACCGTTCATCGCCGCGCGCGGAACCGGCTGGGACGATTCCCCAAGATCACAGGGCGGAGGCGGCGTCACGCGGGGCATGATTGACTACGGCATCCACGCGAACGCCATTGCCAGCAAGGTCTACGAAGACGTTCGCTCCGAACTGTTTGACCTGAACAAGCTCAAGCACACAATCAAGGGCGACATCACCGCCTTCAACGCCCATGCCAACAAAGACCCGATGGAACTGACGCCCTTTGACTCCGGCGTCGAGGATGTCGCGGATTTCGGCGGTGTCGCGATGGGACTGCGCCAGCGCTGGCAGACCAAGCGGGGCGGCCCCGGCAACTGGCGGACGGTTGACTGGATGGTGCTCGATCTGGAGGCGGGCTTCTTCAACAACGCGCAGCGCAACGAGAACACGCACGGCGATTTCATCATGGCCCGGCCAGAGGACAGCATTTCGTCGAATTTCCTTGCCGCGAACTATCAGTATCGATTGAGCGATACGACGATGCTCGTGTATGACGGGGTCTACGATCTGAACCGCGACCAGGTTGGAACGAGTTCGGTTTCCTTCGCCGTCGAGCGTGAGCCGCGTCTGGCGTACTTCGCCGGCTGGCGCTACATCCATGACACGCACAACAACCTCGCGGTCTTCGGCGCGAACTACAAACTCAACGAGAAGCACACCGTCGCATTCCGCGAAACTTACGACATCGACCTCGGCCGGAACCATTCCACACAGATCATCTACATCCGAAAGTGGCCGCGGTTCTACACCGCCGTCGCATTCGACGTGGATCGAACGATTGAAAACACCGGCGTGAATTTGAGCATCTGGCCTGAGGGTGCCCCGCAGTTCGGCCTCGGCTCGAAGCGATACACCGGCCTGACGGATTCGGTCGGAATCAATCTCCGCTGACCCATCGACAGTGGGTGCCGATCGCCTGTCACTCCGGGCCGCCGATCACCCGGCGGACCTGCACGGACTTTGTTCGCGTATAGGTCTTTCCGCCCTCCAGCGCCACATTGACGCGGACGGTATATGTGCCGGGCCGCTCATAGACATGAACCGGGGAAGCCTCGTACGACTCGCCGCCGTCACCGAAGAACCACTTCTGCCTGACCGCGACGGGTGAGGTTTCCAGGAGGAACTGCATCGCCAGCGGATCGTCTCCACGAGCCTTCATCATTCCCATTCGGATCCACGGCCGCTCCTTCGCGATCTTCTCGAAGTAGTTCCATGTGAATTTCGCGTCCATCCGGCGATGGATGCCGGCGACCTCTTCTTCATCGACCCACGCCTTGTTGTCGCGAAGCCATTTCACGCAGGCCACTGTCTGATCGCGAAGAATGTCAGACTTGCCGTAAACGATCTTGATCTGCTGCCATCGGCTGATCTCGGTACCCGCCAACGGCTGAAACCGCTCATCAAACGACCCCTGACGAATGTACAACGCCCGAAAGATGTCCGGATTTCGCAAGCCGGTGTACAGCAACGGAAACGCGCCGGCCGACCAACCCGTCATGAACACTCTCGATTCGTCGATCGTGTATCGACGCTTGATCTCCTCGACCATTGAGAGAATCGCCTTTTGATCCTCCTCCTGGAGCTCGATCTGTCGCGCAGTCGCAGGCGGAAAATCGCCACGGCTGGAAACCAGCGTCGGCGCCGCGACGACAATGCCCTCATACTCGGCCAGCTTCGCCCACTCACGCATCTGATGATCCGCGGAATCGTACGGCCACGTCCCATGACAGGCGACCACGAGCGGCCACGATCGCTCCTTGGAATAGATGCTCGGCACATAGAGCAAATAGCCTCGCTCGGTCCGTGCGTCAGACAACTGCTGAACCGCGGCCTGCTCGGGCAGGGTCTGCGTGACGGGGCAGCCGGCGGTCCAGCCGATCAGGCAGAAGGTTGCGGCGGATTTGAGGGTGTACTTTGTATGGCGTCGGGTCATATGCTCATATAGTATTCGACTCGGGGCGCACCGCGAACCGTTGATCCGCCGTCATGTGCCGCTGTTCGGGAGGACCGATCTTGCCGCGCTGCTCCCGTGATCGTATACTCCCTCGCCCGCCCGCCGCCTCGTTCGTCGTGCGATCCGAGTTCTTCATTAGGAGACTGCCATGCCGGCAAAACTGGAAGGCATCAACGTGTTGATCGTCGACGACGATCAGGACATTCTGACTAGCTGCAAGGTCGCCTTCGAGGCCAGCGGCGCGAAGGTGACGACCGGCAACGATGGCAATAAAGCCGTCGACCTGGCAAACCGCCTGAAGCCGGATTTGATTATTCTGGACATGATGATGCCGCGAAAGAGCGGCTTTGTGGTGGTCGAGATAATCAAGCCGAAGCCCGCACCCGGAACCGTCCCCTTTATCATCATGATTACCGCGAACGAGGGGAAGCGCCACGAACTGTACGCCCGCAGCCTAGGCGTGGATGACTACGTGAACAAGCCGTTTGCAACCGAACGCCTGATCGAACTGGCGGCACGGTATTTCAATCGCGAGTACACCGAGCCAGAACGCTGGTAAAATATTAGCTTGTAAATGGTTATGGCGAATTGTCTTCAAATCGCTCAATCTGATTCGTTCCCTGCGGAGGATGCTCGGTCGGCTGCCTTTTTCGCCTTGTCGAATCGGTGATTGTCCGGTATATTCGAACCCTAATTCGACAGAAGTGGGAGAAGATGAGTGGCTGCGGGAATGGCCTGCAGCGGCATGGAAGTGTTCTTATCAGGCAGCAGCGAGCAGGAGTGTCGTACGACATGTCATTGACGGACGAAGCGAAGCAGAGCGTGGTGACCCAGTATCGCCGACACGAAAAGGACACGGGCTCGCCCGAGGTCCAGATCGCCCTGCTGACGACTCGCATCCAGCAGTTGACCGAGCATTTCAAGACGCACAAGAAAGATCATGCGTCGCGCCGTGGGCTGCTGAAGATGGTCGGCGCTCGATCGAGTCTGCTGAAGTATCTCACGCGAACCGACCGCGGCCGCTATCAGCAGACGATCGACAGCCTCGGCCTCCGCAAGTGATTCGGCAAGGCTGATCCCTTTCGATAACGTCTCCGCTCCCAACTTTCACTTCACGATCGAAGAACCTGGTCCGCCGGACAGCGTCCGACTTTTCGGCACGCTTCCGGGGAGTGCGCAGGCTTTTTTGCCATTTGCGCCCAATGGATCGGATCGAGTGAAATGGCCGCGGCACCTGCACTCACCGGGCAGGAGTCGATCGGTCTGCAAAAGATGCGAGGACGCTCAAGGGCGTTTCAAATAAACATGCGGCAATTGGATCCGGTTGTTAGAAATAGGAATCAAAATGGCAATACACAGCGTTGAAGCGGAGATCGGCGGTCGAACTCTCAGGATTGAAACAGGCAAGTTGGCCAAGCAGGCCGACGGCGCCGTCGTCGTCACCTACGGCGAGACGGTCGTGCTGACTGCCGTTGTCACGGCATCTCCGAGAGAAGGCATCGACTTCTTCCCTCTTTCGGTTGACTACCGCGAGAAGATGTACGCGGCGGGGAAGTTTCCGGGCGGCTTCTTCAAGCGCGAGGCCCGGCCGTCAGAGAAGGAAATTCTCACCATGCGACTGACGGATCGACCGATCCGGCCGCTGTTCCCCGAGGGATACAAGAACGAAGTCCTGATCCAGAGCATGGTGCTTTCGTCAGACCAGGAAAACGATCCCGATATCCTCAGTATGATCGGCGCTTCAGCAGCCCTGACCGTGAGCAGTTGCCCGTTCGAAGGGCCCACCGGCGCTTGCCGCGTGGGGCGCGTTGACGGCCAACTCGTCGTCAATCCGACGATGCAGCAGCGCGAAATGAGCGATCTGGAAGTTGTCGTCGCCGGTCATAAGGACGGCGTCAACATGATCGAGGCCGCCTCGCTTGAAGTGCCCGAAGATGTCATGGCCGATGCACTGGCCTTCAGCTTTGATGAATGTCGCAAAGTGGTCGCGCTCATCGAGGAACTCGGCCGCAAGGTGAATCCGGTGAAGGTCAACCCGGTTCCGAAGCGCGATGAGACGATGATCCGCCGCGTCCGGGAGCTGTGCGAAAAGCTCGACCTGAAGAACGCGCGCTGCAAGCCCATGAAGGCGGAGCGCGTGGCCGCCGTCAAGGAAATCAAGGACAAAATCATCGGCGAGTTGATTCCCGAAAACGGGGCCGACGACCTGCCGTACACGCGGAATGATGTCGTCGAAGAGTTTGACAAGATCTTCGAACGCTACTTCCAGGAATCGGTCATGGAGACCGGCAAGCGGTCCGACGGCCGCGGACCACTCGATATTCGCAATATCGAATGCGAAGTCGGCGGCATTCCCCGGACGCACGGCTCCGGCCTCTTTACCCGAGGCGAGACCCAGGCGCTCGTTGTCGCAACGCTTGGCACCAAGCGCGACGAGCAATTCATCGACAACCTCGTCGAAGAGTACAACAAGAAGTTCATCCTGCACTACAACTTCCCCCCCTTTTCCACCGGTGAGGTCAAGCGCATCGGCGCGGTCAGCCGTCGCGAGATCGGCCACGGCAATCTGGCCGAACGCTCGCTTCAGGCCGTCATGCCGACCCCTGAGCAATTCCCTTACACCGTGCGAATTGTGAGCGAAATTCTTGAATCCAACGGTTCGAGCTCGATGGCGTCGGTCTGCGGCGGAACACTTGCCCTGATGGACGCTGGCGTACCGATCAAACACCCCGTCGCCGGCATTTCCATTGGAATGGTTCACGATGACCATGGCGGCTATAAGCTCATCACCGACATTCAGGGCGAGGAAGATCACTACGGCGACATGGACTTCAAGGTGGCCGGCACACAGGTGGGAATCACCGCCATTCAGCTCGACCTCAAGGCCCGCATGATATCGCAGGCGCAGATCGTCGAAGTTCTGAAGCAGGCCCGAGACGCCCGGATTCACATCCTCAAGAAAATGCTGAGCGCCATCCGAGAGCCGCGAGCGGAAATCAGCCGCTGGGCCCCGCGCATGCTGACCATCCGAGTCGAGCAGGACAAGATCGGCAAGATCATCGGCCCGGGCGGAAAGGGCATAAAAGCCATCGAAGCGGGAACCGGCGCGAAGCTCGACATCGACGACGACGGAACCGTCCATATCTCCTGCATGGACGCGGCGGGCGCGCAAGCGGCGTACGACGCCGTCGAGGCGATCAGCGTCGGCGTGAAGGTCGGCCGAATCTACGAAGGCCGCGTCAGCGCGATCAAGGATTTCGGCGCCTTCGTCGAGGTGGTTCCGGGCACGGACGGCCTCTGTCACATCAGCGAGCTGTCAGATGGCTACGTCCAAAAGGTCAGCGATGTCTGCAAGGTCGGCGATGAAATGCGCGTCAAAGTGATTCTCATTGACGACACCGGGCGCATCAAGCTGTCGCGGAAGGCCGTTCTGCTTGAAGAGAAGGCGGCAGGCAAGACCGCGGCTGGCGAGGCCCAGCCGGCCTGAGCCCTGCCGATGACCTCGGCAGCACGTTTGCCGTCGTCGGAGCGAATGCATCTCCAACAAGAACCCCCGGCCCGTGCCGGGGGTTTTCATGCGCGGGTACAATCACGCGAAGGGAGCAGCGTGCATGACCGAACAAGACGACCACACCGCCGATCTCATCGTGGAGCTGTCCGCAGCCGCGGGCGGCCTTGCGCATGAGATTCGCAACGCCCTCTCGACGCTGCGAATGAATCTCCAACTGCTCGACGAAGACTGGGGGCGGCTCGAAGAAGATGAACACCGGACCGATTTCGACGCAATGCGATCCGCCGGCGATCGGCTCGGCGTGGCACGGCGCAGCAGGAAGCGCCTCGATACGCTGCTCCGTGAAACGCGACGGCTCGAATCGATCCTCGAAGACTTCCTCCAGTTCATCCGGCGGCGAGAGTTGAAAATCGAAGACGCCGATCTGAATCAGGTCATTGCCGAAATCGTCGAGTTCTATCGGCCGCAAGCCGACGCCGGCGGTTTGCAGATGCTTTTCTCACCCGCTGATCAGCCGTTGCCCTGCCGGATAGACGTCAGATTGATTAAACAGGCCGTACTCAATCTGCTGATCAACGCACAGCAGGCTGCCGGAATGAACGGCCGATTGTCAATCGCAACCTCGTGCCATGATGACGGCACCTATCGGATCCGGGTCTCCGACAGCGGGCCGGGCATTCCATCCGATCAGATCGGACGCGTATTCGAGGCCTACTATTCGACAAAGAAGGGCGGTACCGGCCTGGGGCTGACTTTGGCGAGACAGATTGTGCAGGCCCACGCGGGCCACATCATCGCGAGTTCCCCACCCGGCGAAGGCGCCTGTTTCACCATCGAACTGGCGGCGCATCCGCAATCGCCGACGGCCTGAACGATGCCGTGAAACAACCTCGCGCCGGCTCGCCGAGATTTCATCAAGCTGTTCAGGGTGCGCCCGATGTCTCCGCCCCGGCATCTTTCGGCGGACTGACGCGATTGAAAATGATCTGGAGAATATCTCGCTCGAGGCGCGAGTCTCGCGGCATATCTGTCCAAGCCTGGGTCTGAGAGGCCGAGACGCCGGCATCACGTTCGATCGGGGTCGCGTTCGGCACGTCGTTGAATTCGCGATGCTGCTGAAAGGCTCGCTGGTCGGCCGTGTCCAGCCGCTGGACACTTACTTCGCAAAGCGCGATGCAGCCATTACCGCTCGGCGTAATCAGGACCGTGGCACGTCGCCGCATGCGGTTGTTCGGGCGCAATGTGCTGTCGAGAATGCGGTCCGTTCCGCCGCGCTGGTTGTACTCAACCAGCGGCGTGACGATGCGCAAATCGGCGCGGGATGCGTCGAACGCCGTGAAATATTGTCGCACCGCGTCGATCGCGGCATCGAACGCCTGATCGGGCTTGGCAGTCGGCAGCGCGATCCGATTCCATCGCGAAGGCGCTGACCGCTGGGTCGGGCCTTCCTCGACGCTCGAACAACCGGGCCATGCTGCGACCCAAACCATCCCATACCAGATCAGCCGGCTTCCCTTCATCGACTCACGCCTTTGCACGCTTCGGGTCGAGATTCGCTTCCCCTGCCGATCGCAGACTAAGGCGCGCGACGCCGGGAGTCAACGTCACCGCCGCAATCACCGCCGTTTCTGATACACTCTCCGATCATGTCCGCCCGGCGAAGCACATTTCTCGATCTGGTCTCCGGCCGACGGGTCGGCTTCCGGGCGCGACTTGCCCGATTCGGACTGGCCTGCCTCGCCATCCCTTACGAGCTGATTATCCGAATGCGGAATCTGTATTACACCCTCGTCTCGACAGCGCGCCGGCGCGTCGAGAAACCGGTCATCTCAATCGGTAATATCACGGTCGGCGGCACCGGAAAGACGCCGATGGCCGCTCGCATCGCGCGAATGCTCGCCGATCGACGCCGCACGGTCGCAATTCTCACACGCGGATACAAGGGTCGTCCCACCACCGCGACGACGGATCAGCCGACGCCGCCCTGGACCCTCGAAAGCGACGAGGCCCGCGTCCTCCAACGCCGATGCCCCGATACGACCATCGTCATTGATGCAGACCGTGTGGCCGGCGCGAAGGCTGCCATTTCCGCAGGATGCGATACGCTCGTGCTGGACGACGGCTTCCAGCACCGGCGGCTCGCCAGAGATCTCGATCTCGTTCTCATCGACGCCACAAACCCGTTTGGCCACGGGCGGATGCTGCCGCGCGGCCTGTTGCGCGAACCCCCCTCGGCACTTAAACGAGCCGATATCATCGTTCTGACACGCAGCGACGAGATCGATCCGTCTGACAAAATGCTGCTCCTGGCGACAATTCGCCGCTGCTCAGGCGGAAAACCCCTCGTACAGGCCGTCCACCGAATCTCCGGCTTTCAGGATGTCGCCGGATGTTTCCTGCCGGGGCAGGATCCCGGCGCGGTGCAGGCCGTGATCTTTGCAGGCGTCGGTAATTTCGAGAGCTTTCGTCGATCGGTGGAGCGCCTCGGCGTCTCGGTACTCGCGGCCTACGAGTACCCCGACCATCACGACTATTCCGCAGACGAAATCACCGCGCTTTGCGACGTGGCTCTCACGTTGGAGGCAAATGCCGTGGTCACGACTGAGAAAGACGCCGTCAAGCTGCTGGAGCGATGGCCTGACCGCAGCTGTCGCCTGCTGGTTCTCAATGTGGAAATCGAATTCTGCGACGACGGTGAACGATTCGTGGCCGAGCGCATGGACGAAATGCTGAGCCGATTTCCCGCTTTGCCGGCCATGAAGGCAGCTCAGAGTCCGCCGGGCGAATCGATCGGGGTCGAGGAGTTTTGACGACTGGCGCTCGCCGCGCCCATCTGGTGCGATAGGCTGGACGGGCGCATAATGAGTCGCCTCGACACGAATACGAATTGCGGGCCGATCGGTCGGCGTCGACGACGCACACAATGGCCCGGGAACGGGCGAAGGACACTCGTGAATCAGAAAAGGCCGGCGGTCTTCGTCGACCGCGACAACACATTGATCCACGACCCCGGCTACCTACGGCATGCGGAGCATGTGCGATTGCTGCCCGGTGTCGGCGAAGCCGTTGCGAGGCTGCGATCCGCGGGCTTTCCCGTGGTCGTCGTGACGAATCAGTCGGGTGTGGCCAGAGGCTATCTCACCGAGGCGGAGCTGGCGACGGTGCATCAGCGCATGCAGGAACTGCTTCAGGAGAGCGGATCCGGCGTCGATGCCATCTATTACTGCCCGTTTCTCACCGGCCCCGATGCCGTGGTCGAGGCGTATCGCAAGGAAAGCGATCTGCGAAAACCCAAGCCCGGCATGATGCTTCAGGCCGCCGAGGACATGAACCTCGATCTGGCGGCATCCTGGATGATCGGCGATTCGGATCGGGACGTGCTTGCCGGCATGGCGGTCGGCTGCCGTACCATCCTCATTGGCAATGGTCCCATTCCCGACAATGTTACGCCGGATTTCACCGCAGCCGGTTTCGCCCGGGCGGCGGACATCGTGATTCGCGAAACGACCGCACGATTAGCGCCGAAGCCGGAAGCTGGAACCGCGACCGAAAATCGGAAATCCGGGAAGAAGGGCGGCGCTTCAAGAACGCACGGGCCATTGCCCGCATCCCCTTCCATACCCGCTTCGAATGCGCCCAAGTCAAAATCCGAATCGTCGCACAATACGAATGGAGCTGTCGCCGTGGCCGCTCCGCCCGCGGTCCGCGTCGCCGATCCGCACGTCCGCATTCTCGAACCGGCTGCCGCCGCTTCACGCAGAAACGTGGTCGAGGCCGAATCCAGCCGCCCGCCGACCAAACCCTCTGTGCGGGACGAAGTGGCTCAAAGCACTCCTCCGGCGCCGGCGCCTGCCCCGCAGCTTGCGGACGAATCACGGCCAGTCGCCGAGATTCAGCAATCCGCGTCCGTGCAAAAACCGACGGAATCCGCGGATGCACCGAATTCATCAATGCCGACACCCGCCAGGCAGCAATCCAGCTTGGGTGAAACGCTGACGGCCGCTTCCCCCCCTGCGCCCGCCGAACAGCCCCGGCGGCAGGAGACCACGGCGCCCACCGGCGCCTCAGAACGCCCGGCGATTCACACTGCACCCGAAGCCGCACCGAGCGAAGCGATCAGCCCCGCGAAAGAAGCGACGACCGCCACTCCAAGCGCATCTCCGGCGAAAGACTCGGATCAAATTGAAAGACTGCGACAGAACAAACCGCCAGAGCCGACGATGGGGCAATTGCTTGAAGAGCTGCGGATGATGCGGCGCGAAAAGCAATCGACGGATTTCTCATTCGCGCAGCTCGGTGGCGCGATCGCGCAGGCCTTCGCGGTCTGCGCTCTCGCGTTCGGCCTGTTCGCAGCGGTGAACGGAGAAACCCAGTCCGCGACATTTCGAATTCAACTCGCCATCGCGTTTCAGCTGCTCGCGCTGACGGGTTTCATCGTCAATCGAAAAACATGATCGGTGTGCCGGCACGGCCTGCTTGACGGTCGCGCGGCAATGGCAGGCGATGCAGATCAGCCCGGCTGGCGTTCGACAATCGGCGGATCGACATCTTCGACGAATTCGCCGTTCTCGATGAGGTAGCCGCGAGCCTTCATGATTCGGCCCTCAAGTGCCCGGACGCGCTCGTCGGAAGCGGGCGTCCCCGAACTGAGCAACTCCTTCCGTTCGGCGATCGCCTGCTCCATCTGAAGCCGTATCTGGGCATAAAGCGCGTCCAGAATCGCCTGACGATCAACCTCCTGACTTTCGTACGGCTGCCCGATCTTGTCAGAAGGCTGAGCCGCCGACTCGGCATGCGCGTGGGCATCGCTCTCTTGCGGCGATTTAGTGGCGGATTCATCGATGTGCGAATGCCCATCGTGTGAATGCGACTCGCCGGAGTCCGTCGCCGCAGCGTGATTGTCGCCGGTGGCCTTCGAACCCTCATCCGCTGGTTCAGTGTGTTTCGCAGGTTCAGATTTCTCCTTCGGGCCGCTGTCCTTGTCGCCACAACCGACCACAAAGGTCAACGCCAGGCAGCACGCTGCGCCGGCAACAAACTTCCCTATCGACCTGACTATCCGATCCAACATTTTCGTTCTCCCTGTTCCGGTCCGGCGCGGCGTAGCGAGCGACTGCCTCACCGGCATTCCCGATCGCGGCGATTCGATCGAGCACCAGCAATGGCACGCGCGCGGATTCGATCCATGCTCAGCCTCTTATGGGTCCGTTCAATCTTCAGCCGGCTGGGTCGTCGGCGCCGGCGTCTTTGATGATCCTGTCGCGGAAGATTCGCCTGACTTGTTCCCGGCTGTCTTCCAGTCCTGTTCTTCCGGGCGATTCACCACGACTTTGACGGCGATCCATTTCATCGCCAGGCCTTCGCCCTCTTTATATCCATGAACCTCAACCTTATCCCCAGGCCGGATATCCGAAATCGATGCCGTGCGGCCATTCAGAATGACCGAAGTGTCCTCCCGGAATGTGCCTTCCACATCGATAGTCTGGCCATCCTTATTGGCGATCGACATCGCGACGATGCGATTCTCCGTATCGATCCGCTTGGCAATGCCCTCTCGCTGCCGAATCTTCGGCTTGCCATCGTTATCGTCCTTGCAACCCACCAACATCGCGAATGGCAACATCATGCAAAGACCTGTGGCCGCGACTCGCTTCGCGCTGAAAAAGTCTGAGCGCATCATCAGTCCTTCCAAAATCAAGAAAGGCGGCAGTCCAACACCGGGATTCGCACACCTTCCCAATCCAAACCCAATACTCTATCCCCGCCGAACCGGACGTGCAATTGCGAACGCATCCGCAGAACCGACCACCCTCAGCGGCCACGAACTCGCTTGATTTACCGTCAACAGCGACCTATCGTTCAGGCTTGATGAGCGACGAGCCTGCTACGAATGCGAGCGATGCCTCGTCAAACGCGACCAAGATGAAGCGGGGACCGCGATGGCTTGCCGTGGCGGCTGTTGCGTCGCTTGTTCTGCACTCACTCGACTATCTCCTCGGACTGGTGATCTGGCTTCCGTTCTACAGCGGCCTGTTCGGCTACCTGCTCGCCGGACTCATCGCGGGAGGAACGGCGTTTCGCCTGGCGCGGACACTGCGCCCGGTCACGCGATCCCGCATCATCCTTTTCTCGATTCTCATGGCGACGGCCAATGCGCCATTTGCGCTCTATTGGGAATATCATCACGTCGCCGAAGGCGTCGCCGGCCTTGCGGGCTTCAGAAAGCTGCGCGCCCGCGCCGCAAGAGACAATACTCCCATCAAGGAAGTCAACGATCGCATCAACGACGAATTCCGCTCACAACTTGCCTCGCTCTACCCGCCGGGCCGAATGCTCGGCTATGCGCGGTGGTGCATCGCCAGCGGCGAAATGGTCATCGAAGTCGGCGACGCATCGGACACGGTCTTCACCGATCATCAAGGCTGGGTGTGGCTGGTTCGCTCGATCATCGCGTACGTGTTGTCTATTCTGGGGCTCGTGTTCAGCTTCGACGGACTCCGCTCCATGCAGCCGATCTCGAATGTGCTTGCGCCGGGCGAAGAATACGAGGAACTGGACGACTAAGACCTGCCCGCGCATTCCAACTGCAACGCACGCGGCGCGCTCCCCACGAGCGCCCAGACTGAACGACTTATCGGAGCCACACGGTCCATCATCCCCAGAAACCCAGGCCGGAACGCCGAATCAGCCCATTTAACCTCACAGCATGCCGCGAAGAGCCGATCTAGACTGGCCGAATCCGCGTATGGAACGCGCGATTCGATTGCCACGGGTACGCGCCAATGAATCGGCCGAAGGAAGTACTGACCACCGGCGAAGTCGCCAGACTCTGCAAGGTCGCGCCGCGCACGGTTTCCAAGTGGTTCGACAGCGGAAAGCTCCGCGGCTATCGCATTCCCGGAAGCAAAGACCGGCGGATTCCGCTGGCGCAGCTCATTCGATTCATGCGAGCCCACAACATCCCTCTTGAAGGACTCGACAGCGGCACGACGCGCGTACTTATCGTCGAGCGGGATCGCAGCGTGGCGGAATTGCTCTCCAACGCGCTCGCAAACAACGCCGGTTATGACGTTCGCGTCGTTCACACCGCGTTCGAAGCCGGAGCGGTGGCGCAGTCGTACATGCCCCAGGTCATGCTGATCGATTCCACCATGCCCGGTCTCGACGCCCGCGAAAGCTTGAACGCCGTTCGAAACGTGCCTGAACTCGCCAATTGCCGACTCGTCGCACTCGCCGGCTCGTCGAAATCCGGAGAACATGTCGGTCTTCGGCAGGACGGATATGATGCCGTGATCGGCAGACCCTTCGAAGTGTCACAGGTTGTTCATGCCATCGAAACATCACTCGGTGTCGCCGGCGCGCTGTAATTCCGAAACGGCCACCGCGGCCCGCTTGTGAGGAAAAAGTCTGATGCTCCTCAAGGATTTCCACCGTCGATCTATTCACCGAAAACCCTCCGCCATCGCGATCGGACTGGTCGCACTGGTCTTCACATCAGGCTGCCTGCATTCTGAACCCCGCGTCTATTCCGGTCCGGCCGTGTATCTCATCGAAGGCGATTCCCTCGACGAATCCGACGGGCTTGATTTGATCTGCGACGAGCTGACGCGACAGGAAATTCACGCCCGCGTCTATCAGCCCGACAATTGGCTCCGCATCGTGAAAGACATCGAAGCCCGGCCGAACGACGATGTCATTCTTGTCGGCCACGGTCACGGCGCATTCCTTGCGACGCAGGTCGTTCGGCATTTCGCCCAGCGTCACAAGTCCAGGTTCATCAAACTGGTCATCACGCTCGACGCATATAACAAGGACTGGCCCCACAACGACTGCGAGGCCGGATTCGCGGAGCCGCACGAAAAGCCGATGCCGATCCCCATCGGTCACAATGCCCTGTGTATTCGAAACTACAATCAGTGCAATCCCGAAAGCAGGCGCTGGGGAGCGGATCTCGTATCCACGCGGGCATCCAATCTGGCCGATCAGCACCCATACTACTGGTATGACGACTGGTGGAATCGCCGACCGGTGACCGGACAGTTGCTGGCTCATGAAGTGACGAACGAAGGTCTCGTGCACGAAACGATCGACAACGACGAGACGCTTGTCCGCCGCGTGATCGAATTGTGCCGCCGCGCGGCGCTTTCGCCTTACCATTACACGCCGCCCGAACATCATCCCGCCGTCAAGCGAACCGAAGACCGCTCTGTTCCACGAGGAAAACCTCGAAAATCCACGTGATCTGACAACCGAGCCGCCGGCACTCGATCCCCGATTGACAACGCCCGCCGTCGGCTTGAACGTACTCGCGTGAAACCACCGAAACGCTCGTCACAATCCGGCGATCATCCGGCAACGCGTGGTGAAGCCGCGCATCGTTCCCGCGTCGAAGCCCGACGACAGCGCGGTCGCTTTCAGCCCGGCCTGCCCTCCGGCGCGGGGTGGATCCGAACGATGGCGTTCGCCCTCGCCGCGGCGATTTTGAGCGCCCTGATGGTGCAACACGCCATCCGGCCCGATGCGATCATCTCCGCATTAACCCAGTCTGAGACGCAATCCGCCGAGGCCAATGCCCGACCAATCGAAGAGGCTTTCTGGGATCGCCTTCGCGCAGACCCGAACGGACCGAATCGAGCCGCATTGAGTTCGCTCATGAACACCTTCAACCGCGTCGATCTGGGCGAGGAGCAGCCCGCATCCGTGATGAACCAGGCCGCGGCTTTTGTCGCGGCCGACCTCGACAATCTGACGTCCCGCATCGCCTACGCCGTGCTGAATGATCGGGCGATTCTCGCTGAGAAAACCGACGCCGATCACGACGTGGAGACCGGCCGCCGGTTCGCCTCGATGCGCGAGATCATCGAAGGCTCCACGCCGGCCCGTCGCGCCAAACTCTATTCTGCCCCGCTCTTTGACATCTGGGCCGCCACGCTCGAGGGACGATTCAATCGTGCCGATGTCATGGCATCCCTTCGCTGGCAGATGCGGCGCCTTATCCATGTGGACCCGCGACTTGGCGCCTGGCGCGCACTTCCGAAGCTCATCAGCACACTTACTGAACTTGCGAACGCGCTGCGCGTCGCCGGCCGAGATGCCGACGCCGCGCTCTGCGATCAGTGGGCGGCGGCCTGTGCATGGGGCGTGCTTGACAGTGAACGTGATGCCCCCACTCGCCTGCTGGCCGCCGATCTGCTCGCCCAGGCAACCCGGCAGACGGCCGCGCAGATTGCCCTGGGCGCCCGGAAATTCCGAAGCGACTTCGTCGCGCGGGCTGCCGCGGCTGATATCGACTTCTGCAACCAGGGCTGGACCGCGGCGCGCAGCGTCGCCCCCAGCGAATATCGCACGTCCATCACGTTTTTTATTGCAGCGCTGACAGCCGTCGCGATTGCCGTCGGAGCGGCCGTTACACTGGTCACCGCCATACTGCTGCTGCCCTTTGCATGGTGGATCCGCACGCGCCGTCAAAAATCGATCGCCGCACCCGCTGACCCATCCGAGCCGATTTCAGCCAGTGCGGCGGCCGCCGTCATCTCGAAGCGCGGGGTGGCGCTCACTCAATTCGGCCTGATCATCGCATACATCGCGGCGGTCAGCCTCCGACTCCGCTTCGACCAGTTCTACTCCATCACCGCCTTCATCGATCTCGCGATCGTCACCCTCGGCGCGGGCGCTGCGACCGCGCTGGCCGGAGCGGCGGCAGCAAATCCCGCCTGGCGAATCGGACGTATCATATCCATCGGTCTCGCCGCGGCGCTTGCACTGCTTTGCGCACTGCCCGTCGCGGCGCACGCTTGGATTGGACGGTTCTTCGGACTGACGCTCCTGTCGGATCTCGTCTTCTTCCCGGTCGTGGTCGGTATCATCGCATCCGCTGGCATCCTCATCGAAGCATCCCTCCGCCGAATCGCACGGTCCGCCGCGGTCACATGGCTCCTCGCCGCTGCTATCGGGATGCTGCTCTACTACACTCACTCTGCCGTCGATCGGACCTATCAGGCCGCGGTCGTCGCGGCGTACCCCGACGAAGTCGCCGCCCGACTCGGTCCGGATTGGCGACAAACCTATTTCGCCGAAGCGGCGGCGCGCTATCAGCCTGACAAGCCATGAAGATCGCTCATCTCATCAGCATCGGAAACGAGCTTACCGGCGGCCGGACTGTTGATACCAATTCGGCCTGGCTTGCAAGACAACTTGCATCGGTCGGTGTGCATTGCACTCGACACGTCACGATCGCCGACGAATTGGAACCGATACGCGATGCGATGCTCTCGGCTTCGCACGATGCGGATTTCGTGATCGTCACCGGCGGGCTCGGTCCCACCCCTGACGACCTCACCCGAGAAGCCCTGGCCGTTGCGATGTCGGTGCCGCTGGAACTGCATGGCGAGAGCCTGGCGCACATCGAGAGCTACTTTCAATCGCGCCAGCGAACAATGTACCCGGCAAACAGGCAGCAGGCCATGCTTCCGCAAGGCACTCGCGCCATCCCCAACCCGCACGGAACCGCGCCGGGAATTCGCGCAACGCTCAATCGGGCGGAGTTCTTCATTTTGCCAGGCGTGCCTTACGAAATGAAAGCCATGTTCGAGGCAACCGTCCGGCCCGAGATCGCATCGAGCGACGCCGGAATCGTCGAAGAGCGAGTGCTTCGCACCTTTGGCATGAGCGAATCCGAGGTCGGCGAGCGAATCGCTGATTTGATGCGGCGGGATCGCAATCCCACGGTCGGCACCAGCGCGGCCGAACTGATCATCTCGATTCGCATTGTGGCCCACGGTTCGACCGACGGCGAGATTAAACGCCTGATCGATGCGGACGAACTGGAAATACGAAACCGGCTGGGTGACGTTATTTTCGGCGCGACGGAAGATACGCTTGCAACCGCTGCCGTCAGCACGCTGATCGATCGGAATCTGACATTGTCCACCGCCGAGTCATGCACGGGCGGGCTGATCGCCAAACTTGTCACGGACGTGTCCGGCTCGAGTGCCTGTTTCGTGCAGGGCTTCGTAACCTACGCCAACGACGCGAAAACACGATTGCTTGAAGTGCCGGGCGCGCTCATCGCGGCGAACGGCGCAGTCAGCCCACAGGTGGCCGACGCGATGGCGACAAACTGCCGACGCATCTCGGGCACCGACTTCGCGATCGGCGTAACCGGTATCGCCGGCCCCACCGGCGGAACCAGCGACAAACCGGTCGGGCTTGTGTATGTCGCCCTTGCGACTCCGACCGAAACGATCGTCAGGGAACTGCGTCTTGGAGACAATCTTCGCCGCGATCAGGTACGCGACCGCTCCGCCAAGGCCGCACTCAACCTGTTGCGGCTGGAACTCCATCGCTCGCGCCCGAGCCAATCGATGCGGACCCGGGCTCGCTGAAGCGGCATGCCCGAATCCACGTTGGCGGTGCACTACGTCGAAATGAAGCATCACGAAAATGGCACGATCGCTCAGTCAACGAACATCTTCAGTAGCAGCCGGGCCGCACGGTCGTGCGCCGTCGCGTTTGGGTGATGATCCATCGGGTGAACCCAGAGAGACGATGCGTCAAGACCGGTGAAGGTCTCCAGCAGATCCACACACGCAATCCCCTGCTCCGCGCAAAACGCGGAGATCAGGCCGTGAATGTCCTTGAACGGATAACGGCCATCCAGCTCCCACAACACGGGCCAGATGGCGACAATCAGTCGACAGCCGTCCCGCGCGGTCAAATCCCGGAGATCGGTCAGCGCTCGCTTGCAAAGCGACCATCGAGGCGACTCGAAGCTTTCGCGGATCGCCGCGAAGTAGGCCGACTGCAATCGATCCGCGGCGCGCGAACGCTCCAGAATTTCGCTGATTCGGGAGATGTGCGACAATCGTGAAAGCGGCTGGTCCGTCGTCCATTCGTCGTTTTGTCGAATGGTCTCGGCGCCGTCCATCGCATCATTCAGGAAGAATCCAAGCACGACCACGTCCGGCCGAAACTTGCTGATGTACATGCGATAATAGAGGAACTCATCAATCGTTCCGTGCCCCTGGACACCGCAGTTCAGCACCTCATACCGTGCGGGCGCCGAATCGGCTGGCCGGGTCGGCGCCCCGCCGTTGACTGCATTGAGCAGCGACTCCAGCCGGCGGGGATACACCGCCGCATCGTCCACTCCCTCGCCGAATGTGAATGAATCACCAAGGCACGCGATACGGATCACGCCGGAGTGCCGCGACATTGACATCTCCGGGCCGCGAAGCCCGTATTGATTGATCGAGTACCGCACCGGCCCGGTCGTGAACGGCGCGCCGGAAGGCCCGTCGTACACCGACGAAAACCGCGCGCCGGGCTGGTAGGAGATCGGACCGTTCGCAAGTCGCACAAAAGGAACCCGGCCGTCGGGCTCGAAGCGCCGCGGCGCAAAATGACCCGGGCCAATGCCGAAAAGACGCACGCCCAGGTCAACAGCCGCCGCTCCAATGACCACTGCGGCCGCCAACAGGACGACCCGCGCCACCCAATTCGGCCGCCGCGCGGTTCGCACCGATTCACCAGATGGTTGATTCGAATCCATCAGAATCCGCCGCGAGAAGGCCCGGTTCGGGCCGCGCCTTTGTCTTGCATTAGTCCGCCAGGTTGATCGTGCTCGTCATGGTGTCAATCGCGCCCTCGGGTGCGGCAACAGGCAGTACCACCGTGAACTCCGACCCTTTCCCGAATTCGCTGGATACCAGAATCGTTCCGCCCAGTCGAATCGCAAGTTCACGACTGATCGCCAGTCCCAGCCCGGTACCGCTGTGCTCGCGCGTCATCGAGCCATCGATCTGTTTGAATTTCTCGAAGACATTGTCCAGCTCGCCCGGTGGAATGCCGATGCCGGTGTCTCGCACCTTGACGCTGACGTGATCGCCACTCAGCGCCGACAGGCTGACTTCAATCAATCCGCCATCCGGTGTGAACTTCACGGCGTTGGACAGGAGATTGTAGAGGATCTGCTGAATCCGTCCTGAATCCGAAGTGATCGTCGGAACGCCCTCGGCCGCGATCATCGACAGTTGCAGGCTCTTCTTGTCTGCGAGCGGCCGCATGAAATCCAGCAGGTTGCGGATCATCTCTTCCATGTTGACCCCGCCCAGGTGGAGTTCCAGCTTGCCGGCTTCGATTTTTGCCAGATCGAGCAGATCATTGATCAAGCCCAGCAGCATGCGTCCGCTCGACATGATATTTTCCGAGTATCGAAGCGCGCGACCGCCCTCGGCGCTGGAGGCCTCGCGCAGCAGCTCGGCGAATCCGATGATCGACGCCAGCGGAGTTCGCAGTTCGTGACTCACGATGGACAGAAACTGGCTCTTCAATTTGTCGGCCTCGAAGAGAGCGACATTTCGCTCAGCCAGTTCCGCCAGCTTCGTATCGAGGCTCTTGTTGATCCGCTTCAATTCGTTCTCAGACGCCTCAAGGTGCGAAAGCATCGCGTTGAACGCGCGAGAAAGCTCCTCATATTCGTCGCCCGTCGCGATCGAACTGCGAATACTGTGATCGCCCTGCGACACGCTTTCCGCCACTTCCGTCAACTCGCGAACCGGCGAGAGAATCAGCTTCTGAGTGATGAGGTAAAACACCAGCACGGCCAGAATGCCCGCGAGCGCCCCCGCCATCAGGCTCAAACCGAAATTGATGAGAAAATCCACCCGCGCCCGTGGCGCGACATATTCCACTGCCACGATCCCGAGCAACGCCCCCGCCGGATACTTGCCTCCGGCCGAACGAACCGCAAACGCCATGCGGTATACGAACGCGCCGCTCGAGGAGTCCCACTTGGGCGGAAGCTCCGACGCACTCGGGTTGCGGATGAATTCGTCGATCGCTTCCCGGGTGAACGAATCGGCATCAGGCGGAGCGACCGGCTGATTAGGGTCCGATAACCGTATCAGCCTCGGAGCAGGTCCGGTGTAGCCGTATTTCGCCGCATTGCTCGGCCACCAGGTTTCCAGTGCCCGCTGTTTGAGCTCCCAGTTATCCGCTCCCAGTTCGGACCGGGCGATCGCCAGCCGCCCGGTCTGGCGAATCAACTGACCGTTCATCAAGTGAACGAGGTCTCTCATACGCAGCCACGGTACAAACAGCGCGGCAGAAACGATCAGCAGCACGGCCAGACCGAACAAAATGCGGCATTTTGCCGCCAACGAAACCTTGAAAAAAGAGATCCGAGCCATCGTCGGTGGTACCGTTCGGAGCGTGTCTGACCCCGCCTTGATCCATCGTCGTACAGTTCATTGGATCGCGCCGTCTTCCTGATTGCGACCCGCGCGAGATCTTAACGGCATTCAGTACGAATTTGACTCCGAGAATCCCAATGATTCACACGCCCCGGTTTGCAACGGCGCACAGTGAACCATCGGCCGGAGCGCGTTTGAGTGTGTTGACTGAACAGAAAAGTGCCGATAGCATAAAGTGTTCATTGAATTGAACTTGGAGCGTTCCCGATGCGCAAGTCAAAGCCATTCTTGATCTTGCTCGCGCTGATCGTATCGGCCCCGGCGGATGCGGATGCGCAAGCGACAGCCCGGTCCATGCGCCGCACTGAATCGCGGATTCGCCCCGGGCAGCGTCTCAATACCGCGTCGGCGTCCGGATTTGCGACCCGAGCCAGCCGAAATCGCCCCGGTGTCGGCGGAATCCGCGCCTACGGCGGCGTTTCGAGCCGGAGCGATCAGATCCGCGCAGAACTCGCCAGAATGATCAACAACCAGCGCGACGGCCTGCTCGCGGCGCCACCGAGCTCAATTGACCCGATCTACAACATGATGTCACGCCGAAACTTGCTGCGCTCGCGATCGGCACTTGCCGAGCGCACGGCTTCGATCATGGGACATCAGGATTACATTCTACAGGATGGCAAATGGGCAGGCGCCGTGCAGCCGCCCGCGATGCCGATCTGGTCACCCTCCACCGCGACCATGCGGGAGGCGAGCGGCGCGATCCCGCCACCCATGCCGGATGTCTATGAGGCTCCGAAACTGGGCATGTCGAGCGACGGCCCCCCCATGAGGACGTACAACTCGATGCTCGCAAGCCAGCTTGGCGCCAAAGGGGAGCAGTATTTGCGTGAAGGGCTCGATTTTTTTGCGAACAAGCAATACTCGCAGGCCCAGCAGAAATTCGAACTTTATCAGCAAACCACTCCGGAAAGCCCGCATCCGCTCGCGCTTCTGTCGATCACATCGTACCAGCAGCGCGATTTCAACCTGTCGATCCTGTTTCTCGCGCAAGCCCTCCAACGAATGTACGATCAGCGGCTGGACCGGCTTGATGATCTCCGCGTCGACCCGCGGGTGCTGTATCCTGATCCCAATGACTTCCGCCGAATTGTTGATGAGTCCACACTCATCGCCAAGCTTCCGGGCAGCAGTCCACGTTCGAGCCTGCTCATGGCGTATTTCCAGTTGCTTAATGGCAGCCCTCAAACGGCATTGTCGGCGCTTGACACCGCCATCGTCGGGATCGAAGCCGAGGCCCGCGCTGAGGAGCAGAAGTCGGGGCAGGGCAGCGTGATTGATCGAACTTCCCACGTGAAGTGGTTCCGCGAACTGGTTCGCAAGACGATGAGTGGGCCGTCAGGCGCTGAGGTGTCTGCGCCAGCGCCCCGTTGAGCGTGCCTTTCGCGTCGGTCGAAGCGCCGCCGCGCGGGGCAATCAGAAGGAAAGAAGCGAGTGAGCAGTGATGGCGGACTCCAAAAAGAGTGAAGCAACTCCGATTCGCGGAGGGATCCTCCGCTATCGCGATGCACTCTCATGGATTATTCACGTCATCCTCTTCGCCGTGTCGTTCTTTATCGCATTCGGGCTTTACTTCAACTTCCGGCGATTTGACGCATGGCTCGTGCCGTTCTACCTGCCGCTGCTGGCTCCGGTCGTCCTTATCAAGACACTTGTCTTCTGGCGGCTGAATCTCTTTCGGGGCACATGGCGCTACGTCGGCATGCGCGATCTTGGCGCAATCACGATGGGCAGCCATGTCAGCACGTTCCTGTTCGTCGTGATGTTCTTCGCGATGGCCCAGTTCTATCCGCAATTTCTTTCCGATCGGGAACCGCTTCAATTTCCCCAGTCGGTCTTTCTGCTCGACTGGGGCGCGACGATCGGCGTTGTCTGCGGCGCGCGCCTGCTCGTCCGGCTTTATCACGAGGAAGTTCGGCACGTCGCGGCCTCGGGCAGCCGGCAATGCCTGATCCTCGGCGCGGGTGACACGGGCGAAGCACTGCTGCGCGAGATTCTGCGGATGCGGGTCGAGCGACACAATGTCGTCGGCTTTCTCGATGACGATCCCGCCAAGCAGAATTCCCGCATTCACGGCGTACCCGTGCTCGGCCGAATTTCGGAGGCCCGTTCGTTCTGCGAGCGGTTCAGCATTGAGGAACTGCTTCTTGCCATGCCCAATGCCCCGCAGAAGGCCCTCCGCAAGATCGTCGAGCAGTGTGAGGGCATGAATGTCCGGTTCCGCACCGTTCCGTCCATGGAGGCGCTTATCGAAGGCAAGGTCGCCGTCTCGCAGGTGCGCGACGTCCAGATCAAGGACCTGCTCGGCCGCGAACAGGTCGAACTCGATCAGGAGAAGATCCGACATCAAATCGAAGGGCAGCGGATTCTCGTCACGGGGGCGGGCGGATCGATCGGGTCCGAGCTATGTCGCCAAATCTGCCGATTCGGTCCGAGCCGACTCCTGCTGCTTGAGCAGGGCGAGAACAACCTCTTCGAGATTGATCGCGAACTGGCGTCCTCCTTTCCTGATGTGTCCCGCACCTGTCTCGTCGCCGACATCACCGATCAATGCCGCGTCGATCGCATCATCAGCGAAAATCGACCGTCCATGATTTTTCACGCAGCAGCTCACAAGCACGTCCCGATGATGGAGATCAACGTCGGCGAAGCCGTGAAGAACAACATACATGGCACGCGCATTGTGGCCGATGCCGCCAAGCGTCATGGCGTGGCGCGGTTTGTGATGATCTCGACTGACAAGGCGGTGAATCCGACCTCGGTCATGGGTTGCACAAAGCGCGTCGCCGAGATGTACATCCAGCAACTCCGCCAGGGAGGACAGACCCAGTTCATCACGGTCCGATTCGGCAATGTGCTCGGATCGAGCGGCTCCGTCATACCGATTTTTCAGAAGCAGATTGCCGCGGGTGGGCCGGTGACCGTGACGGATCCGAACATGACGCGGTATTTCATGACCATTCCCGAGGCATCGCAGCTCGTCCTGCAAGCGGGCGCCATGGGCAACGACGGCGATATCTTCGTGCTGGACATGGGGGAGCCGGTCAAGATTGTCGATCTGGCCCGCGAGATGATCACACTCAGCGGGCTTCGCCCCGGCGAGGACATCGAAATTCGATTCACCGGCATTCGCCCCGGCGAGAAGCTCTACGAGGAACTCAGCGTTCTCGGTGAGGACATGGGCAAGACAACCCACGAAAAGATCTATGTCTGGCGCAACAAGAAAGAGGATTGGAACAAGGTTTGTCGACAGATTGACGCCATCGTCGCGGCAGCGGATTCGCTCGACGGCATCGAACTGCGCAAACGCCTGATTGAGATCGTGCCTGAGTTTGAGCCCGAAACGCTGACCGCCCGATCAGAAAAAATGCCGCGCACCGCCACGATACGAGAGAGCGAAAATGTGCGCAATTCCGCCTCGACAGCCAAGCTCGGAACGCTTCCATTCGGCGAAACACCGGCAACCTGATTCAATACTGAATACTGTCGTGAGCCGTCCATGAACCAGACGAGTGATTTTCAATCGCGCCAGGCCGGTCACCGTGGAGCGACACCCTGATGCCGCGTGGCCTCGCCATACTGGGTTTCATCATTGTTGCCGCGGCCGTCACGCTATTGACGCTTCGTCGAAGGAAAGGCCGCGAAAACGGGGCCTGTTGTCCCGAATGCGGGCATGCACTGCCGAATCGGGCGTCACCGCGCTGCCCGGCATGCGGGGAGAGCATCTGAGCGGCCGCCCGCAGTCTTATCCACGGCGATCGCACTCGTTGGAGGTATTCCAAACGTTGCCGTTGCGGATACACTGATGCCTATCCCACGCTTGACCCCGGGCGGTGCACTCATTGGCTTCGCGCCTCACGGTCGGTCGGTCAGACTGGTTGGTCATTCGGAGATTTCAGTTGCATTATCGATTCAATCCACGCTCGGTGAGTTCGACAACTCGCTTGCGGATGACGATTGGCCTGCTTGCAATCCTCGCGATTCCGCAGTTCGGCTGCTTCCACGAGCGATCATTCACGCTCGATCTTAATCGCATCGAGTACGTCAGCGACGCACGCACCGTCGGTCCGCGTAACGCGCGCGAGTGGACACGCCTGGTGCACGAGCGGTTGGAACACCTGCTGCCGTACGAAGATCGCCAGACGCCAGCGCTGTTGACTGAATCGCTGCTTGACGCGAACGGAAAACCGATCGACGTGCTCAAGTATTTCAAGAAGAACAAAGCCTACCTGCACACATTCATCGGCAACCTGAGCGGCATCTCGCAGACCGCGCAAGTCACGGGCAACTCACACTGCATGGACGAGCCGGCGCCGCCATGGGACGGATTCGAGGATATCTGGATTCCGATCTCGGATAAGCTTGAGCTTTCTGCTCGCGTTGGCTGGGCGCGACACGACGGCCGCATCATGGATACGGATTGCATCATCCTTCTGCCCGGCCTGCTCGGCGACAACATGCGAAAGCGGGCGAAGGACATCGGCCAGTTGCTTGTCGAAGCGGGCCATCACGTCGTCTCGCTGGAGTTTCGCGGTCATGGCCGGACGGAAGCCAGGTACGCGAACATTGCCTACAACTTCGGCACGATTGAAGCCGGCGATCTCGTGACGGTTGCGGAATGGCTGGAGTCTCAGTCGCATGTAACGGCGACGGGCATTGTAAGCTTCAGTTGGAGCGCGAATCTCTCGCTGCTCGCTGCATGGGAAAACACGCGAGCCGATGACCATCCCTCCGTTTCGCCGCGATTCAAACCGTTCCTGCGACCGCGGGCAAAGAAGATCTACTTTGAAAGCGGGATCTTCGCGATCTCACCGGTTCTGGATCTGGAGCACATTGTCGATTCGCTCGACAGTACCTGGTCCATTTCGCAAAATCCGGTGCTCAACGCCGTGCAGTGTACCATCAATCGGCGGGCGGAACGCCACGGGTATACGTCGGTGAACGGCAGTCTTCGCCGGCTCATCGAGTGTGAGTTTGCGCGAACGGCCCTTACCTACCCCGGAGCGATTGAAGATGGATTCGACTATCTGCGCTTCCTTCCGTACAAGGGCCGGCCCTCCGGGCACAAGATGCAGGATGCCAAAGTGCCGATTCTCATCCTGCACAGCGCGAGCGACCCGCTGGCGTATGCACAGGAAATCGCCGACTTTTTCGGTGAAATTTCAAATCCCAACGTGGCGGGCATCGTCCTCAAGGGTGGCGGACACGACGGCTTTGCCGCTCACAGCAAGCGATATTTCTACAGCCTGATGCTGAACTTCTTCCACCCGGACTACGGCGCTCGACAGGCGCGCCAGCGAACGACCATCGTGGAAACCGGCTCGCACGAGAACGACACGCAGTTGATCAGCGATGCGCCGGCATCGAGCGGTCAGACCGGCCGAAAGTAATCGTCGCGGTCTATCGCCCGCGAATTGCCCGCCAGATGGCGCGCATCGTGCACACCATGCGCACATCGTGGACGCGAACGATGTCGCAACCCGACTGGATCAACCAGAGCGCCGCGGCCGCCGACCCGACCTGACGCGATTCGCTTGCGGCCGCTCCCGGCGCGGACGGATTTTGTTCGCCCAGCAACTCACCGATGCACCGCTTGCGCGAGACGCCGATCACCACCGGCCACAATCCGCCGAACACGGAGGCGGCATTGCGGATCAGCGCGAGATTGTGATCGAGCGTCTTGCCGAACCCAATGCCCGGATCAACCAGCAATCGTGAGGCGACATCAAACCCGGACTCCCTCAGAACCTGAGTCCGTTCCTGAAAGAAAGCGAATACCTCCGCAACCACATCATTGTAATGCGGGGCCTGTTGCATTGATTCTGGTGTGCCCTGCATGTGCATGGCGATAAAGACGGGCTGGCGGCGCACCAGCAGCCCGATCATGTCAGGATCGTGCCGTGCTGATGACACGTCGTTGACAATATCCGCGCCGGCATCCAAGGCGGCTTCCGCAACCAGCGCGGACCGCGTATCGATCGAGATCGGAACCGAAACACCGGCCGCGCGGGCGCCGGCTATCACCGGCACGACGCGCGCGACCTGCTCTTCGTCGGTCACGCCGGACGATCCCGGCCGGGTGGATTCACCGCCGATGTCGATCAGCTCCGCGCCTGCCGCCTGAAGCTCCACCGCCCTTTCAACCGCCGATTCGACGCCAGGGTAGCGGCCGCCGTCACTGAAGCTATCGGGCGTGACATTGAGGATGGCCATGACAAGTCCGCTGGCGCAAAGTGGCAATTCGCCGTGTGCGGTGGGGAGGCGGCGAAGGATGCGCGAGGAATGGGGCATGCTTTCCGGGGTCACGCCGACATGATAGGCTGAACCACCGTGCCCTGACAGCCGCGGAAAGGTGATGCAGGAATGAGCGAATCGCCGACGACATCCTCTCTGCCGACTGCCGCGGCGCGCCTGCATCGCCGTGCCGGCGTTCTGCTCTCGCTCTGCGCGGCCGCAGCCACGATCCTGGCCACGCACGCGACGCTCACCGCGGGGTTCACCAGCGGCGATGACCAGCGATTCGTCACCGAGCACCTCCTGGTCGCCCGGCCGAGCCTGAGTCACGCAATCGAGCTCATGACAACTGTGCATGGCGATCTCTACCAGCCGCTGCCGATGATCAGCTTCCAGTTGAATCAGGCATTCGCGGATCGATTGCCGAACAGTCGATTCGGCGTCAGCGCCTACGGATTTCATCTGACGAACGTGGTGATACACGCCATCAATGCCGCACTGGCGGCACTGCTGGCATGGAGAATTTCCCGCCGGATGGCCATCGGCCTGCTGGTCGGGCTTCTGTTCGCGTGTCATCCATTCACGATAGAGCCGGTGGCGTGGGTGTCGGGACGGATGATGCTGCTCGGCGCGATGTTTTCGCTGCTGACGTTGCTCATCTGCCTGGGACCGATCAGTTCCCGGAATGATCGCGGCGAAGGCAGCGCCCACGCTCAATTCGCGCAAACAATCGGCGCGGTCTCCTGCTGGATCGCGGCGCTTCTCTGCAAAGTGCTGCCCGCGGTGCCGTTCGCGGCGGCATGGATTGCCTTTCGCGAAAATGCGATGTCGGCCTGGAAGTCGAAACTCCGCTACCTGACGCTCATCCTGCTTATGGCGGCGGGCGCGGGACTCGCGGCGTACACTTCTCGAGTCGCGGGATTCGTGACCGACGATTCGGAGTTCGCCTCAACACCGGTCGTGCGATTTCTCTGCGGTGCCCGGTATTACCTTGAGAACTACATTTATCCGGCCACGCTTTCGCCGTGGGTGCCGCCACCGAATGATGTCCCGCTCGGCTCGCTGACGTCCCTCGTCGGCATTGGCGAGATCGCCCTGCTGTTTTTCGCGGCGCTGTTGCTGCGTAAGCGGCTGCCGACCGGATATATCGGGATTGTTCTTTTCGTGCTGCTGCTCGCCCCCTTCATGGCGGCGCCGGCCGCGCGGCGCTTCGCTGCGGCCGATCGTTATATGTATCTGCCGATTTTCGGATTGCACCTGGCGCTGGCGGCCGCCCTGGTCCGCGCGTCGGATTGGCTGAATCGACGATTCACACCCTCGATGCCGCATCGATTCCTTGTTTTGCCGATGCTGGTGATCCTGCTGCCTTGGATACTGCGTTGCTGGAGCCAGTCGCAATTCTGGAAAGATACCGTCTCGCGCGATGCGCGCGTGCTTGCGATGTATCCCGACGAGCCGCTGGCCCATTACGAGTACGCCAAGGCGCTGAATTTCGACGATCGACCGAATGACGCGATGCGCGTCCTCACCGACGCGCTGGGCCGCTGGCCCAACAATCCGCGGCTACTCGCGCAGCTCGGAGAGGCCTATCGACAGGCGGGCGATTGGCGCTCCGCCGAGCAGGCGCTGCGACAGGCGCTAAAAGGAATGCCGCGCCATTCGACGACGCTGTACCACCTCGCGCTCGTGCTCGATCAGCTTCAACGACGTGCCGAGGCAATCGATATTCTGACCACGCTCATCCAATCGCGCCCCGGCTTCCTTCCGGCACTCACCACACTCGGGCGATGGCGGATCGAGGCCGGCGACACGACGGCCGGTGTCGAAGCGCTTGAGGATGCTCTGCGAGTCAATCCGAACAGCCGAACCGCCCACTTCGAACTCGCCCGCCATTTCATGTCGCAATCGCGATGGCAGGAGGCGATTGATCACCTGAAGTGCATCACCCGACTGAGCGAGGATGACGCCCAGGCGCAGTTTCAACTGGCCATCGCCCTGTCCGGGGCGGGCCACACGGCCGAAGCGATCGCCGTTTATGATCGATTGATCGAGAAGGATGAATCCAATATCGCGATTCGGCTGAATCGTGCCTCGGCGCTGGCATTCATTGGAAACACCGATCGGGCCGAGCAGGATTACATCTACATCGCCACGGAACGGCCGGACCTGCTGGAGCCGTTCGTCGCACTGCATGAGATTCTGGCCGAGCAGCGCCGCTTCGATCGCATCCTGGAGTTCTGGCAGTTCCGCGTCGAAAGTCTCGGTGCAAACGGTGAGACACTGGCTTGCCTTGCATGGGGCCAGATGCTCTCCGGCCGCATGCGCGCCGCCGAGGAGACAACGTCGCGCATCAGCCATGACGATGAGAATCTGCGATTAGCCCAGTGGACCACCGTCTATCGGGCGGCCATCGAGAAGGACGACTCGGGGTTGGCGAAGGGGCTTGGAGAACTGGCATCGAACGATTTCATCGGCGAATTCGCATCACCCGAAGCGCGTTGGCGCTTTCGGATCATTGAATCATCCATGGCGGCGCTTCCCCGCGATGTGAAACAGTCTCGAGCGGGTCGATACCTGCTCGGCTGTCTGCTCCTCGAGGCGGGACAGCGCGACAGCGCCCTCATCGCATTCAAGGCGATCACTCACGAAGCGGCCGACGATCAATGGACGGCCGCATCGCGTTCTCGCATAAAGTCGATCGAGGCATCGGCCCGCGAGTCGACGACTTCATCTCCCGCAATGCCCACGAACTAACGCGAGGAGCAAACCAGCGCTCCCGGACTCGCCTTCAAGGCTCGCGCGTCACGGACAAGGGCTGACTCCGTTGAAGGACAACGACCAGGAATTCAGATTTCCGGTATCCGATGCGGCGTTATCTGAAACGGTGAGGATCCACGTCCCACTCACTTGCTCGCCATTGAAAAGGGCAAGTACGCTGTTCGACGTATAGTTCGGTGGCGAGGTCAGATTGGGCTGGCACTGCGTCTCAATCGGTACGGATCCCTCGTCGTCGAGCACCACATTCACCAGATTACCCGCATTACAACCGAACGGACTCCCGACGTGGCAGCCGGTTGGCGACGCGACACCCATTCGCGCAATCAGGTTCACCGAAGTGCCGGTATCCAGATGTTGCAGGATCACGCACAGATCGCCGACCCACGTGTGCTGAATGTTGAGTGTCACGTTCACGTCAGACACGATGGAAGGATCGGGCACGAACATCGCATCCGAGACACCGGTCGGCGAATTGTCCGGAATGGGCAGCGCCGGGAAGCGCGAGAAAGTGATTCCCGACTCGAAGCAGATACTGCCATCACCATTGTAGGAGCCGCCGCTCAGCAGACAGGACGCCGGATCCATGGATTCGCTGCAGACGCCGCCCGGGTAGCAGCACGCGCCGGCATTGCTGGAGCATGTCACGATTCCGCAGTTTGTTCCGGCGCCCTGGAATACGCCACCGCCGCCCGCGCACGAAATCTCATCGAATCCGTCACCGCAGGACAGGCCGAAACAGCACGCCCCCGGCAATGCGGGCGAACAAGTCACGTTCAAAACACCCGAACCTGTGGCGGAGCTGCCGACAAAACTACCAAGGCTGATCAGATAGGTCTGTCCGGCTGCCACGCTCGCGGTGGCCGTCGAATGCCATGAACCGCTGCCGCCACAGGGATTGTTCGTGTCATCATCGTTGCATCCCACAAGGGCACTGAAGAGAGAACTGCAATCCGTTGTGGCGTAAATTGCGATCCGCGTGTCGAAGTCCGCCGATCCGCCAAGCTGCTCGCATGTCGTGGCGGTCAACGTTCCCGAACAGCCTGCCGTGTATTGGAACCACACATTCTGCTGTACCGGACCAGCGAATTGACACTCTCCGGCCGTATGCGACGGCCCGTCCGTCGTCGCGCTGATCGTCGAAAACGGATGTGGTCCTTCACCGATCAGCAACGGAGTGAAGCAACTGTCGTTCGGTGGCGCAATGGAGCATGGATTCGTGCCGCAGTTCAAGCTGGCGCTCCAGGTCCCGCCAAGACCCGCACAAACCACAGCGGTCACATCGCTGCACGAATTGCCGCCATTGTGGCAACAACGTCCGATCGGATCCGAACAGGAAACTCCGTTGTGAGAGATCGACAGTTCAAACGTACCCTGGCTGCTTGACCAGCCGCTGACACGGATCAAATAGACCACGCCAGGCTGAGAGCAGAACGAGACGGTCGATTTCGTACTGCCTGAAGGACAGCTCGGCGACGCATCATCATTGCCGGCCACGCAGATCGGACTGACACAACTTCCGCTGAAAACCTCCAGCATCGTGTCGAATGTCGTCGCGGGGCTGCACGTGGAAATCGTGATGGTCGTGCCCGTGCCGACGATCGAATACCAGACGCCCTGATTCGGCGTCGAGACGCCACATGGCGGCGGCGACGGATCATCGGTCGCGCCGACGTTCGTGCCCATGGTGACGGACGGCACCGGGAGCGGCGTAGCCGAACCGCAGTCATCATTCGACTCGCACTGTGGACAATCCGGCGCACGGACGCAATGGTCGTGCGGCGCCTGCCCGAATGACGAATGGCAGACTTCCTCACAGCAGGGTGTCGGCTCATCCGAATATCCCGGCGCCCAGCCGCCACTGCAGGTCGGTCCCGAAATGGGATTGAGTGTCCACGGAGCACCCGAGCTGCCGATCTGCATCGGCGGAATGCCTTGAGCGCCTGTGTCGAAATTGACCGTGGCGGGCGGACCGACGCGAGAGAACGCGAACAAAGGCTGCACGAAGATGACTGAGTCAAACGTACCGCCGGTTGGTGTCAACATCGTGGCCGTCAGTGAACCCGGCGGCGCGGGAATCGGCGAGAGTTGAACCAGAACGTTCCACTGCTCGGGATTCTGACCACCATTGTAAGTCACTGTGATCGGCTGACAGCTCTGCAGACTCAGCGCGACCAACTGAATCGGAACGGTCGCGCTCGATGGGGGCGGCTGCTGGAAGCACAGATCGCCCTGACGCTGGATGAGCGTGTCCGTCCCGAACGGACCGCTGGGCTGCCCGCCCAGGATCACGGTTCCTGTGAAGGGATCGGATCCGGGTCCGAAGAAGTTATTCGGCAACGGAAGGTCAGCAAACGAATAATTCGATCCTCCGCACGGAGTCACCCAGCAATCAATCCCCGCGGGAATGCAGATCGATGTCGGACATGTCACGAGACCGCAGTTGGAGCCGTCGCCCTGATAGATACCGCCCTGCGCGGCACAACCGGCAGGTGACGACCCGTCAATGCAGGTTCCATTGATCAGACAGCACGCACCGGCGATCGGCACGCAGTTTGATCCGGCGCACGTCGAGTTGCCACCCTGGAAACTGCCGCCAAGGCCGCCGCACTGTCCCGAGGTCTGGTTGTCAATGCAAGCGCCGCCGGGCAGACAGCACGCCCCGGTCGGCTCGCACTCGCCACACCCGGCAGCCTGGACGCAGTGATCGTGCGGCGCCGTGCCATAGGACGAGTGACATTGTTCCGAACAACACGTGTCCCCGTCACCAATGCCGGGCACAAAACCCGGGCTGCATGCGGACACCGGAATTGCAGGCGTGATCGCCCACGGCATGCCGGTTCCGTCGAGTTGCATGACGGAAATGCCCGACAGTCCGGTGTCCAGAACGCGCACGTTGCCCGGATTACCGGCTTGTGTAAACGTGAATCGTGGCTGGATGAAGAAAGCCGTATCAAACGTTCCACCGTTCGCGGTGGTCTTGGTCACGGTCATGATACCCAGCGGCGCCGGCACGACCGACAGACCCACCGCCACATGCCATTGCTGCGTACCCCCGCCGTTGTAGTTCACCGTGATCGGCGCGCAGCTCTGAAGACTCAGGGCCACAATCTCAATCGGAACGGAATCCGCCGAGGGCAGCGGCTCGGAGAAGCAAAGATCGGACACGCGCCTGACAATCGTATCGGTTCCGAACGGACCAATCGGGAGGCCGCCCAGAATCACCGATCCAGTAAACGGCTCTGAACCCGGATCGAAGAAGCCGGCCGGAATCGGATAATCCGAGAATTCGTACAGCGACGTGCCGCACGGCGTGATCCAGCAGTCCTCCCCCGGCGGAATGCAGCTGTACACCGGACAGGTGACGCCGGAACAGGTCGTCCCGTGACCTCGATACTGACCGCCAAGTGAGAGGCAGTCCGTCGCGGTGACGCCGTCATTGCACGTCGCATCCGGCAGACAGCAAGCGCCCAGCGAAGGCGTGCAAACCACCTGGTTCACCAGCGCGGCAACGAAGGGCTGTATATCCACGCCATCGTCAAAACCGGAGCCGTCCATGTCCGCACAATCGTCCACTACGTTGTTCAACAGCGCCGTGACGAACAATGGAATATCTCCGAGTTCAACCGCCGAGTTGCCGGACAAATCGCCCGGGCAATCACAGGTCGTCACCGGCACATAGATGGGCGGCCGAACGGTATGCCGCGACGGCAGCGCGGGATCATCATTCACCCACTCGACCGGCACCTGGGACGAAGGCACACCGGGCGTCGCCTCAAGCACGCCGGGTACGAACGAACCGTTCGAGGCCGTGACAAGATTCAGCGACGGATGCACCGTATGCACGTAAGGCGTATTGACGGCCGTAAAGAGATGCGGCGGAAGTCCTTCCGCGCCGGTGTCAAGCGTTACGACCGAGCCGGGGTTCCCGACGCGTGTGAATATCAGAAACGGCTGCACCGGAAGCGTGCTGTTGAAGGTGCCGCCGTTCGGATGGGTCTTCTGCGCAGTCAACGACCCGAGCGGCGTGACCGTCGGCGAGAGCGCAACACGAACGTCCCATTGTTGCGGGTTGTTTCCGCCTCCGAACGTCACCGTGATCGGCTGAAGCGACACGAGATTGAGCTCAACCAGCTCAATTTCAACCGACCGGACCGTTCCGACGGGATCATCCGCCAGCGACGGGTCGGCTGACCGCTGCACCAGCAGGGACGCATTGCCGTAGCGCGCCGGATCGATCGGCAGGCCTGTCAGATCGATGCGACCGGTAAACGGGTCCGACCCCGGACCGAAAAAGCTCGCCGGGATGGCAGGGTTTGATCCGCCGGTGCCGAAATCGACATAGGTCGTTCCGGGTGCCGATGGCGTGGCATGTGGATCAGTTGGTGGAAGCTCACCGCCGATATCGAGGGCATCGACGTTGTCGGTCGGCTGCAATCCCATCGCGCCGGCCGGCGCGTACATCAGAATCACACCGTTGAACGACGTCATGAAAACATCACCGGGTGAGTAGATGGCCGCACCGAAGGGCATATTCGGATTCAGTCCGGCGAGCGACGGTGAACCCGGGGCCAGCGTGAACAGCGCGATATCGAAATTCGGCTGCATGATGCCGTTCGGCCCCCCGTTGTCCAGTAGAACCAGTCCGTCCAGATCATCACCCGGCAGCAGGCCGATATCGCCGACGCCGCTCGCATAGATGGCGAAGGCGAGCGGAGGGCCGCCGGGTGGAGGAGACACGAGTATGTCATCCGGCGTGACCAGGTTGCCCGGATCATTGGGCGTCGAACCGCCCGGATACGGATTCGGACGGTTGTGCGAAGGCGACATGGACTTGATCGAGAAGAAGGCGTACCGCGTGCCGCCGTCGGGGATGCCGTCCAGATTGGCGTCGATCACGACGCCGTCGCTGACTTCGAGCGCATCGAGATTGTCTTCCTCGCAGATCGGATCATCAGCATTCCATGCTTCTCCGAGGTATTCCGTCGCGGCGTCGAATCGGAACGCTCGAATTTCAACCCGGTAGTTCTGCTTCCGGGGCGAGATGAATGCGACCACCTCGTAGGCGTTATTGAACGAGCTGGACCAGGCAATCAGCTGACCGGTGCAGTCATAGACATACACATCCAGATCCGCGGTGAGCGTATCGCCGGTGACATTCTGGTGATTCGTTCCGCCGGAAACGGTGTGGGTCGACCAGGCGATGGCGTAGCGGAACTGCTCGCCCGCATCCGCGCTGACGATCCGGTTCCGCGGAAAATCGCCGGCAACAACAACCTTCCGGTCGTAGTGACCGGCATTCATGATCTCGTGACCCTTGTCAATCCAGATCGTTCCGGCGCCTTCCATGCCGTCCCAATTCACCGCGCCGAGATTCTCAATCGCATTGCCATAGGTGTTGCGCTTGGCCGACGCAATCGTGATGGCCTTCGTGGTTTCCGGCCAGTTCGCCAGCGAGCCGTCCATTGACAACATGTTCGCGATGTATCCCGCCACGTGCGGCGTTGCAAAGCTTGTTCCCGACACGCCCGGCGGCGGCGACACCGCATTGGCCGGCGGAGTCGGGTGGGTGGACATGATGTTCGTGCCCGGAGCGGAGACCTCCGGCTTTTCGTAGTCGCCCGCCAGATCGCGATGGCAGGAAAACTCCGCTCGAATGTCGTCAGCCAGCGCCGCGGTGTTCAGATCGTCCGTCGCCCCGACCGTGATCGCATTGTATGCCAGGCCCGGGCTGGTCACTTCGCACCGCCAGATGGCCGGCGTCGAAACATCGTCCCCCCCAGGAACCGTATCGATGATTCCGTTCGGGCCGGCGCCGATCAGGTCCTGGCCGGGCGCGGCGGCCGCCCCGTTGGCGACGATCTGGACGTCGTCACCGGCTGCCACCGTGTCGCACGTCCCGTTTCCACCGCCCGGTTCGTAGATCGATCCGCATTCGTTCGACGCCGCAACGGCGACGGCGACAAAATGCTCATACACGATGTGATCGACGAAGCGGTCGCTGACATCGAAGGTCAGATCGCTCACCGGTTCGCCGATGCTCATGTTCAGAATCTTTGCATTGTTGGTCAGCGCCCATTCCACCGCAGCCGCGAAGTTGGCCACGTTGCCCGGGATGCCATAGCGACGCACATCATCGCCGCCGACTGTGGTTTCAAGCTGAGCATTCGGCCCAAGCCCGATCAGTTGCTGCCCGGGCGCGGCGGCCGCGCCGTTGGCCACCATCTGAGTGTCATCGCCCATAGCGGCCGTGTCGCAGGTTCCGTTTCCGCCGGCGATCGGCTCGAAAATGCCGCTGCGCGAGCCGGCCATGTTGCCGCTGAGGAGGGAGACGCTCGGCGCCATGCCCTCTCCCATGCCCGCTGGAAATGCCGGATCGCCCGCGTCGCGGCGCGCCGCGATTACGCCAGAGACCCACGTCGCGTGATTGTTGCCGCCGGTGTAGTTTGTAATCGTGATATCGGCGGCTCCGACGGCCCCGAGGTTTGCATTGGCCGCATTCAGCCAGTTGCCGCCGGCGAACGTCAATGGCCCGCCCGTGGTGTAGACGATCGCCAGTAACGATGCGCCCGCGTCGACACAGTTGGCGCCGAACTGAAGGTCGATCGTATTCGTCACGGCGGTATTCGAAGGAACACTGGGCGCGCCGCACGCCGGGGCGTTGGCTTCCGGTGCCACAAAGACAAAGTACGGCTCGACGAACACGTTGCCGCCCGAACCGGCAAATGTCACTTGCAGCCGTGCGGCGGCCGCCCCCGTTGCATTGTTAACTACGATTTGAAACCCCCGCCGAAACGAAACACCGGCCGTATGATCAAGATATTGATTCGCGAAATCGGCGATTCCGCTCTCGATCACACCCACGACGATCCCGGCGCCGGTGTGCCCGTTAAACTTCATCACCGAGTTTTGAACCGCCGAATTCGATATGCCGAGTTTGTCCACCAGCTCGGTTGATTCATACACTCTGTCGATGCCGGGTAGCGCCGCAATCTGTCTGATCTGAGCCGCCGTACCCGTCGCACACACCAGCGGTGACAGGCGACCCACATAGTCAAGTTGTGCTCCAATCGCCGCAATGGCGTTCGCTGTCGGCGCGTTGCTCGCCTCATAAATCTTTGACCGCTCGACGAGAAGCATCTCGCGCGCGGCATCAGCCTGATCGCCGACGGGACGGCCGCCGTCCAACTCGAATCCCTGCGCCCGTACCGAATCCGCGGCCCCACTCGTGTCCGGCGCGTCCAGCCAGACAGCCACCGCAATCACGTCATCGCTCTTTGCGGTTTGCAGTCGCTGTGCAAGCCGGTGGTTCAGTTTTCCGTAGATTGCGTTGTAGGCGTCTGACTCCTGCTTTTGCGCAGATGCCGTGTCGACAGGCGTGCCGCTTTTGTCCAGTGCCACGCCTACGACCTCACCCGATTTGCGGTCGATCACTTTCGCCAGCAGCAGTTCGTCCTGAATTGTGGGAAGCATGAGCACCGACGTTTGCAGCACTTCCGCATCGGCCTTTGCGATTCCCGACGCCGCGACGATCTCGTCCTTCGCCTCCAGATCTTTGCCGATACCCGCCGGAATAATGGGCGGGCCGAGCGACAGGGCGCCGCCACCGCCGCCGCCCGGATTGGAGACAAACGCGCCCGGCTGACACAATGCCGAGTGCCGATTCGCCGGCGCTTGTAGCCCCAGATCGATTTCGTCGTGGTATATCCGGTTCGAACCGGGCGGAGCCGCCTGCGCAAGTAGAGGTGTCGGCGGAATCAACGGGTTCACAGGCCAGCCCGGCGGCGGAAACGGTCCGAATTTCGGTGAAATGTAAATGTCGCCGGCCGCTTCATTGCCCGGGTCACCCCCACCGTTGCTCGGCACGACCCCGATTCCTCCGATTGCCGCCGCCTGCGGCGAGAGAATTGAATGAAACCGAACAGCCGACCCGGCCGCACCCAACGCAAGCGGATCGACGCTGAACAGAAGCGTATCGCCGCGATCTCGGCCAAACGAGAGCGCATCCATGTTGTCGCGCGGCACCAGTCCGAGTGACCCACTCACTCCGCCGGGCGGCGCGGGCGACGGATTCGGCGCCCCGGGGTTCGGCGAATACGGTCCCCGATAGGGGCCGACTCCCGGCGCAGCACGAAGCCCCAGTGCCGCTGAGAAACGATCCACATTGGTCATGTCCGGACCAACGCCAAGCGTCTTTCCAGAAGATTGAAAGATCTCGCCCTCGGTCGCATAGCCCCAGGCACCCTGTCCCGTGGCCATTCCCAGCGCAAACACATCGTTCGGCGGAGCATGACCCAGAGCGCCGCACGGCCCCGGAATCAGCAAGCCCTCTGCAAAGCAATCCACCGAGAAAACGAGCGGCCGCTTCCGCGGAATCTGCGACAGATAAGGCGGTTCGATATTCTGTACGCCGTGGCCGCCCTCTTCGATCCAGCCCACGAAGCAACCAGTCAAGCGATCAAAAAGCATCACCCGCCCTTTGATGCTATGGGTGTGGATATAAGTGCTTCCCGCGGGCGGCAGCGATGTCAGGCCATTCGCCTCGACTGTCAGCGCCTCGGCATTAAACAACGTCAGTCCGTTGGGCGGAGCGACTGACGCCGGAACATCAATCTCAAAGTAGATATTAAAGAAGCTGTCCGCGCCGCCGCCGCCAAAGCCAAACGCGCCGCCGCGCGATTCAACTTCGCCGTATGATGCCGGCGAAGCCGGTGCCGAAGCGCCCGCGCGAAGCGTCCAACCCGAACCTGTCAGGAGCAGGTTCATCATGCGCGTGTGAATCTCGTCCACGCCGGCCCCGCTGTTGAAACCGGCGGGAAACGGCAGTCCGATCGTCACATCGTCCACCGCTCCGGCCGGACCGCCCGCGCACGCACCAGCGCCCATCGGCCCCGACGGATCAGTCGCCTGCGAGTGCGGCGCGCTGCGCGCAACACAGGTCGGCCCTTGCATCGTGATGTTGAAGGTCTGACCACCGAGACTCGAGCTCAGCGTGACCTTGAACGTCAGCTTGGAATCGAACGTGTCATCGCCCGCGCCGGGAAATGCAGGCTGCGCGCGAACGATTGTCGCATAACACAGAACCGCCGCGGCGCCGAGCAGAACGTAACCGACACCTGCCCGACAATATAGACGTTTGTCTATATTTTGCAGCGCCCCGCCACCGCCGGCCTGACTCGACAGAGTTTCAACGCTGGAGCCTCCGGACCACGTATTCATGGCATCCACTCCGAGAGAATTAGGATGTGAGCTTGACGAACCGAACGTTTCCGAACACTTGCAACGGCCAATATACCGATCCGCGCCAGATCATTCCAGCATTTAACGCGCAAACCGGGATAGGCTCTCCTAAATAAATAGACGTGCGTCTTGCAAAAACGGCGACTCAGCGAATCATTGCAGCCGACCTAGCGCTTGATAGGGCGCCGACCCCGAACCACATTCCCTCGAAATTTCGCCCGACCCGCCATGCCCAGCCAACCGGACACTCCCTTCGATCTCAACCGCATTTACGCTAACCTACCCGCAAGGAGGCAGTCATGAAACGGGCCATTATCCTGACGCATCTCGTTCTCTTTTGCGTTCAAGCCGCCGCACATTCCGCGGAAACCCTCTTTGTTGCCCGGCCCGGGCGAATCGATCGGCTCGTCGACCTCAATGGAGACGGCGACTTCCTGGACTTCGCCGAGATTACAAACTACGCCGACAGCCTGCCGCAGTCTCTCGGCGCACTCTTGCACACCGACGAGGCGTTGTATGTGATTGCGGGGCAGCCGGCCCGAATCCTTGCCATCAAAGATCTCAACGCCGACGGCGATGCACTGGACTTCGCGGAAGTGCAGACCTTCGCCGTTCTGCCCGATTTTTCGAGCCTGCCGCGCGGACTGGCGCGGATGCCCGACGGAGCACTGCTCACCGCCCGCGAGTTCGACGGTACACTGTTTCGCATTCACGACGACAACGCCGACGGCGACGCACTGGACCTGAATGAAGTAACCGCGGTTGCATCCGGGCTGACTTCACCGAAGGCCATTGCGGTCCGTCCCGACGGAATCCTACTCATCCTGCAGGACTCCGCCGCCACCCCAATGCGAATCCTCCACGACAGAAACGGCGATGGCGATTACTTCGACTTCGCCGAGAACCTGCCATACGCCGAGAACATCGCAGGCTGCAACGATCTCTCAATCGCCGCAGTCGATGTCGCATTCCTGACACGAACCACCCAGGGTGAATTGCTGAAAATCATCGATCACACGCGAGACGACGATGCCCTGGATTTCAACGAAGTGCAGCTATACGCCACCGCCTTGACATCACCAACGCTGATCGCGATTGACGACCAAGCTCTGATTGTCGCCTCCGCCGCGCCGGCTGGCACACTCCTGGCGGTCCGGGATATCAACGGCGACGGAGATGCTCTCGACTACGCGGAAGTCATCGAGATCGCGAACGGTCTCACCGCTGTCGCTGGCATCGCAATACCGGCCACACAATACACCACGCCCTGTATTCCAGGCGACTACAACAACGACGGCAGCCTCACAACAGATGACATCGTGCCCTTCGTCCGCGTGCTCATCGGACTGGACGCTCCACCCGAACACTGCCGCGCGGACTTGAACGACGACAGCCGCATCGATGCGCGCGACATCCCCGCCTTCGTAAACGCACTGCTCAATTCCTAATGCGAATGATAGCGATCCACTTTCAGACGCCAGGCGACGCAACACACCACTTTTCAGCCTGAAAAGCCCGGCCATTCTCGGAACCTGAGGTTTCTTCCCATCCGCGCCGTCCGAATCCTGCACAACGATATCGCCGATACGAGATGCAATGGCGGCCACAATCCAGAACGACTCTGTTCACCCGACCGGCGACAGTACTGATCAGAACAACGCGCCGGTCGCTTCCCGCGACTCGGCATTAACACAAGCCGAGAATCAATACGATCGCCCTCAGGACGACGCAATCATTCAGAGGACAGCCATTCGCGGGCAACGCGAGGCAATCGCCCGATACCGTCAATCGCTGACCCACGCGCTCGGCCGGGATGTCTCACTGGATGAAGCCGCGAAGATGTGGATTCCCGCGTTTGCCGCACAGTGGCGCGAAGAATTCGAAGCAGCAATCGCATTCGCCAGGGCACCCATCTCGTTCCCGCCGTTGTTGGATCTCGCTGCCACGACCGACCAGTAGTCTGTCATGGCCTGCCGACCCAACCCGGGCTCGTCACGTCAGATTTTGTGAAGGATTCGCCGCACTCGAACAGCGCAGCGCGGCTCATCGGAAGTACAGACCGACTCAGGCGGCCGGCGAGCCGCTCGCCACGCCCGACGGCTCAACCGAGGCGACTGACTTCGATCGCCAGGTCGGTAAATAGACCGACGCAAGCGTCGCCGCCAGCAACAGAAAGTTCCGCCCGATTGTCAGCCAGCCCGCCTGTCCGCTGTCCTTACCCGTACATCCGCAACTGATTTTAAGATTGCGAACGATGGCCGCGTCATAAACGGCATAGACGAAAAATATGAGCAGACCGCCAATTACAATGGCCCCACCCCGACGGGTCAGCGGCACGATCAATGCGATCGCCGCCGCCGCTTCGATCCACGGAATCAGGATGGCGGGAATGTGAATGAAGCGTTCTTCCAACCACGCCAGCTTGTAGTTCTTGATCTCGACCGCAAATTGCCGAACGTCCGTGATCTTAAAGTATGCCGCGTAAAGAAAATATCCCCCGACGATCAACGCGCATGCGAGGCCCAGCAACATGGGCGCCTTCGACTGATGCCCCAGGTCATCGGAACCGACAGCAATGGGTTTCAACGGCGTTGTCATGACTGGGCGCCCCCTGATTCCACATAGTCACCGAAGCGGCCCGACCGCTCGATCTCTTCCCAACCGGCCTCGTAAACGAAAACCTTCTGATATTGGAAATCGTCGTGCAGGACATCGGCCACATTATGACTCGCCTCGCACGATCCGCCGCCGCAATACACGATGATCACGTCGTCGACCTGCGCGCCCGTGGCCATGAATCCCTGGATATTCGCGTAAATCGCGCTGGACGGCAGATGGAACGCGCCACGCAGGCGCCCTTCATCGAAATCGTGCTGTTCGCGGGCATCAACTATATAAGCGCCGCCCTTCTCAAGATACTCCAGAACGCACTCCATTCGAACTGTCATTGGCTTGTCACCCGGTCGCGGCGCGCAGGGATTTGCCGCCGGCTCGGCGGCTCTTGATGACGGTTCCGAATCAGTTCCGGAGGATTGCGAGCCCTGCTCCGAATTGCCATGAGCGGGAGGCGGCAGCGACGGCGAATCGGCGCGCGTGCTTCGTTCGCGAAGCCACGGCAGCTTGTAATACGTCACGTTGGCCACGACACCGGCGGCGCCGCCGACCAGCACCACCATCAACGCCGTCAAAATCGCTGATCGCATCCGTCCTGGCTCCTGTCGTCGAAACGATTCCGCGCGCCCTGAACAGTCAGTTCGACTTGACCGCGCCGCCGATCTGACCCGAGTCGGCCGAAGTCGGCATTCCCGGCGGCAACGGACGATTCATCTCGCGCGTGATGACATCGACAATCAGCTCCGGTATTTCCGGGTTCGAAGTCTTCACGGAGACGGTATCGCCGTTCGGCGCGCTCTGATAGTCCACCGGCACATCCAGGACCAGCTTCCACGCCATGCCCGGAGTCGTCTCTTCCAGCCGCACACCCAGCTTCGGGTTGCTCGATTTCAGCCCGCTCAGCTTCACCGGCACCACCGTGTTGTTCCGAACGAACAAGGCCCGGGTCATCGCCGTCGCGCGCGTCGCGGGCAGCGTCACCTGCGACGGCATGACATCAACCGGCGAATTCAGGTACACCGCCGCGGGCACACGAATCGTGGCCATATCCGGAAAATTTGTGTTTACGTCGATGTTCGCGCCGTTTGAACCGGTCCGTAGCGCGCCACCCATCGTCACGACGACTTCGAATTTCCGGCCCGGCTCCAATTCCTTCATTTCAGCCTTGAAGTTCGGATTCGAGCTGGTCAGATCCTTCAGCTCCAGTGGATCCTCAATCTGATTCGTGATCGTGAATGATCCAGTCAGTGTCTTGCCTGCGACATCCGTCAGTTTCAGCGATCCGAATTCGACCTTCGTCGGCTCGATGACGATCAGCGGATTCACCGTGCCGTTGAGCGTCAGGACAATCAGTCCATCCACGCCCGGCGCATTGGTATGGACCGCAACCGTCTTGGTCACCGATCCGCTGAACCGCGCCGTCGACATCTTCACCGGAATTCGCCCGGTGGCTCCGGGAGCGAGGATCTTGTCGAATTCGCCGGATGTTGTACACCCGCACCCCGGCCGAACCGCCAGTATCTCGAGAGGACCCGTGCCCGTGTTCTTGAACTTGAATTCGTGCTCAATCACCGTGCCGGCGCGAACCGTTCCATAGGAATACGCGGCATCCTCAAACTGAGGCTTCGGGGTTTCGCCCGGCTTCAGAACCACCGTCGGCTTCGGGATCAGATCGTTCTGAACCTTTCGCGCCGTGGTCGGTATGGTCAGGTCCGGTGGCGGAGACGAGGCCGGCTTCGTCGTCGCGCCGGCGTTCGAATCGGCGGCGGGCTGATCGTCTCCATGAGCCGGCGCCGAAACGCCGGAACCCAGCGCAACGAGCGCGAAGACGACGATGAACTCCTTCGATCGATTGAATCGCATAATAGCTCCCGTCAGGTTGCGACCGAAACGACCACCGCAACGAGCCCGTGGCGAGCCCCCGAAACGCCCCTTTGATGAGGGCCGACGCACCAAGTATAACAACCCTGCTCTGCTCAACCTGTAACGCAGTTGTAACGAAAATAAGAGACTTAACCGGCTCTGCTACCGCGACTTACACGCGTTTTCGGATCAAACTCCCGCGACCGCCGAGGCCACATGGATTTCCCGGCGGCACCCGGCGCGGCACCCCCGATCGCGAGGCATGAAAAAGTGAGACTGACGCTGCTGATTTTCGCCTTCACACTCGCCTTCCTCACGCCCCTGTTCATCTTCCAGGACACCTTTGATGTCGCCCTCTCCGGCGACGCGGCTGTCGCGCGGCTCAGCGAATATGGACATCTTGCGTGGGCCGTCGGGATGGGGTTGATCGTCGCGGATCTCGTACTTCCCATTCCGGCGACCGCCGTCATGGCGGCGCTGGGTTACCTCTACGGCACGGTCGCAGGCGGACTGCTCGGGGGAGCAGCATCTTTGGCTGCGGGATTGATTGCCTACGGAGCCACCCGATTAATCGGTCACAAAGCGGCGGTGTTTCTGGCCGGGCAGCGCGATCTGCAACGGACGGAGGCTTTCTTTCGGCAGCGCGGCGGATTGGCGGTCGCAATGACGCGGCCGATGCCGCTCTTGCCCGAGGTGATCGCCTGCCTCGCCGGGCTTTCACGCATGCCGTTTCGGCTTTTCTTCGTCTCGCTCTGCTGCGGAAGCTTTCCGACCGGGTTTGCATTTGCAGCGATCGGCTCGATGGGAGTGGAGAAGCCGAGCCTGGCAATCGCCGCTGGATGCGTCATTCCCGTGATACTCTGGTCTTTCGTCCATCGCGCCTTCAGGATGCCGCCGGCCACATCACCCTCACACGGTGATGCGCCGAATTAGTGCCACCATTCTTGCACCCCTGGGAGGCCGCGGTCATTCCAGTTGCCAGAGTCCCACATCCAGCCAGCGACCGAACTTGAAGCCAACACCCCTGAGCACCCCCACTTGTCGAAAACCATGCCGTGCATGCAGCACTTTGCTCGGCTCCTGATCGTCTGCGATCTGCGCCAGGACGGTGCGAAACCCCTTCTCGCCGGCAACCCGGATCAGCTCGGCCAGCAACCGGCTGCCAATGCCGCATCGATGGCAGTCGTGCCTGATATACACCGAGTCTTCCGCCGTGTATCGATAAGCGCACCGTGAATTCCATTGCGACAGTGTCCCCCAGCCAACAACATCGGTCCCCCGCACCGCCACGATGGCCGCAAATGGATCGCTATGCGACTCGTACCACGCCTGCCAGTACATCGCGTCCGGAGGCTCCGTGGCGAAAGTGCACGTCGATTGCAGTACAAAGCGATTGTAAATCGTCGCAATGCTCGCCAGGTCCTCCGGAACGGCTTCACGCAGCACGACCGAGGCTGATTCAGTATCCATCATGGCGCCTCCCGCGATGTCCAGCTCCAACGCATGCCCGACTTGAACAAATCGCACGCTGTCGCAGTACACTGACTATACTAACCGTCGATCCAGCCCACCCGGAGCGAAAAGAAATGAAAGTCGTCTCACTGAATGTCGGTAAACCGGAATCACTGACCTTCGAGGGAAAGCGGTTCATCAGTTCAATTAATCGCAAACCCGCGACGCGCGCCGTCATGCTCGAACCTCTTGGTTTCGACGGCGACCGCCCCGGCGACGAGCGCGTCCACGGCGGCCCCGACAAGGCCGTCTGCTGCTATTCGCACGAGCATTACCCCTACTTCAGCCGGAAACTCGGCACGGCGCTCGATGTGCCCGCATTCGGCGAGAACCTGACCACCGAAGGAATGCTCGAATCCGAAGTCTGCCTCGGCGATGTCTATCAGATCGGCCGCGCCGCCGTGCAGGTGTCGCAGCCGCGACAACCATGTGGCACCCTCGCTGCTCGCAATCGCAGTAAGCAGTTGCCAAAATGGATCAACGAGATGGCGTGGGGCGGATTCTACTTTCGCGTGCTGGAATCCGGCATGGTCTCGCCGGGAGACGAAATCACCCGCCTGCGTCGTATTCACCCGGGCATCACGATCGAGTTGCTCTGCCGCACCCTCCATGACAAGCAGGCGCCGCGCGAACGTCTTGTCGAGTTGGTCGCGCTGCCGGCGCTGTCGCATTCGTGGCGTGATAAGTTCGAACGCCGGATCCGCGTCATCGATGGGCTTGAATCAGACCCGCAGTGATCGCATTCGCGCCGGCCCGATCGGCATCGCCACGCGCGCCGCGAGTGAGCCAACCGGTGTTTCGAAGCGTGCAGGCGGCATAGGGCATCACCCACGAAAAGCAAATCGTCGAAAAAACCGGGTAGATCAGCAGCCAGACCCAGTCTTCGTCGCGCTCGTTAATGAAGTAGACCGTGGCCATGACCGACGAGTAAACGACCATCGCCGCCAGATAACGCAGAATGAAGCCGTTCGTGAAGAGTGCCAGACCAATGGCATGACCGACCAGGAAGGGCGTCAGAAGCATGCACACCAGCGCCAAGGTTGAATTGAATCGAAACGCGGCCAGTGATCCGTCCCGAAATCGAGTGAAGAGGAATCGCCAGAGCACGATTGTCTCGCGAATATTGCTTCGTGCCCATCGAAGGAACATCTTCGCCATGCCGACGTAAGACTCCGGTGCCCGGCTCAGAACCACGGCGCTCTGCTGGTATGCACAGACCCCGCCCTCCCGCAGTAGCAGATTCGTGATGGCACGATCCTCGCCGGTCGCGCAGGCCACACCCAGAAATCGCTGATCGCCCCATTCCTCCAGAATGGGACGCGCCGCCGACGCCCGATAGACACTCAGCGCACCCGGCGCACAGAACACGCCGCGAAATCCGTCCTGATAGGCGCGAACGAACTTGAACGAGAGGCTGTAGTAGCATTTCATGAAGCGCGTGTACAGATTCCGGCCGCCATTGAGCGCTTCCACACACCCTGAAACGCAGGAAACCCGCTCATCGCGAACCAGAGGCGCAGCCGCCAACCGCAGCGCTTCCGCGTCCAGCAGGCTGTCCGAATCGGTCGTCGCCCATAGCGCGCCGCGGGCACGACGAAACCCGAGCAGCAACGCCGCTCGTTTGCCGCGATTCGAGCCGTGACGCAGCGTTGTCAGCGAAACACGCTCCCCCACTTCGCGAACCGCCGCCTGAATATGACGCCATGTGTCATCCGTGCTTCCGTCATCCACCACGATGATCTCGAATCGCTCCGCCGGATACCGGCTGGCAGCGGCCGCAAGAATTGAATGGCGCACCAATTCGCCTTCGTTGTACGCCGGAATCACCAGCGTCAGCGACGGAAGTTCGGCGTCCGCGACGGCCGGTGTCGGACGATATCGCCGCCAGAGAATCAGCCGCCAGACGAGCGCACCCAATGCGACCGCTCCGTAAACCGCTAGAAACACACGAGTTGCGCTCGACGCATCGGAGACGGAGGGGAGCGAAAATTTCTCAAATCGAAACATTCTCGGCAGCGCGATTGGCAGCATCAAAATCGCCGAAAACACCACGAAAACGCGGATAATTGGCTCAAAACGGCGCCAGCGGGTGGAGGGGGGAGCGTCGGGAATTAAGTATGTAACTTCCGACGGGGAATTAGGTTGAGTGAAAATCGGCCTATTCAGTCCGGCGATCATCCTGCATTTTCTTTCGATCAAATGCACGTTTTTGGCCATCATCCGATCTTACGATTCGACGGGTCGGCTATCAACCGACGCGCAATTTCGGCCGATTCCGGAAAAATCCGCACGCTTCGGGCCGAACCTGGCTCCCGGGCGAGAGACCGCACGGACCGGTCAATCGGATGACCATCCGGCATCGCATCTTATTCAGACTCATGGATGGGCTTGACGTTAGTTTCGAATCGCTGAATGAGCGCGTCGAAGTCCTGTTGCATGTTCCAGCTTCTCGGCTCAAAGAAACCGCGCAATTTCCCGCCCTCGTCAAGCATGAGCACCGTCGGAAGCGTGCGTATGCCGTACTGTTCACATAAGCCGGAACGCCAGATGCGTTTTTCCTGAGCCGCCGGCTCTTTGACATTCAGGCGGTCCAGGGCCTTCGCCACTTCACTCGCATCTCGCGCGAGCGCGATTGTGAGTATGTTTGCGCCGGAGAAGCCGTCGCGATCCCGCAGACGCACGATCCGCTTGAGAAAGTCCTCCGCCGGACCATGTCGGGGGGACCAGAAGACCACGAAGGTCGGGCCCGGCTTTGCGGCGATGGCGTTCCAGTCCATCGGCCGGCCATCGAGGCCGATGAGTGCCGGTTGCCAGGTGAGCCCGACCGCCCGCCTGAGGCGCTGGCGTCCGGCCATTGTTTTCGTGATGGGATGTCTTGGATGGTATTTTTCGAGAAGGGCGATGTATTCGTCGACGGCATCGAACTGGCCGGCATTTCCAAGGTGCTCGATGATTTTTTCGCACAGGGGCACGGCATAGGGCGATTCGGAGTGAGCCAACACAAACTGCCGCATCAACTGAATGGCTTCGGCACCGTCCGACAAACCCCGCGCTTCGAGGGATCGAACACGATTAACCTCGATCCGGAGGCGCCAGTATTCGGCCTCGTCGCGCAATTCCGATGAGACGGGTCCGCCGGGCATTTCATCGATTTCAAGAAAAATCGCGTCGAGCGATTCGCCGCGCAGCGTTGCGGAGAAGTACATCGCCTCCCATCGCGTCAGTCGAAATCGATCCGAAGCGGGATGGGCGGGATTCACCTGTGTGAAACGCCCGATTCGCTTCGCGAGCCGATCCAGCCTGACGCTGTCGCCGAGAATGCGATCGACGTTGTATTCACCGGAAAGGTCAACAAGCTCCATCTGGCATTGAATTTCCGCATCGATCGCCTCCCTTTCGGCCTCGACGTCCGAATCGGCCATCGGCCGGGTTGTCGCCGCCGGCGGGGGCGGATTCGCAAGGGCGGAGAGCCCGCCGGCCCATGGCGCGAGGAGCAATGATGTCACTATTATGGCACTCATTCCGGATCCCGCGGTCAGGAAAAAGGACTCTCGGCTCGATTTGAGCGGCTGGCCCGCGCGGCGCCTCTCTGTCTGGGCTCGAGCCGAAACCGGATCGTCTGAACGGGCGCATCGGGGGCAACGGAGCAATCGGAAAAATCGGGCGGCAGCACGAACCGCACCTCACGGACAATTTCCTTATTCGGTCCGGGGTTATCGATATCGCCAGCAAGGACATCGACAAACGCTCGGATGCGGCGCGGGTCGAGTTGGCTGACTCGTTCGCGAGGCCCTGTGACGTCCAGATAGACTCGGAATCCGGATTGCTCGGCGACGATGACGTAGTCGCGTTGAAGCTCGTCGGGCACGGCCCAGTTGATCTGGATCGGCCCCTTGCTCTCGGTGGCGGTCAACGCCTCGATTCGGCCGGTGATCATCACCTCATTTGACGGCTGGAACTCGATTTTCAGACTCGGATCGAGTTTTTCGAGGATGTCGAACGAGAGCACTCCGGGCACTTCGAACGCGCCATCGGGCCGCGCGATGGATCGAATGTCCTGCCTGGGTACGGCGATCGCTATCGGGGAATTTCCGAGCATCTTCGCGACGAAGTTGGGCACCTGGGCGTTGACACTGTTGCGCAGAAATTCCGGCGAGATTTTCAATCCACCGTAGTCGGGCTTGACGCGGATATCGCGAATCGTGGTGTAGCCATCGACGATCGCCTCGACCGTGGAAGGCTCGACCGAGCGAATCGCCAGGCGTGATTCCCTGAGTTCGCTGATGCCGGGCAGCACATCCTCAACCACGGAGAACGAGCGCGGCGAAGTCGACGACGGCATCGTCCGATCAATGACCGCGGTGAAGACGGTTCCCGCATCCGTGAGGCGCCGAAAATCGCGAAGGCGGTTTCGACGGCCGTTGAGCTTGACCTTCAAGACCCTGGCATAGGGCGGTTCGGCAAAGCCGGCATATCGATCGCGGGAATCCGCGGCGAGCCGGACGGTCATTTCAAATTCCTCTTCAATGGCGACATTCTGATCGGCCGCCAACCAGATCAGCAGGGTGATGCCGATGACGGCGAGCGCCGTTCTTGTCCTTGACCACCAATCGCTGTTGTTTCTTGTCATGCCAGGACTGCCTTGAGTATGACGCGCCGACCGGGCCTCGGACGGGCCCGGCGCGGCGTGCCTGGCCCGGACCCGGGCCATCACTTCTGGGCTTGGCCGCCCAATCCCTCGCGCAGGGCTTGGCGAAGATTCTCGGGCATCAGGTTGCGGCGAATCTTCCCATCCTCGATCACGCTGATGATTCCTGTTTCCTCACTCACGACGACGACCAGTGCATCGGATTCCTCGGACAAACCGATCGCCGCGCGGTGACGTGAGCCCAGTTCGGGGCTGACCTCCTGGGAGTCCGTGAGCGGAAACTGGACACCGGCCGCGGCGACGCGGCCGCGCGAGATAATGACTCCCATGTCGTGCAAAGCCGATCCGGGCCAGAAAATCGTCATGATCAACTGGCTCGTGACCTCGGCGTCGAGCTTGATTGCGTCTTCGGAGAGCATGCCGAACTCGGACGCGCGTTCGAAGGCGATCAAGGCTCCGATCTTGTTTTTCGCGAGGTAGGTGACCGCCTCGACGACCTGTTCGATGATCCGGTCGATTTCCTCAGGCGATTCGACGAACCAGGTCTGGGCTCCAAGGCGCATCAAGGCCCGGCGCAGCTCCGGCTGAAACGCAACGAGCGCGATGAGGAACAGCGCGGTGATGAACGTCGGGAAAATGACCAGAATGCGAGCCAGATCGAGCAGGTTTGCCAACAGGTACATCAGGAGCGTGCCGCCGACGAGCAGGAGTGCGAAGCCCCGCAGCAGACGGGCGCCTCGCGTGCCCCGAAAGAAGCGCATGACGGCATAGACCGCAGAGCCGATGAGCAGAAGCTCGGTGAGATCGCTCCATTCGGCGCGACGAATGACATCGCTTAGTGTTTTTACGACCTGATCGAACATGCCTTGCCCACTGCCGCGCGCCGGGCCGAATCGATGATGCCGATGCCGCCGGAGTCCGCCGAGGTTTCAGCCACCTTCAGATGCCACCGCGCATTCAGCATACCCGCGCGGGCGCGGATCGACCATATCGATCAGGCTCGGGCGCTGAACTCGGCGCGCGGTTGTTGCAGGACGACGACTCATTGCTATGCTCAGGGACACTGACCGCGAATACGAAAAGCGTCGTGGCATTTTTGGGGTGAAGGAGGCGGGAAATGCAGCAATCGGTGTATGTCACGCGGATGATCCCTGAAAGCGGGATTGTTTCGCTGATGAATGCCGGTTTCGCGGTTCAGATGAATCCGGGCAGCGACCCTCTTCGCCCCGAGGAACTGCTCGCGGAGGCGGGCAAGCACGACGCATTCGTGAGTCAACTGGCCGACCGAATCGATCGCTCCTTCCTTCAGGCGGCGGCCCCTCGATGCCGGATTGTTGCGACGTGCGCGGTGGGCACTGACAACATTGAGATCGAGGCGGCCCGGGAGTTTGGAATCGCCATCACGAATACACCTGACGTGCTGACCGAGGCGACGGCGGATCTGGCGTTCGCGCTGCTACTGTCCGCGGCACGCCGGCTTGGCGAGGCTGAGCGGGTAGTGCGCTCGGGTGGCTGGCGCGGCTGGCGGATGCTCGATTTTCTCGGTTCGGATGTGCACGGACGAACGCTGGGGATCGTCGGGGCCGGTCGTATCGGCTCGGCCGTCGCGAAGCGGGCGACGGGCTTTGAGATGAGCCTGCTCTATTACAATCGGCATCCGAATCCGAAGATGGACGAACTGGGGGCGCGCCGGGTGTCGCTGATCGAACTGATGGAGCAATCTGACTTTATCTCGATTCACACGCCGCTGACGCCTGAGACACATCGTCTGATCGATGGCCGCGCGCTGGCGCGTGTCAAGCGCGGCGCAATCCTGATCAACACGGCACGGGGGAGCGTCGTGGATCAGGCCGAGATGATCCGGGCGTTGCGGGACGGGCGGCTCGCCGCGGCGGGCCTTGATGTTTACGAGCGTGAGCCGGTGGTCGCGCCTGAACTTCGAGCGATGGAAAACGTCGTGCTGCTGCCGCATATCGGTTCCGCGACGGTGAGCACGCGAAGCCGCATGGCGGAGATGGCCGCCCACAACGTGATCGCGGTGTTGTCGGGCCGGCCGCCGATCAATCCGGTCGGCTGAGGGGGTTTGATCGGGGCGTGTCGCAATCGATCGCGCTGTACGACGGTTTGCAGATTACTTATCATAGCCCTTCAACCCTTGCGAGAATGCACGGCCAATGTGGCCGGTCCGCCGGGGCGTGATCCGCACCAGATCGGCCCATCGCATCCGGTCCGCCGAAACGAGCATGCTTCGAATTCGCGTATTCCAAGACGGCGAGCCTGCGAAATCGGTGGACATTGCCTCCGCCTACCTGGTGGGCAATGACCGAGTGCCGCTTCGAGCCGAGGTGAAGTTCTCGAACGGCGAGATCGTATTCGACACCCGATCGCGCGGGGCGGCTGCGCTGGCGATTTTGTGGCCGGTGGCCGGCGTCGGCCGGGTGATGCTCGAGACGCCGCGGCTTCAGGAGCGAAAGACTCCGTACAATCTGAATGTGGAACTGGCCCGGGGGCAACTGATGCGGATCGCGCAGAAGCGCGAGGACTGGGGGCTGTATGATTTCGCCGAAGGTGCGGCGCTGTACAAGAAGGTTGATGCGGCTCGCCAGATACTCGTGGCGGCGCTGACGGCGGAAGACGAATCGTCCGCGTCGCGCCATGCGGATGAATGCCTCTCCGCCGGCGTTCGCGTGGGCGAGGAACTGACCGCACTTCATGCGCAGGTTTTTCTCGGCAGGCGCGGGGAGACGGGCCAATTCAGCAAACGTACGTTCGGGTGCCGGGTCGATCCCAGCCAGTCGTCAGAGGCGTTTCTGAAGTGCTTTGGCGAGGGCTTCGATTTCGCGGTGCTTCCGTTTTCATGGTCATCGATCGAGCCGCAGGATGGATCTCCGAAGCCGTCGAACATGGACGGCCTGTTGAAGACGCTGTGGCAGCGGCGCGTCGCCCTGTGGGCGGCCTCGCTGGTGTCGCTCGATCCGGTTCAGTTGCCGGGGTGGGTTCAGAAATCCGGCCGCGACTTTGAGAAGTTCCGTGAATACGTGACCCGACACGTTCGGCATGTGCTGAAGACCTACGGTCCGTATGTTCAGGCATGGGAAGTGATCAGCGCGGCTCATGCATACAACTCGATGGGCTTCACCTTCGAGCAGATCATGGACCTGACGCGGATCACCGCCCTGCTTGTCAAGCAGATGTCACCGAAGTCTCAGTCGATCATCGGCATCGTGCAGCCCTGGGGTGAGTACTATGCGAGGGACGCGCGAACGATTCCCCCGTCGCTGTACGCCGAGATGGCGGTTCAGAGCGGCATCAACTTCGATGCGTTCGGTCTTGAAATTCGGTTTGGGACTGACGAGCCGGGCGGTTGTGTCCGCGATCTTCTGCAGATATCGAGCCTGCTCGATCGATTCGGCACGCTGGGCAAACCGGTGCATATCACGGCAGCCGGCGTGCCGTCCGGACGATCATCGTCGAATGACGGCCAATGGCACGGCGAATGGTCGCCCGAGCTTCAGGGGGAATGGCTGCGTGAGTTCTGTCGCATCGCGCTGTCGAAGCCGTTTGTGGAGTCGATCGCGTGCATGCGACTAGCGGACGGGGCGGACCCGAACGGCGTCGTCGATTTGAACGGCGCGGCGAAGCCGGCCTATCAGGAGATTCTCAAGATTCGCCGCCAGATCGGCGGGAACTCCTGAGCCGGACGCTTTTGAATACAGATCTATTTAAGCGTCCGTTTCACTTATGCAGCAGGCTCATGACTTCGGCACGGGTGGCCGAATTTTCCGCACAAACTCCGCGAATGGCTGATGTGACCATGACGCTGCCGGGCTTCTTCACGCCGCGACAGGTCATACATGTGTGAACGGCCTCAATGACGACGGCGGCTCCCTGCGCCGCGAGTTCGGACATGATGACATCGGCGATCTGGGTTGTCAGCCGTTCCTGCACCTGCGGTCTTAGCGCGTAAGCGTCGACGACGCGGGCGAGCTTTGAGAGGCCGACAACTTTTCCATCGGGGAGATAGGCGACATGGGCTTTGCCTTCGAAGGGCATGAGGTGGTGCTCGCACATGGAGTTGAAAGGGATATCGCGAAGGACGACCAACTCGTCGTACTTTTCGGTGAAGACCGTCATCAGGAGTGATCTGGGGTCCTGGCGGAGTCCGCTGAACAACTCCTCGTACATTCGTGCAACGCGTGCGGGCGTGTCGCGGAGTCCTTCGCGATCCGGATTGTCTCCGATGGCGGCGAGAATCTCGCGGACCGCGCGAGCGATCCGCTCCTTGTCGATCTTGAAATCTGCGGGACAAACCTGACCCATGGGGAGCTCCTCGGGAGACTATCGTGCCCGCGACCGCCGTGTTTGGGGGTGGCCGTGGCGCAAGGGTGATCGACGATCAGCCGTATTTTTCGGATGTCGCCAGGTCGAAACCAGCGTGTTCGGGATTGTAGCCGACGCGGCGATACTCAGCTCTGCACCGATAGCAGACGGTTACGCTGGGCACGACAAGATAGATGATTGCGTCCACGAGAACCAGCGATGCCAACACGACAAAGGTCATCGGAATGTTCTTCATGTAGTAGAAGCAGGACGCGATGATTCCGAAGACGATGACGAGGATCAGTCCGAGGCGCTGCGGAAAATCCTTGCGTATGAAAAACTCCCTGCCCGGACAGCAAGCGCACCGAACGACGCGGCGCTCGTCGCCCAACTCGGTTGGGACATCCGCTGTTGTGAGCTTGCCGCATCGCGGGCATTTCAATTCGCGAGGCCCGACGCTAGCCGGCTCGAACATAATCGGCGCGCGACACTCCGGATCCGGGCATCGCATTCGGATGGTCACGGCGCGAGATTTTTCGGCGGCGGGTTTCACAGCGCCCATCCCTCCGTTCGCGAGAGAAATTGCGCTGTCAGTTCGCCAAAGAAGATGAAGAGCATGGAGAGATAGTACAGGGCAGTGGCCGACTGCGTGGCCCGGCGTTTCACGCAATCCCAGATCATGTATGCGAACACGCCTGCGACCAGCAGTCCGACGCCAAGGCGCACCGACAGCGCGAGCCATGTGTAAATCTCGCCGAGAGAAGGCCACGCGCCGGCCCACGCGCGCGGCGAAAGCATCGCAATCACCCAGAGCACGCGTGCCGCGAACAGGGCGATATATATCCTGGTGATCCATCGAAGCGGCGCAATCGGCATGCCGGTATCCGTAAGGTACCGGTGACCCAGCAGCATGGCCGCGGTCGCGACGCCGAGCAGACCCGCTCCGAGAAAGGCGCTGAATGCCAGCTCCGCGCCGCTGAGCCAGGTTGCGTGACTGATGTGTTCGGCACCTGGTCGCGTCGGATTCGGCGAAGCGTTGGCGATCGCCAGGGATAATGCGGCAGTGAGGCAGGCGAGGCCGGCGGCGGCGGCGTAGGCGCGCTGACTGTTTCGAACAGTTTCGCCTTGCGATGCGTTCACGAAGAGCCAGCCGAAACCCGCCGCCAACCCAGCGATCAGCAGGATGGCGGCCGGATGTTGCAGGGCATCGAGCGGTGCGCCGAATTCCAGAAGGTTGAAGACGAGGGCGAGCATCGCGATCGAGCACGAGACGATGCACATCAGGCGGAGGTATCGCCAGCCGGTCTGCCTGATTGCAGAAACCGCGACGGCCAGGAAACAGCCAGCGGCATACTGGGCCAGGAAGGCGGGAAACATCGAAAAGCGGACACCGGATCGCGCTGCTTATTGGACGGCCCACGAAGCGCATCGGCGGCCGCTGCGTCGGCGCGCGTCAGACGCAGGAGGGGAGATGATACCGCGCGCCGATCGGCAGGGCCACGCGTGATCAGGGTCTGGTCACGCGTGCGGTCTCGATGAACTCTCGAACGGAGTCGTCATGAGTGATGTCGGCGAGATACTCGCTGAGCAGTCGACGCCCTTCGTCGCGTCGGCCTGAGAAATAATGAATAAATCCGAGCAGGAATTTCGAATCGCTGTCGTCGGGGTTGGCCGCGACATGATCCGAGAGCATTCGGAGGTGAGCGGGAAAATCCGCTTCAACGCCGTAGGCCGCTCGCAGATCGAATGCCGACGTGGCCAGTGACGGTGAGCGGGCGACGCCGCGCCGAATGGCTATTGACGCATCCGTGTAGGCACCGAGGGAATATTCCGCCAGTCCCAGCGCGATCCGTACGCTCGGATCGTCACCGTCCCACACGATTGCCCGGATGTACTCCTCGCGGGCTTCGTCGTATCGGCCGAGTTCGAAGGCTCGATCCCCACGACCGAGGGCCTCACCGATTCTGACGGCAGCGGGATCGACGGTTGGTGCCGAGGGCGTGGCATGTATCTCGGCTTCGCCCGGGGCCGTTCCGGGTTGGGAAGCGTCGGTGTGACGGGTTCCGAAATCGTTCAGCGCTCGATCCTGGAGCGCGGCCTGGCTTCGCTGATATTGATCGAATGCGGCGGCCTCGTAGGCTTCCGCTTCCTGTTCGGTGATTTCAACATCGGTGGAGAGCGGTGCGAACACATCTTCGTCGTAGTAGATGTCGGACGCGGAGCCGCCGATGCTGATGATGGTGGATCCGCCGTAGATCGGATAGCGCCAGGCGTACCCGCCGTAGTTGAAATAGCCGCCGCCGAAACCAAATCCCGGGCCGCAGTAGCCGCCGCGCGGGAAGTACCGATAGCTGGGCTGGCAGCCGACGATCGATCCGACTCGCCTGGGTTCGCCGATGCAGCCGTTTCGAATCGGCAATCCTGTGAAACCGCCGACGCGCCGCGGATTTGACCAGTTATTAATTCGCGATTCGGTTGGGCCGCAGGCGCTGACCGCGCCCAGATTGCGTCCGCCAATCGGCTGCCCGGCTCGATAGGTACTGCGGTAGCCGGCGGGCCGCTCCGACGGTCGAATGGCCTGGCCTGTGACGCCGAGGCCATTTCGGTTGACGCCGAACGGGCGCGCCGGGGAGACGACTGCCGGCGAGTTTGAATGAGAATGAGATTGATTGGAGCGGACCACGCCGTTTGGCGATCCACCCTGCCTCGTCTGAAATGCGCCTTGCGCGGAGGCCCATGACGAAGAGCCTATGCGGCTCGGCGGTCGTGTGGAAGTAGTTTGGCCACTAATCGCACGCGGACTGCGAGCCAAGGTCTGACCGGTTCCGCCGTTGCCGAATGATTGGGTAATCGACGTGGTTCGCGGCTGCGTTCGAATGACGCCGGAACCGAGCGACTGGCCTCGCGTGACACCGGGCGCGGACCGGACCTGGCGCGGCGCGGAGGCGAAACTGTGGGATGAACGACCGATGTTACCGCCGGAACGGCGGACGCTCGTGGCCTGATTTCCACCGGAGCGGCGGATGCTCGTAGCCTGATTTCCGCCGGAGCGTGCGCCGCGCGACTGGCCCCACGCGAGCGTCGCGTCTCCGCAGAGCATCAATAAGGCTGCGAGGGCGAGCAGAAATGGGGTCGGATGGCGTCGGTTGGTGAACATGGCAGACTCCTTAAATCCCGGATTGCGAGCAGAAGGCGGAATGTCATCCATGACTTTAGACACATCTTATCGCGTTCTGGTTAGTGGATTCAATTTGGCGGGCTGAATGTGGGCCATTGCCGACCGACTGCGGTCCCATACGGGCCGTAGTCGCGCCAGACGGGGATGGGGACGGGAGCGACGCCGGAAGGCCGGAATCCGCTATAATGGCGAATTCGCCGAGCGAAGTGACCCGCCGGCCATGGAGTGCTCCCGCGTGACGATGCCCAGTGTTTCATTCGTGTCCCTTGGCTGCCCCAAGAACCTGGTTGACTCCGAGAAGATGCTCGGGATGCTTGCGGAGGCGGGTTGCCCGATCGTGGGCGGCGACACGGGGACCGGCGACGTGATGATCGTCAACACCTGCGGATTCCTGGCGGCATCGCGCGATGAGGCCGTCGGGATACTCCGCGAAGCGGCGGAGCAGAAGAATCGCGGTGAGATCAAGCGTCTCGTGGTTGCCGGATGCCTGGTGCAGCGTGACGGGCGCGGCCTTCTGGAAGACGTGCCGGAGATCGACGCGCTGGTCGGGGTTCACAATCGGGCGGATATCGTCCGGGCGGTGACGGGTGTGCATCTCAGCCGTCCCGGTCGCGGCGCCACGGCGAAGACGCCGGCGTCGACCGGAACCACCTCCGGTCGGACTGCGGCCGCGTCCACCGGCGGACGCACCGGGAGCGGCGACCTTTTTCTTGGCGAATACCACGCGAATTCGTGGATCGGCGCGAACAAATCGGACCGGGCGCGGCTTCGCCTGACGCCGGTTCACTACGCATATCTTCGCATGAGCGAAGGCTGCAATCAGAAATGCACTTTCTGCACAATTCCATCGATTCGGGGGCCGATGCACAGCAAGTCCGTTCGAGAGATCATGGCGGAAGCGCGTGAGCTGATCACCGACGGCGCGGTCGAGATCAATCTGCTCGGGCAGGACACGACGAGCTACGGCACGGACATCGCGTATGAGCCCGGTCTGAGCGGGCTGCTCCGAAAGCTGAACACGCTGGAGGGCGTTGAGTGGATTCGTCTGATGTATGCCTATCCGAGCGACTTCACCGACGACATGATCGAAGCGATTGCAGACTGTGAGAAGGTGGCGAAGTACATCGACATGCCGCTTCAACACATCAGTGACCGGGTGCTCAAGTCGATGCATCGGCGCGTGACGCGCAAGCAGACCGAATCACTCCTGGCGAGATTGCGTGAGCGAATTCCGGGCGTTTCGATTCGAACAACCTTCATCGCGGGCTTTCCCGGGGAGACCGACGCGGAACACCGGGAATTGCGGGAATTCATCCGCGAGTTCGGCTTTGACATGCTCGGCGTATTTCCATACAGCAACGAGCCGGGCACGCCGGCCCACCGCATGAAGGGTCATCTGCCGCCCGCACTGATCCAGGAACGGGTTGAGGACCTGATGCTGACGCAACAGGAGGTCGCATTCAAGCGGGCGTCGGCGAGACGAGGCGAACGGCTCCGTGTGATGATCGACAGCTTCGGTGCGCGCGGGGTGTATCTGGCGCGGCACGAGGGACAGGCGCCGGACGTGGACAGCGTGGTCCACGTGGACGGTGGCGAGTACGATCCGGGACAGTTTGTCGACGTGAAGATCACGGGCAGCCGGGCGTATGATCTTCTGGCGAAACCGATCGTGAAGGGGCTTCCGATACTCGGTCACTGACGGGCCGGGTAGAATCCGCCGGAGCATGGGGCCTTCAGACGGCAAAGGCCCAGTGCCAGTAGAAGATCACCAGAAGGATGAGGCTGTATGCGGCAATTCCGGCCAGTTCTCGTTTGAACCGAGAAATCCTCATTCGTAGCAGCAGGACCACGGCGTATTTTCGAACGACCTGCGCTTTCTTGTCACTGCCGACCAGGCTGCCCGCGATGAAGAGCAGCGACCGCACGGTGACAACGACGGCATAGACGGCGCACAGCGTGGTCAACAGCAGGCGATAGAGTTCAAACACGTCCCGATCGAACAGGTTCACGATCCGCACTCCGCGGTCAGTCGAGGTCAACAGGCTCGAAGCGTGGTCGCCGGAGTTCCCTTCCGGTCGGCGCGGTTAAGACCAACTGACAGGTTCCGGCTTGGTCCTTCATGGGAAAATAGTCGCAGGTGTATTCTTCGGCGTGAGTCCGCTTCGCCCATCAGGAAGAATCTCATCACGTCGTCATGGGGTCGGCCACGAACAGCGCGACGTTCCCCGAATCACTCTGATTGGATGTGTCTTCTTTGTCGCTCGATCCAGCCCGCAGCCCGGTCGGTGTTCGGCATCTGCATTCCCATCACGGCGAGCAGAAGACCCGTCGCTACGAGAGAGAGCGGGCGGCCCTCGATGAAAAAACCGATCACGTTGAAGAACGCGCCACCTTCCAACATGGCCGCGACAACGATATTACGAATGAAATACGCATTCAGGAACGGCACGGGGTCGTCGGTACGGACCGCGCTGGCCTTCAGCTTCTGTCGGAAGGCGGAATCCATCGAACCGGGCAGGACAAAGCTCATCAGCAAAGTCATGGCACCGACGCCAGCGGCCACGTAGGTAATCAGCGGGGTCGCGAATTCGGCCGGCTGCCCCGCCGTCTGGGAACTGCGCACGAACATCAGGACACCCGCGGCCATCAGGACGCCCATTATCAGGGCGAGGTCGATCAGCATCAGTGTTTTCACCGCGCTGATCAAACGTGGATGATTGCGAAGCTCATTCATTTCCGAACTCTCCGCCCCCCTGGTTCGGCCGCGTCGCACACGACGGGGCTTACTCGCCGAGGACCTGGACGATGATCGTGCGCTGCCGCGGCTGCGTATCGAAATCGATCAGGACGATCTGCTGCCATGTGCCCAAACTCGGCTTTCGATCCAGGATCGGAACCGTGAGGCTCGGCCCGAGCAGAGACGCCCGCACATGGGAATGGCCGTTGTTGTCATGCCATGTCTGCTCGTGCATGTAGTGGCCTGACTCGGGTGCGATTCGATCAAAGCAGTGCTTGAGGTCGTGCTGAACGAGTCCCGGCTCGAACTCGGTCGTCGTGATTCCGGCCGTTGAGCCCAGGACGAACAACAGTGCGATTCCGTTGGTGATATCCGAGAAGTTCATGACTTCGATCAACTTGGGTGTCAGGTCAACGACATGGGCGTTTCCCAGTGTTTCCAGTTGAATCCTGTGTGTTTCGACGGGCATGACGCGGCATTGTACCGCGCGTCCCCTCCGGCGGAAGCAGAACCTGCGCGGCGTCCTGTCCGTTTCTGTTCAGTCATGAACGGAATTGGCGCCCGCATCTAACAAAAGAACCCGCTCCAGCGAGCGGGCTCTCTTGAAATGCGTATCGCTTTGCGAGGCAGGCGGATTACTTATTCGCCATTTCCTTCAAAGCCTTGAGGGCGAGCGCCTTGACGACATTTCGCGCGGGCTTCGCCTTGAACATCTGCTTTTCGCCGGTGAAGGGATTGATGCCTTCGCGAGCCTTGGTGGCCGGCTTGTGGATCCGCTTGATCTTGAGAAGGCCGGGAACGGTGAAGATGCCCGGCCCCTTCTTGCTGAGGTCGGCTTCGATCAGTGCCGACATGCCGCCGAAGACTGAAACAACCTGCGACCGGCTGAGGCCCGCGGTCTCGGCCAAGACCTTGTAGATCTCGCTCTTCGTGCGGGCCTTGGAGGCCGACGAGATCTTGATCTTCGCCGGCGCCTTGCTTGCTTTCTTCTTTGCCATGAAAAAATCCTTTCTTCACTGACTGTCTTGTCACGGCGGCGGGTGCGAACACATCGCGAGTCATTCAGCCGCACCGTGGGCTACTTCGTGGCAGCGCGGCGGTAAAATGCCAGAAAAACAGGCAACTTGCAAGCGTATCTTCAAGAAATGCCTAAAAAACAGGGGTTTCCTTACCGACGGCCGGGCGGAGCCATTTTGCGGCGGGATGCTCGTCCGACGATTGCGTGCGGGTCACGGAACAAGGGCCGGACCGGTCGATCTGAAGATCGTTCGATCGGGAAGCGGGTGTGAGAGTTGAATCAGTTCGTAGCCGTCGGGGAGCGGGATTCGGCGCAATACGCTCTCGGGCCGCTGCTGGATCTCCCGGCGTAGCCGAGGCCACAGAAACCGCCTGGTTTCTGGCGGGGTTTCGCCGGGCCAGCCGCCTTTGATCCAGTCCCAGGAACGATCGACTTCGGCGGTTTGAACGAGGTATTCGGCAGGTTTGTCGGCCTTGAGGAGCCCGTGATAATGCGCCAGCCGGGGCCAGAACGACTCGAACTCGATGGTCCTGCATTTTTGCCGCGAGAGATAGGAAAGCAGGTGTGCGTCGAGGGGTTCGGCCACGACGGGGTCCGCGCCTCGCGCGACGAGGCTTGATGCCACACGGTGAAGCGGATGCGACGCTCCGAGTTGGCGGTGCATCGCCAATTGCCCGGTCGCCCAGGCTCCGCAAAGGAGGACGGCAATCGCCCGGCCGAAGACGGGAAAGCGGTCGTTGACTGCGACGGCCGCGACGAGCCCGGGCAGGAACGCCCAGAGCGGAATGAGGTATCGAATCGTGGTGAAATCGAGGGTGCAACCGCCGAGGAGATAGAGTGCGACGCCGCAGACGACACAACCCATCAGGAGGATCGTGGGGGAATACCTGTCGGACTTCAATCTCAACAGGCGTTCGAGGCCCCCGTGCTCCTGTCGAACGAGGATCATCACGGCGGATATTGCGCAGCCGAGAATGATCCAATTTGATGCGATGACCCAGGCCGACGTCATCAGGTCGAGCGGCCGCACAACCGTGTCGCGACCGACGCCGACCAACTGAAGGAACGGCCGCGGATCGGCGCCGAAGAGAAGCGGAATGCCGTTGAGAAAATAGACGAGCGTCTCGCCGGTCATCCAGAGTGGACGGAATCCAAGCGGCAGGGACGGATCCAGCGAGCGTCCGGTGAGTGCCGTCATAACGGCATAGGCTATGGCGGGGGATGCACCGATCACCGCGCCAATGACGAGCGCGGCGTCCCGGGAGACGAGGCTCCTCGCGGTTTGAAACAGGCTTGTGCGGCGTTTGAGATAGATCGCCGAGGCGAGCGTTGCCGCCGAAAGGGTCAGCAGGGCGACGGGCTTCGGAAGCGCGCCGAGCAGCACGCGACTTTGTACTTTGTGATCCGCAATCCAAACGGCCCAGGTCAGATTCAGAGCGAGCACGGCGGCGAAAGCGGCGACGGGCAACGACGCGCGCCCCAGCGCATTTGTGAGGCGATGGTAGTGTTTTCCGGTGAGCGGACTGGCGGCGAGTTCGTCGAGCGGCCTGTTGAGCAGTGCGTGCACGGCGATGGGCACGAGGAAGAGCATCACCGCCGGGTTCAGCCAGAGTCCGGAACCGATCAACGCGCCGAAGACGGCTTTCCTGATATTACTCCTGCGTCGTGCGACGGTGCGGGCCGCGACGAACCACTCGGTATAACACCAGAGCAGCAGCGAGCCCCAGAGGAGAATCTCGATGTATGCGCCACGCGCCGAGATCGACCATTGCATGAACATCGGCGACGAGAGAATCAGGACTGACACGCCTGACAGCGCGCCGAGCCGGCCGAACCATCGCGTCAACATCAGGTATTGCACCGCGACCATCGCGGCAAGGAAGAGCGCCGGCCCGGTCCGCAGGGCGTGGATGGGATTGTCGAAAAACGGCGAGATCGCTGCGATGACAAACGCCTCGAGCGAGCCCATGTAACGCTGGCCGTAGAAGTAGATCGGCAGGCTGCGACCTTCGGCGATGTCCTGTGCCATGAGGCCGACGATGGCTTCGTCGGAGTGCAGGAGCGTTTCGCCGCGACTGATGAACGGCGCACGGGCGACCAGGGCGAGGGCGAAGAGCGCCACACAGATGACACCATCCAGTCGCGTCAACGGCTTTCGCGGCCAGGCTGTCTCGGTGTGCGAGCGAATCGGCGAGGGGCGATGATGGGTTTCGAAGGTGAGGATGGATGAATCGCTCGCGCCGGTGCGGTGCGTTCGCTCGGGACAGGTCGCGTCGATTGGGGCCGCGGCGCGGGTGTCCGCCGGCGTGGCGGGCTGAACTACCGACTGCTCGATCATGAGTCCCCCCGGGTTGGCGATAGCCACGCATAGTGCCCGTCGCATTGCGATGGTGCCCGCCGGATCGGCGCACTGCATCGGGCACATTCGCCGCGAAGCGAGAGATGACGGGCAGAGCGGTTACGACAATTTTCCAGTGCGAAGGATCGCGACGACCAGCCAGATGGCGATGAAGGATGCCAGGGCGTAGGCCACGAATCCGAGATAGCGAATCGGCACCCCGAATATCGGCACTTCCGCCTCCATCGAGAGGAGCATCGAGCCCCCCATGATGGTTGCCGCCATGATGATCGACAGCGCCAGCCGGTTGCTCGACCGATCCAGTTCGCTGGCCAGATAATCGAGATTTTCGTGGCGTATGTTGACCTGAAACCGTCCGCGTCCGATACCGCGCAGCATGTCGCGGATCAGCCGCGGACCGTCACGAAGAATGCCACCCAGATGCCAGGCAGTGAGGCCGGTCAGCCGGAAGATTCGCCGGCTGGAGAAGCGTTTGCGGACCATTACCGACAGCTTGGGCCTGAGCAGTTCGATGAGATTGAAATCCGGATCGAGCTGGAGGATCACTCCGGACACGACCGCAAGCGATTTGAAGAGGGTCACGAATTCGCGCGGTAGCGACACGTCGTGCCGGCGGACGGTGTCGATCAATTCCCGGAAGAGGATGGACATATCCAGGCGCTGAATCGGCAGTCCGTAGTATTTTTCCAGGTACATCCGAAGATCGCGGGCGAGGGCGAGCCGGTCCGTCTGCGGGCCGAGGGCATCCACTTCCGCGAAGACGTCCACAAGAATCTCGACGTCCTTGCGCACGGCCGACACGAGCCCGATGACGAGCTTATCGATCATTTCTTCGCTGATCTGGCCGACCATGCCGAAGTCGATCAGCACGAGCTTGTCCGCGGGTCGAAACCGCAGATTTCCGGGATGCGGATCGGCGTGAAAGAGGCCGGTATCGAAGAACTGTTTGACGAAGCAGGCGCCGATGTTTGTCGCAAGCGCCTTTCGATCGATGAGCGGTCCTTCGTCCGCAAGGACCTCGCGAAAGCTCATTCCCTCCATGTATTCAAGCGTGAGGGTGCTGGAACCGGTCAGGTCCCATCGCACGGTGGGCGTAATTACCGATTCATCCCCCTTGAACGAATCGTGAAACCGAGACGTGGCGGAGGCTTCGTTGACGAAGTCGAGTTCCTTCTCCAGTGTCCGGGCGAATTCGTCCACCAACTGAACGGGACGAAACGGGCGCAATTCCGGAAAGAAGTTTTCGGCCTGCTGCGCGAGAAACGTCAGGACGTGAATGTCGAGGCGGATCGTTTCGTCGATGCCGGGGCGTTTAATTTTTACGACGACCTGCTGGCCGTCGATGGTCATGGCGCGATGGACCTGCGCGATCGACCCGCTGGCGAACGGCTTGTCCTCGAACTTTGCGAACGCCTCATCCACCGTCACTCCGGTATCTCGCCGGAAGATTCGGCGAGACTGCTCGGAAGGGAACGGCGGACAATCGGCCTGCAAATGTTCGAGCGCGGTGAGAATCTGGGTGGGCAGCAAGTCCGCCCGAGTGGAGGCGATCTGGCCCAACTTGATAAATGTGGGCCCCAGTTCCTCGCACACGCGAACGAGCCGGTTGCCGACAGCGGCGAGCGGGTCGATTACATCGGCGGTATCCTCCGTGGACTTGTCGCGCCGAAACAGACCGGCTGTCGGAAGGTAGCCGCCGAGTTGGAGGCGGCTTACAAAATGCCCGAAGCCGTGCTTGGACAGAACCTGCGCGATGACCCGTAGTCGGGCGAAGGTTCTGACGGTTCGCGGCAAGGTGGCAATCGACATGTCTTGTCCGGTCGGCGAGACGCGGGTGCAACGCGATTGATTGTAAATCGAGCGGCGCGGCGGCGGTATTCACTTATTATCGGGATCAAGGCAATCGTCACGTGGCGAGCCATCCGCGTCCGAAAAAAAATGAATTCAGCGACGGCAGACGCTCGGTCCGACCTACACTTTGGAAAATGGCGAGGTGAGGCTTGCGACGACGGCTTATCAGTGCGGCACTTGGTGCGGTTGCGTGTTACGGTGGATGCGGATTCGACGGGATCGCGACGCTGCCCGCGCCGCTGGCAAGGGTGTGCCTGGATTTTTCCGCGAGCGGCTTTCCGGCGGATTGGCAGCAGATCGTCTACAACCACATGGTGGTGGATTTCAGCGATTACGGCTATCGCGTCACCTTTCACGATCTCGACACCTGCGACTACCGCATCATTCTCGGCGGCGACGATGAGCGGTATTGGGGATTGGCACGACCCGCTGAGCGCGTGGCCTGGGTCTATACCGACGCGATCGCGAAATGGGCACAGCACCTCGACGCGAATGCCTATCTGCAAGGCGTCGCCAACGCAACCGCACACGAGTTCGGCCATCTCATCGGGCGCAGCCACTCCGATGATTCGACCGATGTGATGTCCGTGCCTGAGGACGCGACTGTCCGATTCCACGAAGACCTCGTCTTTCGTCCCTGATTCAAATCGCCCGACCCAACGTCCTCCCGAATTTCCGGACTTCCTTAAACTCAACCCTCGCCGGTGACGGCCCGAACAAGGAGGGGGGAGGCGTGCATCGTCGCCGATCGACCTCGACGGTCGGGGGTGGACGACTGGCCGCTTCACTTCGCCGGGCATGTAAAATGGGCTCCGCGCCATCACCATCTGATCGACATGAACTCCAGGGCCTCACAGCGAACGGCCGGCGTCCGACGCGCAAAGCGCTGCGACTGGGCATCGTCTGCGATCCGGAGCATTTCGATCCGCTCGTTCGCCGATTAACCGTCGCCCAGGAATGGTGCGTGGCGGAATCGATTTCACTCGACGGCGAGAACGACTTCGGCCTGCTTAACAATTATGACGCGGTTCTGCTCGTCGATTCCGCCGGTCCCGACGACGACGCCAACGATGCCATCCTGAAAGAGACCCACGCTCGACTCGATCTGCTTCGAAAGCGTCAGATCGGCGTGCTGGTTTCGACGCGGAGGCCTTGGCGGTATGCCGGATTCAACTGCGGCGTGGTGTGTTTTCAGCCGGATTCGTCATTCGAGATGGCGCGCGGCGCATTGTGCGCGCTTGCACACATTCGCCCGATGATTCTTCAACTCGACAAGCAGTATTCGGCGATGCAGCGTCTGGGTCGCAACCTCGCCCGCCGATTCGACGCGACGAATCGCGAATTGCAACTCGCCTCGCGTCTTCAGCGCGATTTTCTGCCGCACGGTGCGATCGAGAGCGGTCCATTCCGGTTTTCGACGCTCTTTCGGCCCTGCTCCTGGGTCAGCGGCGACATCTTCGACATCTTTCGGCTTGATGAAACGCACTGGGGATTCTACCTGGCGGATGCGGTCGGTCACGGCGTCGCCGCCGGACTGCTGACGATGTATATCAAGCACGCGATTCGCCCGAAGCGCATTCTTCGCGAAGGCTATGAGATCGTCCCGCCGTCGGAAGTTCTGAGCCACCTGAACGATCTGCTCGCCCAGCAGGGCCTGCCGGACTCGCAGTTCATCACCGGCTGGTACGGGATCCTGGATACTGAAACACGGGTGCTGCGCTACGCGGTGGCGGGTCATCCGCCCGCGCTGCTGCTCAGTCCGGACAACGACGTTCGCGAGTTGCACGGCGAAGGATGCCTGCTCGGACTCGGAGTCGGCGAGCGTTATAGTGACGAATCCGTGACACTTCGGCCCGGGGATCGCGTGTTCATCTACAGCGATGGTCTTGAGCCAATGCTGATCGCACACCGACCGCCGCTTCCGCGCCTGCCTGTGTTCGAGTCGGGCATGTTGGACACGCTGCGGCTGTCTTCGTCCAGGCTGATCGAAGAACTGCGGACGATGCTGGACGCCGCGCCCGGCAGCCTCGCACAGCCCGACGACGTATCGGTCCTGGTGCTGGACTTCGACGAGCGGGAAGCGCCGGGATCCTCGTGCGATGACGGGCCGGACAAGTCTGACCAGACGTAGCGCACGCGACTGACGGCCCGGCGCGACTGAACTCGCCGACAAACGTCACGCGCAGAGGCGGCCGCCCCACGCCCGCAGTCCGCGGGCGAGCAATTCCATCGGCAACCCAACCACGTTTGAGAAGCTGCCATCAATGGCTTCGACGAATGGATCGCCCTTGTCCTGGATTCCGTAGGCGCCGGCTTTGCCTTCCCACAGCCCGGTATCGAGATAGGACTCGATCATTTCTCTCGAGAGCGGCCTTACACGGATGGTCGTGACGGCGTGATCGATCCAACGGCGGCTGTCCTTCTCGGACACGAGCGCGACACCGGTGATGACCTGATGCGAGGCGCCCGCAAGGGTGGTGAGGATGCGCCGGGCATCGGCGCGATCACGCGGTTTTCCGATGATCTCGCCATCGATCGTGGCGATGGTGTCCGCACCGATGACGGTGGCATCGGGTCGCCCCCGCGACACGGAGGCAGCCTTGAAATACGCCAGGGACTCAGCATGTGCCACAGGGGTGACATGCGGCAGGCTCTCAAGCTCCTCGAACGGCGGAGCGGCCGCCTCGAACTCGTACCCGTGCTCCGCGAGAAGCTCTCTGCGGCGGGGACTCGTCGAAGCCAGTATGAGCGGGCGCGGTTGCACAGGGTGCCTCATGCGATGATTTGATAATCGTTGTGACTGAGCGGATATTTCGCCGCCCGACCCTAAAATCGAAATAATTCACAGGTCCGGTCACATCCGGATGACGGAGTGAATCGGGTATTTCTCCAGCCTGTTACGACCATTGAGGAAGGCCAGTTCGATCAGAAACGCGACACCCACGATTTCACAGTCGAATTCCTCAACCAGATCGCAGCACGCCTGCATTGTGCCGCCGGTCGCCAGGAGGTCGTCGATCATCAGCAGCCTCGATCCGGGCCGAATGGCATCCTCGATAATCTCCAGCGAGTCCTTGCCGTATTCCAGCTCGTACTCGACCTTCATGGTCTTGCCGGGCAGTTTGCCGGGCTTTCGGATCGGAACGAATCCTGCCGAGAGGTTTCGCGCGACGGCCGTTCCGAAAATGAAACCGCGGCTCTCGGCGCCGACCACCAGATCGATGTTGGCACGGCGATAGGGCTGAGTCAGGTATTCGACGGCCATGGATAGGCCCGTCGGGCAGGCCAGAAGCGGAGTGATGTCCTTGAAGACGATGCCCGGCTTTGGAAAATCCGGCACGTCGCGGATGTAGCGCTGAAGGCTGGCGACGTCGGGAATATCCATCATCAAAGCGTGGGGCATTGTCCGGGCTCCATGTGAAGACATGGCGCGATCATATCGCACGCCGGCCAATTCACAAAATGGCACGGTGGCGTTTTTTCGCCCGCCGGCCGCGCATCATAGCTCGCGATGGCACGGGCGCGGGTTCCGCGGGAAATCAGTCAATGATCGCCGTTTGAGCGAATTTCATCCGCATTCTGCGCTTCGTTGCGAACGTGCTTCATCGGCCCCGCGGGTTTCCAGTCGTCGAACGGGCCGCCGTGCATCATGACAATTCGAGAATTGAAATATCGCCCGACAACTTTCATTGCGATCCGCCGGACGGCCGGTATCAGCAGCGCGACCCCCATTGCGTCGGTGATGAAACCCGGAGTCACGAGCAAAGCCGCCGCGAAGAGTATCAGCAATCCCTCTCCCAGCTCGGTTGCAGGTACCCGACCGGCCCCAAGCTCCGCCTGGATTCTTCTGAGGCTGGATAGTCCCTGATGGCGAGCGAGCGCCGCCCCGATCGCGCCGGTGAGCAGCACCAATCCGATCAAGACCGGAATCGACATGACTCCCCCCAGCCGAACCAGGAGCATCAGATCCGCCAGCGGAACCATGACGAACAGAATGAACAACCACGCAAACATCTCGTCCTGGATTCTAATCATGCCTGGGCGCGATTCCGTCAAGACTTGTTTCATTGCCGAGAATTTAGCCCAAATCGCAACCAGCCTACCGATCCTTCGGCTTGCGCGACGGCCCGCTCAGCGGCCCCACTGCCGCCAACCGTGAGCGGCATGCGCGCATTCCACCGTGCCGCACAGGCTGTTCAAATCGCGTGGATAAACTTTCGGCAACACATCCAACATCATATTGCCACCCATGTTGCGATCGAGAGTGTGATTGGTGGACGGGCTCGGACACGGGCAATTTGCAGCGTGGCTTTCCCCAATGGGTCGCAAACGCCGATAACAACACTGGCGCGCCGGTTCCGCGCCGGCGATCGGCTCTGCGCAATTTCTGCGCGGATCGACAAGATGGGTAGCCTCCATCGCGCGCTGCGCGACGCGAGAACGGCGTTTGGATAGCGCGCTTCGGCTGCATCCGCGATTCCAGCGTTGGAATTAACGCGAGTGGGTTTCAGCGCGGGCCGGACCTGTGTATAGTCTCGCCTTTCGTCGGCAGGGAGAGCACGATAGAGAGCGTCTAACTACAAGGCTTGGGATGGCCGATTCGGCAACGACTCTTGGGGGCTTCACACGATCGCAGCGCGGACTGATCGTGATCGGCTGTATTCTGGCCTTCTGGTCCACGATGGGGCTTCTCCAAGTCGGTCCGCAGCCTGTGGATCCGGTCGGGCGGGCGATCGACCGGGTTGAGTTCGAGGGCACTTCCACGCTCGACCCGATCTACCTTCAAAGCGTCTCGGGCATCAAGCCGGGCGAGGTGTGGAACCGAGATGCCATCGCCGAGGCGTGCCGCAAGCTTGCGGCGACGCAGAAATTCGAGGGCACTCCCTTCGCCGAGCCTCGTGAGATCGACGGGAAGCTGGTGCTGGTTTTCGTCGTGCAGGAGCGGCCTTACATCACCGGGATCGACTTTGTCGGCAATGAAAAGTTCAAGGCCGGCGCGCTGCTCAAGGAACTGCAACTTGATGTCGGCTCGCCCGCCAGCGAGTTTCTGATTCGAGAGGCGCAGCAGACGATTGAGAAGAAGTATCGGGACGCAGGCTACGCCTATGCGACGGTCGAGATCGATCGGGAGGTGCTTCGCGCGGAACGGCGCGTTCTGTTCCGGATATCCGAAGGCCCCCGAGTCAAAGTCCAGGACATCGAGTTCGAGGGCAATCTTTCTTACAGCAACATCCGGCTGCGTTCACTGATCGAGACGCAAACATCGCTCTGGATCTTCCGAACCGGCGCGTTCGATGCCGAGACGGCTGAGCGCGACGCCGCGGCCATCAAGGCTTTTTACATCGCCCGTGGCTATCTCAATGCGCAGGTGGGCTATCGCATTGACTTCCGCAAAGGCAGCGAGTCCGACCTGATCGTCACGTTTCTCGTCAACGAGGGCGTGAAGCACTACATTGCATCGCTTAAATTCGTCGGCAACACGATTTTCGACGACACCCGCCTCGTCAGCGGGATGAAGTGCTTCGTCGGCGAGGTCATCGACTCGGACATTCTGAAGCTGGATCGTGAACGCATCATCGAATCGTACGGGCGGCTCGGCTACATCTACGCCGAGGTCAACACGTCCTACGTCTTCGCTGAGGAAGATGGGTTCGTTCACCTCACCGTGACGATCGCGGAGCAGTCGCAATACCGGTTCGGCCGGCTCGTGGTGCGCGGCAACCGCAACACGAAGGATCGCGTCATCCGCCGCGAATTGCGATTTCTGCCGGAAGAGCTTTACGACACGACGAAGGTCAAATCGGCAGAGCAGAGTCTGGTCGAATCGCGCCTGTTCAATGACGCGAAGATCACTCCCGTCGGCGAGCAGCCCGGTGTTCGTGACGCGCTCGTGACATTGGAGGAATCCGATACGACCTCGATTCTCTTCGGCGTCGGCGTGACCAGCAACAGCGGCCTGGTCGGCTCGGTTTCAATCGAGCAGCGTAACTTCGACATTTTCGACAAGCCGCGTTCGGCGAAGGAGTTTTTCCGCGGCCGATCGTTCCGCGGCGCGGGCCAGACCATGCGGCTCGTGTTTGAGCCGGGAACGGAACTGAATCGCGGTCGCATCGAATTCCGTGAGCCGTATCTATTTGACCGCGACATCGGCATGGGACTGGCGCTGTACCTTTTTGAGCGCGGTCGTGACGAATTCGATGAGCAGCGCATCGGCTTTACTCCCAGCTTCGACAAGCGGTGGAAGGAAGGGCCGCTAAAGGGCTGGGCGGTCGAAGCGGCGTTCCGGTTCGAGCAGATCCAGATCGGGGATACCGACCGCTTCACGGCGAAGGAAATACGAGACGATCGCGGCGGTAACTGGCTGACGACGGTCAAGGGTTCAATCGTTCGCGACACGACTGACAGCCGATGGCTGCCCAGCGAAGGCGATCGTCTTCAGCTCTCGCTCGAACAGGCCGGGGTGATGGGTGGTGACCACACATTCACGAAGGCCCTGGCGAACTATGATCGCTACTTCACGCTCAAGACCGACGTATTCGGCCGCAAGCACATTCTCCAGTTCGGTGCGACGGCCGGGCAGATATTCGGCGACGCTCCGACTTTCGAGGTGTTCCGCGCGGGCGGTATCGGTTCGATTCGCGGCTTCGCGTTCTGGGGCGTGAGTCCGCGGGCGGGCCTTCGTGACGATCGTGTTGGCGGCGATTTCCTCCTGCTCACCAATGCGGAATACAGCTTTCCGCTCATCGGCAAGACCGTTCGCGGCGCGACATTCCTCGATATGGGCACGGTCGAACGAGATTTCGGCGTTCATTCGTGGCGTGCCGCAGTCGGATTCGGAGCAAGAATCTACGTGAAGTACTTCGGGCCGATCCCGCTCGCGTTCGACTTCGCGTTCCCGATCGCCGAGGAAGACGACGACGATCGCCAGATCTTCAACTTCTCGTTCGGAGCGACGTTCTAGCCCTGCTCGCGGGCGACTCATGCCGGGCCCGGCGACTCAAGGTTCGTCGACGTTGTCGCCCCATCCAACCCGACATCGGCGGGAGAAAGAGGCCGCAGAAGAATCCCATGACCGCCGCAGTGTCATCGACGCGGGATATCGGCCAGTTTCCACGGCAGCGCTTCCCACAACGCCTTTGACGCTACTTCGCGGATGATGGAAAATGCGAGGCGAAAGGACCGCCATCATGTCGGATACACCGCGAACGCTCTCTTTGCCTGTGTGCAATCACAAGCCTCAACCCTATGACGGTCCCAGCGCCGATGAGGTGATGGCGATGCGTCAGACCTATCTGACGCCCGCGCTGCTGCGCTACTACAAAGACCCGCTCATGATCGTCGAAGGCCATATGCAGTATCTATGGGACGAGAAGGGTACGCGCTATCTTGATGCGTTTGCCGGCATCGTGACGGTTTCGGTCGGGCATTGTCACCCGCGCATCGTGAAGGCGGTGCAGGAGCAGATGGGTCGGCTCCAGCATACGACGACGATCTACATTCACCCGACCGTTTCGCTCTATGGCAAGGCGCTGGCGGATCGGATGCCGGGTGAACTGAAGGTGACCTACTTCACGAACAGCGGCAGCGAAGCGAACGATCTGGCGATCACGACGGCCCGCATGCATAGCGGCTGCTTTGACGTGATATCGCTGCGCAACGGCTATCATGGCGGATCGCAATCGACCATGGGCCTGACCGGCCATTCGACATGGAAGTATGTCATGCCGCAGGCATTCGGCGTACACCATGCGATGCCGGGTTACTGTTATCGCTGCCCGCTGGGCCTGAGCTATCCGTCATGCGATATCAAATGTGCCCGTGACATCGGCGAGCTTATCAAATTCGCGACGCCGGGCCGGGTCGCGGCATTCATTGCCGAGCCGATCATGGGCGTGGGCGGATCCGTCATGCCGCCGAAGGAATACTTCAGCGTTGCGTATGAAGAAGTGCGGAAGGCAGGCGGTATCTGCATCGCGGACGAAGTCCAGACGGGATTCGGCCGAACGGGCGAGCACTACTGGGGATTCCAGAATTTCGGGGTGACGCCGGACATGGTCACGATGGCCAAAGGCATCGGCAACGGCACGGCGCTGGGAGCGGTGACTACGACGCCGACGATCGCGAAGTCGCTCGTCGGCAAGCTGCACTTCAACACCTTCGGCGGAAACCCTGTGCAGGCCATCCAGGGCCTCACGACTCTCGAGGTGATCGATGCCGATGGAATTCAGGCAAATGCACGGAAGGTCGGCGGTCGCCTGAAGGCGGGCCTTACGTCGCTGATGGAGAAGCATCGGATCATTGGCGATGTTCGCGGGCTGGGGCTGATGCTGGGCGTGGAACTTGTGCGCGACCGTTCCACGAAGGAACCCGCGAACACGGAAGCGGCCGAGGTGTTGGAACTGGCCCGCACGCGCGGCCTGCTGCTGGGCAAGGGCGGATTCTACGGCAACGTATTGCGCATCAAGCCGCCGATGTGCCTGAGCGAAGACGATGCTCACTTCATGGTGGCGTGTCTTGACGAGGTGCTGGGACTCGTCGCAGCGAAGAAATAGCGAGACGCCGGACGAAGGAAGCCGCTGTGATTACACCGGCGGTTTTTCCATTCCGCGATCGCTGAGAAACTTCCGGACGCGCTGCTGAGCGGCCTGTCGCTGTTTTGACGTGGGCAGTTCGTCGATGCGCTTCTTGAATTCCGCGTCGAGATCGAGCAGTGGCTGGCGCATCCTGTTGTATTCGCGATCGAGAGCAAAGGCGATCGGCCCTTCGCCCATGTCGTTGCCCGCTCGGCGCGCCAGCCGCTTTGCGATGCGATTCTGTTTGAGCCTTTCGCTCCATTCCGTGGTCTTGATCGCCGAAGCACGATCCTTCATCTGCTTCAGGATGTTTTCGGCGGAGCTTTTCTGCGCATCGTCGAACTCATAGAAGGCAGTTGCCCGTCGAAGATATTCATCCCAGCCGTCATCGATTCGGAGTTCCCAGTCGGTCCATCGTTCCACCTCCTGACGGGCGCGCCTGTGCTCGGGATGTTCGTTGGGATCTTCGACCGCCTGTTCGGCCCTGGCCGAATCGCGCTCGGACGGATCCCAGAAAGGGTTCGCGTTGTCGCCGACCTGTCCTCCCTCCCAACGCGCCATGCGCTGTTCGAAGACGCCGAGCCCTGCCATCACCGCCCCCATCTGGGTGCCGAATTCCAGGCGCTGTTTGAAGTTCAGCTTTTTGCCGATTTCGCCGGAGGTGTCGGTGAAATACTGCCGAACCGCCGGCAGAAGCGGCTTGACCGCTTTGGCGAACCGCACGGCATCCTCCTTGGGGAACCGACCGTCGTTTCGAATCATGGACTCCATCATCATCTCGATGGCATCACGACCGATGACGGCGTTGTCGTTCACGAGTTTTCCGAGATGTGACTTGATGATGTTGTCAATGTCGGTCGTCTGCTGTTCGTCCAGATCGAGATTGTTCTTCATCATCTCCGCGAATCGATTGCTCATCGCGCTCAGGATGCCGGGCGTCATGCGAATTCCGACATCCGGAAGCTGAATTGCCGAGTCGGAGGGATTCGCATTCGACGCCGCCGACTCGTCGGGCTCCGCCACCGCATTCGCGGCGGGCGCCGTGAGAAGGAGCAACGCCGGGAACAGAACCCGGGCGACAACCCGCCAGGAAAAGCGACTCGTGCGATCTATCATGGGTGCGACCCTTTTCATTCAAGCCAAACAAGCGAAATCAGAGCATGTGCATCCGGTCGAAACGGCCAATCGGTTAGATCGTCGGCGAATTCCCACCCTCACGCGGACTCCGCCGATGGGGGCCAATCCGGATCGCGGTCCTCGGCCGGCTCACTGGACGATTCCCTTGGTGAACCGCATGAACGCCGTCTCGAGGTTGACGCTTTCCTCCCTGATCTCCTGTATTGGCAGCTTTGCATTGAGCAGCGCGCCGGCAACAAAGCCGAAGTCATGCATCTGCCGTTTCAACTCCACGCGCACGAGGCCGTCACTGGCGCGGGCGGCGGCCACTGGCTCCAGCGTCGTGAGAACGGCGATTGCCTCCTGCTGCCTATCTCCGACCTTTATTTCCAGCGTCGTGCCTGATTTTGCACGCCGGACGATCTCATCGATGGAGCCCTTAAAGAGCAACTCGCCGCGCTCGATGATGCCGACGGTCGTACACAGCTCGGCCAACTCATGCAGAATGTGGGAGCTGATGATGATCGTCTTTCCCATGCGCCTGAGTTCCTTGAGCAACTCCCGCATCTCGATTCTGGCGCGCGGGTCCAGTCCGCTCGCAGGCTCATCGAGGAAGAGGACTTTCGGATCGTGAAGCAGGACCCGCGCGACGCTCAGGCGCTGTTTCATGCCGCGCGAAAGGCTGTCCACCGGTGCTTCGCGTTTGTAGGAGAGGTCTGTCAGCTCCAGTACATCGCCAACGACGCGGTGCCGCTGATCGCCGTGGATATTGTAGGCTGCCGCGAAGAACTCGAGGTATTCCTGAACGACCATGTCCTCATAAGCGCCGAAGAAATCGGGAACATAGCCCATGAGAGGCCGAATCAGCCGTGACTCATAGCCGACGGTATGCCCACAGACTCTGGCCTCGCCCCAGGTGGGCTGAAGAAGCGTTGCCAGGATTCGAATGGTGGTGGTCTTTCCCGCGCCGTTTGGACCGATGTAACCGAAGCACTCTCCCTCCTCGATATTGAGGTGCAGGCCGTTCAACGCGACGAGCTTTCCGTAGCGTTTTGTCAGGTTGATGGTTTCGACAATCACGGCGTATCTCGCAATTCGTTTTCCGGCGATGTGGCGCGGGCGGGACGCACCACCGGAATGACGAACCGGTACATTGTAAGCGAGCTTTCTGGAATCCGGCGCGACCGGTTTATCTCCAGCGGCGCGGGCGGCGCCTCATAGGCAAAGCCTATCAGCACGGCGGTTTCGCGCGTGATCAAGTGCGCACAATTCAGGGACCGACCAAAGGAACGGGAGAGGATCGTCTGCCCGGACTGCCCCGTCTGATTCAAGCTGTCAAGTGACAACAGCAGTAGCGCGGCGGTTTCGCGATCGGCGGCAGAACTCACATCGGCGCCACCCATGATGGACGTAACAACCCTGTTCCACTTCAAAAGCTGATGGGTCAGTCGCAGCGCGTCGCCGGTGAGTGGTATCGGCTCGCGGTTGGTGGATGCCGGATCGGGCGGCTGGAAATAGAGGCGCTGCGCGAGGGCTTCGTCATTGAGTGTGGCGCCTTCGCCGGACCGCGGAAGATAGCCAAGCTGGAGACACCGCGTCAGGACGGATCCACCTTCGCCCGCAATTTCCTGTCGTCCCTCCAGAATAACGCAGTTGTGAAGATCGGAGGCGAGATTGTTCGTGATGTAGCTGCCCAATCCGAAGCGACCGCCCGCCCCCGGTTCGACCACGAATCGAGCATCGAGCGTGCCGCCGATCGGTCCATGCCAACGGCCGGTGAACTCCTTCAGCGTGGCGCGCACGGGCACATCGACGAGGGATGTCGCGGACGCTTCAACGCGATAGGAGTCTGCTCCGACATACACCTGCTCGGCCAGATTCAGCTCATTGGAACGGGGCAGGGTGCGAATCGGTCCATATTGCCTCGGATCGACATCCGGAAATCCGACGGGAAGCCGAAGGTCGATGCGCGTGTGGTCGGGTGTTTTCACACCGTAGTAGGCCGTCGCATAACCGAAGTTGTGTCCGGCATGTGCGTCCACGACGGTCGTCTGGCGCACCTTTGTCGAGATGCCCCGCAGGGACCAGATCATAATCAGGCCCAGCAGCGTGGCCGCGAGACTGACCAGGGCGAATGCGGTCCAACTGTACTGCTGCCACCCGCGCTTCTTCATGAAATAGTGCGAACCCCCTGCCGCGAGCAAGTAGAGGACGGCGAACACGACCGCGAACATGAGAAACGCGAACCCCAAACCTCGAAAGCTGATGGTACCGGCCACCTGATCGAAGAGTCCGGTGCGGGCGAGAAGGAATGGATTCTGGATATCGCTGGTGGGCGGCAGCGCAAGGAAATTCAGTGCGAGGATCTTTTCGCAGACTGATCGAAACTCCTGAGTCGCTTCATCGTCGAGTGCGCCTCCCGGAGCGCCGCCGCCGGAGCGTTGAACGCCTGCGGCAGCTGGTGCCGGCATGAGTTCCCGAAGCGATGCGCCGACGAAGGTCAGATTTCCGCGGCCGAGGAGGCTTCGATATGCGATCGGCGTCAAACCGCGAGCGTCCGACGGAATGCCGATGGCATCCGGGCGTCTGATCATGTCGCAGCGATTGATCGGATTCCTGCGATAAGCCTTGCTGAGCCGGGTGGCGTAGCTGTTTCGCTTGACGATATCGCGTGTGAACTCGACGGCCTCGGTCACGCGTGTGACGCCCTTGAGCGTCACGGGCAGGTAATCGGCGAGCGACGATTTCGCGAGTGCCTGCCAGTTGTTTCCGGCTGTGATGAGCAAGCTGCCGCCGTTCTTCACCCATTCCACCAGCGCGGTCAACTGACGTTCGGAGAGGTCGGACGGGTCGGCATCGTCCCAGATGATCGCATCGACGGATTCAAGCCCCTGCCAGTAGAGGGGCAGATCGCGCGGCGCAAGCGGGAGCACGTATCTTAAGTTGAGACCATTCTGCGAGCGAGCACTTGTATCGAGGCAATTCGCGTGAGGGAGTTTCAGGGGCGAGGTCAGATCGACGATCAGGTAATCATCTGGCGACGGCACATCAGCGCAGGCAGGCGAGACCAGCTCGGGGACTTCCGCGTCGTCGGCCCCGGTGCGCATCTTCACAAGATCGCCCGCCGAATTGTAAAGGCGAACAGCGACAGGCTGGGATCCGTCTTCGACGCTTCGGTGGAAGTACACATGGTATTTCCGCCTGGTGCCGTCAGGCGTGAGTCCACCGAGGGGCTGCACTGCCGTCGCGATGTCACCATCTCGATCGGGCAGGGCCACACGGAGTTCGCCTTCGAAGGGATCCTTCCCCGTGAATGCCAACTCCACTTCGACGAAGGACGTGCAACCCAACCGAACGATCGGATCACCGGCGGCAAACAGACCTGTTCGCAGCAGTTTCGCGCGAATCTCCGCGCCTGCGGGCGACGCCATCCCAAGAGCGCAAATCGCGAAAACGGCCGCTGATTCAGCCCATCGGAATCGGCGTGCGCTCACAGAGGTCCCTGAACGAGACGCAAGTTGTGCACGCTTCCCAAACATTTCCGTCAATCAATCGCCGCGGGGGTTCGGTCTCTCCAGCCCATCCGAGCGGCGGCCGTCAGGGTTTTTCATGGTGGCATCGGCAGACCATGTCACCACAACCGGGGCATCCGCCACCATACTTCTTCTGAACGACAGCCGCGAGATCGACCCCCTCTATATTGGCGAGCGTCGCCAGCCAGGCGAGCACGTCGGCAAACTCGCCTTCCTTTTCCTGGTGGGATCCCTCTCGGACGGCCGTGGCAAGTTCGCCGACTTCCTCCATAAGCCACATGAAGGTCGCGGCGGATCCCCGCTTGCGGTCCTTTGCGGAATACATCCGTTCAATGATCTGTTGAAATTCACCGATACCCATCGCGCGGCGCCTCGTCTGCGTTTCCCCGGAACCCTCGCCTTTTCCTGATTGTATTCGAACGCGATATGACGAGGAAGCCGCAGCCTGCGACGACGGTGGCTGGAGCGATTTATTGACGAGCATTCGGAAAAAAGATAAGAGAGCAGCGCATATGCATATTTGCAGCGAGGAAGAACCCGTGACCGAATCCGATTCACAGATTCAAGATTTCCTTACGCGGCTCGCCTCTCGTGCGGGCACGCCCGGTGGCGGCGCTGCCAGCGCGATGACCGGTGCGATCGCGGCTGCGCTTTCCGGGATGGTCGGTCGATTGAATGATAAGAAGGACGGGACACCCGGACCGCTACACGGCTCAATCACCACGGCTGACACCCTCAGGAACGATCTCGCACGGCTGATCGACGAGGATATCGCCGCGTTTGAGCGGCTTTGCGAAACATGGAAGCTGTCGACGAACGACGCGGCGGGCCGGGCCGCCCGGCAGTCTGCGACGATTGAAGCGACCGAGTCTCCGCTGGAGATCATGTCGAAGGCGTTGTTCGTGATGAAGATGGCGGGGATCGCGCTGGAGAGGTCGAAGCAAGGCTGCGTCTCGGATGCCGGTGTTTCCGCGATTCTGGCTCATGCAGCGATCGAGGGCGCCCGGCTCAATGTCCTCATCAATCTGCCCGGTATTGAAGACTCCGTCCGACGAAGCGAACTGCACCAGCGATGCGAATCGCTCCATGTCAGCGCGGCGGCACTCCGGCGCGAGATCGACGCCCTGATTCACCGCCGCTTTGACGCTGATTCCGCGGCTTCCACGCACGGCTAACCGCCTTCCGGAGCGACGCATGTCGGATTCGCCGACACCCAGACTGACAAAGCCGCCTACGGACCTGATCTCGCGCCTGGTCGCCGCGGAACCTCGCGTGCCCTGGATGGGCCCTTACATGGCTTATCTGGCGCTGATGTTCGTGGTTGACTTTGCGCCGAAGGAGGATATTTACCGGCACGCCGCCATCGTGATGCACATCGCCGGCGCCGGATGGGCTACCTGGCTGTTTCGACATTACTGGATGGGGCCGGGCAAGCCACGACTGGTTCTCTCGGGAGCGGTCGGACTGTTCGCAGCCTGGATGTGGGTCGCCGGGCAGCACTGGCTCGAGTCGATCCACCTGGGCGGAGTCAATCTGGGGGGCACGCTCGCATTCGGCACGTCGTTTCCGTTCGTGACAATTGTGCCGTTTGATGCAGCCGCCGTGACCGATGTGGCGGCCGACTTTTCGAGCACGGCGTCATTCTGGACCCACGTTTTCCTGAAAATCACTCGCGCGGTGACGGTCGTTCCGGTGGTTGAGGAGATTTTCTGGCGCGGTTTTATATTGCGGGCGTTTGTGAACTGGGATCGCTTCGAGTCGGTGCGTGTGGGTCAATTCACGTGGGCGGCGTTCCTGGGGTCATCGTTGCTGTCTGTTGTGCAGCATCCGGCAAACTGGGGCGTCAGCATCCTGTGCTGGATGCTGTTTAACGGGCTTTTCTACTACACGCGCAGTCTGAGCTGCCTGATGATCACGCACGGCGTGACAAATCTCGCACTTTATGTCTATGTGGTTCGAGCCGGCGACTGGCAATTCTGGTGAGCGGCTTTCGGCAAGCCGGCCCCTATCGGACCGAATGAGGCCGGCCACGTGGGTCAAAACTCTGGACACAGTCGGCATGGTTCCGATACACTTAAAGACAGGTGGAGGTAGGAATTCCGTGCGGGGTGCCGAATTCCGTCGTTCTTGAGGCGTATTTTCCGGCCCTGGCGGCAACTGAGCCAATGGGTCAGAAAACTCGTGGGGAAACGGCGAGCCCCGTCATGTGACTTTCTTGAGCGTTTCAAAGTCTCAATCGCCATTCCGGCTGAGTTCCCCTCCTGCCCCATCAAATTGGGTTTGAAGTGAAGGCAGTGAAAGTTGGAATCATCGGCGCCTCGCTCTGCGCGGCGGTCGCGATCACCTTTTTCTTCGGCGGATCCGAGGTTATTCCGGATGATCCATCGACGGAGACGCTGTGGCAGTGCGTGAAGTGTGAACACTCGTTCAAACTGACGCTGCCGCAGTTGACGAAGGAACTCTCCAAGGTCGGCGATCAGCCGCCGATCTTCTGTCCGAAGTGCAATCAGCGCGAAGCATGGCAGCCGATGGCGTGCTTCCGCTGTTCGACGTTGTTTTTCGGGCCCGAGGTTCCGGGCGTGCCGGGGATCTGCCCGAAGTGCCCGATTGACGATCAGCCAGCGCCGATCATCGAAGAGGCGCCTCGCCGGCCGGCATCCGATGGGCCGCCAAACCCGGATGCAGCGCCCGAGCGTCCACGGCCCAAGCAAGTTTGAACCCGGTCGAAGCGGATTCCAAGCTTCGACGAATCGAGGAGGCATAGTCATGGCACGAAACGGCAGTCACCGCGACTTTGTCAGGACGGCGCGATCGGGGTATCCTCGAGCGTTCACGCTGATCGAGTTGCTCGTCGTCATTGCGATCATCGCGCTACTCATATCAATTCTGCTGCCGGCCCTCAGTCGCGCGCGCTGCGAAGGCGCCAAGGCAAAATGCCTGGCCAATCTGAAGGGCATTGCATCCTCGACCGCCATGTACACGGACGCGCAGGAAGATCGGAAGCTCATTCAATGGTACACGGCCGGTGCAGCGCTTGACGTTCCGCCTTACAGTGCGTTCAACCCGACCGTGCTGACTCCGTGGGTGTTCGGTGGATTCAAGGCGCCGCGGCCGGCACCGGGCGACCAGACGGTCGATAGCAGCTTGTACCCCACGCACATCCGCCCATTGAACAAGTTTGTCGACCCGTTGGCCATCGACAGCCAACAGATTGATCTATACAAGTGCCCGACTGACAAATCCTATCGCACTTCCATCATCGGGCAGCCGCCAAGCGGAACATGGGAGGAAGAACGATCAAGCTGGGAGGCCAACGGAAGCAGCTACACGCTGAACACCCGGTTCATGCAGGGCTACGCCGGCGGCACGGGCAATTTCGATTTGAACAACCCTGCGACGATCGTTCAATACACGGATCGAATCGCCAAGCGACTCGTCGGTGGAAACGCCTCGCGTTTCATCATGTGGGTGGAGCAGGGTTTCTACAGCGCGACGTACCGTGCAACACCGGTCCTTCCTAACGGCGCAAACCCGCCGCGCAACGGCTGGCATTGCAAGTTTTCGACATGGTCGCTCGGCTTCGCCGACGGCCATGCCGTTCACGGATTCTATGACACGCGCCTGTCATTCGGCGCGCTCGGAACAATCTGGGAACCCTGATCGATAAGTTCGCGGAGGGCGAATGGTCAGTCGAACCTCTTCAGTTCCACCTCGATCAACGGCCCCTCGGGCACCAGGCGGGTGAGGGCCTTGTGATAGTAGGTACGAAAAGTTCCGCCATTGACGTGAACCGCGAGGAATAAGAGGACATCCTCGAGTCCGTCGTGGTTGAAGTCCGCCCATGCGACGATGCGAAAGTTCGTAATAAACGCATCGCCGGTGATGTCGATGCTCGCGGAGTCGAATGGGGTGATGACATCCGCCGGGTACGCCGTGGCCCAGGAGCTGCCCGCCAAATCGCGGTTCTCACGCCATTCAGCGTCGTTGTTTTGCCATGTCGGGGCAAGTTCGGCCGGAAGTTCTTCAATTGACTGCGTGCTCAGCCTGAACGATTCGATGTAGCTCCGGTTCGCCGGAGCGGCGTGCCGGATGTAGCGCAGCGTATCGCATCGGAGCACGAAGAACGACGCGATCGACATGTCATAAGTCGTCGGAGGATCGTAGCCGCTGTCGATCAGTCGGAAATAGTCCTTGCAGGTCAACGGCCGCGAAATCGCGCCGGAGTCATTCCGGAAGGCCGGTCCCTCGGTGCCGCCGCCGTGAGCGACCGGCATCGCGAACAGTTCGTCAATATCCTCGATCGAGGCGAGTGTCATTTCGCCGTCATCGGTGACCCAGCGAACCGGGCGCACCGTGGCAGCCATAGATACCGCGGAGTCGTTCGGTGCCGCTTGAAGAGCCGATGGCGCCGCAGGACCTGAGCAGCCGACCAGCGTCCATGCCGGGAGGATTACTCCGACGAAGTGCACGAGTTTCGTGACGGATTTCATGCCAGGCTCCGGGCCGGCACCGCGTATCGGCCCATGCTGTTTCGTCGAGCCGGGGTGCGACCTCACTCTGCAAGATCGGTGACGCCAGCGCGGCGGGCCAGTTGCTTCAATCGCTGGTAGTGTTCCGCGCCTTCTTCCGCCAATTCATGGAAGAGCGAGCGTATGCCGGGATCCGGCATGTACTTGCCGTGGTTGGCATAGAAACGGGCCGTTTTGCGCTCCGTCTGAAGAACCATCTGCATGGCCTCGCGGAAGTCCGCTCCATCGCGAACATCGAGCAGCCGCGGGCCGGTGACGACGAGTTCCTTGTCTTCGGACGTCAGCACGAAGTCCTGCCCGGGGTACATGTCGGCCACCAGCTTTTGCAGCCGTTGCTTGTGGTCCTGCTCTTCATCGGCCATGTCGGCGAACTCTCGACGAAATTCCTCCGCCGGCGCTTTCTCGGCGAGCACAAGATATCGATAGGCTGCCACGGTCTCGCCGTAGGCTCCAATCGCGAGAAGCTTATCCGGGCCTCGACCGCTGGGTTCGGTGGGAATGTTCTCAGATGCCATGAGGAAAGATGCCTTCGCCGCAACACGTGTCGATGCGGACTTTACCGCACAGCCGGCTATTGTCGCGCCCGATCGGCGTGATTTCAAGCGCGGCGGTCCTACGCAGCGTTTTGCCACTGCGTTGCCTAAAAAAAATTGAGAATTTCTGGCGGACTCCACACCGCGATTTTGCATTTATCTGCGGCGGGTGGTTTGTCGCGCAGGCCTCACCACGCCCACCCGCAATGCAAGCAAACCGAGCCTGATCGACGCCGAGAACCGTGGGATTCTCGGGCGCTCACCGGCACCAAATGAATCGCGCGGGCAGGGCATCAGACTGGTCCCGCGCCCACGCTTGGCGTAACTCGTGCGAGCGGCCGACGGGAACGAAGTGTACCAGCACCTCGATCGTCGGCCGCATTTTTGAAAATCAGCGGCGCGGCCCTTCGAGCATCCTGCCTGAATGGGTTTGCCGGAACACCCCGGCATTGCGCCGAGGCCATCGATCCCGCGGGACGCCCCGCCTGCTCGAGAGGCCCTACCCGTCCCCACTCCATCCCTACCTCGTCCGGCGCCCGGGTTTCCAAGACTCGTGCGCCGGACACTGTATGGGATTCGAGGCGCCCCGAACGCCGGATCGGCGTTTTTTGCGTTTGCGCACTTCAATTTCTGCGATTGCACAATTATCGGAATAAGGCTTTGTTGAAAGTCGGCGGCTTGCGCTGGTCGCCTTGCGATTTCTTTCGTGCAAATGCACAATACGACTATAACCCGCTTGGGACCAGCCCGAGCACAGAATCCAGAGGTGGAGACTCCTATGCAACGAAGCGTGATCGTGGCCGCCAAGCGCAGCCCCATGGCCAAGTTCCTCGGCACCCTGTCTTCCCTGACCGCGCCAGAAATCGCGGCCCAGGTTGCCCGACGTGTCATTGAGTCGATCGGGTGTCCTCCGGACGCGGTCGATTGGGCGCTGATCGGCCAGGTACTTCAGGCAGGTGTCGGCCAGAACCCCGCCCGACAGGTTGCCCTGAAGGCCGGCCTTCCTCCCACGATCACGGCGGTGACGGTGAATCAAGTCTGCGGTTCCGGCATGCGGGCGGCGATGAATGCGGACAACAACATCCGCCTGGGCGAAGCCCGAATCATCCTCACCGGCGGCATGGAGAGCATGTCGAACGCCCCCTACTACGTCCGCGGAACGCGAAGCGGGGCCGTGAAATTCGGTCACATCACCATGGAGGACGGGATGGTGTCCGACGGTCTGACCTGCCCTTTCGAAGGCTGGGGCATGGGCAACGCCGCTGAGTACACCGCGCGGAAGTACAACATCAGCCGTGAGGACCAGGACGCTTTTTCAGTTGCGAGCCACCAGCGCGCCGCCGCGGCCCGAGCGGCGGGTCACTTCAAGTCGACAATCGCTTCGATCGAGGTGAATTCCCGCAAGGACAAGATCATCTTTTCGGAAGATGAATCGATCCGATCGGAAGTCACGCTCGCCGACCTGCAGAAATTGAAGTCGGCATTCGAGGCAGACGGCACGATCACCGCCGGAAATTCGTCTCAACTGACTGACGGCGCCGCCATGGCGCTCCTGACCAACGAGGAGGAAGCCAGGAAGCGAGGCTGGCCGATCCTCGCCCGGGTTGTGGGTCACACCACGTTCGGCGTCGAACCGAAAGAACTGTTCATCGCTCCGGTCGGCGCGATTCGGACGCTGCTGGGTAAAATCGGGTGGCAGATGAAGGATGTTGACCTGTTTGAGATCAACGAGGCCTTTGCCGCACAGATGCTCGCCTGCATGCGACAGCTTGAAATTCCGCATGATCGAGTGAACGTGATGGGCGGAGCGGTGGCGCTGGGTCATCCGATCGGCGCGAGCGGGACACGCATCATCGTGACACTGATCAATGCGATGGAAGTCCGGGGTGTTAAGCGCGGCATTGCCTCGCTCTGCCTCGGCGGCGGCAATGCAGTCGCGATGGCGATTGAGCGCCCGTAGTCATTTGAATCGCCATTGCACGGTACGTCCTCAGCAAGAACAGCATGAACCCGGGGAACAAGTGGGCTCCACGGGTTCATGCGTAGGGAAGGTAGGGGTCTGTATCCTCGCCGCCCGAAATCAAACCGAGCGGAGTGAGTTTCAGAGCGGCGAGCCGGGCTCGCCGCGAGCGCGTCGTTCGGCTCTTAATGTCCGACGCGCGTCCTGTCGTCGATTCTGAATTCGTATACCGCACAACTCATTGAGGCGTTGCAATTTTCAGAGCCTACTTTTTCGTTTACGGTGTGTGTCAGTGGCGTGGCGCACTTCAGCGCGGCATGGTGGCGTGTTTCGATCGATTATTCGCAGTCACCGGGTGAGAGGCAAGCACAGAATTCCGATTTTCTCTGACCGGGCATGAACGCACACCTTTACGCCCGCCAGACATTGATTGCCATTGCGACGATATGAAAGCCAGTTTTCTGATATTCGCCGTGGTCGATCTGCTCATGCTCGCACTGACGGCCGCCATGGGACTGATGATCGACGGTCGCTCAGGTTACGCGCGCCATGTGCTCCTCGGCGTTCTCGCGGGGCTGTTCACCTGCTTCGTGCATGTCGTGGTTTACATGTATTTCGTGGTGCAGTCGAAGATCATTGAACAGGCGATCGAGCATGACAGCCTGGACGCACGTTATTACACACAGGTGGGCGGTCTCCGCACACGAACATTTCGATGCAGCATGGCCGGCATTTTCACCATTCTGCTGACCGCCGGTCTCGGGGCATCGATCGACACCGGCGTCTCGCCCAATTGGCATCTACTGGCGGCGATGGCCTCGATGTTCATCGAAGGCGGCCTGTTCTTCGTCCAATTCACGACACTGGATGACTACCGTGGCGTGTTTCGCGAAGCATTCGGCGAGGAATAACACGGCTGCCGGCGGATTCTCGTTCAGCCGCAGCTTCGTATAATATCGCCGTGACCCTTCACGCTAATCAATCAAAGTGCGGCCGGTGCGAGCGCATTGTCGTTCCAATCGCCGTGGTGGTTGTCGCCGGTCTTGCCGTGCGACTCGCCGCCGATCCGAGCGTCCTGCAACGGACTTTCGAACCGTCTACCCAACCCGCCGATCCGATCCGAATGCTGCTCGCGGCGCGGGATGATCGCCTGCACGGCCGGTACGGCGAGGCCCGGGCGAAGGCCGAACTGGTCGCCCTCGAACATCCGCCGCTTTCGGTTCGCGCTGCCATCGAATTGGCTGCCCTTGATCGCGATACCGGCCGGCTACTCGACGGACTGGCGCGGCTGAAATCGCAAGCCGCGAAAGGCGAGGCCTCGGCTGACTGGCAAACCGCGATGGCGATGCTGCTGATGGAATGCGGAGAGTACGAAACGACGATCACTCACGCACGACGCGCCATCGAACTGGAGAAGTCCGCCTACCCCGCCCGCTGGTTCCTAGGGCAAGCGCTGGAGCGAACCGGCCGCATCGGCGATGCCGCCGAAGCCTATAAGGCGTTTGACGAGGTCATGACGACGGGAACCCTGCCGGACGATGCAGAGCAGGCGACGTATATTGGCCAGGGTTTTCTGAGATATTCGGAACTGACCCACACCAACGTGGTGCAACGAACACGGCATGTGCTCGACGAGGTGTTCGGTTCGGCAGTGGATCTGATTGATGCAAGCTACTGGCCTGCTCGGCTGGCCGCGGCTGATCTGCTGCGTTCGCGGCATAATCTTTCCGGCGCGCGGGCCGAATATGAACGCATCCTGAAGGACAACCCCTATGCCGCCGACGCGATGGCGGGGCTGGCCCGAACGCATCTCGAAGACTGGAACTTCGACGAATGCGAGACGCTCGGAACACAGGCCCTGGCGTTTAATGAGAAACACGTCGGCTCGCTGGTCTTGATGGCAAGTCTTCGAATGGCGGAGCGGAAGTACGCACCCGCAGCCGAATTCGCGAGGCAGGCTCTGGTGGTGAACCCGCGATCGGAGGAAGCTCTCGGCACGCTTGCCGCAGCCGAATTCCGGCAGGGGAACGTGGAGGCAGCCGCCGAAATTGAATCCCGGGCGAGAAAGTCGAATCCCAAGCCTGCGATGTTCCATTTTCTGATGGGGGAATGGCTATCAGCCGGTCGTCAGTTTGAACTTGCCGAGACGCACTTCAAGAAGTCTATCAGGTATTCCAGAAACTGGCCCGAGCCTCGCACGAGCCTTGGGCAGCTTTACATGGAGCTGGGCGATGAAGTGGCTGCGCGGCGGGAACTGGAAGCCGCATTCGAACTCGACAGCTTCAACCAGCATACATACAACGTTCTCGGCCTGCTGGACCGCATTGATCACTTTGCCACGCTGGAAAGCGAGCACTTCATCATCCGGTACGACGCCTCGACGGACGCGGTCCTGGCACCGTATTTCTCGCGCGCACTCGAAGCCATTCACGAGGAGGTTTGCGACAACTTCGCGACCAGGCTGACGCACAAGACGATCATTGAGATATTCCCAGATCATGGTGGATTCAGTGTCCGTATCACCGGGCGACCGTTCATCGGGACCATCGGCGCATGCACCGGTCGGGTCATTGCGATGACCGCGCCGCGCGGCAGGCCGCCGTTCGGTCGATTCAACTGGGCCAGCGTTTTGCGACACGAGTTCACGCACACGGTTACGCTTGCGGCAACGGAGAACCGAATTCCGCACTGGTTCACCGAGGGGCTGGCAGTCTACGAGGAGCCATCGCCGCGATCGTGGTCATCCAAGGAGCTTCTTGTCGACGCGATCCGGCGGGATGAACTATTTACGCTGGAGACCATTGACTGGGGGTTCGCACGACCGAAGCGGCCGACCGATCGGTCGCTCGCCTACGCTCAGAGCGAATGGATGTCCGAGTACATTATTCACCGGTTTCGATATCAGGCGATTCTGGACCTTCTGGGCGCGTTTCGCGAAGGGCAGACGCAAGACGCGGCGTTTGAGAGTGTGCTGAAGATTTCGCCGAAGGAGTTTGACCGCGACTTTCGCAATTGGGCCCGCGAGGAAGCCGCAAAATGGGGCTTCTCGCTCCGCCCTCCGGATGATCTTAAGCAGCTCGAAGCGCGGCTGCGGGAGAATCCTGAGGATTCATCGCTACTGGCGACCGTGGCCCGGGCAAGGCTTGACGAGGGCGACACAGACGGCGCCTACGATGCCGCCGAAGAGGCACTCAACATCGATGAGAAGCAGGCGGATGCACACGAAGTGATGAGCCGCATTTACGTCGGCAAATCGCTGGCGGCCGTCACCGACGCGGAACGTGAGCATTGGCTGGAATCCGCCGCCGAGCATGTTGAACCGCTCATGCAATTGCGACCGGATAATCTCACCGCGATCAAGTACATGGGCTACATCAAGCAGGCTTCCGGGGCATGGGACGACGCGCTCGCACTGTACGAACAATACCTTCGTCGCGCAGCCGATGATCCGGACGTGCTGCGTCGCATGGCGGCCATTCATCTTCGGCGGCGCGATTATCCCAAGGCGATTCAGCAACTGGAGGCTCTGTTTCACGTGGCCGAAGACGAGCCACCGGTCGCCCGACAGATTGCCAGACTCTACGCAGCCAACAAGCAGTGGGACCAGTCGGCGCACTGGTACCTCCAGGCAATACACATTGATCCGTATGACGTAGACACGCAACTGCGCATGGGCGCCGCGCTCATGGCGGCCGGCCATTCGGCTCGCGCGGCCGACGCATTTGAAGCCGCCTGCCGACTTGATCCCAATCATGCCGAGGCGTTCGACCAACTGGCGGAGGCTTTAGAGAAGGCCGGTGAAGCGGACAGGGCGAAGGATGCCCGGACGAAAGCCGAGGCTTTGAGAAAATAACACACCGATGCCGCAAGGGCGGTGCCAGGCCCGCCGGCACCCTGGCGCGTTCGATTACGCGCCGGCGACGCACCTTCTGAATCAAGACGATTCTAGCCGACGATTCCGGGCGGCCCCTGCGCGGCCAGTTCGGCTGGATCACGGAGGCTCTTCAGCGAGAAATGATCTCGTGTCCGCGTGTAGATATCGCCGCCCATTCGGCCGATGGCCCGCAGTTTTGCCGGATCGCACACCATGTCGCCTTCCAGCAACACCGCGTCCTCCACATGAACGGCCAGCACATCTCCGAACACGGCCTGCCCGGCGCCGGGAGCGTCCCCCAGCGATACCACCTGCCGGAGCCGGCATTCGATATTGACGGGACTCTCTTTCACAAGGAACGGCCGAATGACGGATGCCGGCAGCGGAGTCAGTCCGCTTTTTTCAAATTCGCTTACACCGTGCTCGAACTCCGCGCTGCAGATGTTCATTCTTTCGGCGAGAGGCTCCGTCACTGTCGCGATGACGAATTCGCCTGTCGCGAGTATGTTGGCGAGCGTGTCCTTGGGCAGGCCGTGGCGATTCAGCGCCGGGCTGAACACGACGACGGGCGGATTTGCGCCGAGCATGTTGTAGAAGGAGAACGGCGCGAGGTTTGCTCGACCGTCGGCGCTGAGGGTTGATGCAAATGCAATCGGCCGCGGCTGCACGAAGGAGAGATACAGCCGGTGCATTGCGCGCCAGGAGTGATCGGTTTTCGAGATATCGATGAACATGCGGGGATTGTAGCGGCGCGCGCCCGCACGCGTCAGCCACCACGCAGCCAAGCTCGGATTTCGTCGGTTTCCTTTTTCCATTCGGCGCCGATGCGTTGCTGCAAAAACACGGCGAAGACCAGATCGATGGTCTGTGCGAGATATCGAATCTGTTCGATTCGTTCTTCCGCACGAATGCGCCCGCCTGCCGGACCTCCGGCCCCGTCCTCGCCGGCGCGGTCCGTGGCCGAATCGCCGCCGATGCGATCCTCTATCTTTGGCAATTGGGCTGAGGAGACGTTGAACGTTTCGGCCTGTAGCACAAATGCATACTGTTCACCCTGGCGCGAGATGATCATTCCGGCCTTGCGTGGAAGTTTTCCGGATCGGATCGCGCGGCGCGCCTCGGGCAGGGTCGTGGGACCTTCGCAGGTGATGACTTCCTTGCCGGTCTGCGCCCGCGGGCACTCGAGGGCGAGTTGCTTGACAATCATGATTGCCGCTTCGGTACCGTCAGGCAGTTCGAGCGTGTCGCCGCGCTCGGCCAACTGAAACCACAGCCAAAGCAGGAACTCGTTGCCGAGGAAATCGCGTGAGTTCGGATCGCCGGATGTCCAGTACACCTCCGGCTCGCCGTGTTCTTCAGCGGGGTCAACGAACAGCGTCGGCGTCAGATTTTCGAGCTTGCGGCCCGCCGCCTTCTGCTCGGCCCACGCGGCGGCCCGTTCACCGGCGGTCATCGGCTCAAGTCGCTTGGAGAATGTGTCGCGGAACAGAACGTGCAATCGCTCGTGAACGGCCGGCGACGTCGCTGCTGAATAGAGCACGTCATTCCGCGAATCCAGCAGGACGGGAAACTGCCGCTGCGAAAGATATCGGCCCTGCTTGATTTCTGATTCCGCACGTTTCCTGGCGGCCTCTTTCGCCTGGCGCTTCAGTTTGCCGAGGCCACGACCCGGGGTGCGCTCACGCAGGAGCGATTCGAGTTCGAGCTGTGAATAGGCGCGAAGCAGATCGGGTGGAATTCGCGCGGCGTCAATCCGCAGCCCGGCATGAACACAATCGAGCAGCACGTTTTTTTCCACGTCGAAGTCGAGATCAAGCAGATGGCGCCCGCCGATCCAGCCTGCTTCGACATTGTCGGAACGCTGGACACGTTCCGCGCCGATTCGATGCTGCCTGAATTTCTCGATCAGATTCTCATCCAATCGCTTTGGTCCGCCGCCCGCAATGCGAAACCGCGAAAAGCTGACCGTTCCTGAAAGAAAGGGCATGATTAACCTCGAAGATTCGTCCGGTGGCGAAAATGAGCCGGGTCGGGGATGCTATGTGTCTGACGGCAGACCGTCAAATCATGTGTGATGCGTTCGCCGGCACCGGGATCAATTGATCGGGTGGTCCGCGGCTTCGCATCGAATCCGGGGATGGTAAATTCATCGTTACGGGGAAACTTCATGGCGTTGATGATCAGCGTTTCAGGCGTACGAGGACTGGTCGGCAAGACATTGACGCCAACGCTCGCCACGGAAATGGGCGCGGCATTTGGATCGCATCTTGGCGGCGGCAAGGTCGTGATCGGTCGCGACTCTCGACCGAGCGGGCCGATGGTGCAAAGCGGCATTGTGAGCGGGCTGCTCGCGACGGGCTGTTCGACCATCGAACTCGGCGTGGTGACCACGCCCGGCACCGCGATGATGATCCGCGAGCTCGGCGCAGCGGGCGGGGTGGTTCTCACGGCAAGTCATAATCCGGGCGAATGGAACGGCATCAAGTTCCTGACGGCCGAGGGCATTGCGCCGCCGCCAGAGTTGGCGCATGCTATTTTCGCGCGTTATCACGCGAAGGATTTTCGCTACGTCGGGCCCGAGGCGACAGGCACGCACACGGCCGACGCTTCGACGCACGATCGGCACGTCCGCAAGGTGCTGGCGGTCTCTGCCGTGGATGCCATCCGCAAGAGGCGTCCGCGCGTCGTACTGGACAGTGTCAACGGCGCGGGGGGCATCGGCGGCGTCATGCTGCTCAATGAGCTGGGCTGTGACGTTGTGCCGATGAACAACGAACCGAATGGCCGATTCGCCCACACGCCGGAGCCAACCGCCGAGAATCTCGTCACGCTGTGCGAGGCTGTGAAAACGCACCGTGCCGATATCGGGTTTGCCCAGGACCCTGATGCTGATCGACTGGCGATTGTGGATGAAACCGGCCGCTACATCGGTGAAGAGTACACCGTGGCGCTTGTTGCGAAATTCCTCTTTTCTCAGAAGCCCGGTCCGGTCGCGGTCAACCTGTCCACATCACGCATGATCGACGACCTGGCGAAGGCGGCCGGGGGTGAGGCCCGCGTCCATCGGACCGCAGTGGGTGAAGCGAACGTTGCGAAGGCGATTCAGGAGCATGGCTGCCTCTTCGGCGGCGAGGGCAACGGCGGAGTCATTGATCCGCGCGTGGTCATGACACGCGACAGCTTCGTGGGTATGGGACACGTGCTGAGCCTGCTGGCGACGGACGGACGGCCGCTATCGATTATTGCGAACGAGATTCCGCGATATGTCATGGTGAAGCAGAAGTACGAGATGTCACAGGAAAAGATAGCGCCTTGGCTCGATCGCGTCAGGAAGATCACCACCGGCAGAGTGAACGACGCCGACGGCGTACGTATTGACTGGCCCGAAGGCTGGGTGCATGTGCGCCCGTCCAATACAGAGCCGATCGCCCGCGTGATCTCAGAAGCGGCCGACGAGGAGACCGCCCGCGAACTGGCGGATCGCGCGGCCAGACTGCGATAGAGTTGCTACCGGTTACTCCGGATTTTCCCATCGCGCGAGGGCGTCCTGGTTCGCTGACTGACCGATAAGGCAGCCGAAGACATCGGGGCGCGCGTCTCCATCGAAGTCCAGTAACAGGATTCTGCCGGCATTCACTCCGGTGGGCAAGTCGATCAGGTTGTTCTCGATCCACTGATTTGTCACTGTGCCGACCGGCGTGAACCAACGGAGCGATCCCGGATTTCTAGACGAAACGACGATATCCAACTGCCCGTTGCCATCGATGTCGGCAATCGCAATGTCAGCCGGCGTGGCGGCGGCGTATTGAGTGATCAGGAAACCGGACCACGCATCCGCTGGATTCTGAGGACGAACATACCAGCCGACCTGGCGTCCAGTGGGATTAGTCACCACCACATCGGGACGGCCATCGGCGTTGAGGTCGCCGATTGCAAGCCGCGTCGCGGCGGCAACGTTGCCGATGGTGAACTTCGTCCATGCCTGGCTTACGGGGTTCGAGGGATTCTGGTACCACGCGACACGGGCGCTGGTCTCTTGCGGCGCCGTCGAGTAGATGTCGATTTTTCCGTCCCCATTGATGTCGGCCACGGCGAGCGACGCCGCGCCGGCCCGTGTCGTCGCATCGATATCAATCCGTTGCCAACCGACTCCGTTCGCAATGTTGGCGGCGGGACTTGAGAACCAGCAGAGCCTTCCCGGCTCCTGACCGCACGCCACAATATCCGGGCCGTTCGCGTCGTCGATGTTTGCAATAGCCACGTCGTTCCACGGACCGACGGTGTTACCGGTTGAGTTCGCGATCTCGAACGCATTCCAATTTGCAGCCTGACGCGGATTGGCCGGCCCCGGCAGATACACCACGCGATCCGTACAGGCCGCGACAAGGTCGAGACGATCGTCGCCGTTCACGTCGCCCACGGCAAGCTTCACCGCGCCGGCCACATTGTCACCTTCGATGAGCGTGACCGGGGTGAACGTATTATCCGCCTGCCGAAACAGAATCACGATACGAGGTGGCGAGGTATCGAGCCCCTGATAGGCCACGGCGATGTCGACCCGACTGTCCCCATCGAAATCGCCGGCGACGATCGCGCTGGGACTGACGCCCGCATTGGTGCTTACCGCCGTTTGGGTCCATGCGGCGCGCCTGGGGAATCCGGTACCCAGATTGGCGCAATCAGCGCCGCCGCAAACGGGCATGGCTGCCAGTACCAGCAGAGCACGGAGCCTGCCAATCATTTTCTTCCATCGAAAATCGTTCATGAAATGTGTCCCGTGTGAGCAACGCCGAGTAATTCGCGAGGGCCCGGAGCGACCAATTCGAGGCAATATACACTGAAACCTGAATCTGCGCCGCAGGTTGGAGGGTGGCGGATTCCGGCACAACGGGGGGCGGGTCGCGGCAGGCCACACAATCCATTCAGTCCGGCGGGCGTGAAGCACTTGTTTAGCGAATTCGCCGGATCGCTTATCATCCCCGATTCGAGAATCGTATCCACCCCACAACCATCGGAACCGTCTTCATGCTTGATATCAAATTCATCCGTGAAAACCCCGACACCATCCGGCGAGCGATCGAAGTGAAGCGCGTCCGGTGTGATCTTGATCGACTCCTTGCAGTCGATCAGCGCCGGCGCGAGATCCAGCAGGAAGCCGACCATATTCGAAGCCAATCAAACGAGTTGTCGGGTCAGGTCGCCCACTACAAGAATCCCAAGAGCAAGCTTTACCAGGAGATGCTCGCAAAGGGTCGCAGCGCCGACGACCTGAAGGCCGAAGGCGACAGGCTTGCGGGCGAATCGAGCGGGCTGAAGCAGCGCCTGAAGGACCTGGAAGCCGAGAGTCAAACCGTCGCCGATGAATTCAAGTCGCTGATGCTTACCGTGCCGCAAGTGCCGTCAGACAAAACTCCGGTCGGCCAGAGCGACGCGGACAACAAGGAAGTTCGCCGCGTTGGAGAGCCGCGCCGATTCGAATTCGAACCGCTCGATCACGTTGAACTCGGCAGGCGACTCGGCATTCTGGACCTTGAGCGCGGCGTCAAAATCGCCGGCACTCGAAACTACCTGCTCCGGGGCGCGGGGAGCCTTCTGCACCAGGCCGTGCTCCGGCTGGCGATGGACACGATCACCGCGCGTGGCTTCGAACCTGTGACCGTGCCGGTTCTAGTGCGGGACGAAATGATGTACGGCACCGGCTATTTTCCGGGCGGCGAAGAGCAGGCTTATCGTTGCGAGCGTGACGGCAAGAGTCTCGTCGGAACCGCGGAAGTGCCGCTGACCGCGATGTATGGCGACGAGATCCTGGACGAATCGCAGCTTCCGATGAAATTCGCCGCGCTCTCGACATGTTTCCGCCGGGAGGCGGGCGCCGCGGGGAAGGACACTCACGGCATTTACCGAATCCACCTGTTTGACAAGGTCGAACAGGTGGTGCTCTGTCGCGCCGATGACGTTGAAAGCGAGCGTCACCACCATGATATCATCGCGAACGCCGAGGCAGTGCTTCAGGCCCTGGACCTGCCCTACCGTGTCCTGGCGGTCTGCACCGCAGACATGGGACAGGGCAAAGTCGAGATGTACGACATTGAGACCTGGATGCCGTCACGCAAAAGTTATGGCGAGACGCACAGCGCCAGTCGCTTCGGCGATTTTCAGGCCCGGCGGCTGAACCTGCGTTACAAGGATTCGCGGTTGAAGACGAACATTTTCTGCCACACGCTGAACAATACGGTCATTGCCAGTCCGCGAATCCTGATTCCGCTGCTTGAGTTGAATCAAAATGCGGACGGCAGCGTGAACGTGCCCCTTGCTTTGCGCGGCTACATGGGCGGAATGGAGCGAATCGGGCCGAAGTGACCCGATTCCGGCTGTCAGCTGCGATGCGGACTGCGTATCATCCTCCGTTGTCGACGGTAGCGAGTGCCTCCTTATGAGTGTGCTGTTCCCCATCCTGTCGGGCTTCACGACGTTCATTCTTATTGTGTGGATCCTCCGTTTCATTGTGCTCAGCCAGCTCAATCGAATTCTCAAGCCGCTTGACGCTTCGATGTATGCCGATGCGGAGGGTGAACTTCCCCGAATGAGCATGATCGTTGCCGCCAAGGATGAGGAAGCGAATATCGAGCCGTGCCTGCGTTCACTCGCCGCGCAGGATTACCCGAATCTTCAGATCGTCGCGGTGAATGACCGCAGCACCGATTCGACCGGGGCAATCATGGATCGTCTTTCCGGCGAATTTCTCAATCTTCGCGTCCACCATGTTCACGCACTGCGCCCCGGCTGGTTCGGCAAGAACAATGCCATGCGCGAAGGCGTGGAAATGGCCGAAGGAGACTGGCTTTGCTTCACGGATGCCGACTGCGTTCAGACCTCTCCTCGCTCTGTTTCAATCGCATTGCGTTACGCCATCGAGAAGAATGCGGATTTTATTTCGGTGCTGCCGTCGCATGAGGCGCACGGCTTCTGGGAGCGCGTCGTGCAGCCGGCGTGCAGCGCCGTCATGATCCTCTGGTTCAGCCCGCTCGTCGTGAACAATCCGAAGCGAAAAACGGCCTATGCAAACGGCGCATTCATGCTGATGAAGCAGTCGTGCTACCGGGCCATCGGAGGACACGAGGCGGTCAGGGATCAGATCAACGAAGACATGGTCATGGCACGGCGGGCGAAGGAATGCGGACAACGCCTTGTCGTGGTCGGAAACCGCGACCTCTACACCGTTCGAATGTACGGCACGCTGGCCCAAACCTGGCGCGGCTGGACGCGAATCTTCTGCGGCTCGTTCAATTCCGTCGCTCGACTGTGGGCGGCCGTCATCGTGCTGGCCACCTTCACGTTCACGCCCTGGGTCTCACTGGCATTCGCCGTCATTTCGGACGGTCTGCTGGTCGAGCGGGCCGACCTGGAATCGCTTAAGTACATTTCCATCACGGCCTGTGCGATGCAACTGGCGACCATGGCACTTTTCTATTCAATCTCGCGCGTTCGTTTCTTCTACGGACTGGTCTATCCCATCGGCGCCTTGCTCTCGATGGGCACGCTGCTCAATGCAATTCGCTGCGCATCGGGTATGGGGGAAATCCGGTGGCGCGGCACGACCTATCGCGACGGGGAAATTGCGCCGGAAACGTCGGCCGCATGATTCCCACCCGCAATGCGGCATTGAAACATCTGACTTGAGTGATCCCGAAAAGTGATGCGGATCAACGGCCGTGGACATACGACCGGCCGATGGAATCACTGTTTCCCATCAGCGACGTCGAAGTCCTTCATCTCGATGCGGGGAAAAAGAACCTCCGGCACAGGGCCGAGGGGGTGCCCCACCGGCAGCGCCTCGACGGCCCGAGGCCAGACCCACGCATCCTTCGGTATGTTCAGGGAGACGCGAATCTTCTCCGAGGCGAATGGAAGGAACGGCTCGATCAATACGCCCAGGATTCGGACCGCCTGAATGCAGGTGTTCATCGTCGCGGCGCACAGAAGAAGATCGCCCTTGCGAGTCACCCAAGGTTGGCGTGCGTCGAAGTAGCGATTGCACTCATCAAACAGCTCGCGAATCCTCGTCAGCGCGGATTTGAAACGCATCGCCTCGATCTCCTCGGCGATTATTGCCGGAGCCGCTCGCAGCCTGCCAAGCAATTCCTGCTCGGCCTCGGCGGATCGCTCGTCCGACGGGACGGCACGACCAAAATCCTCCGTGACGAATTTCTGCCAGCGATTGATGAAGTTCCCGATTGTGCCGATCAGCTCCTTATTATTCTTCGTGACAAACTCGTCAAAGCTCCACACCGTTCGCTGATTCTCCGGCGCGTTGATCGTGAGATAATATCTCAGTGGATCGGGCTGAAGATGTTTGAGGTATTCGTCGATCCAGACGGCTGTTCCGCGGCTCTTGCTGATTTTCTCCTCTTCCTTTCCGGGAAACCGGATATTGAGGAAGGAATTGGCGACCACGTTCGCCGGGAGTTGATAGAAGCCCTTCTCCTTCGGGGCGGCATAGGCACTGCCCTTGCTTGCGATTTCCTGGGCCGTGTACTGCGTGCCGAGCAACATGGCCGGCCAGATCAGCGCATGAAAGACGGTGTTGTCCTCGCCGATGAAGTGGATGATCTTGCAATCGGGATTCTGCCACCATTCCTTGTAATCCGCCTCGTTTTCGCCGGCTGCCCGGCAGAGCGCGGCGGTGAAGCTGACGTATCCGATCGGCGCGTCAAACCAGACATAGAGCACTTTGCCCGCCGCGTCGGGATCGTCCAGCGGAACAGGCACGCCCCAGGTCAGGTCGCGCGTCATCGCGCGTTCGGGCAGCCCCTTTTTGATTGCGCCCATTGCGAAATTTGTCACCGTCGGCCGCCAGTCCAGAGAAGTCAGGCTGAACCAATCGGCCAGCATGCCCTGAAACTTTGCGAGTTGAAGATACCAGTGGGTGGTGGATTTCCGCTCCGGCGTGGCTCCGGTGATCACGCTGCGCGGATTTAGCAGCAACAGCGGATCAATTGCGTTCCCGCAGTTCTCGCATTGATCGCCGGTCGCCTCGGTTGACCCGCATGGTGCGCCATCCTCTTTGTTGTGATAACAGGTGCCCTTCACATAGCGATCCGGCAAAAAGCGGTTGGCCTTCGGATCAAAAAGCTGCTCGGTCGTTCGCTTCACGAAGTGACCGTTGTCGTGGATACGCCGGAAGAAATCCTGGCTCAGCTTGTTGTGAGTTTCCGTGAATTCGGGTTGATGCGTACCGCCATAAATGTCGAAGTGAATTCCAAGTCCTTCGAAGGCCGCCTTTTGCAGTTGGTGATATCGCGCGCTCAGTTCGGCCGGCGTCGTTTTCTCCTTCATGGCTGAGATTTCAATGGCAACGCCGTTGTCATCGCTGCCGCAGATGAAGCGTACGTCGTCGCCATTTGAGCGAAGATATCGCACGAAAATATCCGCAGGGAGGTAGGCGCCGGCGATGTGGCCGACATGCAGGCGATTGTTGGAATAAGGCAATGCGCCCGTGACGAGAAATTTGCGCTTCATATCTGCTCCGAAGGCTGGTCGCGAATGGGACTGGTCCATCGCGCGGCGTATTATGCAGCGACACCCTTCGAGGGGCCAGTGAAGGCGCTTCAATCGAATCCTGAGCGGTAGGCGGGCTGCCGATGCGGGACGCGCCGTCGTGCGAATCGCGACGCGCGGATTTCGCGCGGATCACATGATCCACCGCCGGCGGTGGCGCGGTCAGGCTCTTTCGACGATCCAGTTCACCATGTCTTCGAAGAAAGGATCCGCGTGGCGTTCGAATTCCAGGGTGTGGCCGCCCTCGGGATATTCCGTGACGCGCCGATCGGGCGACGGAAGGGATCGAAACCACGCCTTTGTTCTCTCGTTGTCGATGATGCGATCGCGTCCCGCGAGCATGAGGTGCATCGGGCTGCGGAATGCCGCCTGGTGAAAAGTGCGGATGTGCTTGTCAAGGCGACGCGACGTCAGGAGAAACGCCGCCGACACCTGAAGCAGCTTGAGCGAGTCTCGATTGACGAAATCAATCCGCTCAGGGTTCTCCGTGAAGTATGCCGCATCGTTCAGCGGGATGTCGTGCAGCCGTTCGCGATCGTTCATCATGGAGATGCCGACGCGGAATTTTTCCATCATCGTCAGGTCGATCCGCGGGAACAGACCCGGACCGACAAGTGTCACTGTCTTAACACTTTCCGGCGCATCCTGCGCCAATTGAACCGCCTGCTTGCCTCCCCAGCTCACGCCGAGGAGGTGCGCGTCTGTCGCACCGACGTCGCTTTTCAGCACGTTGAGCAAATGCAGGTTGTCCTCAAGGCACTGGTCAAGAGACGAGAAATGCCCTTTGGGGGGGGCGTTCAACCCACTGCCCCGGCGATCGGGCATCAAGACCGCGAACCCTGCGGCCGCAAGGCGCCGCCCCGATTCCTCATACCAGCCGCCGTGCGACTGGATGCCGTGAAAATAGAGCACGGCGCCGCGCGGGCGCGCCGGTCGCCACCAGCGAACATGGGTAAGGGTTCCGTCGGCGAGTTCCACCAGTTCAATCGTCGGATCCTGTGGCGTCATTGGCTTTAGATTAGAGGAGTGGGCCGCCCGCGAATCAAGCGGAGCGTGCCAGGACGTCATCACAGGATCGGCGTCGCCAGACGAGCCAGCCCGGCGGCAAGCGTCTGCGGATAGGTCCACGCGTGAACATCACGTTCCTGGACTCGCCGGGAGCGGACGAAAATCGGCTCGAAATCCGATAGCAGCATGGACGCCACGCCCCGATCGTAGAGGATGTTCGTCAGTTCGAAGTTCAATTGAAAGCTGCGAATATCCATGTTGGCCGATCCGACCATCGACCAGCGTTCGTCGACAACCACCACCTTTGAATGAATCATGGCTTCGTCGAATTCGTAGATCTCGACGCCGGCCTCCAGGAGGTCCTCGTAATAGGTTCGCCCGGCCCACAGCACCAGCCAGTGATCGGACCGTGAAGGCAGCAGCAGTCGAACCCGGACGCCGCGGTAAGCCGCTGAGGTGAGTGCCAGAATCATGGCCCGATCCGGCACGAAGTAGGGCGTAATGAAGGTGATCGAGTGATCGGCGTCCGCGACGGCCGCATTGAGCAGCTGGTGCATGACATCGGATCGGCCGTCCGGGCCGCTCGGCACGACCTGTACGAGATGTTCCCCTGCAACGACTGGCGCGGGAAAGTAGGTTGATGAAACCAGATCGCTGCCTGTTGCAAAATGCCAATCCTCGACAAACACCTCCTGCATCTGGATGACGCAGGGGCCTTCGAACTGAAGGTGGGTGTCAATCCACGGGCCCAGCTTGCGGCGTTTTCTGCCGAGATATTCGTCGGCGATGTTCTTGCTTCCTGAGAACGCCAGCACGCCATCAACGACGGTCAGCTTTCGATGATTTCGACAGTTGAGTTGCAAACGCCGATTGGTCAGCCCCCACGGAAGGAAGAATTCAACGCGCACGCCGCCTGCCTTCATCTCCTTCACAAATCGCCGAGACAGCGACCAGCAACCCACCGCATCGAGCAGCAACCGCACTTCCACGCCCTGACCAGCCTTGCGGACCAGCAGATCGCGCATTGCCCGGCCTGTCTCGTCGTCCGCGAAGATGTAGTACTCCATGTGAACATGCTGCTCGGCCGCCTCGATCGCGAGCGACAGATTGAGAAACGCACGTTCCGCGTCGTGATACACAACGACCTTGTTGTCGCTGGTGACGACCGCATCACTGACCCGCGTCGCCAACTGCATCAAGGAACGGGTGCTCGCATCAATCCGGACGGCTCCGCGCGCGTCGTGCTTCTGCTCCAGCACGGCCGTCTTCTGAACCAGCGAGGGCTCAATGAGATTGCGCCGCCGAATACGCCGCTGAACCTTGCGTTGCATCGGAACGGGCCCGACCAGCATGTAGAGGAACAGCCCGATCAGCGGCAGCGCGACCAAGGCCAGTATCCACGCCAACATGCCTCGCGGCTCTCGCCGGTTGTGCAGAATGTCCAGCACGGCCAACGTCACCGCGAGGTAGTAAACGATCGACAGCAATGACCAGATCAATGCGGAACTCATCGATGCGCATTGCTATCAGAGACCGGCATTGCAATCAAGCGAAATGCAAGGCAGCCGCCCGATCCGGCTGTTTCGCCTCCGACTGCGTCGATGTTACACTGGCGGACCGGGGACCCCTGCCGCGAACGACACCGAGCGTCGGCCAGGACGCGCTCGAGAGGGTGGCGGGCATGCAGCGCGTCCCACGGTCGTCAAACTTCAAGGTTGGAGAAATGGAATGCAACACACCAAACTGAGACGGTTCGCCGCCGCGATCACTCTGTTTTCACTCGCAACGCATGCACTGGCGAACAACACGGACGAGAGCGTCGCCAGCACTGACACCTGCATGTATTTCAGTGTGAACAACATTGTCAACAGCGACGACGGCAACTGGTTCATCTATCTCCAGTTCTCCCGGGAGCCGTACACCTTCAAGAAAGGTGACCACCTGGAGTATGACGTCGCCCTCGCCAGCGATGTGCCAGTCGCCAAGGGCGGAATCGATATCGACTTCTCGGCCGAGAATCTGCCGCAGCCGTTTCGCGCCATGCCCTGGGCACGCGATCAGGCCATTGTCGATCAGGACGGCATCAGGCTCCACGGCGACGGACTCATCGAGAAGGCCGTCGGCAAATGGCATCATCGCGTCATGGATATGTCATCGCTTGATGGGGTATCCGTTGCACGCTGGACGGTGAATTTCGAGGGCGACAAGCCCGGCCGATATGTGCAGTGCATTGACAATGTCCGCATCACCAACAACGGGAATACCGTACTCTGGGTTTACCAAAACGGGCCGATACCGGCCTTTGAAGTACGTCAGGTGAGCGGCTACAGCCGCGAAGCCCTCGTGACCTTTTGCCTTCGCGACGAGGCGGGCGACCGCGAAAAGCTGGCGGCGGTGGAGGTCAGGGCAAGACGACAGCACGAGCTGCGTGCCGAACAAGAGAGGTTCCGTGCGGAGCTCGACATCATGCGGCAACTCGCCGAGCGCGACAAGGACGCTCACCTTCTGGAGCATGTAAAGGAGGCCGAAAACGCTGAGGACCTGGCTGCATTCGAACGCGGGGATGCGGAAGCCTATACGGCGTCGCTGCACCGCGCGCGGCAGTCGATCTCGCACCATCATCCGCAGATGCAGAAATATACGGGGCATCTCGTCGGCCACGCGCACATCGATCTGCAATGGCTATGGACATGGGATGAGACCATCAGGGAGATCATCCCTCAGACATTCGGACAGGCCGTGAAATTCATGGAGGAGTTTCCGGATTTCACATTCTCTCAAAGCAGTGCGGCGTTGTATCTGGCGACGGAAGTTCATCATCCTGAGCTGTTCGACAAGATGAAGAAGTACATCGAAGACGGGCGATGGGAGCTGGTGGGCGGTCGATGGTGCGAAGGGGATACGAACATCATCTCTCCGGAGTCGCACGTTCGGCATTTCCTTTACGGGCAACGCTATTTTCAGCAGACGTTTGGCAAGGTCTGCTCAGTCGGCTGGGAGCCGGACACGTTCGGGCACTGCTGGACGATGCCACAACTGCTCCTCAAATCCGGCATTGATTCGTACTATTTCTGTCGGGCGGGCAAGGGTGTGCCGTTATTCTGGTGGGAAGGTCCGGATGGCTCTCGCGTCCTCGCGTTCGAGGAGCCGGCGACAGGCGGCTGGTACAACGACGTTGTGAGCGATGACAAGGTTCGGGAGCTGATCAAGTTCGTCATCGGAACGGGGGCGAACGACCACTTGATGGTGTACGGCGTCGGCAATCACGGCGGAGGGCCCACGCGCGAGTACATCGAGGCGGCCAACGCGATGAAGTCGCGTTCACCATGGCCCACGGTCAAATTCTCAACGGCCTCGGAATTCTTCGATCGTCTTCACCAGATGGCGGACAAGCTGAACGCGCCCACGATCCGTAACGAGCTGAACACCATCTTCGAGGGATGCTACACCACGCATGGCCGAGTCAAGCGATTGAATCGACTGGCGGAGAGCGCGCTCGAGCGCGCCGAAGTCTTTTCGGCGATGGCCGTCGTGGACGGAGCATTCGATCGGAATCCCACGTCGGCATTGGGAGACGGCTGGAAAGACGTGCTGTTTAACCATCATCATGACACGCTTCCCGGCTCGTTCATTCATCCCCCTTCGTTCTATACGAATGACATGCTGGAGAGAGTGATCGCGCAGGCCCAACGAATTCAGGAGCGGTCCTTGAAGGCCATCGCCGACCGCGCCGCGGGCGGTAAATCACGAAGGGACGACTCGACCTACCAGAAGGGAATCTGGATCTTCAATCCGCTGGCGTGGGCGCGCAGCGAAGTGGTCACCGTTGATCTGTTCCACCTGGCCGAGGAGGAAGTCGCGGGCATTCTTGATTCCGACGGTCGTTCGGCGCCGATGCAGATTCTTGACCGATCGGAAGAAGGTGACACTTCCGTAACACAAATCTGCTTCCTCGCATCGGGTCTGCCAAGCTGCGGCTACAAGGTCTTTCTCGCGGATATTCGGAAGGCGGGAGAACCGCATCAGCGCCGACCCCTTCCGATTCACATCGGCGAGATCGACGGCGTCCGCCCCCATGCCGCGAAGAAGCCGAGCGCGATGGCGGCGAACTTTCAGATTCTCCACGAGAAGCCGGGCGGCATGACGGCATGGACCATTCAGACAGTGGACCAGACCCAGCCGCTTGGCGAGCCGGTCTGGACGGATGTCATCGAATCCGGGCCTGTGCGAACCCGGGTGCGTCGTACCTATCGTCACGACCTTTCGACGCTATTCGTGGATGAAGTGACGTACGCCGCATCGCCGCGTGTGGATTATGAAGTGAAGGTTGAGTGGCTCCAGATCGGGAATTCGCAAAAAGGCTCGGACATGCTGAAGGTCGCCTTCGACACCGGAATCAGCAACGAGGAAGCGAGGTCAGAGATACCATTCGGCGACATCGGGCGACCCACAGATGGCAAGGAGTATCCGACGCTGAAGTGGGTTGCACTGAGCGACGGTAAGCGAACAGTGGCAGTGCTCAACGACTGCAAGCACGGCTACGACGTGAAGGATGGCGTCATTCGAATGACGATGCTTCGCAGCAGCTACGATCCTGACCCGACGCCGGACGTCGGCATTCATCTCATGCGGTTCGGTGTGATGAGATTCGATGGACCGCTGGATCGCGCGGCCTTGGCGAAAGCTGCATGGGAGTTCAACCAACCCGCACCATTCGTGGTCCGCGGGGCACCGTCAACGGATGCGTCGATTCGCACCGGCCGCTCGTACGTCGGCATTTCGGAGCCGAACATCATCATGACGGCGTTCAAAGCCGCGGAAGACGGAGACGGTCTGATTCTCCGAGCCTATGAATGCGCGGGCATGAAAACGCAAGCGAAGCTCACGCTCGGATTCGCCGCCGCCTTGGCGACGGAGACGGACCTCCTTGAACGAGTAATCCCGGAGGCCGGCATGCTTCCGATCGAAGGCGGGGCCATCTCCGCCGAATTCGGCCCCTACGAAATCAAGACCATCAAGATCACCCGCGACGCTCTGGCCCGGTCGCAACACGATTGATGGGCGTGATCATCCAGACTCCGGCTCGGCTGCCCTTATGTGGCCGCGCCGATGAACCGCATCGCCGCGGCTTGCGTGTGTCGAAGCGCTTCCGATAGAGTGCCTTGCGGTCTTAAACTCCGAACACGGAATCGCGAATGCCCCGATTTGGTTTCGCCATCGATAATCGTGCCTGCATCGGCTGTCACGCGTGTACCGTTGCCTGCAAGAGCGAGCACAGCGTACCGATCGGCGTAAACCGAACCTGGGTGAAGTACATTGAGAAGGGCGAATTCCCCAACACGCGCCGCAGCTTCAATGTCCAGCGATGCAATCATTGCACTGATGCGCCCTGCGTCGAGATTTGTCCGGTGACATCCCTCTTCATCCGTCCGGACGGCATTGTCGATTTCGACAACGACCGCTGCATTGGATGCAAGGCCTGCATGCAGGCATGCCCCTACGATGCGCTCTATCTCGACCCGGAAACACTGACGGCCGCCAAGTGCAACTACTGCACGCACCGCGTTGACCAGGGCATCGAGCCGGCGTGCGTGGTCGTATGCCCCGTCGAGGCCATCGTCAGCGGCGATCTTGACGACCACACCAGCAGGATTTCGCTACTCGACATGAGCCAGCGCGTTCAATATCCGAAAGTGGAAAAAAACACGCGACCGAAGCTGTTCTATGTCGGCGGTGAGACGGCGGCACTGGATCCGGCCGCTGCTCCGCCACAGCAGGACTATGTCTGGAGCAGCGGTGCGGGCGCCTCCTTGGGCGTGAACAAGAAGGCGCTGTCACTCGCGGACGACGAGGCAAGCGAAGATGCCCGCGCCCGCCGCGTCTATGACCAGAAGAAGAAGCCCGCCCCGTGGGGCTGGATGGTGTCGGCCTATATCACGACGAAAGCAGTTTCGACGGGAATCCCGCTCGTGACATTCATTCTGTTTGCGCTGGGCCTGTCGGCATCGCCGTTGCCATTTTCGGCGGCGATTGCGTCTGTGGCGTTCCTTGGGCTCACTGGATATCTGCTGGTGGCGGACCTGACGCAGCCGAAGCGGTTTCTGTATGTGCTGCTTCGCCCGCAATGGAAGAGCTGGCTTGTGCGCGGAGCCTACTTTATCACGGCATTCGGAATGCTGATTCCGATCGTCTGGGCATCGGGTTTTCTACCGTTGGGTTACTGGCCAAAGTTCTATCTGTCTTTCGTCCTTGCGCTGTTCGCGACGGCCACGGCGGGATATACCGCCCTGCTGTTCGCTCAGGCGCGCGGCCGGGATTACTGGCAGAGTCCGCTGCTGGTGGTGTCGATGATTGTCGACGCGCTCGTCGCCGGAACCGCGTGCTGTGTTCTGCTCGGAATCATGGACTGGGCGGGCGGAATGGTTTCAGTGTCAACTGACTCGCCGACATGGTGGCCGTCGGCCGTGGGAAGCAATCCCGATCCGGCGCGGGTTGTCCTCGGGGTCGCGTTGGTGATGCTGATCGCCATTCAGAAAGCCGAGTTGTTGCCGCGGCATCAGACGAAGAATGCAGAGTTAACGGCCGCCGCCATCCTGCGCGGGCCTTTTGCGTCATGGTTCTGGATCGGAGTCGCCGCCGTGGGCCTCCTGGCGCCGGCCGCCGTCCTGCTCTCAGGCGGACCGATTCGCCTGGCCGCCGTGTTGATCCTGCTCGGTATCACGGCAAAGAACCACATCCTCGTCCAGGCGCCGCAGCGTGTGCCGCTGAGTTGATGATTGAAGATGGCCGGTTCGTCTTCGTTAACGGCGCGGAAGCGGCCGCGGATTGATGTCGTTCGGATCGACCGGGCGCAGGTCTTCGAGATCCAGCCGGTAGATGTTCAGAATGATCCCGTTGATGTCCTTTTCGCCCACGCCGAGGCGGCCGCTGGCGGCAAGCGGCACGTCCAGCAGTTCCTTGACCGGGCGACCCTCGGGGCATTGAACCTCGATCCATTCGTTCATTTCGAGCGGCTTTCCGTAGCAGCAGAAGGTCTGATTTCGCATCAGCATGAACAGAGGCACGCGTCCATCGTCATCCAGGTCGAGCGGCGCCATGAATCCGACAACTGTGACCTGTCGGCCGTCGAAAGCCTTGATGGTGGGTGGAATCGGGTCCGGCCGAGGCGAATCCGACGGCGCCGCAGTCAGGGGCGGTTTCTGATATCTGAAGCCGGCGAGGAAATCGAAAGATACAAGTGGATGAATGCCGGGCGACTTTTCATTCAAGGAATCGCTGATGCCCGTGGTCAGAGGCGGAACGCCGGCCGGAGATGTCGGCTCCCGTTTGCCTCCCTCGAGAATGGGTCGGCCGCGCGGCATATTGGGCTGGGTGGCCGGAGCAGGCGGCTCCTTGCATGCTGTCGAGATCAGCAGCAGACCGGACGCTACTGCTCGCAGGACGCCGCAGGGCCGCAAAAGCCGGAAGCGCGAACGACTAGCCCGGCCGGACGTTGGGTTTCGCGACTTCGGGACCGGAAAAGGTACTGGCTCGCTCATATCGGCTTCACGAATGCGGCGCGAGGCAGGCCGCCACGTCGGTGGCATACGCCTTCCATGCCGGTATCAAACCCGCGATGAGACCGAGCAGGATAGCGGCCGCCGGCGTCCAAAGCAGCGCGGGATGAACACTCCAAAGGTCGAGTACGACACCTGTCTGATCGCGAATGATTGTCCGCGCGGAAGCGAGCAGACCGATGTACGGAACGAATCCCGCGAACGCTCCGATCGCGGCGATAGCGCCGGATTCCATGATAATAATCGAGAACACCGTCAGCCGCCGGGCACCCAACGCGCGATAAATCGCAAACTCGCGACGCCGCTCGTTGATCGTGTTATGCAGGCTCGCCAAAATAGCCGCGCCCGCGACCAGCATGACCATTGCGGCGACGATTTCGAGCACAGCCGCCATCCACCCGATGCGATCAAACAGCTCCGACAACACGCGAGCAACCGGCCAGGCGAAGGTGGCCGCCGAACCGCCCCTGTTGAACTCCTGATCGAGGTCAAGGCCGAACTGGGGGCTTCGGAGCTTGATAAGCAGCGCGCTGACGGCCTTGTGTTCGATCGGGATCTCCTCGCCAGCAACGGGTTCGTAATGATCGTCGTCATGCCCGAGGACATGGCCGCTCATTCGGAATACCGCTTCGATCGGAATCCAGACCACGCGGTCCACGGGCGAATTCGTGGGTTCGAGAATTCCAACCACGAGGAACTCGTCATGCTCGTCGTCGTGAATCGCGGCGGAATCGAAGACGAGCCCGTGATGGGGACGAAACGTGCTTCCGACGGAAAGCCCAGTGCGGCGTGCAACCACGTCCCCAACGACAGCCTCGCGAAGTTCGGAATCGAAAGGCCGTCCACCGGAGCGAATTTCCAGCTTGCGACTGCGGCGCGGCTGAAACTCCGTGAAGAGCTGCGCGTCGGTGCCGACAATGCGATAGCCGAAGTAGTTGTCTCCGACGGCGATTGGAACGGCGACAGCCACGCGCGGGTCGGACCGGACCGAATCGTAGAGCGACCACGGGATATTTCCGGGTGATACGTCGAGGTGAAAAAGTACGTTGAGGACGAGTTGGAGGCGACTTGATCGCGCTCCCAAGACGGCATCAAACCCGCAGGAACCCCCGACAAACGCACGTTCAGCCTGATCTCGCAGCGTGAAAACGGCCATGACCAGCGCCGACGCCATCGCCGTCGCGGAAATTGTGACGCAGGTGGCAAGCAGATGACGGCGAAGACTGCGCCGTACGACAAAGGCGATGGCGCGAATTCCAACGGGAGTAGCGGCCGCAGCATCTGCGCCTTGAGCGACATGCGAAGCAGGCTGCCCGGATTGTGGATTGATAATTGTCATGAGTCACCGCCGGCGCGTGACACACTCTGACAGGCGCGGTTGAGCCGTTCGAAGTCCTCAACGCGACGAAACGTGCTGAGGAGGCCGCGATCGTGGCTGACGACGATCAGCGCCGCGCCGGAAGCCGCGGCAAGTGATCGAATCAGCTCCATTGCGCCCCGCGCATTGTCATGATCGAGATTGCCCGTCGGTTCGTCGGCCAGGATCAGCCGCGGACGATTGGCCAGAGCCCGGGCTACAGCCACGCGTTGCTGCTGGCCGATCGAGAGCGTCGATGGGAGATGATTGCAGTGTTCTGCCAGGCCGACGCGATTGAGCAAGTCACGGGCGAATGCCCGATCGACGCCGCGGCCGAACATCATGGCCAGTTCGACGTTCTCGATCGCCGTGAAGCCCTGCAGAAGATTGAACGACTGGAATATGCAACCGATCCAGCCCCCTCGGAGACGATCGCGATCGGCCGGGCGCATCGCGAAGAGGTCGCGTCCGTCAAGGCGGACGGTCCCGCTGTCCGGTTCAGTGATCCCCGCGACGAGATTCAGAAACGTGCTCTTGCCGCATCCACTCGCGCCGCACAGGGCAAGCTCTTCGCCAGAATTGAGTCGGAGTTCCGGAATGTCGACGATCATGCGACGCGCCGAACCGGGAACGGCGTACGACTTGGACAGGGACTCGATCCTGAGCAGGCTCATGGCATCATGGTAGGCGTTTGAGAGGACCGGGTCACGCACGCGAGGTGGTCGCCGGGTCGAAATGCCGGCGCGAGCCAACATCGGGTTGAAGCACCAGGCCATCGCGCGGGTGGATATCGAGTATGACGCCGGAGACGTGCTCCTGCCCCGAGATGAGCGTGACGCGGCGGCCGATGTCAGCGGACCGGCGACACCATTCGGCAGTCAGCTCGTCGTCACTGACGCAGGCCGGTTCGGCGAAGAGTCCATCAAGTTCGCGAAGCAGACGGCGGGCGATTGCAAGTCGATCGATGGGGTCGCGGCTCTCAATGTGGAGCGACGTGGAGCATGCGCGAAGCGGCTCCGGGAAGTGCATCGGCTGCTGTAGACAGTTAATCCCAATGCCGATTGCAATCCACGCGGCGAATTGACTGGAGCGTTGATCGCGCCGGGCGATTTCCCTTGGGGCGAGCACTTCGACGCGATGGGTATCTAACGTCTCCGGACTGCAGCCGGTGACCTTTGCTTCGACGAGGATGCCGGCCAGTTTCTTCTCCCCCACGTAGATATCGTTGGGCCAGATAATCTGCGGCGAGACATCCGTCGTCCTCTCGATCGTCCTTGCGACCGCAACGGCCGCTCCCGTCATCCAGAATGCGGGCCGCGCCGCATTGCGCGGCTCATTGAGGAGAATCGTGCACATCACGCTCGCACCAGCCGGGGAATGCCACTGTCGCCCCAGACGACCGCGACCGGCCGTCTGACGCTCCGCAAATACGGCGGTTCCGTCCGCGTCCGCTCCGGATTGCGGAGCCAGAGTTTGTAATGCGAAGGTATTGGTGCTGTCGATCTCCGGCAGAACGGCGACACGCCGACCCACCCGGGCCGTATGCAGCTCGGCGGCGATGGCATCGGCGCTCAGGACATGCGGCGAATCGGGGATCATTCAATGGCGTCCAAGCCGATATCGAGAATGGGAGCGGAGTGCGTTATGGCACCGACGGCGATTCGTTCGACACCGGTCTCGGCGACAGCACGTACGGTTTCGAGGGTGACGCGGCCGCTCGCCTCCAGTTCCACTTTGCTGCGCAGTCCGCGGGCGTCTCTGATGGCAACAGCCGATCGCATGTCTTCGAGGCTGAAATTATCCAGGAGGATGACGTCAATGCCTACGACGCTCAGTAACTGCTCGAATTGCTCGAGCGTATCGCACTCGACTTCGACAAAGGCAGGCTGTGAGGGCAAATGCGGAAGGCGGTTCAACATTTCGAAAACGGCATGGGCCAGGCGCGACGATGGAATTCCGGCGAGGTGGTTGTCCTTGATCAGAACCGCATCGAAAAGCCCGATGCGATGATTGTGTCCACCGCCACAGCGAACGGCGTATTTTTCCAGCTCGCGCAGGCCCGGCGTTGTCTTGCGCGTATCATAAATCTTGGCATGGGTTCCGGTGACCGCGGCGACAAAGCGACTTGTCAGCGTCGCGACGCCTGAAAGATGCTGAAGGAAGTTCAGAATCGTCCGCTCGGCGGTCAGCATCTGAATCACGCGGCCGCTGAGCCGGGCGATCGGCACGCCGGGTTCGACATTCAGCGCGTCCGCATGCGGATCGATCCAATCAAGCACCACCTCCGGCGCGAGCGATTCGACGAGCGCCGGGAGTAACAACGCACCGCAGAATCGGCCGTGATCGCGAGGGACAATCTGCCAACGTCCACGCGCGGTCACCGCAAGCTCGGGCATGAGACGCGAGGTGAGATCACCATGCAGTCCGAGGTCTTCGCGGCGGGCTATTTCGATGAGCGGCAAAATCTGATTCAGGTCGATTTGCATCGCATTCACCAGTTCGTCAATCCGAACGGGCCATCATGCCGGCGCGCCGCGGTACGCCTTTCCGCGGATGGTGCCTTCGGTCCGGCCGGGCGTCAACCAAATCGGCCGCGCTCCATCGGCGCGGACGGATTCAGCAGATTAAGCTGATAATTCCCGAGGTACTTCAGCGTCTGAAAATGCTTGAAGAGCTCGTCCACACTTTTGAATACGCGCGTCGCGGTTTCAGTGATGAAGGGCGACGGGTCTTTTCGCGGCCTCCAGATGACGTAGACCTCCTTTGTTCCCTCCCAGGCGTGTTGCAATTCGCGTTCCACGCCGCTCGACAGGCCCGGAATGCCGCCCGCAAGCTCTGGAATGTAGCTGACGATCATGTCGCTCTGGTCGATCAACTTGAAGTCGCGGGCATAAATCTGTCCGTCGATATCGCGTGCAACATTCGTGACATCGTTGACGCTGAACGTCAGATCGCGCCCGTTCACCTTCAGCGTGATTGCGGCCTCGCCCTTCTTGGTCGCTTCTCCGGCCTCAAAAAGCAGGCGCTTTTCGTCGAGGTCTCCGGGATCGAAACAAATGAAATGCTCCGCCAGCGAGGCGCGGAATCCGTCGATCTCAGCAAGCACGTCCGGCATGTCCATGACGTGCGACATCGGAAAGCTGGGGTAAATCTTCTTGCGCTGTGATTCGAACATCAGCCGCACCAGCGATTCAGCAGTCGCCTCGTTATGACCGCGCGCGAGCACGTAAAAAGTGCCGTGTCGCCCGATGGCGTGTGCGAGAATTTCCGTGGCGAGAATTTCCTCCTCGCGCCAGACCATGATGTCCTTGAGCGTATGAGGCACGTCATGCTCTTTAAGGAGCCGTTCGTGAATGGCATCGACGTTGTCCACGAGCGTGACGTAAAGATCGGCATCAAAGGCCTTCATCTGGTCGAAATCGAAGGCCTCGAACAGGCCGTGTTTCCATCGAAACGTCGCGTGGGTGTTGACAATCACGTTTTCGGTTCGCTCGGCCGTCGCAAGTACGTCCTTGAAAACAGCACGCCTCAGGCTGTTCAAGCGGGTCCGCGGCAAATCGAGAATCCGTCCCGGCCGAACGTCCGGCGCTTCCTTATACATCATCGCACCGACGTTGCAGACCGTGACATTGTGGCCGCGCTCGCCGGCCAGATCGCGGACTTTCTCGAGGAAGGGGCGCTTGTCGACGCCGACCTGCCCGGTGACGACGACGCGAATGCCGTTGTGTGCCTTTCCGCCGAAGAGATTGCTGCTACTGTTGACCATATTGAAGTCTCCCGGTTTTCCCTTCAGCATAACCGAAACCTGTTCGTCGGAGAAACGCGGCGGGGCCTTGCTTTCGCCGTTTTTCATTCGGACGTAAACTGTCATTCTGGAATGCCAACTCCGTGTGATGGCAAGATACTTGAGAAGCCAACCCATTATGAACCCTGTTCGAGCCAGATTTGCCCCATCTCCCACGGGGTATTTGCATGTCGGCGGCGCGCGATCGGCCCTGTTCAACTGGTTATTCTGCCGCCGGAACGGCGGACGATTCGTCCTTCGGATCGAGGACACGGATATCCAGCGGAATATTGAAGGCGCTGATCAGAAGCTGCGCGATGACCTCCGCTGGCTGGGTATCGACTGGGACGAGGGACCCGAAGTCGGCGGGCCCTACGGTCCATACAACCAGAGCGAACGGCTCGACCTTTATCGAGCAGCCGAGCGAAAACTGCTTGATGCCGGGCTCGCCTACTACGCATTCGACACCGCGGAAGAACTGGACGCGCTGCGCCGCAAGGCCATGGCAGAGAAAGTGAGCTTCCGATATCCGCGACCCGCCACTTTCCCGTCCGAAGCCGATGCGTCCCGAGCCCGCGAGCAGGGGCGGCCGGTCGTCGTGCGCTTCGCCGTTCCGGACGAACCGATCACGGTGCACGATGAAATCCTTGGCGACGTGACCTTCGGCGCGGGCGAAGTGGAGGACCTGGTCATCGTCAAATCGAACGGCTGGCCGACTTACCATTTCGCCGTTGTCGTGGATGACGAGCACATGCGGATCTCGCATGTGCTGCGCGCCCAGGAACACCTGATGAACACGCCGAAACACGTCTTCATGCAGAGGGCCCTGGGCTACAGCACGCCGATCTATGCCCATCTGCCCCTCGTGTTCAATATCGACGGCACGAAAATGAGCAAGCGCGACAAACACAAAGTCGTGCGAACGGCCGTGAAAGAAAAGCTGAAGAGCAAACTGTGGACGCCGGCGGATGTCGTTACTCTGGCATCTTCCGACGAGGCGGCAATCCACCGCTGGCTCGACAAGGCGGACGCCGAACTGGACTCAACGCAGCTCAATCGCCTGGCACAGGCCGCCGGAGCGGTGATTCCCGAGATCGATGTTCACGACTTTCGCGTGTCGGGCTATCTGCCCGAGGCGCTGCTCAACTTTATCGCCCTGATCGGCTGGTCACCCGGCGATGACCGCGAACGCCTTACGCGGGACGAGATGATCGCCGCGTTCTCCATTGATCGAATCGGCAAGACAGCCGGCCGGTTTGATCGCGAAAAGCTGCTTGCGGTCAACACCGACTACTGCGCGACCGCTTCACCCGAAAGGCTGCTGGCCGCGTTTCGCGACTGGTCAGCGGCGAGCGGCTCTCCCCTGGCAGCCCTGGATGACGCGACCGCCTCGCGCGTGATCGAAGCCTGCAAGGGAATGCGAACACTTCGCGATATCGAGGCGAAAGCAGGCATTCTCTTCGCCCCGGACGAAGCCGTTGAGTACGATCCGGCTGCCGTGAAGAAATTCCTCGAAAAGAAGGATGGCGCGGGCTACGCGATGTTGTCGAGGCTGCTTCCGGCGCTAGAATCTCTCAACCCGTGGACCGCCGAGGGCATTGATTCGCTCATCAAGCGAATGTGCGAGGCCGAAGGCGTCGGCATGGGCGATGTGGCACAGCCGATTCGCGTCGCCGTCGCCGGAAGGCCTGTGAGCCCCGCAATCGGTGAGACCCTGGCGCTGCTCGGCAAAACCGGAACCATGAACCGAGTTCGGCGCTGCCTCGCGGCGAGGGCATGACACCGGGCCAACGACGCAGAACACTCAATAGATCGATCTCTGTTCGGAACAGGACAAGCCATGAACACCCGCATCACTGATTGCCGGCGCTTTGTTTTCGCGGGGACGATCGTCGTTTTTCTGCAAGCGGTCGCCCTGGCCCAGCCCCCCGTCACCGACACACATGCGGCACTACCGCCGAAATTGCTGAGCGACGCAAGGCGCGCCGTGAATCGCGGCCTCGCGTATCTCCGCGCTGCACAGGATCGCGACGGCGGCTGGACAACCGCTCGCTACGGACCGGCCGTGACGGCGCTTGTCGCGCAGGCCTTCGCCAACGATGCGACCTACGGCCCGAAGCATCCGATCGTTGAGCGCGCCCTCGCGCGCATCCTGCAATACGAACAGAACGACGGCGGCATTTATGATCAGCGGCAGAATCTCGCGAACTATCAAACTTCCGTCGTGCTTTCCTTTCTCGCCACGCTGCGTGACGCCGATCAAACACAGCGCGTGGCCAGGGCACAGCGATTTCTCACGCGGCTGCAGTACGGCGCGGACGACTCGATGGATTCCTCCAACGTCTGGTACGGCGGATCCGGATACAACAGCAAGAAACGCCCCGACCTGTCCAACACACAGATGATGCTCGAAGCCCTGCACGCGAGCGGCCTGTCGAAGGATGACCCGGTCTATCAGCGCGCGTTGACATTCATCTCCCGCAGCCAGATGAACGAAGCCACGAACGATCAGCCGTTCGCGAAGGGATCGGCGGACGGCGGCTTCATCTACACGCCGGGCGACGGGGGCGAATCGAAGGCCAATCCGATGATCGAACTGGTGAAGTCGCAGCCGATCTCTTATGGCTCGATGACCTACTCCGGTTTCAAGAGCATGCTCTATGCAAATGTCTCAAGAGAGGATCCGCGCATCGAGTCCTGCCTGAGATGGATTCGGCGCAACTACACGCTGGACGTCAATCCCGGGCTTCGGGGTCGCTCCGCACAGGAGGGCCTCTACTACTACTACCATGTCTTCGCCCGGGCACTGTACGCGTGGGGCGAGCCGATCGTCGTGGATGACAATGGCGTGTCGCACAACTGGCGTGTGGACCTGTGCGGCAAGATTGTTTCGCTTCAGAACAGGGACGGAAGCTGGGTCAACGAGCGCACACGATGGCTGGAGGGGGACGAGAACTATGTGACCGCCCTGGCCATCCTCTCACTGCAAACGGCCATGCAGGCTGATTCGGACTCAGCCCGTGCGAGCCGACCGGCAGGCACGAATTGACCCGCGGTCACGGATTGCTTCAATTCTTCGCGGGCTTGCGAATCTCGAAGTCGTCAATCTGGCTTCCATTCTCGTCCAACTGCCGGATTCTCACCCGATCGGGCGATACGTCCACGCAGGTGAAACTGAAGACCCGATCGTTATAGGTACGCAGGAACGGCGGAGGCGGATTCGCTTCCGGATAGCGCTGGGCCCCGCCGGCGCCCGTCGTGATATAAACAACGCCCTCGCCGTCGGCCACCATCTTGTCCGCTTTCATCGGCGCGGTGCGCTCGTAGAGGTGGTTGTGGCCGCAGAAGACCGCATCCACGCCGCAATCCTCAAACACCTGCGCGAACGCGCGCTTCATGTGTTCTCCGCCCTTGGGTCCATGCGAACTGCCCGTGTAGTATGGATGATGAAAGTAGGCGAACTTCCACCGGGCATTGCAATCCGTCAGGATGGAACGAACCCACGGCGCGATCTGCGTCGCCATCTGCTCCGCGGAGATGACGCCGCCCTGCGATGACTGGTTGGAGTCCAGTGCCACAAATCTGGCATCTCCGAAATCAAAGTAGTAGTTGCGTTCGGCCTCGAACCCCGGCGGACCATTTCGCGGTAGAATAAACTCCGCCAGCAGCGGAGCGCCCTTATCCGTCGCGACATCATGATTGCCGAGCGTCGCCATGAACGGGACGTGCGCAAGAAGCGATCGGTTTGGCTCATAAAAGTTCAGCGGATAGTCCTGCTTTGCTCCGGCCGGATAGATCAGATCGCCCGTGTGAATCACGAGATTCGGCTTCTGTGCAGCCATCAGGTTGGCAACAAGGGACTGCGAATTGCCACCGACACCCGAATCTCCGAAGGCGACGAATCGGAATGCCGTTCCCGGCGCCGCCGGGCTTTTGTAGTCAAGCGGACCCGCGATGCGAACGCGCCGTCCGAACATTCCAGCATTAAACAACTCATACTGATAAGCCTTGCCGAGTTCGAGGCCGCCGAGTTCACCGACATATCGTCCGTCGGCCGGCTCGACGGCCTGCTCGGTGGCGCTGCCGTCCGGGCGCGTGAATCGGATCCATGCCGTCGACCCACCGGCCTGCGCGGTCCAGACGACGGCGAGCTGGTCGGGCGCTGGCATCTGGACCATGGGCCCCAGAATCAGTTTCGGGCGCGTGCGTTCGTCGTACTTGTATCCCGCAACGCAGAGCGTCGAGACGACAATCACTGCAAAAGGGGCGATTTTTCGCGACATCGAGTTGACTTTCCAAGGCATGAATCGCTCCGATCCTGTCGATTGCTCGCCGCCGATTCGGCCGTTCGTGGTGAGCCGGCGTTGCCGATCCGGTACTCGCCACTTATAGTAAATGACAGCAAAGGAGCATGCGAATGGCAACCGCCGAAGATATCATGCCGATTGAAGAGTTGGAGAGTCGCTTCAATTCGATACGAGACTCTCTTTGACCTGCCGAAAAAGCGCAGCGACCTGAAGCAGATCGAAGAGCTCATGGGCCAGCCCGGATTCTGGGATTCTCCGGACGCCCAGGAGCATGTCTCCCGGCTCAAATCGCTCAAAGGCATTATCGAGCCGGTTGAAGCGCTCGGTAGACGCATCGATGATATCAAGGTCCTGATCGAACTGGCCGACGCGGAAGATGACAACGCCGCACGGGCGGAAGTGGAGACGGAGCGCGCCGCAATGATCGCGGAGCTGGAGCGCGTGTCGCTCATGGCGCTGTTGTCCGGGCCGAACGATTCGAGAGATTGCTACTTCAGCATTCAGGCCGGCGCGGGCGGCACCGAAGCATGCGACTGGGCTTCGATGCTCTTTCGAATGTACCTGCGATACTTCGAAGCCGTCGGCTGGAAAGTCGAAGAACTCTCCAGGCGCGATGGCGACGAAGCGGGCATTCAGTCCGTCGAACTGATGGTGAAGGCCTCCTATGCCTACGGCTATCTGAGCACCGAAGCCGGCGTCCACCGGCTGGTCCGAATCAGCCCATTCAACGCACAGGGCAAGCGGCAGACGAGCTTCGCGGCGGTCGATGTCACGCCGGTCTTCCCGGAAACCAAGATCGAGATTCCCGAACGCGATCTGGACGTGATGACCTTCTGCCGAAGCAGCGGCGCCGGCGGCCAAAACGTTAACAAAGTGGCTACGGCCGTCCGCATCAAGCACATTCCGAGCGGCCTTGTCGTCGAGTGCGTTAATGAACGAAGTCAGGCCCAGAACAAGCACGGCGCCCTGAAAATTCTGAAGTCGCGCCTTGAGGCGATCGAACAGGCCAAGCGCGATGCCCAGATGGCCAGCATCTACGATGCCAAAGGCGAAATCGCCTGGGGCAACCAGATCCGCAACTATGTCCTCGACGATCCCCGGGTGAAAGACCTTCGCACCGGGCTCGAAGTGGGCAATCCGCAAAAAGTGCTGGATGGCGATTTGCAGCCGTTCATCGATGCAATGTTGCGAAAACGGGCGATGAAAAACCGATAGCGCATCGCCTCTAACCTTATCTAAAACATCAGTTTGTCGCCTGCCCGAACCGGCTCCAGGACGCACCTGCGCGCGGCTCCCCCGCACGGCGGCACGCCCGCGGCTGCGCGATTGGCCGGCAGTTTGGATGTGGCGTTGATTCCCAGTTCCGTTACACTGATTCGCGATTTTCTGACCTTGACAGAGTACCTGGACTTGAACGCACCGCCGCCGAGGTCTAACATTATTTGCACCCCCTCGCATGCCGAAGCGGCGAAAGGTGCCGGAAGCGCTGGTGCTGCGTCGCTGCCCGCCAACTCAACCTCGCGAACCAAGCTCGGGCTCATAGGTGGTTTCGCAAGTATGACTCGTAGCCTTTCGATAAGGCCGGGAGCGGATGCACGGCCTGCCGAGGCGAGCGAACATTTCGTGCGCGACGGTTATCAGTGGTGCGTCCTCACCGAGCACGCCGAGATCGTTCGCGCGTCGGCCATTGACTGGTTCGATCTGAGCCGCTTTCCCTCCGCGACTCTCATCAAGCGTAACAGCGGACGTGATGTGTGGAAGGTGCGATGCGCGGACCGCGAGTATTTCGCCAAGCTTTATCACCAGAACGGCTGGTTCGGCAAACTAAAATCGCTGATCCGCGGATCGACGGCTTCCTGTGAATGGGCGGTCGGCCTCTACGCGGCGGCCCACGGCATCGCAGCGGTCAAGCCGATCGCCACGGCAACGCGCGGTGTCGGCGGCATCGGCGGCCCCTCACTGCTGATTACCGAGGCCGTGCCCGACGTCGAATCGCTCAGTGAATACTGGCTCCGCGTCCGCGATGACCGGCATCGCGCAAACCTGCTGGCCGAATCGCTTGCTCGTCTCATCGCCCGTGCCCACCAGTGCGGCTTTCGCCATTGCGACATGCATCCGGGGAATATTCTCGTCAGGCGATCCGGCCGTGCAGGCGAAGCCCTGTTCGTGGACCTGCACAATGTCCGCATCAATCGATCCGTCCCGATCAACGACGTGATCGCGAATCTTGCACAGTTGCACCAGTGGTTCCGCCGCCATTCAACGCTGACCCGCCGCCGGAGCTTCCTCGAACGCTATATCGACTATCGCGACCGCTTCGCGCAGGCCGGGCCTTACGCACGAAATTTTCGAATCTCGCCGCGCGAAATGATTGAGCAGGTCGCGGTTCGCGCGGAGCAACATTCCAATCGCCTCTGGGCGAAGCGCGATCGCCGAACCCGCCGCAGCGGTGCCTACTTCACACAAATCGCCCCGGCGCCCGGCTGGCGCGGGCATGTCCTTCTCAAGAGCAAGCATCCCTCGGCGACCGCGCAGGCCGCCCTCCGGGAATACAAGGCGACTCAGTGGGAAGCGTGGCTTGCCTCACCGCTGGATTGGGTGAATCCCGCGCGGCACCCGCTGATGAAGGATTCCCATACCGCCACCATCTGCAAGGCGGAACTACCGACTGATCCGCCGGTGACCGTGATTGTCAAACGGCCACTGGCGCGAAACCTGATCAAGCGAATCGGTCAGATATTCGGTCCCTCCCGAAATATGCGTGCGTGGCACACCGCGAATCGGCTGCTCAATCGCGATCTGCCGGTGGCCCAGCCGATCGCGATCGTCGAGCGATTCGTACTGGGATTCATCCGAACGGATTCGGTCAGCTTTACCGACTACATCGCCGACTCGGTCGATGCGGAGACGTTTCTGACGCGCGACCTCAGCCGATTGAGCACGAGCGAACGACGCCGCGTGAAAAACCGGTTGATCGATTCACTCGTTCGGTTGATCCGCACGTTTCATCAACGCGGATTCGTGCATCGCGACCTGAAAGGCGGGAACCTGCTGGTGAACTGGTCGCCGCCCTACAACGAGCCCCCGAAGCTGACCTTCATTGACATGGACGGCATCCGATATGCCGGTACGGCCCGGGAGTCACTCCGCCGCCGTGCCATCGTCCGATTGTGTGTCAGCCTCATGAACAGTCCGCAATGCTCGCGAACGGACCTGCTGCGCTTCCTGAAGCGCGATCTGCGTCGGTTCGGCGGTTCGGACGCATCATGGAAGCAGGCATGGCGCGAATGCGAAGCCCTCGTGCTCGACAAACAGAAGCACAAGGCCGAGCGACGCGAGTGGAAGATCAAGCACTATGGGCGGGAGTGACCGCGGCGCGGCTCGTTGACCCATTCTCGACAAGCCATGACCGACTCGCCAGATCATGCCAGGAATGTGTCATCCCATGTTCCGCCGGACTCGGGCGAGACGCCCCGGCCGTCCGAGCCGGCGCCATCTCTCCGTGACCCGGCGCACGCGGGACAAAGCGGGACGAGGCGTCGATCGCCCATCTGGTTTCCCGCCTCTATCGCGCTGATGGTTGTCGCCTTTCTGATCGTGCTGATGGCGCGGGATCATATACGCGCCGGCTGGTTCGCGTATCGAATTGTGCACACAAAGGATCCGGGCGAACGGGCATATTACTCAGCAGCCCTGGCGTCACTGGGACCCGCCTCGCTTTGGTCCGCAGAACGACTCGCCGACGACCCTGATCCCGATGTGCGGCTCCTGGCAATCTTTGTCCTGAAGTCGATCGATGCCCCCGAAGCGGATGCCCGGATCGGTCGCATCCTGACGGACCGCTCGCAGACCGTGCGAGATGCCGCAGCGACGACACTCGCATTCGCAGCCGACGGCGGCCGAATTCAGGCGTTGCATGAACTTTGGCGTCCCCTGGATGCGATATTCTCTGGTGCCATGCTCACCGACTCGGCAATCAACGCGGCGGCCGCGGCCGCTGCGGCGTTTTCCCGCATCAAGCCCGAGCTGAGCAGCGAGGCGCTGGCCGCCGTCATCAGTCCATCAACGCCGCCGGCCGTTCGCGCTCAAGCCATTGAATCGATTGGCGCGCTCGCGATGAGTCATCAGGGTGCGCTTGCGGAACTGGTGGGGCCATTCATGCCGATCAGGGCGCGATTCTCCCACCGAGGCCCCACGATTTCCCCTTCGGAAATCGACTTTTTCACGCCGCTGGTTCGATCGCTCGGCGATCATGACCGATTCCGTGGATCGTTGGCTCTGGAACGGGAGATCGCCTCGGCGTCCGGTTTTCTCGCCGGCTCGGGACGGGCGGTGGTGGCACATCGCGACGCGCCGGCCCCGGATGCCCATCGCCGGGTAAGTGACATCGCCGGCGAAGTGATTCAGGAACTGGCGGGATTTTCCCCGGATGCCGTTCCGATCGCGAATAGCGATCAGGAACGCGAGATGGTCATGCGCATACGAGCGGCCTACGAAGCGCGTCTCGCCGCTCGAACGCATCAGAAGGCCGGTCCCGCGTCACAGCCCGCCGACAACGATACCGGATCCGGACTCTGAGCACGCATTCAGTGCGGCCGCGATCGCCGGCCGCGGCGGTCCGAAACCGCCATCATTCGCCGCTGTCCGCACTCACTCCCAGAATCCCGGCCGCGCGAGTGAAGACTTCCGGCGACAACCCGAATGCCTGCTTCAACTGATAATCCTGTTCGACCCATGACGAAATGCTGGCGATGCGCCGCCGAGTCGCCCGATCAAGGCGCCGCCAATACGGCCACAGCATGGCCGGAATCGGGAAGTCACTGCCCCAGACAACCTTCTGCTGGAGGTCCGGCCGATCAGCAAGCACCGGAAGCCAGCGCGTTCTTCCAAAGGCCGCGAGCGCGGAAATATCGGCGTAAAGCGGCGCGTCCCGGAATTCGCCCGTGAGTGCGGCGGCCAGCGTCTCGAATCCATCTCGGCTTTGCCACGGAAACGACGGCGTCGCGAGGTGGGCGACGATCACAGTGGGCATGGCGTTCTCGGCCCGAAGCCGTCGAAGCACCGCCAGCATCGGCGCGGGGTGCTCGAACTCCATATGCTGCCGAGACAGTGACATTTCGCCACCGTAATGAACAAGTATCGCGATGCCCAACCCCGCGGCCCGCCGAAGGAACGCAATGGTCCGCGGATCATCCGCGCGGATGTTCTGATGAATCGGCAGCCACTTCACAAGCACCGGCCGGGTCGCGCCACCGGCCACCTCCTCGAGCATATCAACAGCTGTTCGCCCGTCAGCCGACCGATAGGGATGGATCGACGCCCCAAACAGATACCGCGAGGGGTTCGACCGGCAGTATGTCGCAACAAAGCTGTTTGACGAGTACAAATCGCTGCCGCGCCGGCTTCGCCGATTCGCGGGGCCGATTACATGACCGGCGTCGTCGTGATACTCATCAAATGCCAGAAGCACGACACGATTCACACTCGGCATCCGCGACCAGTGCCGCTCGTACACGCGAGCGATCTCGGCATCCATGACATCACCCGGCTGAAGGCGCGGATCCACGCCGAGCCACCGCCGAACGAAAAACCACGCAGCGCGGGACGTAAGTCGTGGAGAGAAATAACTGTCGAAGCCGGGATGGCCGGCCGCACCGTTTCGCTCGAAGGTGAAGCGATCGACCGACGGATCGGTACGGCGAGCCGAGAAGCCGATGTGGCAATGAACATCGATGATCATGGGCGGCGGTATGGGTTGATTGCCAGGCGAGCCTCGCCTACGGATTGCGGCACGAGTCCAGAAAATGCCGGAGGAGGTCGGATTCGGTGATAATGCCGACGAGGGCCGAATCCTGAACGACGGGAAGCGAGCCGAATTTGTTCGAGACGAGGGTGTCGGCCGCCTCGGCGAGCGTCGCCGGAGGATTGATCGTCACGACCTCGCTCGACATGATGTCCCTCATGACGATCTGTGTATGCGGCCGGTGTGCCTCGGACCTGGCATCCTCCACGAGAATCGGCAATCCGCCGATGGCGCGGCGCATGTCTCGATCAGAGATGATGCCGACCAGTCTGCCCTGCTCGACAATCGGCAGGTGACGGATTCGACGAGACTGCATCACGCGAACGGCGTGCAGGTATTGATCGTTCAGCGCCAGCGTGATGACTGGTGAACTCATATGATCGCCGACCTTGCGCAGGCGCCAGCCCGTTCGACGGGCGATTGGCCGATCGTCGAGATAGCACTTGAGAAAATCGGTTTCAGTCACAATGCCGGCTATTCGATCCTTGTAAACCAGCGGCACCGCGCGAATGCGCTCGCGCAGCATGATTTCGGCGGCAGCCTCAAGCGGCGCTTCGGCATCCACCGTGATCGCGGGCCGGGACATGACCTGATCGATGCGGGTCGCCCCGACTCGCGCCGGGCCTTCGCTGCTGGCGCTGCGCTCTGAATTCGGAAGCATCGCGACCGCAGACAGCAAATCCCTGTCCGAGACCATTCCAAGAATCCGGCTCCGCTCAACAACCGGTAAGTGCCGGAAATTATGTTGGTCCATCAGGGAAATGGCATGATCGATGGAATCGTCAGGCCGCACCTGCACCACGCGCGTATCGCCGATTTCGATGAGCTGCATGGGCCAGTCTCCGGTACGGCTGCCCGTTTGTGATCAACAATTGGCCGGTCAACCGAAGGCGGAATCGGATGGGTCGCCGAGGCGGTTCCGCCGCAGTCCATAGGATAATCGGCACGAAATCGGCGTTTGTCAATGAAGGAGAGGCCAGGATCGGCGAATCGAACGCTTGCACGGCTCCCTGAGCGAGGCCGCCATGTCCGGGACACGCCCCACCTGTGAAAAACAATCGGTCGCGACCGCCGCCCGAAGGCACGGCCGCGACCGAGGAAATATCCGACACGCATCGCGCGTGAGACACGCCGATCGACGCAGTGGCAGTTTAGTTCCGCGACGAGAACAAGCGCAGCAGGTACCAGAACATCAATGCGACTGAAGCGAACAGTTCCAGCGAGGCTCCGACATATCGATCACGCGGATAGTGATGAATCACATTGGAGGTATCGTATAGAATCGCCGCCCCCGCGAAGGCAACCATTGCGACACTGAACCAGGTTCCAAGCTCAAAGCCGAAGATGACCGCGGCGATGATCGCAATGAATGCGGACAAGCCGACCCACATCAGAATGCCGCGAAGAAACGAGAAATCCTTTCGCGTGCCGAATGCAATACAGGTCAGGCCGGCAAAACCCAAAATGGTGGTCACCGCCGCGCTCTGAATCGCACCCGGGGCAAACTCGTCCGCAATCCAGAGGATGGGGACAAACAGGACAGACCAGGCCGCGACATAAGCCGAGAGTGCGAGATACTGCGCCATCCGGGAGGGAGCCGTCGACGCCGTTCGCCGCGCGAACCACGAAATCAGCATGAACCCTCCGAGCACAAGCAGCCAGCTCCGGTTGCCGGCCGAGGCGAGAAGTTTCATGATCGAATCAGACGCGCCAGTCTTGAAGAACAATACCTCCAATCCGGTGAACGCCATGATCGCGCCGAACAGATGAGCGTACGTCCTCGCAATGAACGTTCCGCGCGTTTCGGTATCCAATTCAAAAACCGGCACCACGGGGGTCGGATTGTTGAACTCCTGATTCATGCCTTTGGTCTCCTGTCTCGTACCATGCCCAAGTAGTCCAGAACTTAAGCGGATTATAGCCGGCAATTCTCAGACCGACACTGTTATATCGGCCCACGAAGGACGCGGACGCACACAATCATGCCGGATTTCAGGCGAACGGTGGTGATACCCACGAGCCATCGCACAATACCCGAACCGGAAACAGTCAGACCGGCGGCATCCGCGCCGTAAGACGTCCCGGCTCGATTCAACGAGACTGCCCCAGCACGCAGTCCCACCGCTGCCCGCCCGGCGCATCGGCTGAACTAGGCCGTGACGCGAGCGATCAGCGCTGAAAGGTCCGCATCGATCATGCGAATTCGTTCCGCACAGTGCGACCTGGCCCGATCCAGGTTGCTCTCCGACGAGCGCACGAGAATATAGAACTTGATCTTCGGCTCTGTTCCGCTCGGCCTGGCAATCACCTTGGTCCCATCGGCCAGTGCGAAAACCATGACATCACTCGGAGGCAGACTGAATCGACTGACCTCGGCGCCGTCGGAGACCCGACGCGCAATGCCGGTCAGCATGTCCGTGACAGTTTCCACGGCCACCCCCGCTATGGCGATCGGATGTTTCTCTCGCAGCGAGTTCATGATCGTCTCAATCATGCGGGCGCCGCTTTCACCCTTCATTGTGACACTCTTCGCCCCCTCTTCGAAGTAGCCGAATCGCCGGAAAAGGTCCTCCAACATGCCATACAGCGTCGTGCCCCGTTCGGCCGCGAACGCCGCGGCATCGGCAATGAACGCGGAACTGGTCACCGCATCCTTGTCACGCACAAAGACGCATGGCAAATAGCCGTAGCTCTCTTCCATGCCGAACAGAAACGACTTGCGCGGAGATCCGTCGGCCGCCGGCTCAGTCCAACGGCGAATCTCCTCCGCGATCCACTTGAAGCCCGTTAACGTCTCGATGACCTCCGCGCCGTACGACCCCGCAATGATCTTTGCAAGATCGCTGCTCACGATCGTACTGAGAACCAGACCGTTGGCCGGCAAACGGCCGTCGGACTTCAACTGTTCGCATATGAAGTACGTCAGTATCGCGCCGATTCGATTGCCGGTGAGCAGTACGTAGGTGCCGTCGCCGCGGCGCACCGCGATGCCTGCACGATCTGCGTCCGGATCCGTGGCAATGACAAGATCGGCGGCGTGGCGCTGTGCCAACGCCATGCCAAGCTGCATGGCCGCAGGCTCCTCCGGATTCGGAGATTTCACCGTGGGAAATTCGCCATCGGGCTTCGACTGTGCCGGCTCGGTCAAGACGTGTCGAAATCCCCGTCGCCGCAATGCCTCGGGCACAAGCAGATGGCCTGTGCCGTGAAGCGGCGTGTAAACGATCTTCAGACTGTCGCCATGCTTCCGGCAGATGTCGGGGCAGAGGCACGATTCGTCAACCGCGGTCAGAAACGCCTCATCGACTTCGGCGCCGATTACTTCGGTCAGTTTGCGGGCTTCAGGCGAGCCCTCGTCGGCAAGACGGATATTTGCGAACGGACCAACGCCGCGCACTTCGTCAATAATCGCCTTGTCCTGCGGTGGCACGACCTGTGCGCCGTCGCTCCAGTACACCTTTAACCCGTTGTATTCGGGAGGATTGTGACTGGCAGTGATGACGATTCCGGCAGTGCAACGCAGGTGCCGCACGACAAACGACAGCTCCGGCGTCGGACGCAAGGCGTCGAAGACGTAGGCCTTGATTCCGTTCGCCGCAAGAACCAGGGCCGCTCGCCTCGAGAACTCAACGCTCATCCGGCGACAGTCGTAAGCGATGGCCACGCCGCCTCGCTTGGCGGATTCGCCGACGCGCGAGATGTAGTTTGCAAGCCCCTGTACGGCCGCTCCCACTGTGTAGATGTTCATTCGATTGCGGCCTTCGCCGATGACGCCACGCATGCCGCCGGTGCCGAATTCAAGGTCCTTGTAGAAGCGATCAGTCAGTTCGCGCTCGTCGTGCGCATCCAGAAGGCGGCGGATCTCGACCTTGTCAGTATCCGCAATCACGGGATCATCCAGCCATTGCCTGGCAGCAAGTTGAATCGATTCATGGAGCATTTGCGCGTCATCCCATGCGAAAGTTGATCGTCCTATTGTGATCGCGCCATCCTATCCCGACGGTCTCTTTCCCGAAACCAGATATGCGACCCGCATTCGTACCGCAAGCCAGTGCTTCGAACAGCCGCTTCCGGGACGGGCATGTCGCGCAGGATGCTTGCCCGCCTGAAATGGCACGTTAAAATATGGCTGCTTGAGGGCGTTTAGCTCAGTTGGCCAGAGCGCACGGATCACACCCGTGAGGTCGCAGGTTCGAGCCCTGCAACGCCCATATTTCCGATCGCTATGCCGTGCGTCTTCCTTTCGTGATTACAAGCGAACCAGGGCAGAAGGCCGGTTCGCGACGCAACACCACTCACAACTGAAATTCCTGTCTCGTTCGCGATTCATCAAACTATGATACATTTTCAGTTCGTCCAGGCCATCGCAGCAACCGTGAGGAGCACAGCCTAATGATCAGTGCGATTCCCCGTAGTGCATTTCTGCATGTCACACTCTTCGCACTGTTCCTCACCCCCGCGTCACTCTCCGGCCAATCCGAGCCCTCATCCCAGCCCGCGCCCACGACCTCCGGTCCCGCGGCGGAAGTTCCGAAGGCTGATGAGATCCAGGCGCGCATCAAACAGATTCAGGAGCAGACGGATCTCGCGGATGAAGTGAAGGCGACCGTCATCGAGCAGTACAACCAGGCGATGGCCGATCTGTCACGCGCCGCGGAATGGAACGCGCGAATTGCCGATTTCGAGAAGCAGCGCTCGAACGCCAAAGGCACTGCGGCCGAACTGATGGAGTTGACCTCCCGGCCGATTCCGGAGCCGCAGCTTGACGTCGCCCCGAACGCGACCCTCCAGGACCTTGAAAAACAACTGGCGCAGGCACAAGCCGATCTGAAAGCCGAGCGCGATCGCCTGGCCGCCATGGATGCGGAATTGAAGGCCCGCCCGGAACGGATAAAGTCAATCCCGGACCAGATCGCGCGAGCGAGAAAGGAACTGGACGAGCTGTCCAATGCGTTGGCCGGTCCCCCACCGTCCGAAGAGCCGCCCGAAGTCGCGGCAGCGCGGCGTATCGCACGGCTGGCCCGGGCGCGAGCGCTCGATCGCGAGCTTGCGGGACTCAAGGCTGATCTGGATCGCACGGACTTCCTCGTGTCCCTTCGTGACTGGACACAGCGCGAGGTCGCCGGCAAAGAGAAGTTATCCAACGCATGGGAAAACCTGATTAATGAGCGTCGCCGCGCCGAGGTGGAAGAGGCGGCGGTGGCGGCAAAGGAGGTCGAAAAAGAAGCCGAAAAATCCCATCCGATTGTCGCTGCGCTCGCCAAGGAGATCGCGGACATCGTCAAGGAGCGCGGCGAACTTGCCGGAAAGCTGGAACAGGTTCGCACGCGAACGGATGACGTGACCTCGCAGCTCAAGCAGGTTCGCGATCGAGCGATGGAAATCTCAAAGAAAGTGCAGGCAGCGGGCCTGAATCCGCAACTCGCGATGGTGCTCAGGCGCTACCGGGAGCAACTCCCGAACGTGCGCGATCTGCGCCGACGGCTGGCCGAACGCCGCGAGGAACTGGCGCGGGTGGAAGCGCGCGCGATCGAGCTGCGCGACCTGCGCGAGTCATCGGGCGACCTGGAAGTGCTGATCAATGAACGCGTCTCCTCACTGGATCCACGATCTCAGAAGCCCCAACGCGTGGCGATCAAGCGAGAGCTTCGCGAACTCTTCAAATCGTACTTCAAAAATGTTGCCGACCTGGAGAAAGACTACGATGCTTACTTCAACCGGATCGGCGGCGTCGGCGGACTCGTTGATCAGCAGCAGGAACTCGTCGATCAGACGGAGTCCTTCGCGAGCTTCATCAATGAACGCATTCTCTGGATTCGAAGCAGCACGCCGCCCGAGTACAAGGACATCGAACGGCTCGCCGATGCGTTCGCCTGGCTGACCAACCCGGCGAATTGGGCCGCCGCATGGAATAGCACGCTCGATGTGCTCCGGGAGAATCCGGTCGAGTCCGCCATCGGACTGATCCTGTTCACAGCGCTGGTTCTTGTTCAACCGCGCATACGGCGCACGATCCGCGAAAAAGGCGAAACCGTCTCCAAGAGCTACGCCCACGCCCTGACGCCAACGATTGAATCTTTTCTGTTGACCCTGTTCGCCGCGTTACCCTGGCCGATGGCGCTCTGGGTGACCGGTTCGGTCATGGGCTCGCCGTACGATGTGAGTGATTTTGTAAGGTCGGTGGCTCGCGGTCTTCAGGTGCTGGCGGTTCCGTTTTTCGCGATCGAACTGCTTCGCCAGACCTGTCGGCAGAGCGGACTGGCCGACGCACATTATCACTGGCCCGCGCGCGTCCTGCGACTCATCAGACAGTCATGCGGGTGGCTGATTATCCTCGGCGCGCCGGCTGCGTTCGTTTCGGCATCAATCGATTGGACTCAGAAGGAGCCGTGGATCCGATCCCTCGGTCGATTGGCCTTCGACTTCGGCGGAGTGGTTCTCTTCATATTCCTCTGGCGGGTCCTCCATCCGCACAAGGGCGTCTTGCGCGAAACGGCGATCATGCAAAAGCCGGGATGGCGGAACCGACTCAGCCAGTTTGCCTTTTATGCGATGGCATTGACACCGCTGATCCTCGTCGCGCTCTCACTGGTTGGCTATCACTACACGGCCGTCGAAATCCTGATCAAGTTCAATCGAATGATCGGACTGATTATCGCCCTCGTCCTTCTCTACGGCCTGGGACTTCGCTGGTTGCTGATCTCACGACGACGCCTTGCGATCGAACAGGCACGCCAGCGGCGTGCCGCGCTCGAGGCACAGCAGATCACCGATCCGGAAACCGCTTCCGACGCGGGCGAAGCGCCGCCGAAGGCCGAAGACACCAAGGAAACGGATGACATCGACCTCACAAGCCTGAACGAACAGACACAGGCGATACTGCGGGGCGCGGTGATCATCAGCTTCATCGTCGGCTTCTGGCTGGTGTGGGTGGACGTGATTCCAGCCCTGCGCATCTTCGATCGCGTGCAGCTCTGGAGCACGACCGTGTCACACAGCGAACCGATCGAAATCGACGGACAGAAACGCCCTGGACCCACCGTCCAGACCGTGGAGTGGATCACGCTGACGGACCTGGGCCTCGCCGTGTTCTGCCTCCTGGCGACCGTGGCGGCCGCTCGGAATCTGCCCGGGCTGCTTGAAATCGGCATCATGCGGCGCACTGGTCTCGGGCCGGGTGAACGCTACGCAATCTCAACAGTCAGCAGGTACATCATCACCTTCCTCGGCCTGCTCATCGCGACCAATGCAATCGGCATCGGCTGGGCGCAGGTACAGTGGCTCGCCGCTGCAATGACGGTCGGCTTGGGATTCGGCCTGCAGGAGATCTTCGCGAACTTCGTGTCCGGCCTGATTATTCTCTTTGAACGACCGATTCGCGTCGGAGACATCGTTACGGTTTCCGGTGTGGACGGCCGCGTGACGCGAATTCAAATGCGTGCAACGACGATCATGAATTGGGATCGGAAGGAGTTGATCATCCCAAACAAGGAATTCGTGACGGGACAGGTGATCAACTGGACGTTGAGCGACGAAGTCATGCGAATCGTCATCAACGTCGGCATCGCATACGGTTCCGATGTGCGGCTTGCCCGGGATCTGATGATGAAAGTCGTGACGGATAATCGCCGTGTCATGACCGATCCGGGGCCCCGCGTCATATTCTCCGGCTTCGGCGCCAGTTCCCTCGACATGCAGTTGCGATGTTTCGTCGCGAGCGTGGACGATCTTGTCGACGTGCGGGATGAATTGCACTACCAGATCGATGATGCTTTCCGGAAAGCCGGAATCGAGATTGCCTTCCCGCAACTCGATCTGCACCTGCGTGATGTGCCCGCAACCCTCGAATCCGCCGCCCTCAAGGCCGACTGACTCGCCGTGGACGGTCGAACGCGCCTCGAATCCTGCCGGCACCACGGACGGAAGCGCCGGATATCAACCGGATTCCGCCACGAAAAAAACTCCGCCGTGACACCGGGGCCACAGCGGAGCGAATTGGTTCATACTCAGCTGGATTGGTATGCTGGCCTTCCGACGCCCGTCAGAAGCCGAGCCGCCGGCGAGCGGCAGCCAGCGCGCCAAACGTGGCGAGCACGATCGTCGCGGGTTCGGGCACGAACTGAATGTTCGTGCAGAACTCCAGAGTCGACTGTGTCGTGTGCCGCTCGGCGAAAAAGAGGTCGAAGCTGTAGGTCTGTCCAGGTGTCAAACCCAGGTCATCCACCTGGTAGCTCGCCGAAAGCGGGGCATGAATGCCACCGAGGTCCAGCACCTTCTGACCGTTGATGAAGATGATCAGGTCATCATCCGCCGTGACGTTGAAGTTCAGGCCGGGCTCATAGACGAATTCCGTGTGCAGCTCCATCGTAAAGTGATAGTTGTGCGCGCGCCCCTGATTCCCGAAGAGCTGATTGTCGATCGGGAAGAACGTCGTGTCCGAGAAGCTGTAGATGCCGCCGGGCGCGACCTGATTGTTCGTGAGGATCAGGTCGATCGGCGCAGCCATGTTGATGCCGGGCACGTCGTTGTACCACTGGTTGTAGTTCGCCGCGCCGCTGGTTGTTGCCGTCCCCGCGCCGCCGATGTAGACAGGCTTGCCGTCCACTCCGAGCGTGTTGGCAACATAGTTCGTGTCGATTGCAATCGTGGTCTGAAAGTCCGGATGGGAATCCTTGAAGTCTCGGACCGTCCCCGTCAACTTGATCTCATGTGCGGAGGCGGTCGAAACATGGGCGAACGATTGCAGAACAATCGCGATCATGCAGGCGCAGGTAATTCGAATCACGTTGGGTCCCCCTGTCAGCGTGTGTTTCCTTCCCCCGGCGGGCCTCGACGAGGCGCCGTGGAGTGGTGTTGAAGCTGTGCCACTCGATATTAGGCAGGCTACATGCCGCCGCGCGGGGTTGAATTCGGAAATCAGACGATGTCAATAATGTCTCACCGCCCCGCATCGCGGACCGCTCCAATTTGAAACAAGGTCCGTAAACTCGGTGAGCACGGTTTGGCCGGCTTGTTGAGTCTGTGAAACATCGGCAGCGGACAGCCACCGAAACCGTGGAGATTCGTCAACAGGAAGGGTATATGAAACGCCGGTTTGCTTGAAATATCGACGCGCGGGGCAACCTTGCGAAGTCACTCAGTCGATGCAGCACACACAGTCCACTTCAAGTTTCGCACCAGCCACGACAAAATCCTTGACGACCACCGTCGACCGCGCGGGTGGGTCCTTGGGAAAGAACTTGAGGTACACCTTGTTGAAGGTCTGGAAGTCCTCGTATTCCTTCAGAAAACAGGTGCACTTCAGCACATTCGTCAATGTTGAACCGCTGCGCTCGATGGATTCCTTGAGATTCAAAAGCGTCTGCTCGGCCTGCGTCTCAAATGAAGCATGGATCTTTCCTTCCCGATCCACGCCAACGCAACCGGCGACAAAGACGAGATCGCCAAGACGAACCGCACGGGAATAAGCCTGACTCGGACTGCCCGAAATGACCTTGCGTTTGGCGGGCCTGACTTGCGGCGCCGGTTCCGTCGTTCCCGCCGCCTCCGCCACGACCGCCCCCCCGATCATCGCCGTCGCGGCGCAACCCGATGTCCTCAGAAAACCACGCCGAGTTGCGGTCTTTCGCGTCGCCATGAAATAGACTCCCGTTTGGCGGTTGAGTGATTCGGACTCCAGGTGACAAGCTTATTACACCGACGATCCATCGGCTCCGCATCGGCCGACTCGCACGGCCAAGTCACGACGCGACGGGCTGCACAGTCCGTCCCAGGTCATCGTTTGATACAGGAGCGCGCGAGAAGCCGGCGTCGGCGCTATCTCACCTCGACAACGTTGTTCAACTCGCCGAACGGGTTCATCTCAGTGCGATGATTCGCGGGATCGTTGCGCCAGTGACCGTCTACGACAAAGCGATAGCTGTATCGTCCGGGCTGAAGCGGCAGCTTCACCTGGAAGGTCTCGTCATCAACTCGCATCATCGGCGTTCTCCCGGGGTTCCAGTCGTTGAAGTCGCCGGCGATCTGCATGCGCTGCGCACCGTTGGCACGCGCGAGAAATACCACGCCGTCGTCAACCGGCTGCGGCCCGTAGATGCGCTCGATTTTTCGTGCGGTCTCGGCGTGCGATCGTTCCATGACCGCGACGACCGAGCCGGTGTGACTTCGAATCGCTGCCTCAACAGGCATCCGGGTTGCTGCTTCATTCATCGAACTCGCGGGAGACAACTCAGTCGGCCGGCGGTGCGAACCAATCAGCGTCTGAGAAGTTGCTAACAGCCGACCGGCATCAGCCGCCAGGGCGTCAGCACGCGCCAGCAGACTCTGCTCCTCGGGCGTACGGGCAACCACGGCCGGTCGCGCCGGCGATTCAACCTGAAGCGTCGGTGCCGCGAACGACTCCGCCACGGCGGCTGTCGGCTTGATCGCGATCAGCTCGCGCGCGAAGCGGACAAAGTCCTTGCAGCCGCTGCTCGACGGATCGTATTCAGTGATGGGCTGGCCCAGGCTGGCGCTTTCCTTCAGCTTCGTATTAAAATTGATGAAGGTCGTGAACATCGCATCACCGTGACGCTTGCGCAGCTCGGCGAGAATTTCACGGGCCAGCTTCGTGCGAACATCATAGTGGTTCGCGAGAATTCTCAGCGTCAATTGCTTCTGCCAGGCCGTGCGAATCTGGCGAATGGTCTCCAACTGCTTCGCAAGCCCATGAAGCGAGAAATACCCTGTATCCACGGGCACGATCACTTCATCGGCCGCGAACAGAGCGCTCTCCGTGAGAAAGCCGATCGTCGGCGGTGTATCGAGGATCGCGAAATCATACTTGTGCTGAACGGTGGACAGCGCCACGCGCAGTCGCCGTTCCCGGTTCTGAACATGGGCCAGCCCCCGCTCGAGCGCAGCCAGATCGACCCGTGACGGAATCAGGTCGAAGTTGGTCGAGATCTGCCAGATGACCCGCGACAGATCGGGCTTCTCAATCTCCGGATCAGCCGAAAGAATCGATGCAACGCTGATCTCAATCGATTCCTCCGGCACCGCCAAGCCCAGGGCGCAGTGGCCCTGCGGGTCAAGATCCACAACAAGGGTTCGCTGACCCTCGCGGGCCAGGCACGCCGCAAGATTGATGGCGACGGTCGTCTTGCCGCACCCGCCCTTCTGATTCGCGATGGCGACGATTCTCATTGCGCAGAACCTCTATCACGGCCGATCGGCCGGTTGGATGAATGTTTCAGGAACGCCGACATCCTGCGGTTCAGGATGCAGATTCCGATAAGTATTGATTCGGCGGGCGAAAGTTGCCGACTTGAGTTTTTTATGGGACGAATCGGCGAAATTGATACTGAAATCCACTTTCGTCAGCGCCTGACGATGCTGAGACGCCGACACAAGCGACCCATCCAAGACGACCGCACCCTCCAACACGCCCTTGAATCCACATAAACAATTGCAAATACGAAGCTTGATACAGATGATGCACCGCCAAGTACCGCGCTCCTACGAAACTCCGGAATTGTCCGCCGACCCATCGCTAGATAGGATGGCAACCCGGAATCGCGATGGTCGGCCAATCGACCAGTCCGCGGTGGACCGACCGAGGTACGAGGATTTCAGCCCATGTGGCAAAGGCTATGCGAGCTGTTGGAGGACCCGAAGGACCGGCACATTCTGGTCATCGGAGACTTCATGATCGACCACTACCTCTACGGCGATGCCGAACGCATCAGTCCGGAAGCGCCGGTTCCGGTTCTCCGGGTAATTGACCGGGAGGATGCACTCGGCGGCGCGGGCTCAGTGGCAGCCGATATCACCGCGCTTGGCGCAAGGGCACACTGCGTCGGCATGGTCGGTGAACCGCCCGATTCCGAACGACTCTCCGACATGCTCACCGCCAGCGGAGCGGACGCATCCGGACTCGTGAGGGTGCCGGGGCGCAAAACAACCCTGAAATCCCGGCTCGTCGGCCTTGCCCAGCACAAACATCGTCAGCAGCTGATTCGCATCGACGAGGAATCCACCGAACCGATCAGCGAAACGACCATTCGCAGACTGATCGAACAGGTCGAAAGGCATCTGCCGGCCTGCTCCGTGGTCTGCATCGAGGACTACAACAAGGGTGTCGTATCAGAGTCACTCTCACGCGAAGTGATCGGCCTGGCGCGAAAACGCGGCGTGCCCGTACTCGTCGATCCGGCCGGCCTCGGAAGCTACAGTCGATACGCCGGCGCCTACGCGATCACCCCCAATCGCTCCGAAACCGAGCGACTGATCGGCGTTCGCCTGCGCAGCATGGACGCGGTCGAATCGGCCGCACGGCAGATCCTCGCCGCCTGCCACACCGAATATGCCTGCGTTACGCTCGACGCCGAAGGCATCGCGATCATCGGGCCTGATGGCCAGTTCGAACACATCCCGACAAAAAAGCGGGATGTATACGACGTCACCGGCGCGGGTGACGAAGTCCTGGCAGCCATGGCCGTCGCACTTGCCGCGGGCGGCACCCTCCGCGAAGCGGCGGCACTCGCGAACATCGCGGGCGGCCTCGAGGTGGAAAAATTCGGGTGCGTGCCGATCACCCGGGACGAGGTCCTTGGCGAATTGCTGATGGAGCATCATCAGGAGTTGGGCAAAATTCGAACGCTTGGTCAATTGACGCCCGAATTGGCGCGACGGCGATCACGCGGGCAGCGAATCGTCTTCACCAACGGCTGCTTCGACCTGGTTCACGCCGGACATGTCGCCACCTTCGCCCTCTGTCGCGAACAGGGCGATATCGTCATCGTCGGGATCAACTCCGACGCATCCGTCCGCAGGCTCGACAAGGGATCGAGTCGACCGATCGTTCCCGAGGCAGGACGTGCCGCCGTCGTGGCAGCTATGGAAAACGTCGATTTTGTCGTCCAGTTTGATGACGACACGCCCCAGCGACTGATCGAGGCGATCCAGCCCGATGTACTCGTCAAAGGACGCGACTGGGAAGGCAAGCCGATCGCCGGGCAGGATGTCGTCGAGTCACGCGGTGGTCGCGTTGTGCTCGCGCCACTCGTCGAAGGAGTGAGCACCACACAAATCATTAAACGCATTCAACAGGGCGACTAGGTCGGCCGTGCGGCGCGGCGTCTTCGCGAAATCGTGTAATGGAATCGGCATGAACCACTACGAGATATGGTGCAATTTGAAGGACTCGCATCGTGATCTGGAGTTCGCGGAGAATCTCCGCGCCTATCTGGATTACCTGAAGTCGCACGGCAGGATCGAGTCCTGGCGGCTTTCACGCCGCAAGTTCGGATTCGGCCCGTCGGAACTCGGCGAGTTTCACATCACCATCACGTGCGACTCGCTCGCCCAGTTGGACGAAGCCTTCTCAATGGTGGCGCCCCGGTCAGGGGAGGTCGAAACAATCCACGCTCGCGTCTACTCGCTGGTCACCGACTTCAAATCGGCGCTCTATCGCGACTTCCCCGATCGCTGATCCGCGCGCGGGGCATTTTGCGAACCGGAGCAGCCTCGAATTCAGCTCTCGTTTCTCAGGCGGCAGGACCGGAACATGCCGCGACCAGGGCAATCCACTACTTCAGCGATTTCATGTCGATCACGAACCGGTACTTCACGTCGCTCTTAAGCATACGCTCGTAGGCTTCGTTCACTTTCTGAATCGGAATGATCTCAACGTCCGATGTGATTCCGTGCGCGGCACAGAAGTCCAGCATCTCCTGAGTCTCGGCAATGCCGCCAATCAACGAGCCGGCCATCCGCCGCCGCTTGAAGATGAAGTTGTTCACATTCGTGGCTGGATGCGGGTGTTCCGGCGCTCCAACAAGGCAGAGCGTGCCGTCGCGCCGAAGCAGCGACAGGTAGGCATCCAGATCGTGCGACGCGGCCACCGTATCCAGTATGAAATCGAAGCTGTTCACATGTCGCTGCATGTCGTCCGGAATCTTTGAAATTACCACTTCCTTTGCGCCGAGGCGGCGAGCATCCTCCGCCTTCCCGGGCGAGGTCGTAAAAAGCACGACGTGGGCTCCCATTGCGCTGGCGAGCTTCACCCCCATGTGCCCAAGCCCCCCCAGACCGACGATGCCGACCTTCTGACCCTTGCCGACCTTCCACGTTCGCAGCGGCGAATACGTCGTGATTCCCGCGCAAAGCAGCGGAGCGGCGCCGGCGAGATTCAGCGTGTCCGGCACGTGCAACACAAATTTGTGATCGACCACGACCTGCCCCGAGTATCCGCCATAAGTCATTCCGCCAGAGTGCTTGTCCGGGCTGTTGTAGGTGAAGGTGATCTCATTCTCGCAGAACTGCTCCAACCCTTCCTGACAACTGCCGCAATGACGACACGAATCCACCAGACAGCCGACACCGACCGTGTCGCCGACCTTGAAGTCATTCACGGCCGATCCGACAGCCGACACACGCCCGACAATCTCATGGCCGGGAACCACCGGATAGCTCGTGTGCTTCCATTCATTTCGAACAATGTGCAGATCGGAGTGGCAGATCCCGCAATATAGGATGTCGATCCTGACGTCGTCGGCGGTTGGCTCCCGGCGGTCAATCGAAAACGGGGCCAATGGCGTGGTCGGAGACTGTGCGGCGTAGGCGAGGGTTTTCACTTAAAGACCTCCAATAGGCTCTCAATCGAGCGGTATGATCGCTGCGGAAATCCGTGGGCGACCGAGGGCCGATCCGCAGAACAATCCCGGTTAGTAGTCGACGCTGCAACCCGGGCATTCGGTGCCGGGTACATTGCACCGCGCAGTTTCCGCCGACGGACGAATCTCCGGCCGATATCATCGCGCGGGGCGCGGCAATCACCTGAATTTCTTTCACATCGCGCGAAAATTGCGCGCCAACGCGATTATAGGCGGCCGCTTTTCCACCCGTTAGGGATTATCGGCAACTGCCGGATTTTCACGAAAACCGACATCTCAGTGTTGATACAGATACCGGCATGACCGATTTTCGTTGAGTATAATTGAGTGACTCTCCCGATTGCGAAAGGAGTCAGACGATGGCTTCGTATGACCTGAGACGCATCTTACTCGGCTGGGACTACGAGTCCGGGCAGATTACGGTGCGCAAGATCACCGGCGACGACGGCGCCGTAAAGATCCAGATGCGGCTCGACCTGGGCCTCTTGCAGATGGAGATTTCGGGACGGCCCGACGGCCGGAGGCCGCACGGAGCGGATTCACTGCTCGCCTATCATGCGGCGCGGGTCGAGAAGTATCGCGATCGCAACGGGACCGATCTGGGCTTCGAACTGACTCCGGAGGAATGCGCGGCCCTTCGCGACGAATCCCTTCAATATTATCACCGCTATCTCGCCGAGTTTGTTCTCGAGGACTTTGAAGGCGTGCAGCGGGACACGGCTCGGAATCTGGATGTGCTTGATCTGTGCCGGCGATTCGCGCGGGAAGACAGCGACCGCCTCGCCCTTGAGCAGTATCGGCCCTACCTCATCATGATGAATACACGGGCTGAAGTACATCTGCTGCTTCGAGAAGGTCGATTCAAGACCGCCCTGGCCCGCGTCGACGCCGGATTGAGCGCGATTCACGATGTGGTCACCGACGCCGGCGAAGAAGACTTCGAGGAAATGACGGAGGTCTCGATCCTGTCGGCCCTTCGACGCGAAATCGCCGCGCGGATGCCGCTCGATCCGGTCGAACGGCTTGAGGCGGAGCTGGACAAGGCCGTCGCCGACGAGCGATACGAGGAAGCAAGCGTGCTACGTGCTCGAATCGAGGCCATGCGAAATAACGCTGCGGCAAGCCCGAAAAAACGCCGCAAGTAACCGGCGATCCGCCGCGACAATCACGGTTCATGTTCCAAACCAGTTGAACGGCGGCCGATGCCGCCGGATGAGGCTCGTCTCCAGGTCGAGCGCCGCCTCGTCCGACGACACAAGAACCGTCTCAATTCGTGCGGCCTGTCGCGTCCACCCGCTGAAATAGTTCGTCGCCGCTGAATCCCGCATGTGAGTTTGCACACGCGCGCGGAGGTTCGTCGCTTTCCCGACGTAGAGCAGCCGCCCCTCCCGATCGTAGATGGCATACACACCGCGCGCCTGCGGCAGCGTCGCAAGATTGCCCGCCGTTGCGACATAGCGATGCGCCGGAGCCGGATCAATCACATCAAACGCGGAAACCGCCGGCGGCGAAGTCGTCGAAATCGGCGAAATCCCCTGCTCCGGCGACTGATCGGGAAAATCGATGCCGCGAACGCTGAAATATGGAAGCACATCCGGCCTGAGCATGGCGGCCCGCTCGCGCACTTTAATACCTCGCAGCAGTTGCCGATCCGCGACGCCGGCGACTCGAATGTCTGCCACTGCTCCCTCCGGCAGACCGGCAATCAACTCCTCGATCCGGGAAATCAGTCGCTCCCGCGACAATCCCTCAACAGCGATCGGCCAGACCGACATCGGCCGAACGGCGTGTTCGATAAATCGATGGTGCAACTTACATGACACCTCTTCAATCAGCACACAGCCTTTTGGCTCATCTTTCTCCGCGAACGTGATCCGGTCGGGAGAGCCGGCATAGACGATGCGCGGCGTCAGACGGGTCGCCGGCCGCAAAAACTGATGGCGATGAACATGGCCCGCCGCAAGATAGTCGAATTCGAACGGCACGGCCTCGCGCGAAATCACATCGGGATTCTTCTTTGAAAATCGATGGTTCGCCGGACCGCAAACCGCCGAATCGAAGGACTGGTGTACCGCAAGGATTCGGAAGTCGGCATCGATGTCGCGCCAGCCCGTCTCAGCCAGCGCCGCTCCGAATCGGACGCTCGCTTCGCGACGGATGCACGGCCAGGCGGAGACGGCGACGCGGACGCCGCGAAATGAGTAAGCACGCGTCATCGGCCCGCCTGCAATCGTGATATTCGGATGCGAGAGAAAGGGCGACGCAGGAAGCAGGCTGCGCTCGTGATTTCCCGGCACGATCAGAACGGGAATCCCGTCGTCCGCCAGTCGACGGAGCGGCATCACCGCGGCCAGCACCGCGGAACTGGATGGCCGAGGCGTGTCATATACATCGCCCGCGTGAATGACCAGATCGACGTTTTCATCGCGTGCGATCTGAAGGACGCGCAGATAGGCATTGATGAAATCGTCACCGCGCCGCGGTCCGGGCCTTCGTGGCCGGGTCGGAAGCTCGGCGCCGATGTGCGTATCGGCAAGATGCAGGATTTTCAACGGTGCGGACATACCGATGCGTGAGCCCAGCGCCGGCCACGTCTTGCGACCGGCCCGTCATTTCCTTGCAGGCTTCGCTTTCGGCGGTGGCGCGGTTTCCTCCGGCGGTAATTCAAACTTCACCGCGCGCGGACTGTACTGCGGCAGGCGATACATGAGGAACATCCACGCAAGGCCCGTCGCGAATGTGACGATGCTCACGGCCTGCGAAATCGTGATGCCTCCGATATCAAGCGGATTGTCCTGTCGGACCGCCTCTTCAAAGATGCGCGACACTGAGTAGATGAGCAGGAACCACCCAAGCACGACACCATGCCGTTTGCGATAGTAGAAAATCGTCGATAGAAGCCACGAAAGCAGGAACGCATTCACCACGGCATAGAGTTGGGTCGGATGCACCGGCTGCGAGCGGTAGTGAGCAGCCAGTTCGGCAAGCTGCGGAACAGTCAGGCCGTACTGAATGCACTGTCGCTCGACGACGCCGATGGGGTTCAGAGAGTAGAAGTTGCGGAGTCTCTCACTGGCCTCTCGATGCAGATTTCGCATCTCGATCTGAATGCGCTGATCGGCATGGTTCGATTCGGCGATGCGCAGCTCGGAAAGCGCCTGATCGCGGCCACGCTCCAACTCGCCGCGGGTGCGTCCATCATCCTTCACGGCTTCGTCGATGAACTCCCTCGGCAGGTGGTAGGCCATTTGACCGAGCGGATAGTAAATCAGTTCCTTGGGCAGCGTGAGCTGGCCGAATTCAAATTGCTGACGCATCGCCGGGCTGCCGTAAGGAAACTTCACCGCCCAGGGAACGATCGCGCGCGCATGAGCGGGGTCATGCTCGTCCACGCAGACCGCACCCCAGCAGCATCCGTTCAGAAAGCAGCCGATTCGCGTAATGGCCAATCCCCATGCAAGCGATGGAACGGTGATATCGAGGTACCAGCGAACGGAGGTCTTTGCGAAGTAACGAAGGTAGATGATGCACACCGGAATTACGGCGATCGGGCCGCCCCAGAATTCCAATCCACCCGCGCGAATGTCAAAGATCGCTGCCAGCGGGTTCGGCGTGTTCGCGAAGCGCGTTTGCCAATAGTGGATCACGAACATGGCCCGGGCGCCCGCGACACCGAAAATGAGCGACAGGAAACCAAGGTTCAGGACGACGTCCGGATCGGCCTGCGAGCGAAACGCGCGGCGACAGGCCAGCCAGATGCCCGAGAGAAAGGCGATCATCATCATGACGCCGTAACTCTTCACATCGCCGAACGAATGAAAGAATGCCGGTAGCCAATCCGGCATCGGAATCTTGAACATGGTGGGAAACATGAATTGCCTTTACTGATCGCGGAAGGCTGTCAGCCCGATCAGGCCAAAATTGCAGTGGGTCGTGATCGTTGATCCGCTATTCAATCCGACGTCACCAATAAATTATCGATCAAACGCGTCCGGCCGATCCGGATCGCCCCGGCCAGCAGCATGCGCTTGCCCGGTGCAGTCAGCGCCATCAGCGAATCGGGGTCGTTGATCTCAATGTAATCGATCGTCACGTGGCCGTCCCGCACGCCGGCGACTCGATGCACCTCTTCCTGCATCAAACGAACGATCGCGGCCAGGTCTTTCTCGCCCGCGGCGAGGCGGTCCCGCCCCAGTGAAAGCGCGTGGTAGAGACAAAGCGCCGAAGAGCGCTCCGTCGGCGACAAATAAGAATTACGGCTCGACATGGCAAGGCCATCCGGCTCGCGGACGATCGGGCAAACGACCAACCGGACTGGAAACCCGAGATCATCCACCATCTTGCCGAGAATGCGGGCCTGCTGCGCGTCCTTCTGCCCAAAATACGCCACATCCGGCTGAACGAAGTTGAACAGCTTCGCGACGACGGTGCAAACGCCTTCGAAGTGGCCCGGCCGAAACCGGCCGCACATCCGATCGGCCAGCGGCCCCGGACGCACGCGCGTCTCTTCACCGGGCGGGTACATCTCCGCATCGTTTGGCGCGAAGATCGCATCTGCACCGGAGTCCCGGCAGATCGCGGCGTCGGCTTCGATCGACCGTGGGTAGGCGGTAAAATCTTCGTTCGGGCCGAATTGGGTCGGATTTACATAAATGCTGACCACCACGAAGTGGCCGGCGCGGGCGGCGGCTTCGATCAAGCTGGCGTGGCCGGCGTGCAGCGCGCCCATGGTCGGGACAAATCCGATGGAACGGCCGGCGCGGCGCACATTGCTTATGTGAGCGCGCAGAGACGCAACCGTTCTAAAAAAAGGCACCGAACTTAAGGATGTGTCGGACATTCTGCGTATTCATAACGGCGGAGCGCGTCGCGCTCCACCCTCTGGCGAATTTCATTGCATCGCAACGTCCGGCCATGGCACACGCGGCCCGTTCGCGAACGACCGAAGACATCACAGAAAACCAAGGGCTATCAGGGCCAACCCTGTTTGCCCTTGTAGAACACGAAACCGACAAAACGCTCACACAACCGACAAACCAGGAGTCAGAACGATGTTCAATTTTCGCAATGCTCCACCTCGAAATCGACCCAGCGCCTTCCGACCCCATGCTGCCGGCTCAGCCTCCAGCCGCACACGCAACGAAGCCGCAGCCTCACCCACCAAGCCAATGGGCCGGCTCAGCAGCCTTCCGCCGCTGGCGGATCCGAATGCCCGTGAAGATGACGGGATTCTCCGGTTTTTCGGTCTCTGATTGTGTATTTGCTCAGCGCTCCGGTTCGCGCCGAGCAGAACCATACGAATTCCCCGGGGGATCGTGCGATGGACCGATTTCCGGTCGGGCGGGTGGAACTCCACCCCCGCCGTCTTAGTCGGCCCGCCATCCTGATAATATCGGACGTTCCCGATGCTTTCCGTCGCGTCATACGGCCCATCTGAGCCGATGTTACGCGCCAGTTCCTGCATCAAATCACCACTTTCGGTGTCGCAGGTGGCCGCCGATCTTTCGCGGCGGCGTCGCGTTAGCGCGATATTTGCGAATTATCAATTCATCCTTGAATCTACGCCGCAACGACGGGACACTATAATCGCGGCCGCTTGGCACGGGCGGGCCTCCGCCCCATCCGGCTGCGCAAGAATGCGCGTTTCGGATGCTGAAGGATCCGGACGGTAGCTGCCGTGCGCCTCGAATTGCTTTGCGGCACTCAAGTTGTAGGGAAATAGACGCGCTGGGGCGCCTCGCGACAATCCGCCCTCAGTCATGGAGGAATCGACTTGCAACCGGACGATTCAGGCAGCCGGTCGAAAGCAATCAAGCTTGGTGGCGCAGCGATCGCGCTGATTGCGGCACTGATCATCGGATACTACCAGCTTGGCGGCCCGGATGCCGCTGATCAGGCGGCATTTCGGCCGTACATCGATATCGAAACCGGCGAAGTGTTCCATTACACTATTAAGGAAGGCGATATCGAACCGATCAAAGCGCCCTCGGGCAAACTGACCGGCTATCGAGCTGAAGCCTGCTACTGGGGGAAGGACGCGGACGGCAAGTGGTACATCAAGGACAAGCCGACGTATGTCGTCCTGAAAAATCGGATTGATCCGACTTCGACCGAGGAAACGTACTGTCCGGACTGCGGACGGCGCGTTGTGGGTCACAATAAGAAACCGACCCAGAGCGACATCGACCGAGCGAACGGCGTCACTCCGGAGCCGGATCCGACTGAAGCGGAGCAAATGGAGCGCGACTGATCCCGGCGACCGTCCGGAATTTGATTTTCAATCGCAAGAGAAGGTGCAACGTCATGCGAAGAGGCAGGTCCAACCAATTCCAACGGGCATTTACGCTGATTGAACTGCTCGTCGTTATTTCGATCATCGCCCTTTTGATTTCGATTCTGCTTCCGTCGCTTGCGACCGCGCGGCGCGTCGGGCAACGTGTCAAGTGCATGGCAAACCTGAAGTCGATCGCGTCGGGCGCCGTGCAGTACGGCACTGACAACAACGACTGGCCGCCGGGCGCTCCGGGCGGCTCAGGTGCGTATCTCGCGGGGGCGCCTCTGGCGTACGGCCAATCTGTTCAGCGGTACGACTTTCTGGGTCCGCTTGAGCGAATCTGGCAGTTGGGATTCGACTTTCCGGATCAGGGTGACACGGCCGGCGTCATCAAGCGGTTCAATCGAATCCGCAGTGACACCATGTTCCTCTGCCCTTCGAACAAATTTCTGGCCGACCACTTTTCCGGGCTGAATGCGGGCGTCGGTCCGATGATCAGCTACAACACGTCGCGGTACCAGATGTGGGTTCGCGCAGCGAGCGGTGCGCAGGCAGGGATCCCGACCGACAGCTCAACCGGCCTGAGCTGGTACAACAACGGATTCGAAGTGAAGCTTCCGCAGGAATACAAGCCGTCGATTACTCGGATCGGCTCGCCATCGCGCAAGATTTTCGCGGCGGACGGCGCCCGCTTTTCGAATTCGGACACGCCTCCGGACTATGACATGACGGTCAATGGAACCTGGGGCGGGACTTTTTCGGATAGCGCGCCTTTCCAGGGACCGGCGGCCGGCAGCCAATCGTGGGATCGATCGCTCGCTCCTGGCAACGGCGGGAACGGCTCGGTCGATGCCCGCATCTACGCCTTTCGTCATGCCAATGCCGATCCGGGCCGAGGGGCCCGGGCGAATTCCTATCGTTTGAACGTCAGCTTCTACGACGGCCATGTTGAGACGATGGGAGACCTTGAAGCATCCAACCCGCACCTCTGGATCCCGCAGGGCGGCACGATTGAACCGGGGAACGTGCTGAACGACGTGATTCAGGCCTTCGGCATTAACGGTGTGACGCGCATCGGAAACTAACAGGCGCGCGGCACTGCACACATGAAGTCCATCTGCGTATTCTGCGGATCGAGCGCCGGCACCCATCCAATCCACGCCGAAACGGCCCGGTCGATGGGACAGGAGATCGCGCGGCGCGGGATTCGGCTGGTTTATGGTGGCGGCCATGTCGGTCTGATGGGCATCGTCGCCGACGCAGCACTCAACTCCGGCGGATCGGTCACCGGCGTCATCACACGGTCACTTATGGAATGCGAGGTCGGGCACAGCTCGGTCACCGAGCTGCATGTCGTCGACACCATGCACGATCGCAAAGCGCTCATGGCCCGGGAGTCGGATGGATTCGTGGCGATGCCTGGGGGCCTCGGCACTCTGGAAGAGTTGTTCGAAGTCTGGACGTGGGGTCAGCTCGGAATTCATCAGAAGCCGTGCGCGATCCTGAACGTCGATGGTTTCTATGATGGCCTGCTCGCCTTCCTGCGTCATTCGGTGAACGAGGGGTTTCTCCGCCGACAGCATTTCGACATGGTTCTTGCCGGAAGCGAGCCTGCGAAGCTACTGGATAACATGGCAGCGTATCGGCCGCCGGCTCTGACGAAGTGGCTCGATCTGGAAGACGTGTGATCCGGCGCGGACTGAATCGGACAGCACGGGCAGGGAAT